>CAYFFC010000004.1:101002-116315 GCA_964342295.1 uncultured Lutibacter sp. | reverse complement strand
GGTTTTAGCAATCTAACCATTGCAATACCACATTCGTGCTTAACAGCGTCACTCATTTTTTTAGTTTTGTAGTGTAATTTTATAAAAAAATCCGCACATAGGCGGATTAACTTTTAATTTAATTCTATTTCAAACTGAGTCAATTGCTTAAACTGAAGCAATCTTTTTTGTATTTCAATATGCTTTAAATTCTCCATACGCTCTGTTCCAAATTTTTCAACACAAAATGAAGCTAAGTTTGAACCGGATATTACTGCCCGTTTCATATTTTCAAAAGAAATATCTCCTGTTTTGGCAATATGCCCTATAAAACCACCTGCAAAAGTATCACCGGCACCAGTTGGGTCAAAAACCTCTTCTAAAGGTAAAGCAGGAGCAAAAAACACATTTTCTTTATGAAATAATAACGCACCGTGTTCTCCTTTTTTAATTACCACAAATTTAGGCCCCATTGTGTAAATTTTTTGAGCAGCTTTAACCAATGAATATTCACCTGAAAGTTGGCGTGCTTCTTCATCGTTTATGGTAATTACATCAATTTTTGCTATAACTTCCATCAACTCATTCCATGTATTATCCATCCAAAAATTCATAGTATCAAGTACTACTAATTTAGGTCTTTTTGGAATTTGTTTTATAACCTCCATTTGTACGGTAGGATGCAAATTTCCAAGCATTAAAAACTCCGTTTCTTTTGAATGCTCCGGCACTATAGGATTAAAATTTGCGAGTACATTTAAATCGGTTGCCAAAGTATCTCTTGAGTTTAAATCATTATGATACCTACCACTCCAAAAAAATGTTTTGCCGTTTTCAATAATTTCTATTCCATCGGTATTAATTGCTCTTGCATTTAATTTTTCTAAATATTCTTTTGGAAAATCTCCACCTACAACTGATACAATATCTGAATTTACACCAAATTGTGATGCCGATAATGAAATATACGTTGCTGCTCCTCCTAAAATTTTATCAGTTTTACCAAAAGGTGTTTCAATAGCATCAAAAGCAACCGTTCCTACAATTAATAATTTACTCATTTTAATTCTTTATCATCCCTTACTACAGGAAAACATTAATAATTTTTATAGTTAAATGAAATTCCGTGTAATTAACGAACTCATTTATATTTTTAGTTTAATTTTGCATTCTCAATATTTTGCAAAAATAAGTTTAAAAAATGACTATCAAAGAAATACAAGAAGAAATTATTGATGAATTCTCTATGTTTGATGACTGGATGCAACGTTATGAATATATTATTGAATTGGGAAAATCGCTTCCTTTAATTAAAGAAGAATACAAAGTTAAAAACAACTTAATAACCGGTTGCCAAAGTAAAGTATGGCTTCATTCAGAAATTGAAAATGGGCTTTTACAGTATACTGCCGATAGTGACGCCATTTTAACTAAAGGTATTGTTGCGCTTTTATTACGAGTTTTTAACCAACAAAAACCAAAAGATGTTTTAGCAGCCGATTTGTATTTTATTGATGAAATAGGATTAAAAGAACATCTTTCTCCTACACGTGCCAACGGTTTGGTATCTATGATAAAACAAATAAAATTATATGCCTTGGCTTTTCAATCTAAATTAAACTAATAATCGTATATTTGCACTTATTTAGAATGAATATAAACAACGTTTTTTAGAATGAATAGTGAACGCGTTCAGGAATTAGGTGATAAAATTGTTGAAAAACTTAAAACAATTTATGATCCCGAAATTCCGGTAGATATTTTTGAATTGGGCTTAATTTATGATGTGTTTGTTAGTGAAAACAATGATGTTAAAATTTTAATGACACTCACCTCTCCAAATTGCCCGGTTGCAGAAACCTTGCCTATAGAAATTGAAGAAAAAGTAAAAACCATTGAAGAAGTAAAAGATGCCGAAGTAGAAATTACTTTTGACCCTATGTGGACACAAGATATGATGAGTGAAGAAGCTAAATTAGAACTTGGTTTTTTGTAAATGACCAATGAAATTATAAATAGAGTTGCCAACAGTAGTTTAATTACTATTGATCTTGAAGATTTTTACCCTGAAGGAAATCGTGTGGTGTTAGATATGAAACAATGGCTTTTTAAAGAACTTATTTTAAAAGAAGCCGATTTTAGACTCAGTTTAAAAAACCACGATTGGAGTAACTACAAAAATGCTCACGTAGCAATCACTTGTTCTTCAGATGCCATAATACCTTCTTGGGCTTATTTATTGTTATCAACTTATTTAAATACGGTTTGTAAAACGGTTGTTATTGGTAATTTAAAGGAGCTGGAAACTCGTATTTTTTATACTGTTATTGAAAATTTAGATATTTCTATCTATAAAAATAAACCGGTTATTATAAAGGGTTGCACCCATAAACCCATACCGGAAACCGCTTATATCTTACTTTTAGAAAAATTACAGCCTGTTGCAAAATCAATTATGTTTGGTGAGGCTTGCTCATCGGTACCGCTTTATAAAAATAAGTCTTAATCCTTAATTTATTCCTTTAAAAAGAGTGTTGTAAATTTGTTACAGATAATTAATGCTTGTATAAAACGTACAAAAAAATTCATTTAAAACCATTTCTTCCTTTTAAAATATACAATCATTCCAATTAAAATTGTTATCATAAAAAGTAATAAAGCAGGGTATCCCCATTTCCATTTTAACTCTGGCATATTTAAAAAGTTCATACCATAGATACCTGCTATGAAAGTTAAAGGAATAAAAATAGTTGAGACAACGGTTAAGGTTCTCACCACATGATTCATTCGGTTTCCTTGAATTGAAAAAAATAAATTTGTGTGACTTTCTAATTTAACTTCAATATATTCACATTCATCTATTAATGATAAACAAAGGTCTTTCAATTCATAAAAATATTTGATATGCTTCTTATTTATAAAATTAAATTCTTCACGCTCTATTTTTGTAACAAATTCCTTTATAGGAATAATCGTCTTTTTAATTTTATGTACTTGTCTCTTATAGGTTTCTATTATTTTCATAACAGCCGGAGAAGGATCTGTATCAATATTAAGTTGTACTAACTTTTCAATTTCTTCTTCAATTTCATTTAACTTTTTAAAATAATTATCTAATATAGATTCCAATAATAAATACAAAAGATAATCAGAGCTACGCTCCCTAACAATTCCAATATTTTTTCTTAATCTTTCTCGAATATGATCAAAATAATCAGCCTTTCTTTCTTGAAATGAAACCAATAAATTTTTAGTAAGTATAAAACTTAACTGCTCCTGTTCAATCTCTGAAGTACTCGAAGGTAATATTGATTTTAGTGTAAAAAACCAATATTTATCGTATTCCTGAAATTTAGGTCTCTGATTTATATCAACTATATCTTGAACAACCAGATCATGTATGTTTAGTTCTAAACAAATATTCTTAATTAATGTTACATCATGTATTCCATGGATGTTTAACCAGTACCGATATTCATCTTCCTGAAAATTTTTCAATTCAACTAATGAAAAGTTCGTTTTTTCAACACAATTTTCTTTATTATATGAAAACAGCTGAACATTTACTTCATCAACTATTCTAACCCCGGTAAAAGTTGGAATAGATGGATTCAATTTCTTTCTATTTAAAATATTTTTCACCGTTTTTCTTTATCATTTTTATATACAATGGTTCTATGAGGATATGGAATTTCAATCCCCTCATTATCAAACCTTTGTTTTATTGATTTTAAAAGGTCGCATTTAACAATAAAAGCATCATCATTTCCCTTAACCCATACATATAGTTTTAAATCAACTGAAAAATCAGAAAGTGAAATAACTCTAATTATTACAATTGGAGCATCACTATCAATCTCATTTTTACTACGGTTATCAATTATTAATGGATGTTTTAAAGCCTCCTCTCTAATTATTTCAATAGCTTTATCAATATTAGAATCATAGCTTATTGAAAACAATATGTGCTTTCTTATATTATCATCCTTAATGTTACTATTAATAATAGTTTCCTCGCTTATTATACTATTTGGCATTACTATTCTTCTATTTTCATAATCTTTAATTATTGTATGTCTTAACGTTATTTCTTCAACTACCCCTTTTTGACCATTTGTAAATTCAATTACATCAAGTATTTTAAATGGTTTAAATATTAAAATAAATATTCCACCTATAATATTTGAAAATGCTTTTTGTGATGCAAAGCCAACAACAATAGCTATAATTCCAGCTCCCGCAAAAAGCGCAGTTCCAATTGATTTTAAATAAGGTATTTTTAAAAAAATAAATATAATAGAGCCGGTATAGATTATAAAACCAACTGAGTTTTTAATAAAAGAAAAATTTGTTGGGTCAGTTTTTAATTTTAAGGCGTATTTTGTAATAAAAAGCCCCAAAATTTTTTTTAATATAATAGTTAATGTAATTGCAACAAGTATTGTTATGGTTACTAAAAGTACATAGTTAAATAGTTCATTGTTCATTCTAATTTTTTCTTAATTAAATTTATATCTAAAATAATAATTTCAATTTTACAATTACAAGTAGTTTTTTATTTTTTATATAAGTAAAATTACATTATTTTTTAACATCTATTAATATCAAAATTTATTGGATGTTAGAAACCTATATCTATCAAATTTGATTTCAACTTTATAATAAATATTTGCTAATTTAAATTATAAATAAAATTTTATTAGAATTGATTTATTATTGCCAACATAATTTTCTTTCTAAAACTCAAAGAATTTTTCTTTTTGAATTTTTTTAATTTCCGTAAGTACTTTAATTTTGCCTTCTTTAAACAATCACAGTTAATTTATTGAGTTTGAATAAATTTTTTCTTTTCATAATAATTCTAGCTAACAGTACAATAATATTTTCTCAAAACAAAATTGTAAAAAAAGACAGCATTCAAGAAGGTTGGGTAACTAAAGGAAAGTTTACTTTTTTATTCAGTCAGTCGGCTTTTTCAAACTGGACATCGGGAGGTGAAAATAATGTTGCAGGAAACATAGGTCTCAATTACGATTTCAATTATATAAAAGACAAATTAACTTGGAACAACCGCTTTATAGCTTCATATGGTTTGGTAAAAACTCAAAATACCGAATTTGAAAAGAAAACCGATGATCGCTTAGAACTCAATTCCATAGTTGGTTTAAACGCCGACAAAAACTGGTACTACTCATTAATCTTTAATTTTAAAACACAACTTACCACCGGATATATTTACGAAAAAAATGATGAGGGAATAGAAACTAGAAGAGAATACACTGAGTTTATGTCTCCTGCAAACATAATTTTAGGTCCGGGTATGCTTTGGGAAAAAAGCAAAAATTTAAATGTAAACATTGCACCGGCAACTGCTAAATTAGTAATTGTAAATAAAGATTTTACACTTCCAAACAATGAATATTTTGGTGTTGAACAAGGAAAAAGCACACGATTTGAGCTGGGATTTAACGCGGCTGCCTACGGTAAATTTACTATTATGGAAAATACGGTTATGGAAAATATATTAGCGCTATACGCCAACTACCTTGAAAATCCGCAGAATATTGATATTGATTATACAATGAACATTACTATGAAAATTAATAAATCTTTATCAACAAACATAACTTTTCAAACCATTTATGATGACAATGCCTATAAAGGCTTTCAAATAAGAGAGGTTTTTGGTTTGGGAGTAAATTATGATTTTTAAATGGTTATTTTTTTTATCTTCATTTACATTACATTTTTATTAATTTGGTGCTAATAGTGTTTTTATTTCAAAGTTGTATTTTAATTACTTAAATTAGCAATAAACAAAAGCTGCAATGACGTTACTTTTAGTATATGCCCTCTTATCTATCTTTTTCTCTTTTTTATGCTCCATACTTGAAGCAGTGCTTTTAAGCATTAGCCCAACCTTTATAAATGTAAAAAAACAGCAAGGTAAAAAGTATGCCAATACCCTGGAGAAATTAAAAACAGATATTGACAAATCTCTTATAGCTATTTTAACCGTAAATACTATTGCACATACTGTAGGGGCTATTTTAGTTGGGGTACAAGCCGAACAATTAGATTACAAAATTAATATACTGGGTTTAAATATTGTTGGTTTTGTTTCAGCAATAATGACTATTTTAATACTGGTTGTATCGGAAATTATCCCAAAAACCATTGGCGCTACCTATTGGAAACAGTTGGCTAATTTTACCTCTAAAGCAGTACTTGTAATTATTTTTCCTTTAAAAATTACAGGTATTTTATGGCTGCTACAACTTACAACCAAATTAATTGGAGGAAACAATGCCCACGGTTCAATTTTTAGTCGTGAAGATTTTCATATAATGACCGATATTGCTCAAGAAGAAGGAGTTTTTAAAGAAAATGAAAGTGCTATTATAAAAAATTTACTAACCTTTAAGGAGGTGCAGGCTAAAGATATAATGACGCCTAGAACGGTAATGATTACAGCTTCTGAAGACAAAACCATTCAATCTTTTTTTGATATACATCCGAAATTACGATTTTCACGTATCCCAATCTATAAAGAAGATTCCGATAACATAACAGGATTTATTTTAAAAGACGAAGTAATGGAGGCAATTATAAATGGAAAAGGAGAACTTAATTTGGCTTCATTAAAACGTGAAATATTAGTAACTAACAGAAATTTGCCTATACCCGATTTATTTGAAAAATTTGTAGCCCAGAGAGAACACATTGCGTTAGTAGTAGATGAATACGGGTCGGTAAGTGGTTTGGTTACCATGGAAGACGTTATTGAAACCCTTTTAGGCCATGAAATTATGGATGAAAGTGATAATGTTGCCGACTTGCAACTGCTGGCTCGTAAAAGTTGGGAAGCCAGGGCAAAACGTATGGGGCTTATTAAAGAGCAGATTGAAAATAACAATGAAACCTCTAAGGAGGGTTAACTTATAATTATTTATTATTTAAATAGTAAACAAACCGGTGTAACTATTTTATTAAAACACCTTTTTTGTTTAATAACGGAATCATTCTTAAAGCACCCTCTGTAACCGTGTTTTTTCTAAAAATATATTTTTTATCAAACATGGTGTTTCCTTCAAAAAAAGTAACAGAAAAAATATTGTCCAATTTCAATACTTCAGGTTGTATCAACTCTACCTTAGCGAATGAATTAGCCGGAAGTTTTTCTATTTTATGCCTAATATGTGAAGTTTTAGACCGGGTCTCTTTATCAAATCCATTCGAAACAATTAACACCATCTCCAATGCAACTTGCTTATTATTAATTACATAAGCATTCCAGTCAAAACAATTAAAGATTTCATTATACTCTTTCACAATCGCCATAAAAACATCATTAACCTCAGGTATATCAATATCTTTCCTCATAATTATATTTTGCTAAACCTGCCTATCGCAGACAAGCTTACTTCAACTGCTATTCCTTCTTTTTAGTTCAATTTTTGAGAAGCTGAAATAATTTTTAAAATAGTTACAACACCGATTTAAACTGTTTTAAAAATCGTATATCATTTTCATAAAACATTCTAATATCCGGTATTTGATACAACAACATAGCTATACGCTCTATACCCATTCCAAAAGCATAACCCGTATATATTTCAGGGTCAATATTTGCGTTTTTTAATACATTTGGGTCAACCATACCACATCCCATAATTTCCAACCAACCGGTACCTTTTGTGATTTTATAATCGGTTTCTGTTTCAAGCCCCCAATAAATATCAACTTCAGCACTTGGCTCTGTAAATGGAAAATAAGATGGGCGTAAACGAATTTTACTTTTTCCAAACATTTCTTTAGTAAAATATAAAAGGGTTTGCTTTAAATCAGCAAAAGAAACATCGGTATCAATATACAAACCTTCAACCTGATGAAATATACAGTGTGCCCTTGCTGAAATATCTTCATTTCTGAATACACGTCCAGGTGATATGGTTCGAATAGGTGGTTTATGATTTTCCATATACCGTACCTGCACAGATGAGGTATGGGTTCGCAACAGGATATCAGGATTTTTCTCAATAAAAAAGGTGTCTTGCATATCACGTGCCGGGTGATACTCGGGCAAATTTAATGCGGTAAAATTATGCCAATCGTCTTCAATTTCAGGACCTTCCGAAACCGTAAACCCGATACGCGAAAAAACATCAATAATTTTATTTCTAACAATTGAAATAGGATGGCGTGCTCCCAATTCAATAGGCTCCTCAGGTCGTGTTAAATCGCCATAAACGCCTTTTTGCTCATTGGTATTTTCAAGAGTATCTTTTAATTCGTTTACTTTATCCTGAGCGGTAGTTTTTAACGTATTCAATGCTTGTCCAAATTCTTTACGCTCTGATGGCGCAATATTTTTAAATTCGGCAAACAAATCGTTCAGCACTCCTTTTTTTCCTAAATACTTAATTCTAAAAGTTTCAACATCTTCTTTAGTTACCGCATTAAAAGCGGCAACCTCAACTATCAATTCTTTTACTTTGTCTAACATTTTATATAAAATTAGGCTGCAAATTTACACATTTTTATTTTGAAAAATCACAATTTTATGAACCTGATAAAAGTCATTCTTTTTTTACAAAACCCCTGTTTTCAAGGGGTGCAAAATACTTGAAAAAGGCTCATATGCGAAAACGTTTTAGTTTACGAAAAATGTTGCGTAAATAAAAATCATTTTTTTACATTTTAGTTTAAAAATTAGCTACATTTGTCTGATTATTTAATAAAAACACAAAATAAATCAACATAAATTATGGAATCTAAAATAAAAGAGTTCATGAATTTGGTTAAAGAACGTAACCAATATGAACCGGAATTTTTACAAGCTGTGGAAGAAGTAGCCGAAACAGTTATTCCTTATATTGCTAGTCAAGAAATTTACAATGGCAAGAACATTTTGTTAAGAATGGTAGAGCCGGAACGTGTTTTAATGTTCCGTGTACCTTGGATTGATGATAATGGTGAGATTGTTGTTAACAGAGGTTTTAGAATTGAAATGAACTCGGCAATTGGACCTTACAAAGGAGGTTTGCGTTTTCACCCAACCGTTAACTTAAGTATTCTTAAGTTTTTAGCATTTGAACAAGTGTTTAAAAATGCCTTAACTACTTTGCCTATGGGTGGTGGTAAAGGTGGTTCAGATTTTGACCCTAAAGGAAAATCTGACGGAGAAATTATGCGATTCTGCCAAAGCTTTATGAGCGAATTGTTCCGTCATATTGGCCCTAATACCGATGTGCCTGCCGGTGATATTGGTGTTGGCGGTAGAGAAATTGGTTATTTATTTGGTATGTACAAAAAACTTCGCAATGAATTTACAGGAGTACTTACCGGTAAAGGAATGTCATGGGGTGGCTCTTTAATTCGTCCTGAAGCAACAGGTTATGGTACCGTGTATTTCGCACAAAGCATGTTGCAAACTAGAGATGATTCATTAGAAGGAAAAATTGTTACTGTTTCAGGTTCTGGGAATGTTGCCCAATACGCTTGTGAAAAAGCAACACAATTAGGCGCCAAAGTTGTTACCTTATCAGATTCTGCCGGATATATTTATGATGAAGAAGGTATTGATGCTGATAAATTAGCTTTTGTGATGGAACTTAAAAATGTAAAACGTGGTAGAATTAAAGAATACGTTGAAAAATATCCGAATGCTACCTATGTTGCAGGTAAAAGACCTTGGGAAATTAAATGTGATGTTGCCTTGCCTTGTGCTACACAAAACGAAGTTGACGGTGAAGAAGCTCAAACTTTGTTAAACAATGGTTGTTTTGTAGTTAGTGAAGGTGCAAACATGCCATCAACACCTGAAGCAATTATAGCTTATCAAAAGGCTAAAATTTTATATGCTCCGGGTAAAGCCTCTAACGCAGGTGGTGTTGCAACTTCAGGTTTGGAAATGAGTCAAAATTCTTTACGTATTAACTGGACTCGCGAAGAAGTTGATGCAAGGCTTCAAAAAATTATGAGCGATATTCACGATTCTTGTATTAAATTTGGAAAGCAAGAAAACGGATATATTGACTATGTACGTGGTGCAAACATTGCCGGATTTGTTAAAGTAGCAGATGCTATGTTGGCACAAGGAGTAGTATAATCTATACTTTTATATTTACACAAAAAGGCTGTCTGAAAAGGCAGCCTTTTTCTTTTTAAATTTATACCATCTTGAAAACCGAGCCAACATACAGAAAAATTATTCATGTTGACATGGATGCATTTTATTCATCTGTTGAACAACTTGACAATCCGCATTTGCGCAATAAGCCTATTGCTGTAGGTGGCGGAAGTGAACGTGGTGTTATAGCTGCTGCAAGTTATGAAGCTCGTAAATTTGGTGTACGTTCAGCAATGAGTGGAATGGTAGCTAAAAAATTATGCCCGCAACTTATTTTTGTAGAGCCACGATTTGCTCGGTACAAAGAAATTTCAAAAAAAATAAGAGCTATTTTTTACGAATACACAAATTTGGTTGAACCACTTTCTTTAGACGAAGCTTACCTGGACGTAACAGAAAACAAAAAAGGAATTCCTTCTGCAACATTAATTGCTAAAGAAATTAGAAATAAAATTTATAGTGAATTAAAGTTAAGAGCATCGGCGGGTATTTCTGTTAATAAATTTGTAGCCAAAATAGCTTCGGATATAAACAAGCCTAACGGACAAAAAACAATTCCCCCTGAAAAAGTACTCAGTTTTTTAGAAAATTTACCTATTGAAAAATTTTATGGAGTTGGTAAAGTCACTACAAAAAAAATGTACAACCTAGGAATTTTCAAAGGAAGCGATTTAAAGGAGAAAAGTGAGGCTTTTTTAACCACACATTTTAAAAGTTCCGGCACACATTATTATCAAATTGTTCGAGGAATTCATAACAGCAAAGTCAAACCCAACAGAGCAAGAAAATCGGTTGCCGCAGAACATACCTTCTTGAAAAACTTGACTTCAGAAATTTTTATGCTTGAAAAGCTTGAAAATATTGCCTGTGAAGTTGCCAATCGATTGTATAAATCAAAAGTAGCAGGTAAAACCATCACTTTAAAAATAAAATACAGTAATTTTAAAACACAAACTCGAAGTAAAACGCTTCCTTATTTTGTAAAGGATCATAAGGTAATTTTTGAAACTGTGAAAGAATTATTATATCAAGAGAGTATATCAGATTCTGTAAAATTATTAGGCATTTCTTTAAGTAATTTAAATATCCATTCTAAAAAAGTTATTGAAAAACCTATTGCTGTACAATTGAAGTTTGAGTTTTAATTATTCAAGCCCTTTGCAAAAAAAACCTTTTGCATTTAATATTGTTTCAATTTCTGAAGTCAAATCTGTAGATGCCTCAATTCTTAAAATATTATCGCAATCTTCAAAGTCAAAATCAACCGCTGAAATTTGTTGAAACTCATCTAAAATTGACCTTACATGGTTTTCCATTAACTGGAAAATATTTGTTTTAAATACTAAAATCATTCGATTAAATTAATTGTTAGACCACCATTTAGTTGAAGGATACTTCTCATGTAAAATAATAGCTTCTCCAATAATGGGTGTAGTTATTTTTACGTTTAAGGCTGCTGCTTTTTTACTTGCTCTAACAACTGGATCAGACCATTCATGTAATGCCAATTTAAAAGCACCCCAATGAATGGGCATCATTACCTTTGCTTTTACATCAATACTTGCCTGCACAGTTTCCTCGGGCATCATATGAATTTGAGCCCATTGTTCATTATATTGCCCACATTCCATCATTGCAAAATCAAAAGGGCCATATTTATCACCAATTTCTTTAAAATGACTCCCGTAACCACTATCGCCGCTAAAATAAATAGCATTTTTTTCAGATTTAATTACCCAAGAACTCCACAAGGTGTTATCTCTGGTAAATCCTCTACCTGAAAAATGACGTGCAGGAGTTGCAACAAATTCAATTCCGTTATAATTGACAGATTCCCACCAATCAAATTCTGTAATTTTTGCCTCATCAACTCCCCATTCGGTTAAATGTGCTTTAATTCCTAAAGGAACATAAAACTTTTTAACCTTTTTGCTAAGTTTTGTAATTGAACCATAATCCAAGTGGTCGTAGTGGTCATGAGAAATTAATACCACATCAATATCCGGTAAGGAATCAATTGAAATTGGTAGCTTTTTATTAAACCTTTTAGAACCCAATAAAGGATTTGGAGCAGGAACATTTCCCAGCATTGGGTCTATAAAAATATTTAGTTTTTCAACCTCAACAAAAACAGCAGAGTGACCAAACCAAGTAATTCTTGGCTGATTTGGTTTGTTGATAAAATATTGAGAGTTTAAATTGTTTTGTGGCAATTTGTGTGACG
Source organism: uncultured Lutibacter sp. (assembly GCA_964342295.1). Classification (GTDB taxonomy): domain Bacteria; phylum Bacteroidota; class Bacteroidia; order Flavobacteriales; family Flavobacteriaceae; genus Lutibacter. Next base: position 103,980 of record CAYFFC010000004.1, on the reverse strand, counting down.
GAGTTTTATTGCCTCCATTAGTGAAAAATTTTAGTAAAGTGCTAAACTTAAGTCCTGTACTTTGCGATGTTTTTTCAATGTTTTGAAAACTATTATTGTGAAAATTTGGTGAGCTTTTAATTCTCAATAAATCCTTATCTGCTAATTTTCCGCCAAATTGTGGACTTGTATTCATAAAAACAAATCCGCTTACAACTATAAGCAGCGTAACCCCTATAAATCCCATCATCATTTTTTTAAAAATATTTAAAAGTTTTTTAATCATTTTATTAATTTTTGTCAGCTAACAAGTTTACATCATGGTTCTCCAAAATCTTTAATTCTGAAGGAAATAAAACTGTATTTATCATTGCCAATCCAATTTGTTGGCTGGTTGTAATGAATTTCATTTTTTTTAATAAGGGATACAAAGGTTTGAACGCAGTTAATAGCACATTTATCCACGGCGTTTTTGATTTGATTCCTTTTCCCGGAATAATACCACCCAAACGAAATAGATACGCATCTTTAAAACCTTTGTTTAACACCATATTTTCGGTTCTTCCCTTAACTCTAGCCCACATAATTTTGCCTTTTTCAGTTGTATCAGTACCTGCTCCTGAAACATAATTAAATACACAACTTGGATTCATATCATAAACAGCATCTACCAAAGTTTTGGTTATTGAAAAGGTATATTTAGTATATGCTTCTTCGTTCATTCCGGCTGAAGAAACACCCATACAATGAAAACAGGCATCAAAACCTTTAAATCGATTTTTAACTTCGGAAAAATCAAAAAAATTTGTATGTAAAAGTTCTTTAAGTTTTGGATGCTGCATTCCTAAGCTAGTTCTATTAATAACCAAAATTTCTTCAACCTCAGGGTGTTTAATACATTCAATTAAAACACTTTTCCCAACCATTCCTGTGGAGCCTGTTATTATTACTTTCATTTTTACTTATTTAATTTCTTGCATCTGCCGCACTTGCTTTAGTATCATTTTTTTTGGAGTAAAAGGAATCAAACGCATCATTACTTTTTGCATTGGTTTTAACCCTGAAACCACATCTAATTTTCCGTTCATCATTCCGTTATAGCCTTCTAAAGCAACTGAATAAGCCGAAACGGTATTTTTAAACAAATCGGTTTTATCCATATTTGACACTTCTGCAAATTCTGTTTCAGTTGCTCCCGGCATTAAATTTGTAACGGTTATATTAGTATTATGTAGCTCTTCAGCAATGGCATTGCTTAAAAAAGTTACATACGCTTTTGTTGCAAAATATACCGCTTGTAAAGGACCCGGCATAAAACTGGCTGTTGAAGATACATTTAAAATTCTACCACTACTTTGCTTAACAAATTCGGGTAAAAATAATTTGCATAATACGGTTAAGGCAACAATATTTAGGTTAATCATAGCTAAATCATCCTCCATACTTCTTTCGTGAAATTTTCCATGGCCACCAAATCCCGCGTTGTTAATAAGATATTCTATTTGGATACCTTTTTGAGTTACCGCATTATAAATATCCTGTGGGGCATTGGGTTGAATTAAATCTTTAACCAAAATTTCAACGTTAATTTTATATTTTTCTTGTAATTCATATTTAAGTTCAATTAATTTATTCTCTCTGCGAGCAATTAACACTAAGTCACCGCCATTTTTAGCGTGAATTAGTGCTAGTTCCTTTCCAATCCCACTGGATGCTCCTGTAATTAAGGCCACATTTTTCATTTTTACTAAATTTAATTTATTTATAATTTTTGATTGATTATTCACTCAATATATTATTTAAAAATTTTTAAGGTTTTATATAGTTATAGTACATTTCCCAAGCTTGTTCCAGAAAAACTTGATCGTATCTTTTTTCCGGGTAATCAGTTAAATATTTAACCATTCCATTAAGAATACCTCCCATAGTGTACATAATAAAAAATGAATCAACGTTTTTAATTAATCCTTTGGACACGTATTCTTGAATGAAGTTTTTAAACAGTTCGTACTTTTCAACAATTTGAGGGTGACTCTTTACACTTTCAGAGCATGAAGTATGGTCTATTTGTTGTAAAAAACTGTATTTTAAAGGATTATCTAATGCCCAATTCCAAGAATTTGACCAAATCAAACGCAACTTCCCTAAATCTGATTTCACCTTATCAATTTCAGCTAAAATAAAACCCGTATATTCCTTTTTTATAGAAACATACAGCTCATCAATTAAATGGTCTTTAGTTTTAAAGTAATGGAATAAGATACCGGCACTTACCCCTGCCTCTTTAGAAATAGCTGAGGTGGGTGTTGCATGCAAACCTCTTTCAACAAAAAGTTTAATGGCGGCTTCTAAAAGTAATTCCTTCTTATCCATTTATTCAATAATTAACTGACTAATCACTCAACAAAGGTATTATATTTTTTTTATCCTGCAAATTTTTTGGTAAAGTAATAAGAAAAAAAGCGGTGTTATTGAAACAGTGACAGAATTATTTTTAAAAAGTAAAATTCTAATCGCTTGTTGGGTATTTCGGTTACTAACTTAAATAATAACACCGCTATATTATATCATTTAAAAAAGCAATTACAACAATAATTTTATTACAAAATTATTGCCTGCAAAATTACTATTTTTTTGGTTATCAAAACGTTAAATTAACAAATTTCTTTTTTATACACTACATTTCTGTCTTTTAGATAGTTTAAAATATAATCAAAACATTTTCTGTGTTTTCCAACTAGTTCCGGAGGAGCAATTCCCTTTTTAGTAAACAAGCCATTTAAAACCAAATTAGCAGCGGCCGTAGCCGTATAACCTGTGGTACGCGCCATAGATGATGTTTTGCTTTTGGCGCAAAACTCATCGTGTAAATTGTATACAATTGAAATTTGTTTGCCATTGTTGTCAATACCTTTTAAAGTAATTCTCATAACGGTAATTTCTTCTTCCAAATCACCTAACTTCCATTCATTAAAAAGTATTTTTGAAGAAAACTCCAA
>CAYFFC010000004.1:89403-100902 GCA_964342295.1 uncultured Lutibacter sp. | reverse complement strand
CACCATTTTCAACATAACGTGCAGGACGCGTATATTCTTCAATAACATCTACCGGAGAAAAAGGTGCTTTATAACAGAATGGCCATTTTTTTACTTTTGGTAAACCCCCTACCAAACACTCAAAATCTGTTAGTTTTAACTTTTCATTATAATAGCCCAAAATTATATTTCCCATTCCAGGAGCCACACCACAATCTACAATTGCTGTTACATTTTTCTCTTGAGCCAATATATCAAGTTCAAATGCATTTTCGGGGAAAAACGAAATATCAACCACATTTTTACCTGCTTCAATAATATTTTTCAAGGTACTGAAGCCTAAAAATCCCGGTACCGCACAAATCACCAAATCAAAAGGGTTGATACAATTTTGCAAACTATTTTTATCAGTTACATCTAAAATTTTAGTAGTAATGGCGGTGTTTTTATTTTTAGCTTTACGTAAAGCGTTTTCACTTATATCTGTTAATGTTACTTTATGGTTTTTGCTTAAATCAAGAGCCATAGCACTTCCTACCATCCCGGCTCCTAAAACAATAATTGATTTCATATTTTTAAAATTAAATTGAGTTATAGATTAAATTTTATAGTAAGAATTCAACCTACAATCCGGGAATAAAAATCCAAGGCATACAAAAAAGATGTTTTATCAGTTTTAAAAACATGATTTAAACATACAACTATTTTTTAAATATTAATAAGGTGTGTAGTACTTTCCTTGCCAACTGTTTGTTTCAATTAACCTTTTGTCAATTTTAGCAACTATTTCAAAATTTTTTAATCCCCATTTCGGAGCAATTAACAAGTCTTTTGGAGCTTCGCTAATAAAACGCTCAATACAAATACTTGGACGTAAAAAACTAATAAATTTAGTAATAAATTCAATATAGTCTTCTAAAGAAAAAAGTTTAAATTTTTCAGGGTCTCTCACGTATTGAACGCCCATAACAGAATTTTTGACAATTTGTAAGTGATGTAATTTTAAAGTATGAATAGGAAGCTTAGAAATTGTAGAAGCATGTTTAAATAAATCGGTTTTACTTTCATTAGGCAAGCCTAAAATTAAATGAGCGCCCAAATGAAAACCTCTATTTTTACACAGCTCATATGCCTTTATTGTGTCTGTAAACGTGTGGCAACGGTTAATTTCTATTAAGGTGTTTTCGTTTGTGCTTTCAACGCCAAATTCGAGGGAGATATAATAATTTTTGGATAATTGTTCTAAATAATCTATTAGCTCTTTCGAAATACAATCGGGTCTTGTTCCAATAACAAGTCCAACCACTTTTGGCACACTTAAAGCCTCCTGGTACATTTTTTTTAAAGTTTCAAAATCGCCATAGGTATTTGTATAGGCCTGAAAATATGCCAAATACTTGTTGTTTTTACCTTTTCTTGAAAAAAAAGCGATTCCCTGCTCTAACTGCTGTTTAATACTTTTTTTGGGTTCGCAATAATCCGGATTAAACGTGTTATTATTGCAATATGTACAACCCCCATATCCTTTTGATCCATCACGGTTAGGACAGGTAAAACCAATATCCAATGAAATTTTTTGAACACGCTCACCAAAATTTAGTTTGATAAACGAGCCGTAATCCATATATCGCTTTCCAGTAAAATTCATGCAATTGCAAAATTAAGAATACTTATTTTTACCACATTAATTATGGATGATTATTTAAGTATTAAGCGTAGTCTTTTAAAAAAATGCACCGATTTTGTTTTAAAAACTGAAACAACGCTACAAAAAAATATGGCATCTAATATAGATGCCCTGCTTTCAGAAACTAAAAGTTCGGCGGGAGATAAGTTTGAAACCGGCAGAGCCATGCTACATCTTGAAATGGAAAAAATTAGCAAACAACTTAACTCCATTCAAAAGATGAAAGTTGTATTAAATAAAATTTCTATTGTAAATTCTTCTGAAATGGCGAAGCTGGGAAGTTTGATCGAAACTACAAAAGGTACTTATTTTTTGGCATTAAGCCTTGGCAAAGTTATAGTTGATAGCAACACTTTTTATATAGTTTCAACCGCATCACCAATAGGCAAACAATTATTAGGTAAAAAGGTAGATGAAAAAATTCCTTTTAATAATGCTACCATTATTAAGATTTTCTAAAAAAAGGCTGTTTGAACGATTACAAACAGCCTTTTATAATTAACATTTGAGAAATTAAAACAGGGTTTTAAATTTGTTCCAATTTGCATAAATAAGCACTGCATTTAAAATAGCCACTAATGCAGCCGGGCCAATGGTAGAAATATCAAACACTACATGAAATAAAACAATATTTACCGATATTGGTACTAGCCAAGCCAAGGCAAAGCCCTTCCATTTATTAAACAATAATAAAATACCCGGAATAATTTCAGAAATTGCAATAAGCGGCATCATATAGCCGGTTTGAATTAATGCATCCATAAAACTTCCTGCCGGTGGCGCTTCCATTGGTATAAAACCTAAAAATTTATTACTTCCAAATACCAATAAAATAATGGCCAATACAATTCTTAAAGCCATTGTTACTTTTGAATTCATAATGTATAAGATTTAGTTAATAATGAGTTAGTTATGTTGTTAATATACAACATATTTTAAATATGTAACCAATGTTACTATTGGTATGTAAGTTTTTAGCGCACTTTACGAACGAATAAAAGGTATATTTACCAACTATTTAATGCTAAATATTTTAACTAATGACAGAATTATTAACGAAAGCAACTTTTTTAGAAAAAGTTTTTAATTATGAAAAAAATAAAGAGTGGAAATTTGAAGGGGAGTTGCCATGTATTATAGATTTTTATGCCGATTGGTGTGGTCCTTGCAAAATGGTGGCACCTGTTTTGGAAGAATTAAGTGAAGACTATAAAAATAAAATAAACATTTATAAAGTTGATACTGAAGCTGAACAAGAACTAGCAGCAGCTTTTGGTATAAGAAGCATTCCTTCTATGTTATTTGTTCCAAAAAATGCTGCCCCTCAAATGGCTCAAGGCGCGCTTCCTAAACATCAATTTGAAGAAATTATAAAAGACGTGCTACAAGTTTCAAAGTAATACTACCTATTTATTAGCTTTTTTACTTTTATACACAGCTGCTATTGTTGGTGTATTTTTAGATTCATGTACCAATTGCAATGTATCATTTACACTAACATAGCCCGTTTTTATAACCTTAAAATAAATCCCGCTTTTTGTGGTATTCCAAAACTGCTTCAGTATGTTTTGAGTTCCAAATCGCAATCCCAATTTTACACACGGCTCTCTGGGTTTGGTTACCTCAATAATTGCTTTACCTAACCGGTATCTGTTTCCTACTCTAATTTCTGTTTCTTCTAGATTTGAAACGGTTAAATTTTCACCAAACATTCCGTACTGCCACTCCAAATCAGGGTATAATTTTTTCCAATACTCATAATGATTTGTTGCGTAGGCATAAACTGCCTGATTGACACCTCCGTGGTATTTTCTGTTAACAATAGTATCGGTTTTTACCTCCTCAGCATCTAAAAATACAGGTGAATTTACAGGATATTTAAAAATTCCTGTTTCAATAATTTGACCCTTGAAATTTAGTTGTTTTTTCGCCCCAATATTTACGCTAATTACTTTCATACTTCACTAAATTTACAAAGTTCATCAGCAATTTTTCTATCATTCGATAGGCGGGGTACTTTATTTTGCCCTCCCAGTTTCCCAATAGATTTCATATAAGTTTTGAACCCGTTTTTTATGATAGGTGTTATTTTTAAAGGTTGTAAAATATTTCCTTCAATTAAATCTAAATAATATAAGTTTTGAGCTTGCATTTCGGTATCAATAGACTGTGCAAATTCTATTAAATTTTCAGGCTTATTTTCAAATTCAATAAACCATTCATGATACGGCAATCCTTCTTTTGGTGTAATTTGAGGAGCAACTGTAAATTCATTTACTTTAATAGATGTATTTTGAGTGTTTTTTTGCAACGCTTGTTCAACTTCTTTTCCAATTACGTGTTCACCAAAAGCTGAAATGAAATGTTTAATACGCCCAGTAACAATTATTCTTGGTGGGTTTATCGATAAAAACTCGATAGTATCACCAATGTTGTATCCCCATAACCCGGCGTTTGTATTTAAAATTATAACGTAATTTATGCCTACTTTAACATCGGCTAACGAAATCCGCGTTGGATTCTCATTAAAAAACTCATCAGCAGGAATAAATTCATAAAAAATGCCATTATTAACCAAAAGCATCATTCCTTTTTCTTGTTGAGAATCTTGTAATGCAATAAATCCTTCTGAAGCCGGGTATAACTCAATAGCATCAACTTGTCGACCAATTAAGGCTTCAAATTTATTGCGGTAAGGCTCAAAATTAACCCCACCGTACACAAACAAATTGAAATTAGGAAATAGTTCACCTACCTTTTTGCCGGTACTTTCAATCAATTTTTCAAAGTACATTTGCACCCAAGAAGGGATTCCGCTAATGAGGGTCATATTTTCAGAAACTGTTTCTTCAACTATCGCATCTACTTTTGTTTCCCAGTCATCAATACAATTGGTTTCCCAACTTGGCAATCGGTTTTTTGTTAAATAATTTGGCACATAGTGCGCCACAATACCCGAAAGTCTTCCGGTTTTTATACCGTTTTTTTCATCTAATTCCGGGCTACCTTGTAAAAATATCATTTTGCCATTCACAAAATCGACATTTTTTGTTTCGGCTATATAAAGCAATAAAGCATTACGTGCTGCTTTAATATGAGTTGGCATAGAGGCCTTGGTAAGCGGAATATATTTTGCTCCGGAAGTAGTTCCCGAAGTTTTTGCAAAGTATAACGGTTTCCCTTTCCATAGCACATTTGCCTCTCCACCAACAACTCTTTCAATATACGGTTTTAAACCTTCATAATCATTTACCGGTACGCTGGTTTTAAATTGATTGTATGATTTTATAGCTTTAAAATTATGATCTTTTCCAAATGCCGTATTTTTAGCTTGTTTAATTAATTTTTTAAACACCTTTTCTTGAACTGCAACCGCATTATTGCTTTCTTTATAAAATCGTGATGCAATTCGGTTTGCAAAAGGTTTTGCTAATATAGATTTAATTTTCATAGTTATTCAAAGTCAATGTAATTCACCGGGTTTACCGGGTAGCCTTCATTCCAAAGTTCAAAGTGCAAATGCGGTCCGGTACTTAATTCTCCAGTATTTCCTGCCGAGGCTATTACTTCACCCGATTTTACCAAATCACCCTGTTCTTTGTGTAGGGCTGTATTGTGTTTATAAATTGATATAAACCCTTGTGTGTGTTTAACAATTATTACATGCCCTGTTTGGGCAGTCCATTCGGCAAAAATTACAGTTCCATCGGCTACAGATTTTACCGGTGTTCCCATTTCAACAGCTATATCTACAGCAAAATGCTTGTTTTTTGCACTGTAACCATCGGTTAAAGTACCAGCTACCGGTGAAAAGAACACAATATCAACGTCTCTTGTAGCTTCAGTAAATATGCTATAACGATCGGCCTGTTCAATATCTTGCCTAAATTCCATATCCAGCACTGTTGGATTCAAATTAATGGTATCCTTATCGTACAGCATAGAATTTAATACCGAATCTTTATCGAATTGTACTTCAGTAATTTTCCCACTTAAAACTTCTTTAACCTTATTAATATAAACATTGTTAACATCTAAAATTTGTTGCAAGGAATCTACCTTGTAAATTAAATTGGTAGCATCTCTTTTTAACTTGGTTGAAGAATAACCGGGAATATACTCACGTAACGGTGTTAAGGCTATTAAAAAATAAGTGCCGGCAATTAAAAATATTGAAAATAAACTTCCAAAAATAAACACATTTAACCGGGTTAATTTAAAGGTTAGTTTTTCTTCAAAAGTATCTTCATTAATAACAACCAGCCGGTATTTATTAATCAACTTTTGCCTGAATTTACCTTTATTTTTAGGTTTGTTTGCCATAATTTGAACGGAGACAAATATACAACGAATTTTTGTACAATTATTTTGTGCTTAGCGCAGCTAATATGTTAAAACTTCACTAAAATTTATTTATAAAAATTCATTTCATCTATATATTTCCACACATTTACAGGTACCATTGTGGTGATGTCTTTTTTGTCTTTTATGGCTTTTCTGATAAAGGTTGATGAAATTTGAACAATTGGTGCTGAAACACGGTGTATTTTTGAGTGATTTAAAAATTCACCGTTGGCGCTACCCTCTGAAATTCTGGGAAAAACATAAAGTTCGTAGTTTTCTAAAATGGTTTCATAATTTTTCCATTTATGAAATCCTTTTAAGTTGTCTTCACCCATAAGCAAACAAAACTTGTACAATGGGTATTTCTCTTTTAAATAAGCAAGTGTATGAACCGTATAATTTGGTTGTGGCAAATTAAACTCAATAGTATTAGTTTTCAGTTTTGGATAATTTTCAACAGCTATATTAGCCATAGCTAATCTGTGCGTGTTTGCTAACAAAGTTTTTTTTTGTTTAAATGGACTTAGGGGGGTAATTACAAACCAAACCTCATCCAAATCGGTAAATTCGGCAAAATAATTAGCTATAATCATATGCCCAATGTGAATTGGATTAAACGTTCCAAAAAAAAGTCCAACTTTCATTTAATTAGTTAATTTACAAAGTTACTTACCAGTTTAAAAGCCTCTTCCTTGGCTTTTTCTAAATTATCATTTAGTAAGATAACATCAAAATCTTTTGCAAACTTCAATTCTTTTTCAGCTTTAGCAACTCGTTCTTTAATTTTTTCCTCACTATCAGTATTTCTATTCCTTAAGCGTCTTTCCATTTCGATAATTGAAGGTGGCTGCACAAAAACTGCCAACGTTTGTTGCGGAAATTGCTTTTTTATATTTAACCCGCCTATTACATCAATATCAAAAATTACGTGTTTTCCGGAATCCCAAATACGTTGTATTTCGCTTTTTAATGTGCCGTAAAAATTATTTGTATACACTTGCTCCCATTCAATAAAATCATTGTTTTTTATATGGCTGCGAAACTCTTCAGGGCTAATAAAGTAATAATCTTTTCCATGTATTTCATTTCCCCTGCTTAGCCTTGAAGTAGCTGAAATGGAAAAATCTAAATTTAACTCGCTTTTACCTAATAAATGATGCACTATAGTGGTTTTTCCAGATCCCGACGGCGCAGAAAAAACAATTAATTTACCTTCCTCTTTCTTCATTTTTACAAAACATTTAGGTTTTGTTCTTTAATTTTTTCAAGCTCATCTTTCATTTGTACTACCAATTTTTGCATCTCGGCAAAGTTAGCTTTAGAACCAATGGTATTAATTTCCCTACCTATTTCTTGTGATATAAAACCTAATTTTTTTCCATTAGATGTCTCCACCTCTAATTCTTTCATAAAATAGGACAAATGATTTTTTAAACGTACTTTTTCTTCTGTAATATCTAATTTTTCAAGATAGTATATCAGTTCCTGCTCAAACCTATTTTCATCAACTTTAACTGCTAATTCATCAATTGCTTTTTTAAGCCGCTCTTTTACCAGTTTTATACGTTCAGGATCAAGAGCAATAACCTTTTGCAACAGATTTTCAATAGTTTCAATACGTAAAATAAAGTCTTTTAAAAGAGCCCTACCCTCATCTGCTCTGTACACTTTAATCTTATCTAAAACTTCATCAATTCCATTATTTATTTTAGCCCATTCATCTTCATTAAGTTCTTCTCTTTCAGTTTTTAAGGAATCTGGCATTCGAACAGCCATTTTTAACAATTCTACTTCATTGTTTTCTGAAACAATTTGTTTGAGCTGATTTATATATTCTTTAACTACTTTCTCGTTTATTTTTGATGACACTTCTCCTCCATTGTCTTCAATAAATATTGAAAAATCAACCTTCCCTCTAACAAGTTGTACTCCAAGTTTTTTACGAACATCCAACTCTTTCTCCCTGTAATAAGAAGGTATTCTCACATTTAGATCTAGATTTTTACTGTTTAAGGATTTTACTTCTATCGTAATTTTTTTGGAAGGTAGTTGTAATACGGTTTTCCCGTATCCGGTCATGGATTGTATCATGTAGAAAAAATTTATGCAAATTTAAGCATTTTTAGATAGCTGACTATGTGTATAATTTTTATTTTAATATATAGACTATCGGCCTATAATACTAAATGTTTGTGGCTTAATTATTAGAGTTTCTAATATTATAGTACTTTTGCAAAAAATAGAATTTATGAATGTTCATATAATTGACTCCAAAAAATCTGTATTAAATACCTTTATTGCCGAAATTAGAAATGTCGAAATCCAAAAAGACAGTTTTCGATTTAGACGTAATATTGAACGTATAGGTGAAATATTAGCTTATGAATTAAGTCAAACATTAGATTTTCAAAATAAAACAATTACAACCCCGCTTGGAACCAAACAGATTGACGTTCCTGAAAAAGATATTGTTTTATGTTCTATTTTAAGAGCCGGATTACCTTTACACAATGGTTTGCTAAATTATTTTGACCATGCTGAAAATGCCTTTATTTCGGCTTACAGAAAGCATACTTCAGATAATGATTTTGAAATAAAAGTTGAGTATTTTGCCTCTCCTTCTCTAGAAAATAAAACCCTTATTTTGGCCGATCCAATGTTGGCAACCGGGCAGTCATTGGTGAGTGTTTTTAAAGGCCTACAACAAAAACATGGGACTCCTAAAAAAATTCATTTAGTCTGTGTTATAGGTTCTACTGAAGGCATTGATTATATTAAAAAACATTTGCCTGAAAATATTACTTTATGGATTGCAACTGTTGATGACAAGTTAAATAAACAAGGGTATATAATACCGGGACTGGGAGATGCGGGCGATTTAGCTTTTGGTAAAAAATTATAGTAAAAAGCTTATAACCGATAGTAATAACAGCATATACAAAATTAAATTTCTAACTATTCTCGATTTATTTTTTTGTAAATAATTGGCAATAATTACTGCGGCAGGAAATAACACAAACAAGAATTCAGCTCCTGATTTTTCCGAAACTAAAATAACTACTACCAGTGCTAAAAAAAACTGAAACACAACAAGCTGCCAAGATAACTTTAGCTTATTGCTAACCATTATTATTTTTGGAGATACACTAATTATTGAAATAAGCATAAATACACCTAAAAAAGGTAAAATTACTGTAAATGTGTTTTGCAAATAATGATTAAACTCCAAACTTGTTTGAATGGATAAATTATTTTTAAACGCTTGAAAATCCAAAACATACAGACAATAAACATAATATAAAAATACCGGAATTAAAACTCCAATAATAGGAATCACTAAATTTTTCAATTCAATCTTTTGGTAAATAATAATACCTGTATAAATTAAAATTAAAAATACCGCACTTAACGGATAAATAAGTAATGCAACTCCAACCCAAAAGGCTGCGTCAAACAACTTCATTTTTATACTTACGCCAGAGTGTAAGCTGAATATTTTTCTGTAAGCAAGTAATAAAAATAAATTTGTATAAATTAATTTTGGTGAGACAACTACATTATGAAATATTCCGATTAAAATTACAACAATCAATATTCCAAAATAATTGTCTTTAGTGAGCCTGTTTTTCTTTATGATAAAATCAACTATAAAAACAAAAAGCAATAGCACAATGAAAAGACTTCCTTTAGAAAGTAAATTACTTGCAGAATAGATGAATTTTTCAGTAAAAATTAAGGTGCTAATAAAATATATAAGTAAGAGTACAATTATTACAAATCCCTTTTCGGGTTTAGATTTATTAAAAAAATTTGCAATCATTACTATATTTTATACTTTTGCCCTGTAAATATAAATAAGATATGATTGCAAACAATATTTTTAGAGCTTTAGGTGATTTTTTTACAAATATTTTATTTGCTCCTTATGATGCCATTCGATTTATGGATAACTGGTGGGTTCAAAATTCAATAAGCTGGCTATTTGTTATCATTACATTTGTTGCATTTTTATATTGGCTTGGCGAATTGAGAAAATATAAGCAGGCCGGTAACGAATAGGAATTTTTTTCTTATTTTTCTTCAATAAAATTTTAGCCTGTGGGCAGTAAAAATAAACTTAAAAGATTTCGTGAAAACGAAACCTTTTCTAATGTTATACAACCAACTCGAGCCGAAGTACTGGATACTTTTTATTTAAAAGGCAATTGGCATACTTTTTTTAAAAATAGCAATCCAATTGTTCTTGAATTAGGCTGTGGAAAAGGCGAATACACTATTGCCTTGGCTAAAAAAAATCCTGATATTAATTACATTGGTATTGATATAAAAGGAGCTCGCTTTTGGAGAGGTGCGAAAACTGCTTTAGAAGAAAATTTAGCAAATGTAGTTTTTTTACGCTCTCAAATAGAACTGATAGATTTATTGTTTGCAAAACATGAAGTTTCGGAAATTTGGATAACTTTTCCAGATCCTCAAATTAAATATACACGTACAAAACACCGCCTAACAAACACCGATTTCTTAAAAAAGTACCACACTATTTTAAAACCTGAAGGCATTGTAAATTTAAAAACAGACAGCGAGTTTATGCATGGATATACACTGGGGTTATTACACGGCGAAGGTCATGAAGTGCTGTACTCACATCACAATATTTACAATAATGTTCACGCCCCTGAAGACGTTGTGGCAACCCAAACTTTTTATGAAAGTCAGTATCTTGAAAACAATAAACCAATAACCTATATTAAATTTAAAATTCGTTATTAAATTATTATTTTTAACGAATGAAAAATGATACTTTTTTTTCAAAGGTGTATCGGGTTGCTAAACAAATTCCTTACGGAAAAGTAACAAGTTATGGTGCTATAGCAAAATATTTAGGAGCCGCAAAATCGGCCCGCATGGTAGGATGGGCTATGAATGCTTCTCACAATATAGATAACATTCCTGCGCATCGGGTGGTTAACAGAAAAGGGTTGCTTACCGGCAAACACCATTTTGATGGAACCAATTTAATGCAGCAATTATTAGAAAGCGAAGGGCTTGAAATAGTTGAAAATCAAATTCAGAATTTTGAAGCGTATTTTTGGGATCCTTCCAAAGAATTGTAGCTTTTTTTTTATAAAACTTTTAATTTTTAATTATTCAGCAGAACTCTGTATCTTTGCTGTTTAGAATGATTTTACATAAACAATATGACATTAAGTAAAAAAGATATAACAAAAGCACTCGAAACCATAACGGCTCCGGGCGAAGGAAAGAGTTTAGTTGAAAGCGGTGCAGTGAAAAACATTGTAACTTTTGAAAAAGAAGTGATAGTTGATGTTACCATTGGCAACCCATCATTACAAGCTAAGAAAAAAATTGAGGTTGAAATTATGAAAGCCATTCATACCCATGTCGACCAAAAAGCCGATGTAAAGGTTAATGTAACTGCCCAGGTGGCTCCAAAGCAACCTGAAATTAAAGGAAACAAAATTCCCGGT
>CAYFFC010000004.1:18900-89303 GCA_964342295.1 uncultured Lutibacter sp. | reverse complement strand
GAAGATTTAGACACTACATTTTTAGGCGAAGTACCTTTAGTTCAAAGTATTAGAGAAGCCGGTGATGTAGGTCATCCGGTGGCACTACAAGAAAACACTCCTTTGGAGCATGCATTTTCTGAAATAACTAAAAACACCTTATCGCAATTGGTAAAAAGAAATAAAGATTTACCGCCAACTGAAGTTGTAAAAATAACAACAATGAGTGGGTGTAGTACAAAATAATAAATTATGGATCTTGAGAAACTAACGATTAACGTAGAAAATGCCCTTCAAGAAATTAGGCCATATTTAGAGGCCGATGGTGGCAATATTTCGCTTATTGAAATAACTGACGACACAGTTTGTGTACAGTTAGAAGGCGCCTGTTTGGGCTGCTCTGTAAATCAAATGACACTAAAAAATGGGGTTGAAGCAACTATAAAAAAACATGCTCCTCAAATTAAACGAATTATTGAAGTAAACGGTATTACCTTTTAGTTTTTCATCTTATACTACTGATAAAGAGCGCTGTTTGCGCTCTTTTTTGTTTTATATTATTCCATAAAAAAATATATATTTGTAGTATTATGAAACTTTTTTGGACAGACTTGCTGTTGTTATTGAAATTTCTGATTAAAAGAGATCCGGAATAGTTTTTCCTTTTTCAAAGTATTGCTTTTATAAATTTTTTGTAAATTTAATACTGACCTAAACTAAATTCATTTTAATAACAAATGAATTTTGCACCTACTACCTCAAACGAAAACATTAACTAAAAAATCAATAATTATGCCTCAATATCATACACTGGGTAGCATACCGCCTAAACGGCATACTACTTTTAAAAATCCGAATGGTGGTCTGTACCAAGAAGAACTTTTTGGTACAGCCGGCTTTGCAGGGATGTCCTCTTTAATTTATCATATAAATCCGCCTACAGTTGTCAATGAAGTTAAAAAAATTAAAAATTGTACTCCAAAAATTGCCATTGATAAAAATTTAAA
Source organism: uncultured Lutibacter sp. (assembly GCA_964342295.1). Lineage (GTDB taxonomy): Bacteria > Bacteroidota > Bacteroidia > Flavobacteriales > Flavobacteriaceae > Lutibacter. Next base: position 88,317 of record CAYFFC010000004.1, on the reverse strand, counting down.
AGCACTGTGTTTTAAAGGGTTTTCTTTAAATCCGGAAAAAGATTATTTGGATAGTAGAAAAACGCTTTTTGTTAATAACGACCTTCATATTGGAATTGCTGCACCTATGAAATTTTCTGAAAATTATTTCTTTAAAAATGCAGATGCCGATGAGATGCTTTTTATCCATGAGGGTTCCGGAGTATTAAAAACCATGTACGGTACAATTCAATTTGAATATGGCGATTATTTAATTATTCCAAAAGGAACTATTTATCAAATTGATTTTGACACCCAGAAAAACAGGTTGCTTTACGTTGAATCTTTTAGCCCCATAGTAACTCCTAAAAGGTACAGAAATAATTTTGGGCAACTTTTAGAGCATGCACCATTTTGTGAGCGCGATTTTAAATTACCTAAAAATTTAAAAACATTTAACGAACAAGGAGCGTTTAAAGTTTTAATAAAAAAGCAAGGTATTTTATGGGAGTACATATACAACAACCATCCGTTTGATGTTGTTGGATGGGATGGTTATAATTACCCGTATGCATTTTCAATCCATGATTTTGAACCTATAACAGGCCGTATTCATATGCCACCTCCAATTCATCAAACCTGGGAGGCAAGCGGATTTGTAGTTTGCTCATTTGTGCCTAGATTGTACGATTACCATCCTAAATCCATCCCGGCACCATACCATCACAGCAATATCGACTCCGATGAAATTTTATATTATGTAGATGGCGATTTTATGAGTAGAAATAATATAGAAAAAGGACAATTAACCTTACATCCGGGAGGAATTCCTCATGGACCACACCCCGGCGCTATTGAACGCAGTATAGGGAAAAAAGCAACTGAAGAGCTAGCAGTAATGATTGATCCTTTTAAACCGGTTATGATAACTGAAGATGCATTAAAATTAGAAGTAGATGATTATTATAAATCATGGATATTACAATAAACTAAAAAGCAAATTAAAAAACGAAATCATGAGTCTAAAAAACATACAAAACTATAATTACGGAACCGAAAAAATATTTGCCGACGCAAAAGATTTTTTACCCTTACTGGGTACAGATTATGTTGAACTTTATGTGGGAAATGCCAAACAAGCTGCTCATTATTATAAAACCGCATTTGGGTTTCAATCATTAGCTTATTCCGGTCTGGAAACTGGAGTTAAAGACAAAACCAGTTATGTGTTGGTACAGGATAAAATAAGATTGGTACTTACAACTCCTATGCCTAATAAAAATAATCAAGAAATTTTTAAACATATTGAAAAACATGGAGACGGTGTTAAAATAGTTGCCTTATGGGTTGAAGACGCCACTAATGCTTGGGAAGAAACCACCAAACGAGGAGCTAAATCGTATTTGAAACCCACTAAAGAAATTGATGAACACGGAGAAATAGTACGTTCCGGAATTCATACTTATGGAGATACCGTACACATTTTTGTTGAACGAAAAAATTATCAAGGTATTTTTCTGCCCGGCTTTAAAAAATGGGAATCAAATTACAACCCATCTGATGTCGGTTTAAAATACATTGATCATATGGTAGGGAATGTGGGCTGGAACGAAATGAATGTATGGGCAGAGTTTTACAATAAAACCATGGGGTTTGCCAATTTAATCACATTTGATGATAAAGATATTTCAACCCAATTTACTGCGTTAATGAGTAAGGTAATGACCAATGGAAATGGCAGAGTAAAATTTCCAATTAATGAACCCGCCGAGGGTATTAAAAAGTCTCAGGTAGAGGAATACCTCGATTTTTACAATGGTCCGGGAGTACAACACATTGCAGTAGCCACTAACAATATCTTGGAAACCGTAAAAGCCATGACACAACGTGGAGTTGAATTTTTATATGTGCCGGGATCGTATTACGATACTGTACTAGACAGAGTTGGTGAGATTGATGAAAATTTATCCGAATTAAAAGATTTGGGTATTTTAGTAGACAGAGATGATGAAGGCTATTTATTACAAATATTTACCAAACCGGTATCAGACCGTCCTACATTGTTTTTCGAAATAATTCAACGAAAAGGGGCACAATCATTTGGCAAAGGAAATTTTAAAGCGCTATTTGAATCTATTGAAGCAGAGCAAGCTAAAAGAGGCACTTTATAAAAGTAATCTTCTTTACAATTTTAATTAAAGCTTAACCACATATAGTTAAGCTTTTATTATTTTTGGAACAAATTTTGAATCTAACTATTTAACCCCTAATGCTAGTAACTTTAAAAATGAAAACCACAATACATATAGCTATTTTTTTATCGGCTTTTACATTATTTAGCCAACCTTCAACTAAAAATTACACTTCTGAATTGGCGTTTCAAACGGGAGAATGGTTAAAATTTAAAATGAGCTATAGTAATTTTTTAAACGCAGGATTTTCAACAATACACATTTTAGACACTCAAAACAATGGAAAAGAGGCCTTTCATATTATTGGAAAAGGAAAATCTACAGGATTAATAAGCCTGTTTTTTAAAGTTCGCAATAACTACCAAACGTTTATTTATAAAGAAAGTTTAAAACCATATCGATTTATTAGAAAAATAAATGAAGGTGGTTACACAAAAAATAAGGAGATACTATTCGATTATGAAACTAATCAGGCAACTGTAAAAAATTACAAATATAATACTACAAAAAGATATCCTATAAGCAGCAATATTCAAGATATGCTTTCGGCGTTGTATTTCTTCAGAAATCAGCCCATTAATGGTTTACAATCCGGAGAAGAAATGGAAATTAAAATGTTTTTTGATCAGGAAACCAACAAATTTAAATTGCGCTTTTTAGGAAGGGAAACTATTAAAACAAAGTTTGGGTTTGTAAAAACACTAAAATTCAGACCAATTGTACAAGCCGGCCGGGTTTTTAAAGAACAGGAAAGTGTTACCATTTGGATTAGTGATGACGAAAATAAAATACCATTACGTATCAAAGCCGCTCTTGCAGTAGGTTCTCTTAGAGCAGATTTAGATGCATTTAAAGGATTAGCACACCCCTTTAACATAATTTTTAACAATTAAGTTGTATTTTTGCAAACGCAATTTTTTAAAAGGTTTCATCTTGAAAAATATAGTAATTCTTGTACTATCCATTTTAATACTTTCATGCGAAGGAGAGAAATTACCAATGCCTCAAATGGCTGTTAAACCCGAAAAGGTAATTGAATTTGGATTTAATTTAAATAATTTCAAAGTTATTCATGATACTATTAAACCCGGTGAAAATTTTAGTGAAATTTTAGACAGAAACCATATTGAATACCCAAAAGTTTTAGAAATTGTAAATAAAATAAAAGACACTTTTAATGTAAGAAGAATTAAAAGCGGTATTCCTTATACAATTTTAGCAAAAAAAGATTCTACAGAAAAAGCTCAGGTATTTATTTACAAACACTCAAAAGTCCGCTATACCGTTATTGATTTTAAAGACTCTATAATAAAAGCGTACAACGGTAAAAAACCCGTAAGTACTGTAATAAAAACGGCATCAGGGGTTATAAAAAGTAATTTATCGGAAGCAATGGACAGCCAAGGATTAAATTTATATTTGGCATACGAATTATCGGATATTTACGCTTGGACAATTGACTTTTTTAGGCTTCAAAAAAATGACAAGTTCAAACTTATTTACGAGCAATTGTATATAAATGACACCATACCTGTTGGAATAGGCGAAATAAAAGCTGCCTATTTTGAACATGGAGGCAAACCTTTTTATGCTTTTAAATTTTTAGCAGATTCTACCCTAAACGTTCCCGATTATTTTGATGAAACATCTAACAATTTAAGGCGTCAGTTTTTAAAAGCTCCTTTAAAATTTAGTCGTATTTCATCGCGTTATAATTTAAGAAGGCGCATCGCTTTATATGGAAACAGAATTCGCCCGCATAAAGGAACCGATTTTGCAGCACCTGTAGGAAGTGAAATTATGAGTACTGCCAACGGAACCGTTGTTGAATCGCGTTATAAAAGAGGCAATGGCAACTATGTTAAAGTTAGGCATAATGGTACTTACAGTACTCAATATTTGCATATGAGTAAACGCGCAGTTAAAGTAGGTGATGTAGTAAAACAAGGAGATGTAATTGGTTATGTTGGTATGACCGGGAACACCTCCGGGCCTCATGTGTGTTATCGGTTTTGGAAAAATGGTAGACAAGTAGACCCGTTAAGGCAAAAATTACCGGCAGCCGAACCTATGAACGAATCTGTTAAACCTGCTTTCTATAAATTTATTGAGCCATTAAAATATAAAATAGATCAAATAGAATTTATAACTAATGAAATTACAATTCCCAAAGAGGAATTAAAATCGTAATACATGAAAATGAAGAATGTAAACCCAACCCACACTAAAGCCTGGAATTACCTAACAACGCACTATAATCAAATAAAAAACCTACATTTAAAGTCTTTATTTGCAGAGGACATAAATAGAAAAGAAAAATACACAATTCAGGTCAATGATTTTCAATTTGATTATTCCAGAAACAGAATAACAGATGAGACTTTACAATATTTACTCGAATTAGCCCATGAAGCAGGCTTACAGGATTCCATTAATTCCTATTTTTCAGGTGAAAAAATAAACACTACAGAAAATAGGGCAGTTTTGCATACCGCTTTAAGAAATCAATCTGATTCAGAAATATTAGTCGATGGCAAAAATATAATACCTGAAATTCACGCTACTTTAAATAAGATGGAAACTTTTACCAATAAAGTGGTGTCCGGACAATGGAATGGTTTTTCCGGAAAATCTATTACAGATGTGGTTAATATAGGTATTGGTGGATCCGATTTAGGCCCGGATATGGTGGTTGAATCCTTAAAATATTACAAAAACCATTTAAATGTTCATTTTGTATCTAATATTGATGGTGACCATGTTCAAGAAGTTATCAAAAATTTAAACCCCGAAACTACCTTATTTATTATTGTTTCAAAAACATTTACTACTCAAGAAACATTAACCAATGCTACTACCATTAAAAAATGGTTTTTAAATTCGGCTTCAGAAAAAGATGTTGCCAAGCATTTTGTGGCAGTTTCAACAAATTTAGAAGCTGTTGGTAATTTTGGAATTGATAACAATAATATATTCCCAATGTGGGATTGGGTAGGTGGACGTTTTTCACTATGGAGTGCTGTTGGCTTATCTATTAGTTTAGCTGTAGGTTTTAAGAATTTTAAAGAGTTGTTGTCCGGCGCATTTGAAATGGATGAACATTTTAAAAATACTTCATTTGAAAAAAATGCACCAATAATTCTAAGTCTTATTGGTATTTGGTACTCCAACTTTTTCAATACCGAAACTGAAGTCATTTTACCTTATACACAATATTTAAACAAGTTAGCACCATACCTTCAACAGGCTATTATGGAAAGTAACGGAAAGAGTGTCGATAGAAACGGCAATAAGGTAAATTACCAAACCGGGAATGTTATTTGGGGCAGTACCGGAACCAATTCTCAGCATGCCTTTATGCAATTATTGCATCAAGGTACCAAAATAATTCCTGCCGATTTTATCGGATTTAAAGAATCATTGTATGGCAATCGTGAACATCATACCAAACTAATGGCCAATTACTATGCACAAATGCAGGCATTGGCTATTGGTAAAACCAAAGAAGAAGCACATTTAGATTTAAAAGTACAAGGTAAAACTGATGAAATTGAAAACTTACTACCGTATAAGGTTTTTGAAGGTAATAAGCCTAGCACCAGCATATTAATTAATAAATTATCGCCAAAAACATTAGGAGGATTAATCGCTTTTTATGAACATAAAATATTTGTTCAAGGAATTATTTGGAATATTTTTAGTTATGATCAATTTGGAGTGGAGTTAGGTAAAGAATTGGCTCATAAAAACTTACAAAACAATTAACACTTACTATCTTCTAAAAGCTAAATAAGCTTTTTAACAAAATTTTGTATTTTCATTAAGAATTGTTGATAATTAGTTGTTTGATATTCAATAAAAGTGCCTATTTTTTGTATATTTAAAAGTTCTTAATCAAATGTTAATTTTTAACAATTAATTAAAAACAGAATCAACAAAAATTTGCACTTTTGCAAAACATTAATTCAAACTTAAATTCAAACAATGAGAAAATTCAAACATTTGTTAATGGTGGTAGTTTTACTAACCTCTACTGCTATTTTCGCTCAAACCAAACTTACAGGTAAGGTTGTTGATGAATCAAATCAACCATTACCGGGAGCATCAGTTGTGGTTAAAGGAACCAAAACTGGAGCTTCAACAGATTTTGATGGAAACTTTACACTTGAAGCTTCAGCCAATACTGGTACTTTGTTAGTTTCTTTTGTGGGTTACCAAACTAAGTCTGTTGCGTTTAACGGACCTGCTAACTTAGGAACTATTTCTTTAAGTCTATCTGCCGAATCATTAGATGAAGTAGTAATTTTAGGTGTTATTGATATCGCTAAAGACAGGCAAACTCCTGTTGCCGTTTCAACAATTAGAGCCGATGAAATTGTAGAGCGCTTAGGATCTTTAGAGTTTCCTGAAATATTAAATGCTACACCTTCTGTATATGCAACTAAACAGGGTGGTGGTTTTGGTGACTCTAGAATTAACATTCGTGGTTTTGATCAAAGAAATGTAGCCGTATTAATTAATGGTGTACCTGTTAACGATATGGAAAACGGATGGGTGTATTGGAGTAACTGGGCAGGACTATCTGATGTAACTACTGCTATGCAAGTACAACGTGGTTTAGGTTCATCTAAATTAGCCATCTCTTCTGTGGGTGGTACAATTAACGTTGTAACCAGAACTTCTGACAAAAAAGAAGGTGGTTCTGTAAGTTCAACTATGGGTAATGATAACTACCTAAAGTTTTTAGCTTCGTACAACACCGGCCTTATGGAAAACGGTTTATCTGCTTCAGTTTTATTGAGCAGAACATCAGGTGACGGATATGTTGACGGAACAAAATTTGAAGGATATAATTACTTTATTGGTATTGGTTATAAGCCAAATGATGATCATAATATCCAGTTTACATTTACGGGAGCTCCACAATGGCACAACCAAAGAAGCTGGGCAAATCCTATTTCCGATTACTTAAAATATGGAAGTAATGGTGAACCAAACATTAAATACAACAGTGACTGGGGGTACCGAAACGGTGAAGAATATTCATTCAGAAGAAATTTCTACCACAAACCAATAGGATTTATTAACTGGGACTGGAATATAAGTGATAAAAGCACTTTATCAACTTCATTCTATGGCTCTTGGGGCCGTGGTGGTGGTACCGGTGAAATTGGTAGAATTAATGGGAACAGACAATACTCATCTGTATTTAAAGACGCTAACGGTTTAGTGAGAGTTGATGATATAGTTGCTTGGAACTCTGGTCAACCTGTGCCTGATTTCGGTGGTGGTCCTTTCAATAATCCTGTTCAAAGAGAATTATTTAATGGTTCTTACGTAAACACCGGAAACAACGGACACCCAACTAGTGTTGGTGGTGAAGGTAAATACGGTTCAGACAACGGTATTTCTCGTAGAGCATCTATGAACTCTCATAACTGGTATGGTGTAATTGCCAATTTAAATAATGAATTAAGCGAATATTTAACTTTTGATGTAGGTGTTGATTTAAGAACGTATAGAGGATTTCACTACAGAGTTGTAAATGATTTACTTGGTGCTGATGGTTATATTGATTATGATGATAGAAATGCTCCAGCTACAGGTAGAGTTATTACCCAAACAGTTGAAGCTTCACCAGACTGGAATCCGTTTGCCAATATTAAAAATCAACAAAAAATTGATTATAACAATGATGGTATTGTTAAATGGGCCGGTGTATTTACACAGTTAGAGTATACAAAAGATAATTTCTCTGCTTTTTTCCAAGGCGCCCTTTCAAACCAAGGATTTAAAAGAGTTGATTACTTTAATGAAGCTCCTGGTGAGCAAGAAACCGACATGGAAAATATTTTAGGAGGTAATGTAAAAGGTGGATTTAACATTAACATTGATGAGCAACACAATGTTTTCTTTAATTCAGGTTTTTATTCAAAGCAGCCTTTATTTGATGGTGTTTGGATAAACTTTGGTAACAATTTAAATCCAGATTTGAAAAATGAAAAGATATTTGGTCTTGAATTTGGGTACGGATTTACATCTGAAAATTATTCTGTTAAATTTAACGCCTATAGAACACAATGGGCTGATAGATTTGTAGATGCATCTAATACCTTTTTCCAAGGAACACCTCAAGAAATCAGAGGTGTAGCTAATTTGTACGGTATCAAACAAGTACATATTGGTGCTGAATTAGAAGCCAGAGCCGACTTTGGTAATTTTGGTGTAACTTTTATGGGGTCTGTAGGTAATTACGAGTATAAAGGAGACGTTAATGCTACGTTTTTTGATGAAGATCAAAACCCAATTCCTGGTGCTGAAGAAGCTACCTTATACCTTGATGGTGTGAAAGTGGGTGATGCACCTCAAATTACAGCTCGTTTAGCTTTTGATTACGAAATAGTTGAAGGATTAAAATTTGATATCAGTGAATTTTTCGTAGATAAATTATACGCAAATATCAACGCTGAAGATTTTGATGAAGCTGATCACCAAGGTTCTCTTCAATTACCTAGTTATGCGCTAATTGATGCCGGTTTATCATACAAATGGAATATATCTGATGACGATTCAGTAAACTTTAGGTTAAATGTTAATAACTTAGCAAACACAAAATATATTTCTGAATCAGATACTAACTATTTTGCAAGAGAAGGTGATGCCACATACAACGGAATCAGTACTGGTAACCGTGTATTCTTTGGATGGGGAAGAACTTGGAACTTTAGTGTTAGATATAATTTCTAATTCGGTTTAAGAAGTAACTAAAAACCTCTCATCTCTGGGAGGTTTTTTTATTCATCTATTTTTTCTAACCCAACTAATTTAATTTCCCTATTTTTGTCATCTTTAAATACTATACTATTATGACTAAAATGATTCATTCTTATTGGGCCTATTTTGTACTTTTTATCCTAATTGTTGCTGTGGCAAATGCCTTTATAGGCTTAAATTCAAAAAAAGAATTTAAAGATAAAGACTTACGCATATCATTATTTGCTTTAATTGCATCGCACATACAATTAATTTTAGGTTTTATTGCTTATTACACATCTACTTTTTATGCTGCAATGAGAGATCTAGGTATGGGTGAAGTAATGAAAAATAGCGAACTTAGAAAACCGCTGGTTGAACATCCAACTATGATAATTATAGCCATTGCTCTTATTACTATTGGATTTTCTAAACATAAGAAAAAAACATCCAACAGTGCTAAATTCAAAACAATTACCATATTTTATACCATAGCCTTGATACTAATTTTAGGGGTAATTCCTTGGAATTTATGGTTTTCAAATTAAAATTTTGACAATTAAATTTTTGATAACTCAAGGATTTTAACGTGAAAAAAATAGTTGCTTACATACTTACCTTTTTATACTATGCTTTTTTTGGCTTTTTTTTAGTGATATTTCATCCTTTACAGTGGGTAGGCCTTAAAATTGGAGGATACAATGGACACAAAAAAACCATTGATTGGCTTAATTTTTTTATAACAGGTTGTTTATATGTATTAGGTACTCGGATACGTTTTAACATTCAGCATAGCTTACCAAAAAACGTACCATTGATAATTGTTTCTAATCACCAAAGTATGAATGACATTCCGCCCTACTTTTGGTTTTTACGAAAGTATCATCCGAAATTTGTTGCAAAAAAAGAACTGGGAAAAGGAATTCCTAGTGTGTCTTTTAACCTTAAACATGGGGGTTCTGCTTTAATTGACAGAAAAGATGCCAAACAATCATTAAGCGCTATTATAAATTTGGGCAAGTATATTGAAAAAAATAAGTTTGCCGCAGTAATTTTCCCTGAAGGAACAAGAAGCAGAACTGGTGAACCGAAGCGTTTTTCACCAAACGGACTTAAAATGTTGGTTAAATATGCCCCTTCGGCCTATGTGGTTCCAATCACTATTAACAATTCATGGAAGTTTTTAAAATATGGCGGATTTCCGATGGAGTTAGGTGTAAACTTAACCTTTGATGTACATAAACCTATTAAAGTAAGCTCCATGGACTTTGATAATTTGTTTAAAATGGTTGAAACCACTATTAAATCTAACGTAATTATTTAATAACAAAATTATCCTTATCCGCTAGAAAGTTTAGTTTATTTCGAGTTTCTTCTAAATGTTCTCTGCGTAACACAAATGTTTCTGAAAATTCTTGGTTTTCAATAAGCTTTAAAATTTGATTACCTAAACTATTAAAAACCGCAGAGTGCCCATTGTATTCCAAATTGTTGGCATCAATTCCCACTCTGTTTACACCAATAACATAACACATATTTTCAATGGCTCTGGCTTGTAATAATGTATCCCAAGCTAAAATTCGTGGACTTGGCCAATTAGCAACAACTATTAGCACATCATAATCTTCAATATTTCTAGCCCACACCGGAAATCGTAAATCGTAGCAAATTATCGGACAAATTTTCCACCCTTTATATTCTACTATTTTTTTTTGCAAACCTGCTACATACACTTCGTGTTCACCGGCCAATGTAAATAAATGCCTTTTGTTATAATAATCAATTTCGCCGGATGGGTGCACAAATAAAAACCTGTTATAATAACTATTATTTTCTAAAATAACTACGCTTCCGCAAATTGCTGCATTTTTTTTAAATGCCATTTGCTGCATCCACTTTGTGGTTTCCCCATGCATTTCTTCAGCAACTTCCTCAGGCTGCATTGTAAATCCTGTTGTAAACATTTCAGGCAAAATAATTACATCTGTTTCGTGATTTATCAAAGAGATTTTTTCAGAAAATATTTTTCGGTTTTCCACTGCATTATGCCAAACTATATTGGATTGTATTACCGTTATTTTTAAAAATGATTTTTGCATATCAAACACTCTTTTTTATTTAAATTGAACATAAAATTTCAGCAGCTTTTTTTATGGTTTCATCTCTTTTGGCAAAACAGAAACGCAGCACTTTTGTGTCTAAATCACCTTCATTAAAAACCGAAATAGGAATAGCAGCAATCTTAAATTCATTAATTAGCCTCACAGCAAAATCATAATCATTTTCAAAAGAAATTTTATTAAAATTCAGTAGCTGAAAATAAGTGCCTTTTGCCGGAGAAAATTCAAATTTGGAATTTTTTATTAATGATAAAAATAAATCTCTTTTATGCTGATAAAAAGAACTCAAACCCAAATAATTTGACGGTTCATTTAAATAGGCTGCCAGCGCTACTTGTGTGGGATGGTTTACGCTAAAAACATTAAACTGATGTACTTTTATAAACTCTTCCATTAAAACTTTGGGTGCTAGGCAATAGCCCACTTTCCATCCGGTATTATGAAACGTTTTTCCAAAAGAAGCTGTAATAAAAGTACGTTCAGCCAAACCAGAAAATAACGCCGCAGATTGGTGGTTTTCTTCATCAAAAATAATATGTTCATATACCTCATCACTCAATAAAATAATTGATGTGTCTTGTAAAATGGTTGCCAACTGCAACATATCGCTTTTTGATAATACTTGCCCCGATGGGTTATGCGGACTATTAATAATTACCATTTTTGTATTTGGGCTAATAAGTGATTTTACTTCCTCCCAATTTATTTTAAACGATTCAGGGTTTAATTGTACTGAAACAACTTTTCCTCCAAATAATTTAATTGTGGGTTCATAACAATCATAAGCCGGTTTAAAAATAATTACCTCATCTCCTTTCTTAACTGTGGCGGCAATTACCGTAAATATTGCCTGTGTAGCCCCTGCCGTAACCGTAATCTCGGTATCAGGGTTATAGGTTACACCATACAATTTTTCTACTTTTTCAGAAATAGCTTTTCTTAAACTGTATATTCCGGGCATTGGAGCATACTGGTTTTTACCATTTATCATTGCCTTATGAACTAAGTTTATCAATTCAGGGGATGATTCAAAATCAGGGAATCCTTGAGATAAATTTAGCGCATTATGTTTTACAGCAAGACCACTCATTACCGAAAATATTGATGTTGGTACAGCGGGAAGTTTAGAACTAAAATTATTTTTATAAGTAGGCATATTATTAAAAAATTATACAACGTTACAAATTGATTCCATTTTGTATAAAAGTAGTGATTAAGAAACTAAAAGTTAATTCAATTTCAAAAAAAAACCCACTTCATATAAGAAATGGGTTTTTAAATTTATAATTAAATCTTTAGATAATACTAGCTTTTAAATATTCGCGATTCATTCGTGCAATATTTTCAATAGAAATCCCTTTAGGGCATTCTACCTCACAAGCTCCTGTATTTGTACAGTTCCCAAAACCTTCTAAATCCATTTGAGCTACCATATTTTTTACACGGTCTGCGGCTTCTACTTTTCCTTGAGGCAATAAAGCAAATTGTGAAACTTTTGCAGAAACAAATAGCATTGCACTAGAGTTTTTACAGCTAGCCACACAAGCTCCACAACCTATACAAGAAGCTGCGTCCATAGATAAATCAGCATTTTTTTTAGGAATAGGTATAGCATTGGCATCTTGTGTATTTCCGGAAGTATTCACAGAAATGTAACCTCCTGCTTGTTGAATGCGCTCAAATGCCATTCTATCAACAATTAAATCCTTAATTACAGGAAACGCTTTAGCTCTCCATGGTTCAATATATATAGTATCACCATCCTTAAACAAACGCATATGCAACTGACAGGTAGTTATACCACGGTCAGGACCGTGAGGTTCTCCATTAATATGCAATGAACACATCCCGCAAATACCTTCTCTACAATCGTGATCAAAAGCAATAGGCTCTTCATCTTTAGCAACCAAACTTTCATTTAAAATGTCCATCATTTCTAAGAAAGACATATGTTCTGAAATATCGGTTACTTTATATTCAACCATTTGACCTTTATCTTGAGGTCCTTTTTGTCTCCAAATTTTTAACGTTAAATTCATTTTTTTTAGTATTGAGTAATGAGAATTGAGAAGTAAGAAATGGGAATTGACACAAACTAACTTCTAATATCTCAATACTATTATTATTTATATGAACGAGTTTTTAATTCAATATCTTTAAATTCTAATACTTCCTTATGCAATTTAGCTTCACTTGGTTTACCAGTATATTCCCAAGCAGCAACATATGCAAAATTCTCATCATCGCGTAAAGCCTCACCATCTTCAGTAACGTATTCTTCACGGAAATGGCCTCCACAAGATTCGTTTCTTTCCAAAGCATCTTTTGCAAATAGTTCTCCTAATTCTAAGAAATCTGCAACTCTACCCGCTTTTTCAAGTTCCACGTTCATTTCATTTAAACCTCCGGGTACTTTTACATTTTTCCAAAAATCTTCTCGAATTTCTTGAATTTCTTTGATTGCTTCTTTTAACCCTTTTTCATTACGAGCCATTCCTACTTTATTCCACATTACCAACCCTAATTTTTTGTGGAAATAATCTACAGAGTGTGTTCCTTTGTTATTGATAAAAAACGCTAATTTATCTTTTATTTCTTTTTCAGCCTCATCAAACTCAGGAGTATTTGTTGGTATTTCACCTGTTCTAATATCATCTGCTAAATAATCACCAATAGTATAAGGCAATACAAAATAACCATCGGCCAAGCCTTGCATTAAGGCAGAAGCTCCCAAACGGTTTGCACCGTGATCGGAGAAATTAGCCTCACCTATACAATATAAACCGGGAACGGTGGTCATTAAGTTATAATCAACCCAAACACCACCCATTGTGTAGTGGGTTGCCGGGTAAATCATCATTGGTGTTTTGTATGGATTGTCATCAACAATTTTCTCATACATTTGGAACAAGTTTCCGTATTTTTCTTCAATTACTCCTTCGCCTAATTTTGTAATTTCTTCTTTAGAAGGATTGGTTAATCCCTGTACTTTTGCTTTTTCACTTCCGTAACGATGTATTGCTGAAGCAAAATCCAAATAAACTGCTTCACCGGTTGCATTTACACCAAATCCGGCATCGCAACGTTCTTTTGCGGCTCTTGAGGCAACGTCTCGAGGTACAAGGTTTCCAAAGGCCGGGTATCTTCTTTCTAAATAATAATCTCTATCTTCTTCAGCAATTTCAGTAGGTTTTAATTTACCTTGTTGAATTGCTTTTGCATCTTCTATTTTAGCCGGCACCCAAATTCTACCATCATTACGCAAGGATTCAGACATTAACGTTAATTTAGATTGGTAATCTCCGGAGCGCGGAATACATGTTGGGTGAATTTGAGTAAAGCAAGGGTTTGCAAAATACGCTCCTTTTTTATGAATTTTCCAGGCGGCGGTTGCATTAGAGCCCATTGCATTTGTAGATAAGAAATAAACATTTCCATAACCTCCGGTTGCAATTACCACAGCATGTGCCGAATGGCGTTCGATTTCACCGGTAATTAAGTCACGAGCAATAATACCTCTTGCTTTTCCATCAATTTTTACAACATCTAGCATTTCGTGCCTATTGAACATTTCAATTTTTCCACGAGCAATTTGACGGTTCATTGCAGAATAGCATCCCAATAGCAATTGCTGTCCGGTTTGTCCTTTTGCATAAAAAGTTCTTGACACCAATACTCCACCAAACGAACGATTATCTAACAAACCACCATAATCGCGAGCAAAAGGAACGCCTTGTGCCACACATTGGTCAATAATGTTTCCTGATACCTCTGCCAAGCGATATACATTGGCTTCACGTGATCTATAATCACCCCCTTTTACTGTATCATAAAATAAACGATAGTTAGAATCACCATCATTTTGATAATTTTTTGCAGCGTTTATACCTCCCTGCGCAGCAATAGAATGTGCTCTTCGCGGAGAATCCTGATAAGCAAAAGCTTTTACATTATAGCCTAATTCTGCTAACGATGCAGCTGCAGAACCTCCTGCTAATCCGGTACCAACTACAATAATATCAATATTTCGTTTGTTAGCCGGGTTTACTAAATTTATTTGATCTTTATACGTTGTCCATTTATCTTTAATTGGACCCTTTGGTACTTTTGAATTTAAAGTCGTCATATTTTTTTAAGATTAATGGTTAAAGTGATGAAAAAGGGCAATTATTATAAACCCTAATGGCACAACTATTGCGTAAAATTTTCCAAATGCCACAATACCTTTAGTGTATTTGTTATTGAACCCGATAGATTGGAAGGATGATTGGAAACCATGTGCTAAATGCAATGCCAAAAACACAAAGGCCACAACATAAGCACCTACCCTAACCGGACTTAAAAACTTGTGTTGTAACTCTTCAAAATACCTAAAATTTTGGGTTCCCTCTAAAAGTCCCGACATATCGCCTAAAACATATTTTGTGTTAATTTCAGGAATCCAAAAATCTACAAAATGAAGAAAAATAAACAACAATATTACACCGCCGCTAAAAACCATGTTTCTAGACATCCAGGTAGCGCTTGCCGCTCCATTAAATTTAGCATATTTTACATTACGCGCTTTTTTGTTTCTCAGTTCAAGAACAAAACCCATCACAAAATGAAAAACTACCCCAAAAATAAGAACAGGTTGCAAGGCAAACTGTATTAATGGATTGGTACCCATAAAGTGAGAGAGATGGTTAAATAATTGTTCACTAAATAGCGAAGTTATGTTTACTGCTAAATGAATAATTAAGAAAATAATAAGAAAAAGTGCCGAAAGCGCCATGGCAACTTTTCTTGCAATTGATGAAGATAAAAATCCGCTCATTTTTTATATACTTTTTTAAAATAAGCAAAGATACCATTTCTATCAATCAATTAAAATTTTAAGAGCTATTTAGAATGATTTTAAAAACTACTTTTCAAAAAAAGTATACCTTAGTAAAAATTTAATAACAACTACTCATATAATGAAAAATCATCTATTATTAGTCTGCCTTTTTATGGCATCGTTTTTATTACACTCCCAACAATTTGACATTTCAAAATTTAAAAATATTAAACCCAGAGCTATTGGACCCGCCGGAATGAGTGGTAGGGTTACTGCTATTGATGTTGTGAATAACAACCCCGACATAATCTATGCAGGTACAGCTTCTGGTGGCTTATGGAAATCTGAAAGCGGCGGAGTGGACTGGGTTCCGGTATTTGATAAACAGCCTGTTGCTTCAATTGGAGCTGTAGCAATTCAGCAAAATAACCCTGATGTAATTTGGGTAGGTACCGGAGAAGGAAACCCAAGAAATAGTGTAAGTGGCGGCTATGGTTTGTATAAAAGTTTAGATGCCGGAAAAACTTGGAAGCTGGTGGGATTGGAAGAAACGCGTAATATTCATAAAATTATTATTGATAAAAACAATCCTAACACTGTTTATATTGGTGCCATTGGTTCTCCTTGGGGAGCGCACCCGGAACGCGGTGTTTTTAAAACTACTGATGGTGGTAAAACTTGGACAAAATCATTATTTGTAAATAATAACACTGGTGTTGCAGATTTAGTTATGGATCCTAACAACCCTAATAAATTAATAGCGGCCCTGTGGGAACACAGGCGTAAACCTTGGACATTTAAATCGGGAGGTTCGGGCTCCGGTTTGTTCATAACCTATGACGGTGGAGAACATTGGAAAAAATTAACATCAAAAGATGGTTTGCCGGAAGGTAATTTGGGTAGAACCGGATTGGCTATTGCTCCAAGTAATTCAAACAAAATTTATGCACTTGTAGAAGCCAAAAAAAATGCCCTATATGCATCTGAAGATGGAGGTGTTAACTGGGAAAAGATCAACGACAAACCCTCTGAAATTGGTGGTAGACCGTTTTATTATGCAGATATTTATGTAGATCCTGTAAATGAAAATAGGCTATATACAATTTTTACCTATGTAAATGTAAGTGAAGATGGCGGAAAATCATTTAAACAACTAATGCCTGCTTATGGAACTACTAAAGGTGTACACCCAGATCATCATGCCTGGTGGATTCATCCAACAGATTCAAATTTCATGATTGATGGAAATGATGGCGGATTGTACATTACCAGAGATAAAGGGAAAACCTGGCGTTTTGCCGAAAATATCCCTGTTGCACAATTTTATCACATAAATACAGATAATGATTTTCCTTACAATGTTTATGGGGGAATGCAAGACAATGGCTCATGGGTAGGTCCTGCTTATGTATTAAAAGCTCAAGGAATAAGAAATGCCTATTGGCAGGAATTGCAATTTGGTGACGGTTTTGATGTGGTACCTGATCCTTCTAATTCAAGATTTGGGTATAGTATGTCGCAACAAGGTAATGTTGCTCGTTACGACCGACAAACAGGACAATCAAAATTAATAAAACCAACCCATCCTAATCCAAATGTAAAATTGCGTTTTAACTGGAATTCGGCAATTGCCATAAACCCAACAGATAATAAAACTATTTATTTTGGTAGCCAATTTGTACATAAATCAACTGATAATGGTTTTACTTGGGACATCATTTCTCCTGACTTAACAACTAATAATAAGGCCAAACAAAAGCAACATGAAAGTGGAGGTATAACTATGGATGCAACAGGTGCTGAAAATCATTGTTCCATATTAGCTATTGAGCCTAGTAAATTTGACCAAAATATTTTATGGGTGGGTACTGATGATGGAAATGTACAACTAACTCAAGATGGCGGTACTACTTGGACCCTAGTTTCAAAAAACATAAAAGGAATGCCAAAAGAAAGTTGGGTAGCACAAATAAAAGCATCAAAATTTAATAAGGCCGAAGCTTATGTAGTAGTTAACAATTACAGGCAATTTGACTTTAAACCCTATTTGTTTCACACAACAGACTTTGGAAAAACCTGGAAACAATTATTAACCGATAAAGATGAAACTTTTGGGTATACCTTGTCAATAGTACAAGACCTTGAAGAGCCAAATTTATTGTTTTTAGGAACTGAAAATGGTTTATATATAAGTGTTGACAAAGGAAAAGAATGGACAAAATGGACCAATAATTATCCTTCTGTTTCAACAATGGATTTAACTATACAACCGCGAGAACACGATTTAGTTATTGGTACTTTTGGAAGAGCTGCTTATGTTTTAGATGACATTCGACCTTTAAGAGCAATGGCTACAGAAGGAAAGGAAATTCTTGACAAAACCCTGTATTTATTCACCCCTCCAACAGCCTATATTACCCAAAATCAGCAGCCTTCCGGAACACGATTTGGGGCAAATGCTATTTTTAACGGTGAAAATAGAAAAAGAGGCGCCATGATTACTTACAACTTAAACAAACCTGTGAAGAAAACCTCTTCTGA
Source organism: uncultured Lutibacter sp. (assembly GCA_964342295.1). Taxonomy (GTDB): domain Bacteria; phylum Bacteroidota; class Bacteroidia; order Flavobacteriales; family Flavobacteriaceae; genus Lutibacter. The sequence continues at coordinate 69,934 of CAYFFC010000004.1, read as the reverse complement.
AAAAGAAAAAAAGAAGAAAGCTGTTTCTGAAAAAGAAGTAGTTAAAAATAAGCAAAAGCCTGAAGTAAAATTTGACTCCATATTTTTTGAAGTTTACAATAAAAAAAATGAACTGATTAAAACCATCAAAAAAAAGGCACCAAAAGAAAATGGCTTACATCGACTTTATTGGGGGCTAGATGAAAACGGGAAAAAAGGCCCTACAAGAAATGAAAGAAGAAACCGTTTTAGACAATCTCGTGGAATAACTGTACTACCCGGTACGTATTTTATTAAAATGCACTACGGAAATCAAACCGCTTCAGAAACTATCACTGTTGAATACGACCCTAGGGTTAGTGTATCGAAAGATGTTTTGCAAAGTAAATACAATTTACTAAAGACCCTTGAACATAAGATGGAAACAGCCGGCAAAGCTACCAAGCAGTTATTGGCTTCAAAAAAAATAGTTGAAGATTACAAAAAACGAATTAAGGCGCAATCAAACAAAAAAAAATACGAAGAAATTCTTAAGGAACATAAAATAATTCTGCAACAAATTAATGGTTTGTTGGATGAAATGTTAGGAAAGGAAGATAAAAGGCAGGGTATTACTGCTACAGAATTTCCAAGCAATATTTCGTACTTATACACAGCTATGCGCTATGTTGGCTCATTAACTAGTTTACCGGGAAAAACGGAAGAAACGCTTATTAAAAATGCCGATATAAAAGTTGGTAAGGTAATTGATAAGATTAATGAATTTTACAAAACAAATTGGCCTGCGTATAAAAATAAGGTGGAACAACTCAACCTTTCACCTTTTAAAGAAGTTGAACTGCTGAAATATTAGACCGAAGTCAAAAATACCTGCCGAAAAGCAGGTATTTTTGACTTAATATAGCTAATGAAATCTATCGGTTATTTAATTTCAAATTTTTGTTTTTCACTCGTTTTTTGATTTGAAATTTTAATAATATAAGAACCTTTTGGTAAATAATAGTTCCCGTTTTTAGCTTTTTTAACTGTTGTTTCTTTTTTATTGAAATGTTTTTTTACACTGTTTTCTAAAACTACTAAATTATAGGTGAAATAGTTAAAACCTTCACTGGCTTGTTGCTTAAAACTCTCTAATTTAAATCCGTCTTCACTTAAAATATCAATAGTAAACAATCCATCATTTTTTACATAATATGGAAATAAAACCTCCGGAATTGTTGGTTTTTGCCATTTGCTCCATGAATTTCCCCATCTACCGGAATGTTTTATAGGCTTCACTTCAAAAACTGCAATTTGCTGTTCTTTAACTTTATTGTAGTGTTGCAGAGGTGTAATATTGGTTTTATAAATAGAACGCCCGTGTGTACCTATAACCAAATCGTTCTCTCTTTCTTGAATTACCAAATCATGAACGGCTACTTTAGGAATACCATTTGAGAAAAGCTCCCATGATTTTCCTTTGTTAAATGTTACATAAACTCCATTATCAGTACCTACATACAGTACATTTTCATCATTAACATCTTCAATAATAACATTTATTGGCGAATTAGGCAGGTTACCGATAATACTTTTCCAAGACATTCCAGTATTATCACTCAAAAACAAATACGGTTTAAAATCATCATTTCTATACCCGTTTAATGCAACATACGCTCGCTCTTTTTTGTGTTTAGAGGCTAATACTCTGGAAACCCATAAATTTTGAGGCAATTCTCCGGTAATATTTTTCCAAGTACCTCCGGAATTAATAGTAACATGTACCAAACCATCATCACTACCTGTGTAAATAAAACCAAACTTAAAAGGGCTTTCGGAAATAGAAGTAAGCGTACCAAAAGGAACATTTCCTTTTTCCCCTCCGTTGGTTAAATCGTTAGAAATTACTTCAAAATTTTCGCCTTTATCCATAGAACGCAATAATTTGTTAGCTCCCATATATAAAATATCTTGATTATGTGGGGACAATAATATAGGTGTTTGCCAATTGTACCTGTAAGGGGATTCACCCAACTTATGTTTTGGATGTATACTTAAGTAATCCTTTGTTTTTAAATTTACCCGGTAATAATACCCAAATTGAGAACCAGAATAAACTATATTGTTATCTCTGTTGTCTATCTGTACTTGCATACCATCACCACCTCCAATGCGTTTGTAGGGATAGGATCCTGAACTATTCCATTGTTTAGATGCTTTGTAATTACTAGGCCCATACCAAACTCCATTATCCTGTAAGCCCCCAAACACATTATACGGTTTTTTATTATCGACATTTATTGCATAAAATTGTCCAACAGATGGCTGATTGTTTTTTAACCAATTTTTACCGTCGTCATACGTAATATTTATTCCTCCGTCATTTCCATTAATTACATGACCTTTTAGGTTTGGGTTTATCCACAAAGCCTGGTGATCAGCATGTACGTTTTCTTTCCCTATAAATGTAAATGTATTACCTCCGTCATTAGAAGTTAATAAGGGTACACCGCCAATATAAATTTTATTTTGGTTGGATGTATTTATTGCAATGGTACCAAAATAATATCCGTAAGAGCTGTAAACATCATCAAGGTATTCTTTATGCGTTTTTTTCCATGTTTTTCCTCCGTTGCCCGATTTATATACTTCCGCACCTATAACCGGAGTATCAAAAAGCAATGAATTGGCATCTTCAAGATAAAATGCTAAGTCACTAGGAGTAATTTCATCATTTTTAATCATTTCTTTAACACCTTCGGCGGTATACTCTTTAGCAAAATTATTTTCCTTTAAAAAATTATTAAGTTCTTTATTTGAAAGCTTTAAAAAAGCTTCTTTCGACATGGTCTTAAAATGGTCTTTTTTTAGCCCTTCCTTTTTATTTTTTTCTTCAGATGGTCTTCTAAACTGATTGTCTAACAACGCATATACCACATTTTCATTAAAAACAGCCAATCCAATACGGCCCACTCCATCTCCTTGTGGGAATCCATTATTACCCTCCGTTACTTTCTCCCAGGAAGAACCACTATCGGTACTTTTATAAATGGCTGAGTTTTTCCCGTCGCCATCAAAATTCCAAGCTTTACGTGTTCGTTCCCAAGATGCAGCATATAATACTTTTGGATTTGTAGGGGCAACACTAATATCAATAACACCCGTGTTTTCATCTATAAACAGTACCTGCTTCCAAGTTTTTCCGCCATCTTTGGTTTTAAAAATTCCCCTTTCTTTATTAGCAGTATATAAATGGCCAATTACCCCTACTACCACTTCATCAGAATTATTTTTGTTGATTACAATACGCCCTATATGATGCGAGTCGGGCAAACCAACATGTTCCCAAGTAGCACCTTTATCTATGCTTTTCAATATTCCAATACCTGAATAAGAGGATCGAGATGAATTATTTTCACCTGTACCAACCCAAATGGTACCACTATTCCAATCCACTGCAATGTCGCCAATATTAATTGTTTCGGCATTGTCTATAACCGGTGTAAAGGAAGTTCCGTTATTATTGGTATACCACAAGCCGCCCGAGGCATAAGCCGCATAAAACTCATTAACATTATTTGGATTTACATCAAAATCAACAATTCTACCACTCATAATTGATGGCCCAATATTCACCAAGGGAACATTTCTAACCAAAGAATGTTGAGCATTTACAACTATGGATATGAATAAAAAGTAAATTAACAGATTGCTATTTTTCATGGAGAAGATTTTATAGAATTAAATTATACGTTATAAAAATAGGTAATTCCATGTATTCCAAAAGAATAACACTTAAAAAATATTATAAAACTTGTATAATTTTAAAAGGAAGGTTGATGTAAAATCAAGAATGGAATTTGGCTCATGTAAGCTACATTAGAAGTACTTGGCCTTAAAACAAGCTGTTCAATAAGGTTAATATTTTTAGCTGCAATGATAAGCAAATCAGTACTATTTTCAGTTACAAACTTCTCTAAGCCAATAGCTAATTGCTTATTAATTACTTTATGGAAATTATGAGGGGTTTTTGAAAAATAATCTTCAAGAGTTTCTTTGTTCCAACGTTGTTCACTATTTAATTCAACACTTTTTTTTGAGAGTAGTAAAAAATTCATTGAAGCTTTGTTAAAATTGTTAACAAGTTCACAATCGGATAATAATTTTGCTTCATAATAATTTGTGTAATCTGTTGGAAACGCCATTTTATGAATTCCCTTAAATTTAGCAGATGAGGGTACTGAAAGAATTGAGCATTTTACTTTAGTAACAACCTCCTCTAAAGCTGTAGTCCTAAATGTTTGTTTCTTAATCAAAGAGCTGCTTTCACCAATTACAATTAGGTCAATTTTATTTTTTGAAACAATTTCTTTTGTTGCTTCAATCAAGTCGGTTTTTAATTGAATTGAGTAGAAATTATGGCCTTTAGAAAAAGGGTTGTTATCAATTAATTTATTTAAGTAATTATTTATTGCAGTAGTATCATTAACAACATGCAACAAGTAAAAATTTTTGGGTTTATTTTTAAACAAGTGTAACACATAAACCAAAGAATTCACAGATTTCTCTGAAAAATCAGTTAAAATCAATACATTTTTCATTGGCTTTGGCATGTTTGCAAAAGTAACCAATGGGCAAAACCTAATTTATGACATGTGTCATTTTAAATGCTTCAAAAAGTAAAGTAATTACAAAATTTTCAAAAATTTCTCTAAGTCCAATTATTTTAATATTGTGTTCTTCAATTTCTATAATACTTTATTTTTTAACTGCTTAGAGCTATAGTTTAACTTTTTGTGGCAATTGCTGTAATATTTCTAAGTTTCAAAATATGGTAACATTATGCGGTTTTTTTATGCATATTTTCCATTAAAATAGAAATTATAAACCCTTATAATAATTTAGAGATACTGATTAAAGTCATATTATAATAAATAGGAAGTACATACCTTTGAATCATTATTTAAACTATTATTATTAAAAATTATGAATAAACTAAGTATTTTAATCGTTATTTTTTCAGTTTCTTTAGCGCTATTTTCATTCAAAATAACACAAGAGGAGTGGGTAGTACCAGCGAAATATGAAAATATGAAAAACCCTACTGACCCAAGTGCTGACTTGGAAACAGGAAAAGAATTATACAAAAAACACTGTAAATCATGTCATGGTGTTGAAGGTTATGGAGATGGACCAAAAGCAGAAGATTTAGAAGGTGATTTAGGAGATTTCTCATCTGCTGAATTTCATTCCCAAAGCGATGGTGCCATATTTTACAAAAGCTATATCGGAAAAGATGATATGCCTAGTTTTGAAAAGAAAATGAGTGAAAATGAAATGTGGATAGTAATTAATTATATGAAAACTCTTGCTGAGTAATTAGTTTTCTATAATTTATATTACTTAAATATATAAAAAGAGGCTGTCAATAAATAGACAGTCTTTTTTTTGTGCCTTTAAGCCTCATTTTTAATCTTAAGATGGATACAAATCAAAATTCCAACCTATTTTGAAGTCTTAACTATCAAGTAAATCAACTGCCGACTTCTCTTATTACTAACTATTAAAATGCTTTTTTAATTAAATTAGTGCAATAACCGAATTAGTAGAAAAATAATTTTCACCGTTTTTAAACACCCTTGTAACAGGCAATTTAATTGAGTTTTTCACTAAACTTAATTAATGAACTTTTCTGTAAATTTTCATTCCTGCTTTAATTTCAATTGGTAAATTATTTTCAGATGGTGTAAAAGGGCAAGAATAGTCGTTATTATATACACAGTAAGGGTTATAAGCCTTATTAAAATCAATTTCAATAGTAGATTTCCCTAGTTCCGGATAATCTACATTTATATAACGCCCACCTCCATAAGTTGTAATTTCGTTTGTCCAATCTTTGAAGGGTAAAAATAAATTTTCAGAAATATCAAAACCCTTTCCTAAAGGTTGTTCCTTATATATGCTAAGGGATAAATCTTGATTATTAATTTTAAATTTTGCAATTCCATATTTTTTAAAATATGCAATTCTATCGGTATTAGTTTCCATTTCAATAATTGGAGAATCCGGAGTTAACTCTAATTGAGCATTAACTTTAAAATTTTCATCTATCTCATAAAATTCTAAAAACTTAAAAGTTCTTAGATCCTCTTTTATAAGTGGAGATGTATTAGGGTTTGAAAATTGCGCATTAAGCGCATATTGAAATTCTTTAATTTTTTCGTTGTATTCATTTTTATTGGTACAACTTAAAAATAAACAACACATTGCAATAACGCAAAATTTATATCTCATAATACGGGGTAAAAAATTTAATTATCCAATCCTTTTTTGAATAGTAAGTGGAATTTTATTATAAATTAACAAGCTTTTCTAATTGATTAGAAACTAATTTTTAACAATTACAGCATTTTCAATTATTAAATCATAAAAATAACCGTAGCCAAAGTCTTTATTTGTTGAAACTATTCCCTCTAAAATAACTACATCTCCTAATTTAACCATCTCGCTAGATGTTATGGTTACATCAAATTTTCCGTTAAACGCTGTTCCATCCTGAAGGTGTATCCAATTTTTGCTCATAATTTGAGAATTAAATTTTGTAACCTTCCCCTCTATTTTAACTTTTTGACCTTTAAATTTCTCCTTTTCTTCTAATAACTTAGAAATAGACATTACACCATTTGAATGCTCTATTTTAATCGAGTCTTCTTTCTCAGGCGTACTTTTTTTACTTAAATTTAATTCCTTATGTTGAAAGGAGTTATTTTTATTTTCGATTTTATTTTTACTAATAGATTCTAAAAAAATAACGGATTTAAAAGTTCTGTTGAGCTCTTTACTTTCAAAATTTGCCATTTCCATTCCTCCCTTGTAAAAAAACACATCTCCTATTTTTGCTTTAGTAGTTGGTACTGCAACCCACTTTTCTTTATCGTTCTCAATTACCCTTAAATAGGTATATGCATTTACCTGAATTACTTCTAATACTTTAAATTCTTTAAAATTGGCTTTAGTGTGTTGGCTAAAACCATTTGTTAAAAAAACAATATTAAAAATAAAACATAGTACTATTTTCTTAAATATTCTCATTATCAATCAAGCCTAAATTATTTTATAATAATTACATCTTCTAAAATTAAGCTATACGTATAACCAGCACCAAAGTCTTTATTTAAGGCTAGTTTTCCTTTAAAAGTGTATATCTCTCCAACTTTTACAACCGCATTTGAAACTAAGGTTAAATCAAATTCATTATTATACTCCGTTCCATCTTGAATATGAATCCAATTTTTATTCATTATTGCGGGGTTAAATTTGGTTACTTTTCCTTTAACCTCAACAAATTGATTGTTATATGAACTTCTATCCTTATATAATTCAGCTATAGAAATAATGTTTTTATCGAATTCTATTTTAATTTCCTCCTTTTCAATAACCGGCTTGGTGGCTTGTTGAGACAAATTAAAATTATTCATATCTACATCTTCAGTATAGTCTTGTTCATTTACTTCAACATCATCCGGACTTTTTGATATTTTTTCAACAAAATATATCTTTTTAAAAAACCTTTTTAATTCTTTACTTTCAAAATTGGACATTTCCATGCCGTTTTTGAAATAATAAGTTTCGCCTATTTCACCATCAATGGAAGGAGCTGCAATCCATTTATCAACACCATCTTCTATGGCTCGCAAATAGGTATAATTACCAACTTGTATAACCTCTTGAACTACAACTTTATGAATATCAGAAGCATCGTTAATATATTCTTTTTCAGATTTTCTATTTGATTGGCAAGACACTAACAAAATAAAAAACGTCAATAAACTAATTAAAAATTTCATATTATTTATGTTTACTATGTTATTAATTAACGGTACAAATAACGTAATTTTTAAGTCGAAAATCAGTGACATTTGTCAATTTTAAATTAAAGTTGATTCATTAATTTTGAAACTTAATTTAAGTTGCCTTAAGTATACTTGTAATTTTTAATCCATGAAAAAAATAATAAATCTAATAATCTCCTCAAAAACAACTTTAATATTACTGCTTATTTTTACAATTGCAATTGGAGCTGCAACTTTTGTAGAAGATATTTATGATACCGAAACCGCCAAATATTATATTTATAATGCAAAGTGGTTTGAGTTTTTATTGTTGTTATTGGTATTAAATTTTATAGGAAGCATTAAAAGATATCATTTATTAAGAAAGGGAAAGTTACCGGGTTTTTTATTCCATTTTGCCTTTATTGTAATGATAATAGGTGCTGCAGTTACCAGGTACATAGGTTATGAAGGCACCATGCATATTCGCCAAGGTGAAACCTCAAATTTTATATATAGTACCGATACTTACTTAAATATTAATGCCATACAAAATGGTTTCAAATATTCGGTTTCAGAACCTTTGGTTATTGGAAAAAACATAAAAAAATCGTTTGATTTAAACTTATATGTTGAAAATGAGAATTTTATAAATATTAAATTAAAAGAGTACCTAAAAAATGCCAAAGAGGTTTTTAAAGAAGTTGAAAATGAAAATGGTGTTAGAATTGTAGAATTAACTGTAAATGTTCAAGGGCATCAAGATGTTTTATATATAAAAGATGGAGAACTAAAAGAAACTCACGGATTTTTTATTGCATTTAATAATGACGAAAGAGATGATGTTGTTAAAATAGAATCTAAAGAAGGCAAGCTTTTTATCAAATATCCCCTTTCAATGAAAGCTACCAAAATGCCTGAAAAAACTATTGAAAATCTAGCAAAAGATACATTTTTTGAGCTTCAATCAAGGTATTTATATGAGCCCGAAGGGTCAGGGATAGGTATCATTTTATCAAAATACTATAAAAATGCAAAAATTGATTATGTAGAAGGTGAAAGCGACACACCGGATGCATTAATATTTGACTTAACTTATAACGGAAAAACCCAAGAAGCAGTTGTTTTAGGTGGTAAGGGATATGTAGACTATTTTAATAATATAAATTTAGATGATGTAGCATTACAAATTAGCTATGGGACCAATATCATTACGCTTCCATTTTCATTACGACTTAACGAGTTTATATTAGAAAGATACTCTGGCTCTGATAGTCCTTCTTCTTATGCAAGTGAAGTGACTCTTATAGATAAAAATATTGGTTTTACTGAAAATTACAGAATTTTTATGAATAACGTGTTAAACTATGGCGGGTATAGATTTTTTCAATCTTCATATGATAAAGATGAAAAAGGCACCATTTTATCTGTAAATCATGATTTTTACGGTACCTGGATTTCATATTTCAGTTATTTTATTCTAACACTCGGATTTATTCTTACTTTATTTAATAAAAATTCCAGATATAGAGATTTAATTCAAAAAATAAAAAATAAACGTGCTAAACGAAAAAAATTAGTGTCGTTGCTAATTTTTGCATTCTTGTCAATCGGAAATTTATATTCACAAGAAATACAACCCAATCATTTGGGCGAAACAATTCCTTATTCTGTAAGTGCACAACATGCAGAAAAATTTGGTCACCTTATTGTTCAAACCTTTGAAGGAAGATTTAAACCTGTTAATACGTTGGCTTTTGATGTAATGCACAAAATTTCCAAAAAAGATAAGTTTAACATACCGGGTAAAGGAAAAATGGGTACTATGCAGCTATTTATGGATTTACCGTTAAACGCTGTTTTTTGGAAACAACAAAAGCTAATATATGTTCGTGAAAAACCAATTATGTCATTAATTGGAGCTGAAGGCAAATATGCTTCCTTTAATGATTTTTTTAATGAGGATGGCTCTTACAAATTAAGTGCTGTTGCAGAATCGGCTTTTAGAAAACCTGCAGTTGAGCAAAATGCTTTTGATAAAGAAATTATTAAAGTAAATGAAAAAGTAGAAATTTTTATGATGGCTTTCCAAGGGAATTTATTTAGAATATTTCCTCTACAGGGCTCATCAAATAATAAATGGATTCAATGGAATGACCCTCAGGCAAAAGTTCCGTTAAAAGGAGCTGTTAACATGCTAAATCAAGACTTAAATTTGAAAGAATTTAATTACCACAGCATAATGATGTTGTATTTAACTGAAGTTTTTAATGCTGCAAGGTCAGGAGATTACTCAAGGTCAAATACTATATTAGGATATATTGAAAATATTCAAAGGCAAGGTACATCAGCACATTTACTTCCTTCTAAGTCAAAGATACGTACTGAAATACATTACAACAAATCTAAAATTTTTATTAACCTAAAAAACATTTATGCGCTATTAAGTATTGTACTCTTAGTTTTGGCTTTTATTGATAATTTAAAATCTAAAAAAAATAAAATTATTACAATACTTCTTAATTGTTCTATTGGAGTTTTGGCAATTTCATTTTTGTATCACACATATGGAATGGGGTTAAGATGGTACTTATCCGGTCATGCACCTTGGAGTAATGGATACGAAGCATTAGTGTTAATTGCTTGGGGTAGTTTATTGGCTGGCTTCTGTTTTATTCGTTACTCTAAAATTACACTGGCAGCTACAGCTTTACTTGCATTTTTTACGTTAATGACTGCAAGCCACAGTAGTTACGACCCTCAGTTAACAAATTTGGTGCCGGTTTTAAAGTCCTACTGGCTAATTATACATGTTGCCATTTTAACTGTAAGCTATGGATTTTTAGGCCTAGGCTTTATTCTAGGGCTTATAAATTTATGCATGTATTTAATTAAAAATAGTAAAAACTTTAAAAAAGTTGATTTAATTATTGCTGAATTAACGTTTATTAACGAAATGAATTTGGCAATTGGGCTGTTTTTAGCCACTGTTGGAACTTTTTTAGGCGGTGTATGGGCAAACGAATCTTGGGGTCGCTATTGGGGCTGGGACGCCAAAGAAACTTGGGCATTAGTAATTATAATTACTTATTCTATAATCCTACACTTCAGGCTGGTTCCAAAAATGAAAAGTCTGTATATTTTTAATGTTGGTGCTATTTTTGGATTTGCCAGTGTTCTTATGACATTTTTTGGAGTAAATTATTATTTATCTAAAGGAATGCACAGTTATGCAAGTGGAGATACACCGGTTTTCCCATTATGGGCATGGTTTATTATAATAAGTATTATATTATTAATTTTAGTTTCAGGTATTAAGGAAAAAATATTTAAAGCGAAGAATTTAAAGAAGTTAAACGAATAAATAAGGATAGTAATTTAGATTAGGTATAACTTAGAATTTAAAAATTAGGTTTCTAATAACATTGTAGTTTACGTTCTACAAAAAAGCTGTACAAGTACAGTGGCCGGTTAGTAAATTTCTGAAAGCTTCTCTAAATCCAGTATTTTAATATTGCGCCCTTCAATTTCTAAAATTCCTTCTTTTTTAAAACTACTTAATGTTCTAATTAAACTTTCTGTGGCAATCCCTGCAACACCAGCCAAGTCGCGACGAGAAATATTGATGTTCTGCGTAGGTCTATGGCTCATTTCACTTGCAAATTTAAGTATAGTTTGGGCAGTTTTTCTGCGCATGGTACCATAGGCCATTTCAAGTAACTGTTTTTTTGTTTCTGTTAAATTTTCATTTAAAAGTTTAAATACTTCTAAAGAAAGTTGATAGTTAAGTTCCAAAATTTCTTTAATAACTTTTTTACTAACAATTTGTATTTCGGTATATTCCATGGCTATAGCTGCTTCAACATTTTTTGTGTTTTCATTTGAAATAGAAAATCCAAAAAAATCATCATCTTTATAAACCGCTAAAATAAGCTCTTTCCCAAATTCATCAATTTTTACACTTTTCACCTTGCCTTTATAAATTAAATATACCTGATTTGTAAATTCTCCTTCGCGATAAATTATTTCTCCCTTTTTGTATATTTTAGATTTTCCAAAATCGCAAAAATAATTTTTTAAATCATTAATATTTGAAACATCAATATAAGTACTGTTTTCTACACTTGAATTATCAGTAGTTTGTAGTTCTCTTAAAAGTGTAGCTTTTGCCAATCTACTTTCAATAGCACTTAACAACAGTTCTTCTTCAACCGGTTTTGTTAGGTAATCATCGGCTCCTAAATCCATTCCTTTCCTAATCTCTTTAAGTTCAGTTTTAGCCGACATAAAAATAAAAGGAATGTGTTTGGTTTTATTGTTATTAGATAACAGTTCCAACACCTCGTACCCATCCATACCGGGCATCATAATATCACAAATAATAAGATCGGGTAAATTGTTATGTGCCAATTCTATTCCTTCAGCGCCATTTGCAGCACAAAACACTTCATAGTTTTCCAGTTCAAGAATTTCAGCTGTAGTTTCTCTTAAAATTTTATCGTCTTCTATAATAAGTAATTTTTTCATGTTTCTTTAATTAGTGGCAATTTCACAGTAAAAGTAGTTCCTTTATCTACAACACTTATAAAATCAATTGTTCCTTTAAATTTTTGGATGTGGCTTTTAACAATGTTTAATCCTATGCCCGTTCCTTGGTTTGTCAAGGCATTTTCAGCTCTAAAATACCTGCTGAAAATGTGTTTTTGATCTTTTAATGGTATTCCAATCCCTTGATCGCTTATTTTAAATGTAAACTGCTTTTTATCTACTGATATCTCAAAGCCTATTTTAGTGTTTTCACCAGAATATTTAACGGCATTGTTTAATAAATTCGATAAAATTAATTCTAGAATTTTTTCATCATAAGTTATATCAAGTCCATCAATATTTTTGGGGTAAACTATATACTGTCCTTTTTTGAGTAATGTATTTGCATTGTAAATTACTTCATTAACAATTTTACTTAATTTAAAGTTTGTGATTTTATAATTTACCTTACCCGAGTCTAACCTTTCAACCGATAAAAAATCGTTTAATATTCCGTTTAAATAACGCACTTTATCTTTTATGGTAAGTAAGTGTTTATTCCGTTTTTCTTGTGTTTCTGAAGTTTTGTATTTACCGGTTAATACCGCAGCATTGTAAATACCGCTCAAAGGAGTTTTAAACTCATGAGAAACTAACGATAAAAATTTGGTTTTGAGTTCATTTAGTTCTTTTTCTTTTTTGAGTGCTTTTTTGAGCTTTTCCTCTGCTTTAGTTCTTTTTTTTATTTCCTCTCTTAAATCATCAACCGTATTGTTAAGTTTTTGAGTTCGGTTTTTAACTTTTTGTTCTAGTTCAGTATTTAAATCAATTATTTTTTGTTCACTTTCTTTTCGTTTAGAAATATCAATAATAATTGACATTACATAGGTTTTTCCTGAAATTTTAAATGGATTTAAACCAACCTCAACAGGAAACAATTTACCGGTTTTATGTACCCCAAATAACTCTTGATTATCACCCATTTGCCTTGATGTTGACTTTTTATAAAAGCCATTAAAATGCGCATCATGGGCGGCACGCACCGTTGGTGGAATTAAAATTTTTAAAGGTGCATTTTGCAGCTCATCTGTAGCATATCCAAACATACGTTCTGCAGCAGAATTGGTTATAACAATGGTCTGATTTTCATCAACAACCACTACTCCTTCAGATACAGCCTCGAATAACACATTAAAAACGAATTCGTTTTCATGAAATAAATTAGGCAACGGTAAATGATTTTTTTAGTTAATAGTAAATTCGAAATTACTAAAAAACACTAAATAATAAGAAATTTTTTAGTTAAAACGTGTTTTTAAATGTGAATTAAGTCACAAATTCTAAAACTTTCAAATACAACCACTTGAATTTTAATTGGTTGAAATGAGTTAATTATATCAGAATATTTTAATTACATTGCGTGAAAAGGTTATTCTAAATAACAATCTATTATTAACTCTCCAGTTATAAACTTTAAAACTTTCACTTCTTAAATGGTATTAAAAACATTATCAGTACCTTTTTATGATTATCACTAATAACATTGAATAAGAATTTTTAATACAAATATTATGTAATTTATGCAGGTTGATTTTCAACAAATTTATAACTTTGTTGCTAATTAACCCACATAATTTGTATTTACAACGCTGTTACTTACTATAATTGTGTTTTCTTAATAATTAAAATCATTTATAAAATGAAATACCTTCCAATTAATAATGCGCTCTTTATTAAAAATAGAGCAAAGTTTGTTTCTCAAATGAAACCAAAATCAATTGCTGTTTTTAACTCTAACGATATTTTTAATACTGGCGCGGATAGTACAGTGCCTTTTGAACAACATCGAGATATTTTTTATTTGTCCGGTGCAGACCAAGAAGAGAGTATATTGCTGCTATTTCCGGATGCTATGGATGAAAAACATCGCGAAATATTGTTTTTGAAAGAAACCAATGCGCATATTGCTATTTGGGAAGGAGCAAAATATACAAAAGAAGAAGCTACAAAAGTCTCCGGAATTGAAACTATATACTGGTTACAAGATTTTAACAAAATATTTTTTGACTTAATGACCGAAGCGGAATCTGTATATTTTAATACTAATGAGCATTACCGCAGCTTAAGAGAAATGGAAAATAGGGAAGACCGTTTTATAAAGTGGTGTAAAGAAAAGTTTCCGGCACATAAATGGGAAAAGAGCAACCAAATTTTACAAAATATTAGAGGTGTTAAAGAACCCGAAGAAATTGACTTAATACAACAAGCCTGCAATATTACAGAAAAGGGATTTAGACGTATTTTACCTTTTGTAAAACCCGGAGTTATGGAATATGAAATTGAAGCTGAATTTATGCACGAGTTTCTAAGAAATCGGTCTAAAGGATTTGCTTATACTCCAATTGTTGGGTCGGGTTATAGTGCATGTGTATTGCATTATATTCAAAATAATCAAGAATGTAAAAGTGGGGATATGCTTTTGCTTGATGTTGGTGCCGAATATGCAAATTATGCCAGTGATATGACACGTACAATTCCTGTTAACGGAAAATTCACAAAACGACAAAAAGAAGTGTACAATGCCGTTTTAAGAGTAAAAAACGAGGCTACAAAAATGCTAACGCCCGGAACTCTTTGGGCCGAATATCACAAAGAAGTTGGTAAAATTATGACATCGGAATTGTTAAAATTAAAACTTTTAGATAAAACCGATGTTAAAAATGAAGACCCAAACTGGCCGGCCTATAAAAAATATTTTATGCACGGGACTTCACATCATATGGGCTTAGATACTCATGATTATGGAGCTCTTAAAACGCCTATGAAAGCCAATATGGTATTTACAGTTGAACCCGGAATTTATATTCCGGAAGAAAGTTTAGGAATACGAATTGAAGATGATGTAGTTGTACAAGAAAAAGGTGCACCTTTAAATTTAATGAAAAATATACCTATTGAGGTTGAAGAAATTGAGGAGTTGATGAATGGCTAATGCTTGTGAATTTTAAATAAAAAAAATCGAAGTTACACTTCGATTTTTTTATTGCAATTTCCCTCAGGTTCAATACAATTTTTTTCAAACTCCCTCACATCGGTAATTTAAAAAATGCTTAAATTTTGTATAAAAGTAATTGTATATTTTTAAACAGTAAAGAAAAGGCAATCTACATTCATAAATTTAGACTTTTAAAAGTTAATTAAGTCCTATAATTTTTTTATTATAATTTTATAATGGTTCTTCTTCTTATTTTGGTATGATATTTGAGTAAATTTCACTTTAAAAATTTTATGAAAAATCTTTATTTTTTTAATTATTCATTCAAAAAACCAATTACAATACTATTAATTGCCTTGTCAATTAATACTACTTATGCTGTTAATTTTGTTATCAGAAATCCAGCTTTAGCAACAATTGACACTCTTAAATATAATGGCGTATTTAAGGGTTATGAAAAAAATAGTTTAGACGTTTTTAAAAACCTTAAGCAATTTAAACAACAAAACGATACCTTAAAAATTGCTCAGGCTTATGCCGATTTGGCTTCTTATAGTTCAAATGCGACTATTTCTTTAAAATATGCAGATAGCATTATTAACCTAACAAAAAATTTAAAGAATTTTAAATTTCCCGGACATGGTTATTTAATAAAAGGACTACAACAATTTCAAATAGGTAAATACAAAAAAGCACTTCAAAACTATTTAATCGCAGACGAGTTTGCCAAAGCACAAAATAATATAGAGCAGCAATTATTTTTAAAAAATGCCTTGGGAAATTTGGAGAATTTTTGGGGGAATCACCTAAGAGCAATTGACCATTTTAAAGACGTTATAGAAAAGGTTGATAAACAACAATTAATTTATAACAATAAAATACTTTATTTCAGTACACTTAGTAACCTATCCAATTCTTACATTTTTGCAAATAACATGGACTCGGCGTTTTATTATGCCCAACTGGGTTTGAAAAAGAGTCTAAAACTAAAGGATACAAGTCTTTACAATGGTTTTGTATTTCAACACGGAATTTTAGCTTACTACAAAGGGCTTTTTTCTAAGGCTAATGACAGCCTTGAAAAAGCATTTCCAACTTTAAGCAGATCTAATGATTTTTTGAATTATTATTATTACAAAGCTAAAATATTTGAAGATAAAGGGTTATCCAACAAAGCATTCTATTATTATGCTAAGGCAGATTCAGTATATTCTGCTTCAAATGATATTGTGCCTGAAGTTAGGGATATACAGTATTGGTTTGTAAATTACTACAAAAACAAAAAAAACATTAAAAAGCAATTGCACTATTTAAATCGCTTGATTTATGCTGATAGTGTTATAACAGCTACCAACAAATTTATTAATAATGAATTGTACAAAAAAGTACATATACCATACATGGTTGATGAAAAAAAGCAACTAACACAGCAGTTAAGTAACAACAAGTTAACCTTAAAATGGTTGCTGTCCGGGTCGCTTATAATAATTGTAATTGGAAGTGCTGTTATTTTAATATATTACCAGAAACTAAAACGTTATAAATTACGATTTATAGAATTAGTTAATCAAAAAAAACAGCCTAAGCCAAATACTTCGAAAACTAAAATTGAAGGCATTTCAAAAGAAATTGTAGCTAATATTCTTGATGGCTTAGATGCCTTTGAACGTAACGAAGATTATAAAAGCAATAAAATAACGTTGGTAGCATTGGCAAAACAACTGGAAACTAACTCTAATTATTTGTCAAAAGTAATAAACACACATAAAGGGAAGCGATTTAGTAATTATATAACCGACCTTAGAATAGATTTTTGTATTCATCAGTTAAAAACCGATAAAAACTGCCGTAAGTACTCTATAAAAGCAATTTCAGAGGAAATCGGATTTAATAATACCGAGTCGTTCTCAAAAGCGTTTTATAAAAAAACAGGGTTATATCCATCCTATTTTATAAAAAAACTTAATAAACAAGATACCTAAATAGGCCGTTGAAAAAAGTAATATTTATGCATACAATTTTTATACTTCAACAGTTTCAAAAACATAATTATTTAATAATTTCAACGCTGTAACTTTATCTGAAGCATTAACCAATAATGAAATATTATTGTTGCTGCCACCATAAGAAATCATCCTTACCGGTAGATCTTGCAATACTTTAAACAATCGGTAAGTTTCATGGTGCCTCACAATATGATGTCCAACTAAACATATTATAGTTTGTTCGCTATCTATTTCAACCGTAGAAAATTTAACCAACTCATCAATAATTTCATTTAAAAAAGTTGCATTATCAATTGTAAGTGAAACAGCAATTTCCGAAGTGGTAATCATATCAATAGGGGCTTCGTATTTTTCAAAAATTTCAAAAACTTTTTTCAAAAATCCATGCGCCAATAACATTCGGGCCGATTTAATTTTAATAGCTGTAATGTCGTCTTTTGCAGCAATAGCTTTAATACCTACATTCGAGGTATTTACTGATATTAATGTTCCGTGACAATCCGGTTCCATGGTGTTTTTTAACCGAACAGGAATGGACGCCTTGCGAGCCGGCATTACAGTTTGTGGATGTAATATTTTAGCACCAAAATAGGCCAATTCCGCAGCCTCATCATACGAAAGGTTTGAAATGGCATGGGTATTATTTACAAACCTAGGATCATTGTTGTGCATGCCATCTATATCAGTCCATATTTCAACTTCAAAGGCATTAACTACTGCACCAATTATGGTTGCCGTATAATCACTTCCTCCACGTTGTAAATTAGCTAAATTCCCAAAAGCATCTAAACAAATAAACCCCTGTGTAATATAGATATCGGCCGGTAATGTTTCATTTATTATGCGTTGCAAATTTTGCTGAATATAAAATTCATCCGGGTCGTTCAATTTATCAATTCGCATAAAATCCAGTGCAGGAAGTAAGCGCGCATGTATACCGCTAGCTGTTAGGTATTTTGTAAAAATAAAGGTAGACAACAGCTCTCCCTGAGCAACTATTTTTGCATACAGCACATCACTGTATTTTTCAGTAACAGCTTTTAACAACCCTTCAAATACCGAGTCAATGTAGTTTGCTACTAACTGCTTTGTTTCAGAAATTTCAAATAAATCATTTACAACATTTTCATATTTTTTATAAAGTTTATTAATCTGAATCTTTGCATTTTCAATTTCCTTATTTCTTATTGATTCTGATATGGCTACCAAGCTGTTAGTAGTACCGGACATGGCAGATAAAACGACAATTTTTTTGTCACCATCATTTATTATTTCCTTTACCTTTTTAATATTTTGAATCGAACCAACCGAGGTGCCTCCAAACTTTAATACTTTCATTTTAATAAATTTAATGTGCTCAAAAGTATTATTATTTTAAACAGAATGTGATTATTTTAATTGAATGAACTAACTTTGCACAAAATGTTAATTATTTAACAAATAGAGTTGATACATGAAAACTATTGCCAACTGCGTGGAAGAAATATTAATTTCTCAACCCTTTTTAGAAGATGCCTTGACACGTAATATTTTAAATTATAGCGCTTTAGCCGATGAATTGAAAGCACCTATTTCAAACATGTTACGTAAACCCGTAAAAACAGGTGCCATAATGATGGCGCTTCGCAGATATAGCCCACCCATGGAAATGGCTAATAGAATTAAATTAGAAAGTATTTTAAAAAAATTAGGTGATATTACGGTGCGTTCTAATTTATCGGATTATACCTTTAAAAATTCTAACACTTTAATCAAAGGACATCTTAAAATGTTGGAAAAATTAAAAGAAAATCCTCATATTTTTTACACATTTACAAGAGGTGTACATGAGAGTAATGTACTTATTACAAGCTCTCTAAAAAAACAAATGGAACTCAATTATAAGAATGAGGTTTGTACCTCAATACAAGATAATTTATCTGCCATTACCATAGGATTACCCAAAGAAAATACTAAAATAGCCGGATTGTATTATCAATTTTTTAAACGGTTGGCTTGGGAAGGTATTTCACTATACGAAGTGGTTTCTACTACAAATGAATTTACCATTTTAGTTGAAGACGAGAACGTTAATAAGGCATTTTCAGCAATAAAAGGATTAAAAAATTAACATTTCATTCCGTATGAATTTTAACTATAAAAACGCCAATATCTCTTACTCAATTTATGGAAAAGGAACCGCTGTGGTTTTATTACACGGATTTTTAGAAAACAGTTCTATGTGGAAGATAATTGCTTCGCAGTTATCAAAAAAATACCGGGTTATTTGCATTGATTTATTAGGCCATGGAAAGTCTGAGAATATGGGTTACATCCATACCATGGAAGAGCAAGCCTGTATGGTAAAGGCAGTTTTAAACCATTTACGACTTAGAAAATATGTAATTATTGGCCATAGCATGGGCGGTTACATTGCCTTAGCATTTGCTAAGTTATTTTCTAAAAATGTAAAAGGCATTGGTTTAATGAATTCTACGGCATTACCTGATACCAAAGAAAAAAAAATTAATAGAAATCGTGGAATTTCAGCTGTAAAACAAAATTATAAAACCTTTGTAAAATTGGCAATTCCTCAGCTGTTTGCTGAAAATAACCGGACGCGGTTTGTTAAGGATATTAAAGCAATTACCAATGAAGCCTTAAAAATTTCACCTCAAGGAATTATCGCTGCTTTGGAAGGAATGAAAATTAGGGAAGACTTATCTTATATTTACAATGAAGCCAATTATCCAATACAAATGGTTATAGGAAAGCAAGACCCCGCTTTAGACTACAACAGTTTAATAGCTCAAACAAAAAACACCAATGTAAAAGTAGTTGAATTTCCCGACGGACACATGAGCCATGTTGAAAATAAAGAGGATTTACTTAGAGCTTTAAATTCTTTTATAAAAACTTGCTTCTATTATTATTTGGTTCTTATTGTTCTTTAATAATAACCTTTTCTGTTTTTACACAATCCTGTCCTGGAGGGCAACCAGAGCATCTGCATCTTGTACCATCAATAATAAGTTCGCAACCACTCGAGCATCCTTTACACGTGCACGTTTTTTCTCCAAGTAAAAAAAAGTCATTTCCCCCATTGTCTTTTTTAAGTATTAGAAAAGTTCCCGTATTAATAGTTCCATCTTTACTTTTAGCTTTTAATAAATATGTTTTTTCTCCTTCTTTAGTTTTATTTTGAAGTATTTCAAACTTATGTAAGGTGACTTTTATTGCTTCTTCACTAGATATTTCTTGTTCCCATTTCTCCTTTAAATAGTCAGTTGATATTTCTATATCTTTACCATCAATGGAGTTTACAATTTTAATATTAATTAGCTTATCCAAAGAAGTAGATGCTTCGTTTAAAATAAAATCGGGTTCTTGTGTACACGCATAAAAAATAAAAATAGAGCCAAGTAATAGTACTGTAGTTTTTCCTAAATTTTTCATATCATTTTTTTATAGATTTATTTGCTATAGTTAAATTAATAACACTCAAATTTAGGAAATATAAAAATAGCAAACAAGTAACCTCCTGATAAAAAACATTTTACATCACTAAAAAAAGATTTTTACATAATATTACTTATGATTAATTATCTATTTAACAGGGCATTCCACCCTTGTGCCGTCAATTCAACTTTTTGATTGGCTCTGGTAACCAAATGCATTCCTTCGCTCTTATCGGTTATATGACCAATTACAGTTAAATTAGGATTTCCTTTAATTTTATCATAATCCTTTTGAGAAATTGTAAAAAGCAGCTCATAATCTTCACCTCCACTCAAAGCAATGGTTGTTGAATTCAATTCAAACTCTTCACATGTCGAAATAACTTGCGGATCTAGTGGTATTTTCTCTTCGTATAAATTACATCCAACTTCAGATTGTTTACAAATATGAATCATATCAGAGGAAAGCCCATCAGAAATATCAATCATCGAAGTTGGCCTAAGGTTTAAATCTTTAAACAGCCTTACCATATCTTTACGGGCTTCAGGTTTTAACTGCCTCTCAATTAAATAGTTGTAATTTGATAAATCGGGTTGCGAATTTGGGTTTACTTCAAAAACTTGTTTTTCACGTTCTAAAACTTGCAAACCAAGATAGGCAGCCCCCAAATCTCCGGTTACCACAATTAAATCGTTTGGTTTTGCGGTGTTCCTATATACCACATCATTCTTTGCTGCCTCACCTATAGCAGTAATACTTATAAGCATTCCTTTTGTAGAGGAAGTGGTATCGCCACCAACCAAATCAATATCATAAGTTTTGCACGCTAAATAAATGCCTTCGTACAGCGCTTCAACAGCTTCTACCGGAAAACGATTTGAAATGGCAATAGAAACCGTAATCTGCTTTGCAATGCCATTCATAGCACACACATCCGAAACATTTACCATCACAGCTTTATATCCCAAATGCTTCAAAGGCATATAACTTAAATCAAAATGCACCCCTTCTACCAGCAAATCGGTAGTCACTAGGGTTTGGTTTTCAGTGGTGTCAAGTACTGCACAATCATCACCTACACCTTTTACAGTTGACAGTTGTTTAATTTTAAAGTTTTTAGTTAAATGGTTTATCAACCCAAATTCTCCAAATTCAGACAAAGGAGTACGCGATTGGTTTTTATCTTCTATCATGCTGCAAAGATAATTGAATATGCCAAACTTCAATAAACAACACCTATAACATTATTGGTTTTATTCATACTAAATAATTAAAAAAAATCATTTTTTGTGGTTATATTTGCAGTAATTTAGAATAAATCTATTTAAGCAATGATTAAAGTTTCTGAAATAGCAAAAAAAAAGGTCGTAGAATTAATGAGTGAAGACGGTTATAATCCTCAAAACGACTTTGTTAGAGTTGGAGTTAAAAGTGGAGGATGCTCTGGGCTATCATACGATTTAAAGTTTGATAATGGCCAACAAGAGGGGGATAAAGTTTTTGAAGATAACGGTATTAAAATATTGGTTGACAAAAAAAGTTTTTTGTATTTAGTTGGTACAACTTTAGAATACTCGGGCGGATTAAACGGAACAGGATTTGTATTTAACAATCCTAATGCACAAAGAACTTGTGGCTGTGGTGAAAGCTTTTCTCTTTAATATTTAAATCTGAATAATGAATAAATACACCGAAGACGATTTAAAGAAAGAACTCGAAACAAAAGAATACGAGTACGGATTTTATACTGATATTGAAGCCGATAAATTTCCTGTGGGTTTAAATGAAGAAGTTGTTATTGCAATTTCAAAAAAGAAAAACGAACCGCAATGGATGACAGATTGGAGATTAGAAGCTTTTAAAATTTGGAAGGAAATGGAAGAGCCTGAATGGGCTAATGTAACCTACGAAAAACCGAAATTTCAGGAAATAAGTTACTATTCGGCACCAAAACAGAAACCTAAATTAGATAGTTTAGACCAAGTTGACCCTGAACTGTTAAAGACATTTGAAAAGCTTGGAATTTCTATTGATGAGCAAAAACGCTTATCGAATGTAGCAGTTGATGTGGTAATGGATTCTGTTTCAGTAGCCACAACCTTTAAAAAAACACTTGAAGAAAAAGGCATTATATTTTGTCCAATATCTGAAGCAATTCAAAAGCATCCGGAGTTGGTAAAAAAGTATATAGGATCTATAGTTCCAAAAACCGATAATTTTTACGCGGCTTTAAATTCAGCCGTATTTTCAGATGGTTCTTTTTGTTACATCCCTAAAGGAGTTACCTGCCCAATGGAGCTCTCAACCTATTTTAGAATTAACGAAGGTGGTACAGGCCAATTTGAACGCACCCTAGTAATTGCCGATAAAGGAAGCTATGTGAGTTATTTAGAGGGTTGCACAGCTCCACAACGGGATGAGAATCAGTTACACGCTGCAGTAGTTGAATTAATTGCTTTGGATGATGCAGAAATAAAATATTCAACAGTTCAAAATTGGTTTCCGGGAGATGCAGAAGGAAAAGGTGGTGTTTTTAACTTTGTTACCAAAAGAGGCCTTTGTGAAAAAAATGCCAAAATATCTTGGACGCAAGTAGAAACAGGCAGTGCTGTTACCTGGAAATATCCAAGTTGCGTGCTAAAAGGTGATAACTCGGTTGGCGAGTTTTATTCAATTGCCGTAACCAATAATTACCAGCAAGCCGATACGGGCACCAAAATGATTCATTTAGGAAGCAACACAAAAAGTACCATAATTTCTAAAGGGGTATCTGCAGGTAAATCACAAAACTCATACAGAGGTTTGGTTCGTATTGGAGCAAGAGCAAAAAATGCCCGAAACTTTTCTCAGTGCGACTCTTTATTGATGGGCAACCAATGCGGAGCACATACTTTTCCGTATATAGAAGCTAAAAACAAAACAGCACAAATTGAGCATGAGGCTACAACAAGTAAAATTGGCGAAGATCAATTGTTCTATTGTAATCAAAGAGGAATTGATACCGAAAAAGCCATTGCCTTAATTGTGAACGGATTTAGTAAAGAGGTATTAAATAAATTACCAATGGAGTTTGCCGTAGAAGCACAAAAATTATTAGAAATAAGCTTAGAAGGAAGCGTAGGATAAATTATGAATTCGAAAAAAGTTATACTGTTAGGTTCATCAAGAAGTAATGGGAATACAGCAACCATTGTTTCAAAAATTGCAAACCATCACAACATAGATGTAATAGATTTAAGAAATTATAAATTTTCATATTATGATTATGAAAGTAGCAATCTAGACGATGATTTTCTTCCGCTAATCAAATCAATTATAGAAAAATACGATACCTTCATTTTTGCCACACCGGTTTATTGGTATACTATGAGTGGTATTTTAAAAGTATTTTTTGACCGATTTTCTGATTTGATAAGGATTGAAAAAGAAACCGGGAGAAAACTTAGAGGTAAAAAAATGTATGTCATATCTAATTCTCATGATGACAATTTAGAAGACAGTTTTTATATTCCATTCCAAAAATCGGCAGCATATTTAGGTATGGAATATATCGGGCACAGCCATTATAACGCCGATAAAATTAATAATACTATAGAATTAACACTTAAATAACATGCTAAGCATAAAAAACTTACACGCCGGCATAAACGATAAAGAAATTTTAAAAGGTATAAATCTTGAAATTAAACCAGGCGAAGTACATGCCATTATGGGACCAAATGGTTCTGGTAAAAGTACGCTTTCATCGGTAATTGCAGGTAAAGAAGAATACGAAGTTACAAACGGTTCGGTTGTTTTTAATGGAGAAGATTTAGAAGAATTTGCGCCTGAAGACAGAGCGCATAAAGGTATTTTTCTTTCCTTTCAATACCCTGTTGAAATTCCGGGCGTTACCGTTACTAATTTTATTAAAACTGCAATAAACGAAACTAGAAAAGCTTCTGGCTTAGAAGAGCTCCCAGCCAAGGATATGTTAAAACTTATTCGTGAAAAAGCAGATTTACTTGAAATTGATCGAAAATTTTTATCACGTTCTTTAAATGAAGGGTTTTCAGGAGGAGAAAAAAAACGTAACGAAATTTTTCAAATGGCTATGTTACAACCTAAATTGGCCATTTTAGATGAAACGGATTCCGGATTAGATATAGATGCGCTAAAAATTGTGGCTAACGGTGTAAATAAACTAAAAAGTAAAGACAATGCCGTAGTGGTAATTACGCACTACCAGCGTTTGTTAGATTATATTGTTCCAGACTTTGTTCATGTGCTTTACAACGGGAAAGTTGTAAAATCAGGAGGTAAAGACTTGGCATTAGAATTGGAGAAAAAAGGTTACGACTGGTTAAAATAATTGAGTTAAAAAGTTGAAAAGTCTAAAGGTTTTTAAAGAACTTATTTTACTTTCAATTTTTGGATAAAAAAATAGTTTAATAGGTAGAAAGTTTATTTTTAAAGATTTTATACAATCGTTAAAAATTCAAACTTTTAACTATACAACATAAAGACAATGGATTTAAAAGAAAAAATAATTTCTTCCTTTTTGGCATTTGAAAATAAAGGAAACGTTGATTTAGATTCAAAAGTACATGCAATTAGAGTAGATGCTATGCAGCATTTTGAAACTGAAGGTTTTCCAACTAAAAAAAATGAAGCGTGGAAATATACTAGCTTAAAGCCACTACTAAAAAATGATTTTAATTTATTTCCTGAAACAAAAAATCCGGTTGAATATAAAAATGTAAAGGCGTATTTAATTAATGAAATTGATACCTACACCTTAATTTTTGTGGATGGAATATTTAATTCCTTTTTATCAAGCACAACACATGACGAATGTGATGTTTGTGTTATGTCATCGGCATTAACAAAACCAAAATATAAATTGGTTGTTGATAATTACTTCAATACAATTGCTAAAACAACTAATAGCTTAGCAAATTTAAATACTGCCTTTACTAAAGAAGGTGCATTTATTAATATTCCAAAAAATACCATTGTTTCAAAACCTATTCAAATAATTAATTTTTCAACAGGTGCTGAAAAAGAAATTTTGGTTCAGCCTAGAAATTTAATTGTAGTAGGTGAAAATTCTCATGTGCAAATAGTTGAACGCCACCAAAATTTATCCAACAATAATACCCTTACAAATGCTGTTACGGAATTATTTGTGCACAAAAGAGCGATTGTTGACTATTATAAAATTCAAAACGACACTGATAATTCTTCATTGATAGACAGTACTTTTGTTTCACAAAAACAACAAAGTGTAGCTTCAATAAATACCTTTTCTTTTGGTGGTAAACTAACACGAAATAATTTGGAATTTCACCATGAAGGTGAACATATAACTTCAAATTTAAACGGAATTTCTGTTTTAAATGAAAAGCAACATGTAGATAATCACACTCTTGTAAATCACAAACACCCAAATTGTGAAAGCCATGAACTGTATAAAGGCATTTATGCCGATAAATCTGTTGGGGTTTTTAATGGTAAAGTAATTGTTCAGCAAGAGGCTCAAAAAACAAATGCGTTTCAGCAAAACAATAATGTGCTTATTGGTGACGGCGCAACCATTAATGCCAAACCACAGTTAGAAATTTTTGCCGATGATGTAAAATGCTCACATGGCTGTACTATTGGTCAGTTAGATGAAAGTGCCTTATTTTACATGCAAAGCAGGGGTATTCCAAAAAAAGAGGCAAAAGGCTTATTGCTATATGCTTTTGGAAATGATGTTGTAGAAAAAATTAAAATACCTCAATTAAAGTCGCGAATCACTAAATTAATTGCAGGCAAGTTGGGTGTTGAATTAGGTTTTGAGTTGTAAAAAGAGAACCCTCGTATTTTTTACTTACACACTTTACGGGATAGTGTCTTTTATTTCTTAATTGTTTCAGGATTTAGAATCACAAACTCAACTCTTCTATTTATTTGATGCTCTTTTTCGGTACATTCAACACCGTTTGAACACTTATTAATTAATTGTGTTTCGCCAAACCCCTTAGCTACAAGTCTTTCCTTATTTATTCTCTGGTTAACTAACCATTTAACAACTGATTTCGCCCTTTTTTCAGATAACTTTTTATTATAATTATCATTAGCTCTAGAATCTGTATGTGATCTAATTTCTAGTTTTAGTTTATCATATTTACGCAATATTAACAGAACTTTTTCTAATTCTACCACAGCATCTTTTCTTAAAAAATACTTATCCAAATCAAAATAAATTGGCTTGGTATTTATCATTAACAAATTTGAAGTGTTTTTAAATTCATTTAATTCACTTTTAATAGTAGCATCAATCTCAGTGAATATACTCTGGGTAGAATTTTTACACCTTACAAACAGTGGTTTTGCTATTGGATAATCGTTGTCCATATCAAAATCTTTTAAATACCCCTGATTTGCATAATTTTCCAATTCAATAACAGCAATATTATTAAACTCAAACATTACTCTGCTTGTTGCCCCATCACTTTCTTCCAATGCTCCAACAGCAATAATAGTTGAAGGTAAGTTAATAACCGTTAAGTTTGTTGGATTTGCCGTTCCTAAAAATTTTAAACTCTCTGTGCAATTAGTTGCTAATGCCTCATTATCAGGGCCATCAATATCATTAATTATAAACCTAAAATTACCATGTGGAATATGCGTTTTTTTATCCGATTTTAAGAAGGTAAATCTTATTTTACTAAGATTTCCCGGAATTCCTGAAACCTTTGATAAAGAAGTATACCGTATGTCGTCATCCTTTTGTGTGAAAAATCCATCTTGAGGGCCTCCAATAATTTGAGCTCTTATATAGGTTAAACCCGGAATGGTGGGAGACTTAACTTTAAACAGCGTGTTATTTGTTTCATTTCCCGAGTAAACACTTATCACTCTTACAAAATCAAAATTTTGACTATACCCAATCGTATTTAAAAACAAGAATGCGCTTATAAAACAAAAAAAATGGAGTGAAAACTTCAAATCTATTTAATTTTAAACTAACAACTACTTCCCAAATTTAAGAAGAAGATATTTTTATGTCTCTTAACTTCAATAGTTCTAATTTAAAAATAAATAGTTAAATGCTTGATTTAGCATTAATTTTCTGTAGTCTTTATCCAAATTTCTTTATAAATTTTAACAACTGAATAAAAAAATAACCCGAATACTTCTGTTAGTTTATTTTGGGGTTACTGAATGAATTGAAAACTTCTTTTAAAAACTTGTTAAAATCAAAACCGGGTTCTTCGCTTAAACCCAATCGTACAATTACTAACTCTTTTGATGGAATTATAAAAATGCGCTGTCCTTGGTAACCATTACACGAAAACATAGTTGTTGGTGCATTCGGTATTTCTTTTCCAGCATTTAACCAAAACTGTGCTCCATATGCCCCATTAGAGCTATTGGTTGGAGTTGTACTATAGGCAACCCAATCTTCTGAGATGATTTGCTCACCATTCCAATTTCCCTTGCTTAAATACAGTAATCCAAACTTTGCCCAATCGCGCGCTGTAGCCCAACCATAAGATGAGCCCACATAGTTACCACTTAAATCGGTTTCAATAGTCATAGAGTGCATTCCTATTTTATCAATCAATTCTCGATACCAAAAATTTAAATATTCCTGATGTGTTTTAAATTGACTTCTAATAAATCCAGATATTAAATTGGTGGTTCCGGATGAGTAATTCCAACTTTCATTAGGCTTACCAATAAGTGGTTTGTTTAACTGGGTTGTACTCATGTCTTCCTCTAAAAAAAGCATTTTTGTAACGTCAGACATGGTATTGTAATCTTCATCCCATTCCAATCCACTGTTCATTTGAAGTAAATTATTAAGGGTAATACTTTTTCTATAATCATGAGACCATTCTTTAAAAAGATTATTTTGATGGATGTTAACAAGTCCTTTTTTATCCATAATCCCTACCACAGCACTCGTTATACTCTTAGTCATAGACCAACCCAAAAATTTTGAATGTTTATCAAACCCATTGGCATACTTTTCTGCAATAATTTGGTTTTTATAAATTACCAAAACCGCTCTTGTTTTTCTAGCTTTCTCTTCACCTTCAATATCAAATGCATTGACAACTGCTTTGTTTAAACTATCATAATTAATATTTTTAAAAACAGTATCCCTTTGTGGTAGCTCACCATAAGGATAAGGAAAACTGGTTTTTTGTAGGTTTCTTTTTGGCTTTAGAAACTGCTTATTTCCAGTATAATTTTCACTTACTAAAACACTTCCTAACCCCTCTCTATATATAGCTTTTCGCTTCATTAAACCATAAACAGAAGCCGTTGTCCATTTTTTATCTAGGTTTACCTCATCATTTGCAATATGAATTGGTGAAAAATTATTATCTTCATTATCAGTAAGTGAAACAGGTCTGTTCGCTAAAAACACTGATGAGCTCATCATTTTTGCAGAATATCCCGAAATTATATTAAGTCTGGGGTAATTATAAATTACTACAACTGAAATTATAATGAGCAATAATATAGAAAGTATTTTAATTTTTTTCATATAAATCGGTTTTCGCCAGTAACAAATATATCATAATTAACAATAGATTTTATTTTGATTGTTTAATTTTGCCTTTCGAAGAATTGACAAGTATGATAAACATAGAAAAAATAAGAGCTGATTTTCCTATTTTAAATGAAAAAATAAATGGTAAGCAACTTGTATATTTAGACAATGCTGCCACTACTCAAAAACCACAAGTAGTTATTGATAGTATTGTAAATTACTATACAACTATAAATGCGAACATTCACAGAGGCGTCCATACCTTAAGTCAAAAGGCAACCGATGCTTACGAACAAGCCAGAATAAAACTGCAACAACATTTTAATGCAAAAAAATCGCATGAAATTATTTTAACTTCCGGTACTACTCACAGTATAAATATTGTTGCAACCGGATTTTCAACTATCTTAAAAGAAAATGATGAAGTCATAGTTTCAACAATGGAGCACCACTCCAATATTGTTCCTTGGCAAATGCTATGCGATAGAACCGGAGCTGTTTTAAGGGTGATTCCAATGAATGAAGAAGGTGAGTTGTTAATGGATGCTTATAATAAATTGCTGACTGATAAAACAAAGTTGGTTTTTGTAAATCACGTATCCAATGCTCTTGGCACTATTAATCCTATAAAAGAAATTATTGATAAAGCACATAAAGCAGGTGCTGCAGTTTTAATAGATGGTGCACAAAGCTGCCCGCATATAAAACCGGATGTACAACTGTTGGATGTAGATTTTTATGTGGCATCCGCTCATAAAATGTGTGGGCCAACCGGTGTTGGAATTTTATACGGTAAGGAAGAATGGTTAAATAAATTGCCTCCATACCAGGGTGGTGGAGAAATGATAAAAGAGGTTACTTTTGAAAAAACTACCTATGCCGATTTACCTCATAAATTTGAAGCCGGTACTCCAAACATTGCGGGTATAATTGCTTTTGGAACAGCCATTGACTATTTAAACAAATTGGGGTTTGAAAATATTCACAACTATGAAAAGAAACTTCTTAATTACGCCACGCAAAAACTACTGCAAATTGATGGGCTAAAAATTTATGGCATGGCTTCTGAAAAAACTTCAGTTATATCATTTAATATAGGTAATATCCACCCTTATGATATTGGTGCAATTATTGACAAATTAGGGATTGCCGTTAGAACAGGTCATCATTGTGCGCAACCCATTATGGATTTTTACAACATTCCCGGAACCATTAGAGCCTCTTTTTCTTTTTACAATACTTTTGAAGAAGTTGATGCTTTATATGAAGCTTTACTAAAAGCAAAAATGATGCTAGAATAGGTTAAAAAGTATTTTCGTGAAAAGTGAGCAGTGAGAAGTTTTTATTAAAAATATTTATACCCACCGTTTCTCCCTATTTGCTACTTCTTTATTCGTTTTTCTCAATTAATTTATCATTTCTTCGAAGATAGAAATCTTTAAAAAAGTTGATTTTGGGTTCTCGTTTTTACGGGAATGACTGTTATTCTTATTAGGAAATAACAACTCATAAATCGGAATTCTAACAATTACTTTCTGCCAAAATCTGCAGGAATTTCGCCCCAAGCCTTAGTTTCCCATTTTAAAATTTTGGTAGCGTATTTGTTCTCTTTCAGCCATTTTTCAGCGCGTTTCACAAAATCAAACAATTTCTTATTGTCATCACTAATTGGTAAATTGGTTCTGCATTGTCCTTTTTTAACCCAATTAATTGCAATTTTTGAATCGGAATAAATAGGAATGTTACTATTTCTTTGTTTTAAATATCCTAAACCATGAACTAATGCTAAAAATTCACCAATATTATTAGTTGCATTAGTAAATGGACCTTGAATAAAAACTTGCTTTTTAGTTTTGGTATCAACACCTCTATATTCCATTATCCCAGGGTTACCACTGCAAGCAGCATCTACAGCTAACGATGGGATAATAGGTTTGCCCATTAACTTTAACTCGGCATCAGTAAGTAAGGCTATTTTAGTATTTTTCCCTTTATAATCTTCATAATTACCATTAAAAGCCTTTTTAGCTTCCGCTTCAGATGTGAATGCTTTATACTGGGCGCCTTTGTAATTTGCAATATGCTTTTTACAAACATCCCAAGACGTAAAAACTCCTGTTTTATGCCCTTTCCATATTACATAAAACTTTTTTTTAGCCATTTTTTAAAACTACATTCTCAATAATTTCAGGAAAATATCTGTACTCCAGCGCATGTATTTTTTTCGCTACATCTTCAGGAGTATCTGATGGGACTACTTTAATTTTTTTCTGAAAAATAATAGCTCCCTCGTCATAATTTTCATTTACATAATGTATGGTTATACCACTTTCTTTTTCTTTATTTTCAACAACAGCTTTATGCACATGCATACCATACATTCCTTTTCCTCCGTATTTTGGTAATAAGGCCGGGTGAATATTTATTATTTTATTAGGAAAAGCAGTAATTAATTTTAAAGGTACTTTCCATAAAAACCCGGCTAAAACAATAAAATCGACTTCTTTTTTAAGTAAATTCAGAATGGTGTCAGACTCATAAAAATCAATTCTATCAAAGTATTTATAAGGTACATTTAAATTTTTCGCCCTATCCAGTACTTTAGCGTTTTTTTTATTTGAAAGCACTCTAACAACCTTAATATGAGCATTATGTTCAAAATATTTAATCAAATTTTCGGCATTTGTACCCGAACCCGATGCTAATATGGCTATACTTTTTTTCACAGATATGTTACTTTGTTTATTAGTAATGCAAATAACTTAATAAAAATAGTTATTTTAGTACTTTAAACAGGTTTAAAAAAATTGTAATTTATACACAAATAAACTAAATTAAAACTAACTTTAAAGTATAAATAAAAAAACTTAATAAGGGTAAATAATTCATAAACGCTCTTTTATTGGATTAAAAGATTTTGATTTCAATAAAGTTTTATATTTTTGCCGAGTAATTAAATTTAAAATTAAAGAATTATGTCAGACATTGCATCAAGAGTTAAAGCCATTATTGTAGACAAATTAGGCGTTGACGAAAATGAAGTAACAACTGAAGCAAGCTTCACAAACGATTTAGGAGCTGATTCACTTGATACTGTTGAACTAATTATGGAATTCGAGAAAGAATTTGACATTCAAATTCCTGATGATCAAGCAGAAAACATAGGTACTGTTGGTCAAGCAATTAGCTATATAGAAGACGCAAAAAAGTAATTTTTATATGGAATTAAAACGGGTTGTTGTAACTGGACTTGGTGCATTAACACCAATTGGAAATACAATTGAAGCTTATTGGAATGGTTTATCTAACGGAGTTAGCGGTGCTGCTCCAATAACCTATTTTGATGCATCCAAGTTCAAAACTCGTTTTGCTTGCGAACTCAAAAACTTTGATGTCAAAAACTTTATTGACAGAAAAGAAGCTCGAAAAATGGATAGGTTTACTCAATATGCTATGGTTAGTACAGAGGAAGCTATTCAAGATTCGAAGTTAAATATAGAAGCTTTAGATAAAAATAGGGTTGGCGTAATTTGGGGTGCCGGAATTGGCGGCTTGGAAACTTTTCAAAATGAAGTATTGTCTTTTGCTAAAGGAGATGGTACACCACGGTTTAATCCTTTCTTTATTCCTAAGATGATTGCTGATATTGCGCCCGGACAAATTTCAATAAAATATGGTTTCAGAGGACCAAACTTTGCAACAGTATCGGCTTGTGCTTCTTCTGCAAATGCCATTATTGATGCATTAAACTATATTAGACTTGGCTATGCCGATGTTATGGTTTCCGGCGGGTCAGAAGCTGCGGTTACCATTGCAGGTATGGGAGGCTTTAATGCTTTACAGGCACTATCAACCAGAAATGATGATCCGGCAACTGCTTCAAGGCCTTTTGATAAAGACCGTGAAGGATTTGTTTTAGGTGAAGGTTCAGGAACTTTGATTCTTGAAGAATATGAACACGCCAAAGCCAGAGGTGCAAAAATCTATGCCGAAGTTGGTGGCGGTGGTTTATCTGCAGATGCCTACCATATTACAGCGCCACACCCTGAAGGATTGGGAGCAAAAAATGTGATGCTTAATTGCTTAAAAGATGCCGGCCTAAAACCGGAAGATGTTGATGCCATTAATATGCATGGCACTTCTACTCCGCTTGGTGATATAGCCGAATCGAAAGCAATTTTAGATGTTTTTGGTGAACATGCTTACACTTTAAACATAAATTCAACAAAGTCAATGACCGGTCATTTACTTGGAGCTGCAGGTGTTATTGAAGCAATTGCTTCAATACTTGCTATAAAGCACAGTACTGTACCTCCAACAATTAACCACTTTACAGATGATGACCAAATTGACAGTAAATTAAACTTTACGTTTAATAAGGCTCAAAAACGCGATGTGAAAGTTGCCATGAGCAATACTTTTGGATTTGGAGGGCACAATGCGTGTATACTCTTTAAAAAACCTGAATAACTACAACTCTGAATGAAATTCATTCGAAAAATTATTGAACCTCGTTTACCTGAAGACGAGATTTTTTTTGTTGATATAAAAAAAATTATTGGTTTTGCCCCAAAAAAATTATTCTATTACAAAAAAGCATTTATTCATCGTTCTATAAAAGAAGTTGATAAAACAACAGGAAATCCAATAAATTATGAGCGTCTTGAATTTTTAGGAGATGCTATGCTAAGCGCAGTAATAGCATCACATTTATTTTCTGAAGTCCCTTCAGGTGATGAAGGGTATTTAACTCAAATGCGCTCAAAAATTGTGAGTCGTGAACATTTAAATGAATTGGGTCGGGATTTAGGCCTACTTCGATATGTGAAAAGTTCCATTTCTAGATCAAAATTTGGCGAAAACATTCATGGTAATATTTTTGAAGCCTTAATAGGTGCCATTTATTTAGACCGAGGCTACAACTACTGCAAAAAATTTATTTACAAAAGGGTAATCGACCCCTACGTGGATGTTCCAAAGCTTGAAGGCAAAATAACCAGTTACAAAAGTTTATTTATAGAGTGGTGTCAAAAGCAAAAACGCGAATTCGAATTTGAGGTTTATGAAGATACAGGGAATGACACCGTTAAACATTTTAGTGTTAAACTCTATCTTGATGGAAAAATAATTACTAAGGGGCGTGCAACATCTAAGAAAAAAGCCGAAGAAACAGCTGCAAAAAGAGCATACTATGCATTTCAAAATGAAATTTCTTCACAATAAATAGTTTTTCCCGAATACGTTTTCGTAAAATTATTAGTTACTGTTATTTAACAATGGTATTTTTGCATAACCAATTGTACTAACTTACTATGCAACTACTAACGTTTGATTTAGAAGATGATTATAACCTTATTGGCATTCATACATCAGAAGAAGATTACCGGTTAGCATATCTTTTAAATAAGAACTTAAGCATTAATTTGGTTCGTTTTAAGCACAATTTAGACTTTGAAAATTCTAAGGCCGAATTTCCTTTGTTTGAATATAAAGATGAACAAAATTTTACAAATTATTATTTAATTAATAACAAACACCGTAGTACAGAAAAAACCAATAATAATAGTGGTTTATTCGGTGGAACATACAGTTCAATATCCTATTTAATCCCTGAAAAAAAAACAGTGGATTTTTTTTTAAAAATAACCGGATGCAATCAACCCCGATTTATTAGTAGTCTGGTTGAAAAACTAAATAAAATAAATCAAGTAATTACTTGCTACTCCGTTGAGCCAAGTACCCTAAAATCTAAAGACCACCTAATATTTTAAATTATGTCACATAACAGAAAACGAACGAAAATAGTAGCAACATTAGGTCCTGCTTGCAATACTCCCGAAATTATAGAAACTATGATGGAGGCCGGAGTAAATGTATTTCGAGTAAATTTTTCACATGCCGAATACAATGAAGTGGAAAGACGTATTAAAATTATTAGAGAAGTAAATGAGCGAAGAAATTTTCACGTAGCTATATTAGCCGATTTACAAGGGCCTAAATTACGTGTTGGTAGTATGGCTGACAATGTGGAATTGGAAATTGGTGATACCTTTACATTTACTACCGAAAAATGCGAGGGAACTACTGATAAAGCTTATATGACGTATCAAAACTTTCCAAAAGATGTTGAAGCCGGTGAACACATTTTAGTTGATGATGGCAAGTTATTATTTGAAGTAACAGGTACCGATAGAGCTTCTAATGTTACTACAAAAGTATTAAGAGGAGGCCCTTTAAAATCTAAAAAAGGTGTAAACCTTCCAAACACTAAAATTTCATTACCTGCACTTACCGAAAAAGATAAAAAAGATGTGTTATTTGCCATTAAAATGGAAGTTGATTGGATTGCGCTTTCATTTGTAAGAACCCCGGAAGATTTAATTGAATTAAATGAACTTATAAAAGAACAATCTCCGTACAAAATTCCTGTAATTGCAAAAATAGAAAAACCTGAAGCGGTTGCCAACGTTGACCGATTAACCCCATACTGTGATGCTTTAATGGCCGCTAGAGGCGATTTAGGAGTTGAAGTACCTATGGAAGAAGTGCCATTAATCCAAAAACGATTGGTTTTAAAAGCTAAAAAAGCGAATATTCCAATTATTATTGCTACACAAATGATGGAAACTATGATTCATAATCAAGTACCTACCAGAGCTGAAGTTAATGACGTTGCCAACTCAATTATGGATGGTGCCGATGCCGTAATGCTCTCAGGAGAAACTTCGGTAGGTGATTTTCCTGTACAGGTGATTCAGCAAATGCGCCGAATTATTGAAAGTGTTGAAAATTCACCACTTATTTCAATAGCTGAAGAACAAGTACAGTGTGTAAATGAACGTTTTATTACCAAAACTATTTGTCACCAAGCGGCATTAACAGCTAATGACATTAACGCAGAGGTTATTACAACGCTTACAGATTCTGGATATACAGCATTTCATATTTCTTCGTGGAGGCCAAAATCGAATATATTAGTTTATTCATCCAACAAGCGAATTTTAGCCATGTTAAATTTACTTTGGGGCGTGAAAGGTATATATTACAACCGGTTTGTGAGTACTGATGAAACCATTGAAGATATAAATAATATGGCCCACGAAAGAGGTTATTTGAATAAGGGTGGTTATGCTATAAATCTTACATCAATGCCGGTAAAAAAACGCGGAATGGTAAATACCATGCGTATTACTGAGTATGGCGTTCTTTAATATTTAAAACTATTTTTATTATTTTAATGGCTAAGCATAGCATACAAGGCATATGAAGCCAACCAATGTGCACCTGCATATTCACCTGAATCCATTTTGGTATAACTGTAATTAAAATGTTCAGTTGCTAAATTTAACATTTTGGTGTTTTCAAGGCTATTCCCTATTTGATATAAACACCAAGCACGGCTAAAATTTAATCCGTCTAAATGTGCTAATTTCCCATCAGAACGGTCGGTAACTTCAGCTACTTGTAAGTACTTGCTTGGATTTTTCCTGAACCCCGGTAAAAAAGCATCTAGCCAAGCCACATATTCTTCTTTGGGTAAAACCTTTAACATAAGTGTTGCTTCTTGCAAACAAGGAGACAAAAAATCAAATCCGCCCGGCTCCCAGGTTAGGGGACATTCTTTATCTTTTAAATAAAATTCTTTTGCTTTTAAAATTAGAAGTGTCTCTAAATTAGAATTATACTTTTTAGCGTAGTCCAACGCAAACGAAAGTCCAAAAGCGGTATTTGGATGCTCGCCAACTCGAATTGGGTACTTTAATTTCCTCAAAAATTCTTCATATTTTGTTACCATAAGTGCTTCCAGAGGTTTTAACTTTTCATACATCAAATTTGCTTCAACAGTATCCCAATCTCTTAAAGTTTCAACAACTTTTAACAACCAAGCCCAACCATAAGTACGTTCAAAATTTTTGTTGTGAACATCATCAAAATAGGCTATTTCATCAAGTATATTTTGTTTGGTAATATTTTTTTTAAGTTTTTTAAAAATTTCATTTCGCTTTTCAAAATCGGGTAGTTCTTTAATTATGTTTAACAGCGTCCAATGTCCGTGCACCGATGAATGCCAGTCGAAACAACCATAAAATGCCGGGTGTAAATCAGAAGGCTCTTTTAAATAAGTACTATCACCCAATACCTGTCCAAGTTTATTCGGGTACTCTTTATCTATACAATCAAATGCAAACCGATATAAGTAGGTTGCAGAATTTACATTTAATGAAGGTTTTACACTTGGTTTATCTTTTATGTATTTGCTGTTTTCATTGAATTTTTTAGGTTGTTCGCAACTAACCAAAAGAAACATAGTACTAAATAAAAAAAGTATTTTTTTCATAATTTAAAGATTGATGGTAGTTTTTATAACCGTAGCATCATTTAATACAAATGGCATTGGCATCATATAATTTAATCGTGGATTTATGGAGAATTGTGAATTGCTAAATAAATCGTATTTAGCCTCAATAACATCAAACGCAATTTTTTGCTTTTTATTAATGCTAAAATTTATTTCAACAACCTCATTTTCCTCTGTAAAAAAATAGCTCATAACTGTACCTTTTTCAACATAAAAATTAGCTTTAATATCAGGTTCTCTGGTAAAGCTTTCACGGTTTACCGTAAAGGTGCTAAATGTAATAGGTGTTTTTGCTAGCACCTCAATTCTATTGGCATTTCTAAGTGATTCAATTTGTAATGTAAGTAATCGTTCATTGCCAACTATGGTATCCTTCACCAAAGAAATTACCGGTTTTTTAAATTCCTTTAATTCCGCAGGGGCAATTAAATTAATTTTTGTTTTATACTTACTGCTAAATATATTGGTATCTAGACCGCCTTGAGTAGGGTTTTCTCCTAAAAATTGTTTCGTAAAAGCATCTGCTTTTTGGTTATACGATGCCCAATATGCTTTATTGGTATTGCTATCTACTATATACAAAATACTGTTTGGTAATTTATTTTTATCAGAATAATTTGATTTAAATGAACTTATTACCAACAATACTAACGATAAACCAAAAAACAACCAAGCCAGTTTTTTGGTGTTGCGAAAATTATAAAAAACAGGAACTAAAAACACAAAAAGTAATACAGTAAAAAATACTCCGCTACTCAACATATTTAGACCTAAACCTACAGGGAACATTTTAACAAATGGAGAAAATACTATAACAACAGGAACAGAAATTATTGTAGTATAAATTATGTTTTGGCTTTTTGATTTTAGCA
This sequence comes from uncultured Lutibacter sp., assembly GCA_964342295.1. Taxonomy (GTDB): domain Bacteria; phylum Bacteroidota; class Bacteroidia; order Flavobacteriales; family Flavobacteriaceae; genus Lutibacter. The sequence continues at coordinate 31,414 of CAYFFC010000004.1, read as the reverse complement.
ACCAGCCTAAAAACAATAACATTACAAAAACCGGAAAAATAAAAAAGGATGCACCCTTTAAATAAACAGCCAAAATAATATTAAGCAGTAACCATATGGTTAACGGAGCAATTATTAAATCTTGTAGTGAATTTTTTTTGAAATATTTACAATAAATCTAAAAACAAATTGCCACTGTAATTGCAGTAAATGCCCCAATATAATAGTAACCATTATACGTAAAGCCATGTAAAATATCATTGTATTGAGGATGCATTAGTTTTATTAATTTCCATCCAAATACTGCAAAAATTATAGATATAATAAATGCAATTGTTAATGGTATAAAGCCATTAAAAATACCCTTTAGCGTTATCTCTTTTTTGAATAAACCCCAACATAAAAGTAGCAAAAAGCTTATCAAGCCAATAAAAATCAAGGGGTATACCCAACTATAGGGATAGGTAATTAACCCAAAATAAGGGAAATTAAAATAGACCAAATTTGAAGCGGAATCTAAATTGTTGAGGTTTGCGTTTGAAAAATAATTAAATGTGGCTAAAAAGTACGAAACTTGGTGGTTAAACGACTGAAGATCCATTCGTTCAAATGTATCTTGTTGGGTATGGTAATCAAAATGGTCTCCTATAAACGCAAAGTTAAAGCCATTATTATTCCCGTTTTCCCTAAAAACAGTTAAATCGGTGTCATTTGGCAATAACTTATAAATACTGTACATTAAGGAGTTTGCAACCGGGTATGGGGTGTTGGCTTCATTAAAAGCGTTAATTAAATTTTTGTTTCCACCATTGGTTTCAACAAACATATAACTTGGACCTCCACTACCTCTGGCTTCAAAATTTAAAACCAAGCCAACATTTTTAGCCCAACGATGGTGATTTACAAATGCATTTGCCCCAAGCAACCCTAATTCTTCAGCATCAGTAAAACAAATAATTATATCATTTTTAGATTGTTTTTTTGTTTTTAAAAAACTAGTAATTCCTTCTAAAATAATGGCCACGCCACTTGCAGCATCACTTGCTCCAAGCGATGAATGCGGGTTTGAATCATAATGTGAAAGCAAAACCAATGATTTCCCTCTTTCCGTTCCGGGTATTTTAGCAATTATATTTTTTACTTTAGTTGCTGCCCTCCACTTTTTATTAATTGCAACCTGCTCTTGTATTTCAACTTCCAAGCCCAACTTTTCAAGTTCGTTTATCAGGTAATTTCTAACATTTTTATGTTCAGGAGAGCCCGTAAAATGAGGATTTAGGCTCATTTTTTTGACATGTTCCAGTGCCCTCTCTATTGAAAAGTTGTTAAATGTAACATTGCTCTCAGGAGTTAAGGAGTAAAAACTAAGGTACACAGCGGCAATTATAATTAAAAAAGAAATAATTGTACTGTATTTTTTTATATCCATTGCTTAAAAAAAATAAAGTGTTCTAAATTAACGCAATTTTTATAAAAAATAACATTTTGGAAGAAAATTGAAATTATTCCTTTTTTATTAGCAAATAATAATCATTTTCTAATGGTAAGTATCCTTGGTCGTATATATAATAATACGTATTTCCGGTTTTTGTGGTATATAGCGAGGTAAAAAAAGAAAAGTCGAAATTGCCATCTAATAATTTGGTACGCGTAACTTTTGTTTTGCCATAAACATTCAAATCGGCAAGTAGTTTATGATTTTTACGTAAACGGTTATTTACATTGCGAATTAAATTTTTGCTTTCTTTATTTATTTTATTGTTGTAGGCATTTCTACAATAATCAGAGCAAAATTTTTTATCAATCCTCCCATTTAGCGGCTCACCGCACTCCAAACAATTTTTTTTCATAGTAATATTTAAGTCAGTTTATAATGTTAATTTATTCTCAATCATCTATTGTAACATTTCCCCAATTTTCACCCGATTTAATTCGGTACAATTGCATTTCTGATATTCCGAACTGTTTAGCTATAAGTCGCATTCGAGTTTTACGGTTAGGGTCAAAAATTTTACGTTTAATTAAGCGTACTCGTCCTTCAGTTAATTTTGCATACGTTCTTTGTCCTCTTCGTTTAATTTTTTTCGGATTTTTTTTATGATGTAAAAATAATTCCGACTTATTAACCCATTTTAAGTTGGAAGCTTTATTGTTAAGTTTATCAAAATCTAAATGAATGACAAATTTTTGATCTTCCCTTCTTTCTAAAAATAATACTGCCACTACCCTGTGAACATAACACGATGTAGTTCGCTTCAAATGTTTTTTTGCAATCCAAAAAGAATCATAGCCGCCAATTAAAGAGGTTCGTGATAATTTCCACTCATCTTCATAAACTTTCTTTCTTTTTACCCGCCCGTAGTTAGATATTAAATATTGATCCTCATCACTCCAATCGGCTCCTTTGTATGGCTTCCAAACCTCATTTCTAAAATCAATTACCATTTGCTAAATTTATATAGTTCGTAGTTATACAAATATACGTAAAATTATCCGTTTACAAACGACTACAATCATTTACTTTCGAAAGTAAATAGCTGTTAACCGAATACTTATAAAAGCCTTTTGATATTTGTATCGTTGAATTGAACAAATGAGATTCAGCTTTATTTAAAAACCTTATCTTATGAATACGTTAAGAAACAAAGTACAATTAATTGGAAATTTAGGAAACAACCCTGAAATTATTACACTTGAATCGGGTAAAAAACTAGCTAAATTTGCCCTTGCTACCAACGAAACTTATAAAAATGCCCAAGGCGAAAAAGTTACAGAAACACAATGGCATCATGTGGTAGCCTGGAACAAAACAGCAGAAATTATTGAGAAATATTTAGAAAAAGGCAAGGAGGTTGCCCTTGAAGGTAAACTTACAACAAGAAGTTACGATGATAAAGACGGTAACAAACGCTATGTAACCGAAATTGTTTGTAATGAACTTTTAATGCTGGGCAATAAATAGTGTGGAAAATTGTTTTGAAAAAGAGGAAAAGCGCCAAAGGCGCTTTTTTTATTTATAATTCATAGAAAGTTGAATTCGCTTTCTGGCAATATCAACCTCTAACACCTTCACAATTACTTGTTGATGCAAATTTACTATTTCGCTCACATCATTTACGTACTTGTTTGCTAAATTAGATACATGTACCAGGCCGCTTTCCTTAATTCCAATATCAACAAAACAACCAAAATTGGTAATATTATTAACAATTCCCGGTAATAATTGCCCAGCTTTAATATCGTTTATGGTTTTAATATTTTGATTAAATGTAAATACTTTCGCTGTTTGACGGGGGTCTAACCCAGGTTTTTCTAACTCACTTAAAATATCTTGCAACGTTGGCAACCCTATTGTTGAAGTACAATACTTATTTAAATCTAAATTTTGAAGCATATTTTTATTTCCTATTAACTCTGAAATAGTAGTATTTAAATCTTTAGCCATTTTTGAAACAATAACATAACTCTCTGGGTGCACAGCAGAATCATCTAATGGATTTTTAGCGTTCTTTATTCTTAAAAATCCCGCAGCTTGTTCAAATGCTTTTTCACCTAATCGAGGCACATTTTTAATTTCATTTCTTGAAGGAAAAGCGCCATTTTTACTTCTATAACTCACTATATTTTCAGCCAATTTTGGCCCAATTCCTGAAACATAGCTTAGTAACGATTCGCTCGCGGTATTTATATTTACCCCAACCAAATTGACACAGCTTTCAACTACTGTATCTAATGAATTTTTTAATTTGGTTTGATCAACATCATGCTGGTATTGCCCAACTCCAATAGATTTTGCATCAATTTTTACCAATTCCGCTAATGGATCTGAGAGCCTTCTACCAATAGAAACTGCTCCTCTTACAGTTACATCATAATTAGGAAATTCATCACGCGCAATTTTTGAGGCCGAATAAATGGAAGCACCTGCTTCACTTACCACAAAAACTTGAATAGCTTTATTAAAACGGATTCTTCTGATAAGCTGTTCGGTTTCTCTTGATGCAGTACCATTACCAATGGCTATTGCTTCAATTTGATAAGCATCAACCAGCGAGTTTATTTTTTTAATTGCTCCTTTTGCATCGTTTTTAGGCGCATGGGGGTATATGGTTTCATTGTATTCTAATCCGCCTTGAGCGTTTAAACAAACTACTTTGCACCCCGTTCTATATCCGGGGTCAATGGCTAAAATATTTTTCTCACCTAATGGAGCTCCCAATAATAATTGCTTTAAATTTTTTGAAAATACTTTAATCGCGGTATCGTCAGCCTTTTCTTTTGCAATGTTTAAAGTTTCGTTTGTTAGCGATGGTAATAAATGTCGTTTATAGGCATCTTTAATGGCTAATTTTATATGAAAAGTACAGTTATTGGAGGCTTTTATAATTTTTTCTTCAATTTTTGAAATTGCTCTTGTATCATCAATTTCAATTTTCACTCGAATAAAACCTTCTTTTTCTGCTCTTAAAATTGCTAATAAGCGGTGTGACTGACAGCTGCTTAAAGGTTCTGACCAATTAAAATAGTCTCTGTATTTTTGCGCTTTCTCATCATCTTCTTTGCTTTTAACAAGGTTGGTTTTTATAGCCGCAAATTTTTCCAATTGCCAACGTAGACTATTTCTTATAGCTGTTCGTTCGCTAATCCATTCGGCAATGATGGTACGAGCCCCTTCTAAAGCATTTTCAGCAGATATAACTTCATTTGTTATATATGTAGAAGCTATTGAAAAAATATCTGTTGCTCGCTGACTCATAATTATTTTCGCTAAAGGCTCTAAACCATTTTTACGCGCAATTTCAGCCTTGGTTTTACGTTTTTTCTTAAATGGAAGGTAAATATCTTCTAAAACAGTTATTTCTGTAGTAGCATTAATTTTTTCTTTCAACCTTTCGGTTAGTGCTTCTTGTTCTTCTAACGATTTTAATATGGTTATCTTGCGTTTTTCTATGGCTTCAAACTGAGATATAAATTTTACAATTTCACCAATTTGAACCTCATCTAAATTACCTGTTTTTTCCTTGCGATATCTTGAAATAAATGGAATGGTACAATCCTCATTTAGTAATTGAATAGTATTTTCTATACTTTTTGAAGGTAAATTGGTTTGGGATTGTATGAAGTTTATCATGTGTACTAGATTTGTAATTAAAACGTAGTTGCAAATTAAATGACAACTGACTAATCATACGCAGTTTTAAGGTGAAAGTATTTATAATTACTTTATGAGATTCTGAATCAAGTTCAGAATGACCCAACAAAATAAATTAACTATCTAACTTATTGGCTCCCCGTTACTTACCGAATCATTTTCAGGTTCAATAAAAGCTAATTTCCCATCTGGGGTATCGGTCATTAAAATCATTCCTTGACTTTCAACACCGCGCAATTTTCTTGGCGCTAAATTCACCAAAACAGTTACTTTTTGACCAATAATTTCTTCAGGTTTAAAACTTTCTGCAATGCCTGAAACAATAGTTCTGGTATCAATGCCAACATCAACTTTTAGCTGTAACAGCTTTTTTGTTTTGGGTACTTTTACAGCTTCAATAATGGTACCTACTCTAATATCGAGTTTTGTGAAATCATCAAATTCAATAGTTTCTTTTTGAGGTTCAACCACCTTACTTTCATTTTCATTAACCAATTTTGTTGCTTCCAGTTTATCGAGTTGTTTTTGAATTTCATTGTCCTCAATTTTGGCAAATAACAATTCAGGTTTTCCAATTTTATGATTTGCTTCTATCAATTCAAACTTGTCAGATACATCTTTCCAAGCCACATCTTTTCTAAGATTTAAAATTCCTGACAATTTTTTAGAAGTAAACGGTAAAAAAGGTTCACATAAAACCGATAATCCCGCAGCAATTTGCATGGCAACATTCATAATTGTTTTAACACGTTCTGGATTGGTTTTAATCAATTTCCAAGGTTCTTCATCGGCTAAATACTTATTTCCTAAACGCGCTAAATTTAACAGTTCTTGAGAGGCTTCTCTAAATCTGTATCGCTCAATTGAATTGCTAATAATTGAAGGGTATTTTTGTAGTTTTTCAAGGGTTTCATTATCAATGTCTGAAAACTCGTTTGGTTCAGGTACAATTCCGTTGTAATACTTGTTTGTTAATACCACTACCCGGTTGATAAAATTTCCAAAAATGGCAACCAATTCGTTGTTGTTTCTGGCCTGAAAATCTTTCCAAGTAAAATCGTTGTCTTTTGTTTCCGGTGCGTTAGCGGTAAGTGTATATCTCAAAACATCTTGCTTTTCCGGAAAATCATCTAAATATTCATGTAACCAAACCGCCCAATTTTTAGATGTGGAAATTTTATCTCCTTCCAAATTTAAAAATTCATTTGCCGGTACATTCTCAGGTAAAATATAGCTACCTTCAGCTTTAAGCATTGCAGGAAAAATGATACAGTGAAAAACAATGTTGTCTTTTCCAATAAAATGCACCAATTTAGTGTCTTCATTTTTCCAATAAGGCTCCCAATCTTTTCTATTTTGTTCTGCCCATTCTTTGGTTGACGAAATATAACCTATAGGTGCATCAAACCAAACATACAATACTTTTCCTTCTCCTCCTTTGACAGGAACGGGAATTCCCCAATCTAAATCGCGGGTAACTGCCCTAGGCTTTAACCCATCATCTAACCACGATTTTACTTGACCTAGCACATTGGATTTCCAATCGTTTTTATGCCCTTCTACAATCCATTCCCGTAACCATTTTTCATATTTATCAAGCGGTAAATACCAATGTTTTGTTTCTTTTTTTGTAGGTACATTCCCAGTAATCGCCGATTTCGGATTGATTAAATCGGTTGCATTATGACTGGTACCACATTTTTCACACTGATCGCCATAACTTTCATCATTTCCACATTTTGGGCAAGTACCTATAACAAATCTATCTGCTAAGAATTGTTTGGCTTCTTCGTCGTATAATTGCTGCGTTGTTTCTTCTATAAATTTTCCTTCGTTATATAATTTTTTAAAAAATTCTGAAGCCGTTTTATGATGGATTTTAGCAGATGTTCGCGAATAATTATCAAACGAGATACCAAATTCTTGAAACGATTTTTTAATAAGCGCATGGTATTTATCAACCACATCTTGAGGTGTTACGCCTTCCTTTTTTGCCTTTATAGTAATTGGAACTCCGTGTTCATCAGAACCGCAAATATAAATTACATCGTTTCCGGTAAGCCTTAAATAACGTGCATAAATATCGGCGGGAACATAAACACCGGCCAAATGCCCAATATGAACCGGGCCATTTGTGTAAGGTAACGCTGCAGTAATTGTATATCTTTTGGTAGTGCTCATTTATTCAAATTTAAAAGCACAAAAATAAGGATTGTTTATTAGAAAAGTGAAAAGTTGTGTGGGTTTTCGTAATTTGCACATCGTTTGTTAATTTTCAGTATGAATTCACCTAAATTTTTGCAAAAAAATGATACCGTTGCTATTGTTGCCACAGCGAGAAAAATAACACTTGAAGAAATCACTCCGGCAATAAATTTATTAAAGCAATGGGGCTTAAAAGTTGTTATAGGTAATTCAATTGGCTTGGAAGAGCACCAATTTGCAGGGTCAGACCATGAACGCACAGCCGATTTACAAAAAATGTTAGATGATACTGCTGTAAAAGCCATTTGGTTTGCCCGTGGGGGTTATGGTACGGTTAGAATTATAGATGACTTGGATTTTACCCAATTTAAAAAAAAACCTAAATGGCTAATTGGTTATTCTGATATTACTGTGATCCACAATCACGTTCATACTTTTGGAATTGCAACCGTTCATGCAACAATGCCTTTAGATATAACTAATAGTACTAAAGAAGCAATACAGTCACTTAAAAATAGTCTTTTTGGTAACGCTATATCGTATGAAATACCAACTTCCAATCTACATAAAAGTGGTGCTGCAGAAGGGATTTTGGTTGGTGGTAATTTATCTATTTTGTACAGTTTATTAGGAAGCTCATCAAGCCTCAACACCAATGGTAAAATTCTTTTTATTGAAGATTTGGACGAATATTTGTACCACATTGATCGAATGCTGCAAAATTTAAAACGCAATGGTTATTTTGACCATTTAAAAGGACTGATTGTTGGAAGTATGACAAAAATGCACGACAATGCTATTCCGTTTGGTAAATCTGCTCATGAAATTATTTTTGATGCTGTTTCGCCTTTTAATTTTCCAGTGGTTTTTGATTTTCCTGCGGGGCATATAGATGATAACAGAGCCTTGATTTTTGGTGAAAAAATAGTATTAAACGTGAACGATTCAAAAACCTTTTTAACATTTATTACAAACTAAAAAAATGGCTATACATAACGAATTAGGAAAAAAAGGCGAAATTCTCGCCGCAAATTATCTTAAAAGAAAAGGATACCAAATTTTAGACATAAATTGGCGTTTTAAAAAAGCTGAAATCGACATTATTTCTTTAAAAGACGATATTTTAGCGGTTGTTGAAGTAAAAACACGTTCAAGCGATTATTTTGGTAATCCGCAAGATTTTGTAAAATCAAAAAAAATAAATCTTTTGGTAGAAGCCGTAAATGAATATGTTATTTCAAAAAATTTAGACGTTGAAGTCCGTTTTGATATTGTCGCTATTTTGAATAAAAACAACTCTTTTGAGATTACACATTTAAAAGATGCTTTCTATCACTTTTAATGGTTAAAAAAAGCTTTTACATCTTCAAAGAATTCGGGTTTTGCTATAATTTTTTTATTGCTATCTAAAACAAAATAGGTTGGTGTTGATGTAATTTCATAAGTATTGGCTGTTGGATTTTTCCACTTTCCAAGTCCTAAAATATTTATCCAACCTTCTAAATTGTCTTTATGTTTTTCAAATCCATTTTTATCGGTTTCCATAGCAAAACCAATTACCTGTACATTTGTTAAATTTTTAGAAAATTTATACAGTTTTGGAATTTCATTCAAACAATGCGAACAGGTTGAGCTCCAAAAAACTACAATATAGGTATTCGCATTATTTAATTCTGAAAGTTTTTTAACAACCCCGTTTTCATCCCAAGTAATTTCTGGTGCAATTTGACCTAGAGCAAGTTTCATTTTATTTTTAATGTCAACTATTACCGAAGTATTTATATATTCTTCGGGCAACTTTTTATAATAACCTTCTAAAATAAAATTTACCAATATACTATTTTGCGTTTGTGCAAATGCATAGAGCAGGGTGGTTAAAAGTTCAGATTTTACAGTATAGTTTTTACTTATTTTAGACTCCACTTCAACAACTGCTTTTTTATACAAATCGCTTTGAACAACCGCATCATCTGATACGTTTAAATAAAACACATAATTAATAACCTTTTCACTTAAAAAGGTTGAGTTTATAAGGGTATTGTCATTGAAATCTATAAAGTCAAAAAAGTGCTTTTTTTCACTGTTCAAATATTCTTGAGGTGTATTAATAATTTCCGGAGCATAGTATTTTTTGCGTGATTTAATAAAGTTTCTTGCCAATTTTCCAGTCGATTTTTTTTCAAAGTCCAACTGAAATTCGTTTAAAATCTCAAGGCTCTTTGTATAGCTTTTTTTAATGTTTTCTTTTTCTACATTATTTTCGGTTCTGAAAAAAGAGGTTTGCAATGAGTCTAATTTATATTTCAAATAGTCTGAACCTTCAATATACTTTTTGTATAATTTATTTTCTTCTGAACTTACAATTTCCAATGAATTTCCCGGTGTTTGTGGATTAAATTTAAGCGCTACATTTTCGTTGTTATAAATTATATCTACAAATCCATTTGCATTCATAGCAAACATAAGCCTGTACATTCCACTTGGAGTTTCATTGGGAATTTCAATTTTAAATGCGCCATCAATTACAGTGGTATTGGACTGAAATATCTGACGCGCACCCGATAGTCGGTACAAAATAATCCAATCGTTTTCTTCAGTAACCGGACTCATAGTGCCTTCAATAAAATTTTGGCTAAATAAGGCATTAGTAATTAGCGCGAAAACAATAAAAAGTTTTTTTAAAATATTTTTATTCATAAAATTGTAGTTCAAAAATACGTTCAAAAGTACTTATTTAAATTGTGAAGTAATACATACTACTATGAAATTTAAAAACAAAATAATTTGGATTACCGGAGCGTCATCAGGAATTGGAAAAACTTTAGCTTTGGAGTTGTCAAAACAGCAGTGTAAACTTATAATTTCTTCACGCAAAAAAGACGTTTTAGAGCAAGTTAAAAATGAATGTGAAAATCCTGATTTGGTAAAGGTGTTGCCTCTGGATTTAGAAAAATACGAAACTTTAAGTGTGGTTGCCAAAACCGCATTTTCATTATTTGGTAACATTGATATATTAATAAACAATGGAGGTATAAGCCAGCGATCGTTAGCAAAAAAAACTTCTGTTAAGGTAGATGAAAAAATTATAGCGATTAATTATTTGGGGACTGTTGCTTTAACAAAGGCCGTATTGCCAAAATTTATAAAAAATAATGCAGGACATTTTGTTGTAATTTCAAGTATTGTGGGTAAAATAGGAACACCTTTACGATCGAGTTATGCTGCCTCAAAACATGCCTTACATGGTTTTTTTGATAGTTTACGCGCTGAAGTTTATGAGAATAATATAAAAATTACTATTGCCTGTCCTGGTTTTGTACAAACCAACGTTTCAATAAACGCCTTAACCGGAGATGGCTCTCCACAAAATAAAATGGACCATGCTACAGAAAATGGACTGACTCCGGAATATTTTGTCAAAAAATTAATAAATGCAGTTGAAGCAGAAAAAGAAGAGATTTACATTGGTGGATTTAAAGAAAAATTAGCTGTTTTTACCAAACGGTTTTTTCCTAAATTGCTTTCAAAAATGATTCGAAAAATTCCTTCGGTTTAGTAATTAAAAGTATTAAATAAATTTTTTTTCTTTAAAGTATAACACAATGGCTTCTTTCATTAAAACGGTTTGTTCACCGGGTTTTAGTTGGGGTAAAGCTTCTACAACTGTATAATGCGGCCATCCCTCATCATCAAAAAAATCGAATTGGTAGTAACCAAAAGGTTCTAACAATCGGCAAATGGCAATATGCATTAAATTTACTTTTTCGTCTTTTTTAAATGCTTTTGGTCCCTGCCCTAATTCCTGTACGCCTATTAAATAAATAATGGCATCTAAATTTAAAGGTTCACCTTCTCCAAATTGATTTGATAGTAATTTAAGAAGCAGCTCCCAATCCTCTTTTAACTTTATATCTCTAGACATCGCTAAATTTTAATTCGTTGCAAATATACAAATCCATTCATGTATATTTACAAAAACAATTGTATGAACACTTTTGATATTGTAATTACCGCTTTACTCTTATTTGGATTTATTAGAGGAATTGTAAAAGGTTTATTCGTTGAAGTAGCTTCGCTGGTAGCCTTAATTGCCGGTGTTTTTGGAGCCATTCATTTCTCTTATTTTATTGCTGATGTACTGGTTGAATATGTTATGTGGGATGAAAAATACATTACCATAGTTTCATTTGCTTTAACTTTTGCCATTATAGTAATTGCAATTGCCTTGATAGGAAAACTTTTGACAAAAATTGCCAACTTTGCTGCTTTAGGATTGTTAAACAAACTGCTTGGAGGTGTTTTTGGTGCATTAAAAATAGGACTCATTTTAAGTGTGGTTTTGTTAGTATTTAACAAATTAAATAATAACATTCCTTTTATTTCAGATGAGCAAAAAGAAAATGCCATATTATACGAACCGGTTAAAAACTTAGCCCCTACGTTATTTCCTAATTTTTTAAAAGTTGTTGAAGACGAAACCGATTTAACAAATTTTAACTAGTTTTTATGTTACCTTTGCCCAACTAAAAAAATCGATAACATAAATAAATTCAGCATGTTTTTTAAAAAAACCCTTATTGTATTCGCAATAATTTCTAGTATTATTTTAACCGGCTGTCAGCCAAAAGAACAATTTACATTTACAATTAAGGGCAACATAGCTAACTTTGAAAGCCCTGAGGTAATTGTTTCAGAATTTGATTATTTGGCTAAAAAGACTACCCCAATTGATACATTAATTGTAACAGGCGGTACTTTTGAAAAAGGGTTTAATTTAAATCCGGGTATTTATACAATAGCTCTGGGAGCAAAAACAGTAACACTTGTAGCCGGTAAAGGACAAACAATTGAAATTATAGGAGATATTGATGATGTAACCGTTAAAGGTTCAACAGACACACAACTTTTAGCTGATTATGAAGCCTTTAGAAAAACTTCTTTGGATAAATTAGTAACTTCTGTTAGAAATAAAATAAAAGAACTTAAAAAACATCAGACTTCCGAATCAGAAACTGAAATTGCAACATTACGTCAGCTTGAAATTAAAAATTACGATGTTCATTTAGATGAATTAATTCAGTTTGTAAAAGATAGTATGGGTACCTCACTTGCTGTTTATCCTACAGCGCTGCGCTGGAGGGGAGGTGAAAACTTACCATTTTTAAAAGACTTAGTTGC
>CAYFFC010000004.1:0-18800 GCA_964342295.1 uncultured Lutibacter sp. | reverse complement strand
GTAGAATTTGGCCAAACGTATCAACTGTGCAAGGTTTTAAAACACCTTTTGCCTTGGATTATGGAATTACCGCATTACCAACAAATTTTATTATTGACAGCAATGGTAAAATTATTGCTGTAAATATTCATGGAGAAGAATTGAAAGAAAAAATTATGGAGTTATTTGAATAATTGTTGCTCAAATTTCCTTAATCAATTCTGTTTTAAGCCATCCTACTTTACCATCGGCTATTTTAATTTTAGACCAATTATCGAGCTCGTCTAAAATGATAACTTTAGTACCTTCATGCAATTCAAATACCTCATCACTGGTATTGGTTGGTGCATTTTTTATGGTAATCTCAGGAGCAAAAATTATGGCTTCCCTATTTTTCAAATGCCATTGGTAGTTGCTGTAAGCAAAAAATAGTGTAATTACCATTACAATTACCATAAATAAGGAAGTATTAAAGTAAAACAATTTTTTACCCGAGGAAATTGAAAAGTAATATAACAAAAATGAAAGCGCCATTAAAAATGAGGCCGAAACGGCAATAATACCCCAAGTATTGTATGATGATTTTCGGATTACAGCACCCGAAAACTTTTGTAAAAACGTTTTTGGCAACTCTTCTATGGCATCAATGGTCATTCTTGTTGCAAAGGATAAATTTAATCTGGCATCTTCATTTAGTGGGTTTATTTTTAATGCCTTTTCGTAAAAATAAATGGTGGGTGCCACTTTATTTAGTTTGTAATAGCTATTACCAAGGTTAAAATAAAGTTCAGAAGAAACCACCTGCATAGAATCTATTTTTTGGTAAATTTCAATTGCCTTTTCATAATTTCCATTTTTATAATGGTCATTTGCTTTTAAAAACAACGCGTCAGCCGATTGAGCCTTAGTAATAAAACTAAATAGTAATAAGATACCAACTAAAATGTTTTTCATATTACAACTGTTTATCTAAATTGGTTATTACCTGTACTGCTTTTTGGTACTCTTGTTTCATCATTACATCGGTTGCAGGGGTATAGCGTGCAAAATCACAATCGTTCAAAACTTCTAAAAATTGCTCAATTACACTATTATCAATACCTTTTTCTTTTAACAAATCAACTATTTTATCTTTAGAAATATCAGATGTTTCTATAAAAAGTTTAGCCTTTAAATAATTGTGTAATGCCTTTTCAAGTGCAATGTAAAAAGCTTCTTTTTTGCCCAATTGCTTCTTGGCTTGCGACAAATATTTTCTGGCGAGTCTGTTTGCCTTTCTCACTTTATTCCCAAATACATCTCTCGCTCTTTCTTCTTGTTTTTTACCTAAAAAAATACCCATTGGAATTGCTAAAAAAGGTAAAAGCAACAACAAATAAAATAGATTTGAATACAAAAAGTCCTTTTTAATTTTAGATTCAAATGTAGTATTAAGTGCTATAAACCTAAAATTATTGTTAGAGGCAACAACTTGCTTTTTTGGTACTAAGGTAATATTATCATCTGCTGTTGCTGCAACCGATTTCCCTTCGGTAACATCAATAAAAATGGCTTCGGTTTTAATGGTGTTGTATTTTTTTTCTTTTGGGTTGAAATAAGAAAATGTAGCTTCAGGAATTTTATATTTTCCTTTAAACTGAGGTACTACCGTATAAGTATCAATAATATTCCCGCGCAAACCATTTAATGAGGTTACCACATTTTCTTTATGTTCCGGCGTATAAACTTCCAATTCAGATGGTGTAGTAATTTTTGGAATTTCAAATAATTTTAGGTTTCCTCTACCTGATACTTCCACCTTAATTTGCGCTGCGTCGTTTGCCTTTAATACGTTTTTATTGGCTACAACTTTAAAGTCGAATTCTCCAACTGCACCTGTAAAATCAATGGGTTTATTTGTATCCGGAAGTGGTTTTACCCTTACCGTTCTAATTGGAGAAGCATCGGAATGGTTGATGTTTCGAGTAATCATATTTCCAAAAAAGTCACCTCTACCTGTAGGAATACCAACAGCAAAATCCATTTTCATCTGCTCAATGGTTAATTTGCCTGCACGTTGTGGTATTAATACTGCTTTTTTTAGAACAATGTACCTGTAATCTTCACCATTATATTTTCCGCGCTTCACATTAATGTCTTTAACTTCAATATCCTGATTCCAAAAACCATTATACTGGGGCGATTCGGTCACTCTCCAATCATTAACACTAATATTTTCACTAACATACAATTTATACACAACATAAATTCCCTCACCTACATAGGGGTTTAAATTAGAAACCTCTGCAACCAAGTGGATATTTTCCTGAGCCACATAATGTGGGTTATTGGGGTCTTTCGGAATTTCAACAGCCTCGGTAACCGTAATTTTTACTCGGTTAGAAAGAACACGTTCACCTTTATAATAAATAGCTGCCTGGTCTATAGTAAAAACACCCTCTTTTTTAGGCTCTAAAATATAAATATAAGCCTGTGAATAACTTGCTTTACCATTTATCCATGATTGATTAACAGAAGAACTCGGTCCACCAACCACCTTGAAATCGGTAAATGAGGGTGGCTCAAAATCATCGGCTCCTTGTTTATTAACAGTAAACTCAATTCTAAAACGCTGGTTTATCCCTAGTTTATTTTTACTTACAGACGTTTTAAACTCAATTTGAGCTGCTGCCAGTTGCGATACAACCATTAAAAAACCTAGTATGTAAAACTGCATCACTTTCATATTCTACCAGTCTTTTTCCTGTTTAATTTTTTTGCCTTTTGCCTTTTGTGCGTTCAGTTTTTTTTGTGTTTTGTTTTCTTCGTTATTCATGGCCTCCAATAACTGTTTCATTTGTTCAGGAGTTAATTGATTGGGTCTAGGTTGTTGTTTATTGTTATTATCTTTTTTGTCGTTTTTTGGCTTTCCTTTATCATTTTCTTTGTCTTTACCTTTATCTTTATCCTTATTCTCATTTTTGTCGTCATCTCCTCCTTCATTTTCTTTTTTATCCTGTTTTTTATCGTTTTTATTATCTTCCTTGCTGTTTTTATCTTTATTATCGTCCTTGTTTTGTTGCTGATTTTTTAATAGTTCTTTTGCCAGAGCTAAATTATACCGTGTTTCATCATCATTTGAATTATTTCGAAGCGAATTTTTAAAAGCTTCAACAGCTTTGCCATACTCTTTTTCTTTCATAAATGAATTTCCCATATTATGATAGGCTTCTGCTTTACTCAATTTATCCTCAAATGTTTTTTCAACCAATTCAAATTGTGAAACAGCTTCCTTGTTTCTATTTTGCTGATAAATTGAATTTCCTAAGTTATAAGATGCTTTTGGGTAATTTGGATTTTTTGACAATGCTTTTTTATAAGCAATCTCTGCTTCGGCGAACTTTAAATTATTGTATAGTTTATTCCCCTCTCTAATATCCTTACGAGCGGCTCTTTCCAATTCTTCCTTATTTTTTTGTTGAGAAAAACCTTGTAAATTAAAAAATATAAAACCAATTACAATTAATATTTTCGTTCTCATTACTTGTTGCTTTTTTTAGATTCGTTAAATAAATTTAATTTCTGAATCCATTTTGTTTTCTTTTCCAAAAGAAAAATATCAATAATTAAAAATAATAAGCCAAACCCTAAAAACCATTGAAATTGGTCTTTATAATCTGAAAACTGCTTGGTTTCAAACTCGCTTTTTTCAGCTTTTACCAATAAGTCCTCAATAATTTCAATTGTCTTTTGGGTTTTATTCCCGTTAATATAAGAACCTTTGCCTTGTGCTGCAATATCGGCCAATACTTGAGGTTTCATTTGCGTAATTACCACTTCTCCTTTGTTGTCTTTTTTGTACTCAATAACAACATTATTGCTTTTTATTGGAATTGGTCCGCCTTTTTCAGTCCCTACACCAATAGTATATATTTTTATACCTTCATTAGTTGCAGCCTGCGCTAACTCAATGGTATTTTCTTCATGGTCTTCTCCATCAGAAACAATAAATAAAAACCTATTGGTTTGCTCATCATTATCAAAATACGTAATTGCTCTTTCTATAGCTTCATTTATTGCTGTTCCCTGGCTTGATACCATATCTGGGTTTGCATTTTGCAAAAACATTTTTGCGGCAGCATGGTCTGTGGTTATAGGTAATAATGGGTAAGAATTACCTGCGTAAATAATAATTCCTATCCTATCACTACCCAGCTTATCAATAATTTTTGTAACAATTTGTTTGGCCTTATCCAACCTGCTTGGAGCAATATCTTCTGCCAGCATACTTTTAGAAACATCTAAGGCAAAAACAATATCAACACCTTGTCGTTTTACCGTTTCAAGTTTGGTACCCATTTTAGGGTTTGCCAAGGCTATAATTAACAGGGCAATTGCTAAACTAAGTACTACAAACTTTAATACCGATTTAAACGTGGAATTATCAGGACTCAATTTTTTAAAAAGTCTGCTATCAGCCAATTGCAATTGTTTTCTTTTTTTCCACCAAAGTACTAACAAAAAAACCACAAATATTACAGGAATAATTGCCAGATAAATAAAATATGATGGTTCTTCTATTTGATACATTATTAATTTATTACTTTAAAATTTCATTTAAACAAAACTTTTAAACAAGGTATTTCGCAATACAAATTCCAATAGCAAAAACCCAAGCGCAAATCCTACTAAAATTCTATATTTTTCTTGATAATTGTAATATTTAAATTCTTCTATTTCTGTTTTTTCCAACTTATTAATTTCACTGTATATAGCTCTTAACTTTGAATTATCGGTTGCTCTAAAATACCTTCCTTCTGTTTCTTTGGCTATGTATTTAAGCAAATCTTCATCAATTTCAACGGGTGAATTTCTAAACAACAGTTGTCCGGTTTTTGGATCTCTTGCATATGGAAAAGATGCTGTACCATTAGTTCCTAATCCAATAGTATAAACTTTTACGTCTAAACCAACGGCGAGTTCTGTTGCTGTTTTAGGATCGACAAACCCAGTATTATTCACTCCATCTGTAAGTAAAATAATTACTTTGCTTTTAGCCTTACTCTCTTTAAGCCTGTTAACCGCAGAACCAAGTCCCATTCCAATTGCCGTGCCGCCTTCAAGTTGTCCCCATTTTATATTGGCTATGGTATTTCTTACAATGCGTTTATCACTTGTAATAGGGGTTTGCGTAAAACTTTCACCAGCATAAACTACAATACCTATACGGTCATTTGGACGTTGATTTACAAATTCTGTAGCTACTTTTTTTAATGCTTCCAACCTATTTGGTTTTAAATCACGTGCCAACATACTCGCAGAAACATCAATAGCCATAACTATATCAATTCCTTTATTGGTTTTGGTTTTACTGCTTACCTCCACATTTCTTGGTCTTGCAAGGGCAATAATTACCAAAACAACAGCTATCAACCTTAAAACTGCCAATAACGGTTTTAATTTTGAAATAACGGAGTTTTGTGTTTTAAATCCCTTAGTACTTGCAATTGTAAAGGTGGCTTTATCGTTATTTTTAACCAGGTAATACCATACAATCAATGCCGGAACCAACAATAGGAACCATAAGAACTGCGGGTGTAAAAACTCAAAATTATTCCACATCATTTTCAATTTCTTTTACAGGTTTTAAGTTTTGCAAAACATATTCAGAAAGATTTCTGTGTTCTTTAATTTCATCAACCACCGGTTTTGATTTTGCAAATTTTACAAGATCGGCATGTTGTAAAACATCATTCAATTGTGCAATGGTTTCTTTAGAAATTCCCAAATTGCTCGACTCGTTAAAGTCGTTAATAGTTTCAATTAATTCATTGGTGGTTGATTCCAGCGCAGGAATATTTATATCCTTTTCTATATATGTTCTAACTATATCTGTCAATTCTGAATAATAGACTTTTATTTTATTTTGTTTCAACAATTGTTTTTCATCAAGCGCTTTTAAACGTTCCAACGCCTCCTGTATTGGAGGTATTGATATTTTAACTACTTCTTTTGGTTTCTTTTTTCTGAAAATGTAATACAAAACACCTGCAATTAACAATAAAATTGGCAATAACCACCATAATAAATGCTTGTAATCGGCAAACGTTTTTGGCTCTGATTTAATAGCTTTTATGGGGTACATTTTTTGTTTTAATGTATCTACTTTTACATTAGCTACTTGCACAATAACCGAATCTGTTAAGAGTCTTTTATTATTTATAAAAACCTGTTGTTTGGGTATTACATATTGCCCACTATCAAAACTTGTAATTAAGTATTTTTTTTCAACTCGGTTTTTTAGAGTGTCAATTGGTAACGATTCAACAACCTCAATTTTACGTAAACTGTCAACAACCAGCTTCGGGAATAAAACTGAATTTCCTTTGGATGCTGAAATTGTATATTGAATTTGCTCACCAATTTTTATGTGCGAAGTATCAACTTTTACAATAACATTGTTTTGCTGTGCAAAACCAATACTTACCACAAAAAACATAATGTAGCTTAAGCTTTTTATTTTATTCACTTTAGTGCTTATCATACTATCTTGCGCCTTTGTGTTTAAAATATCCCAATAATTTTTTTACATAACTTTCGTCTATTCTTGAACTCAAATACCCTGCTCCGCTATGGCTAAACGCTTTTTCAAAATAAGCTACCTTATTTTTATAATACACGTGGTATGCTTTTCTTATTTTTTTTGATGCTGTATTAATAAGTTCAACCTTATTGGTTTCAGCATCAAGCATAGGTACCACGCCTAAATTTGGTATAGAAACATCATGTTTATCAAAAACTCTTATTCCGGTAACATCGTGTTTTTTACCCACTATTTTTAAGGTATGCTCATAATTTTCATCCATAAAATCGGAAAGTACAAATACAATGGCCTTCTTTTTCATAACATTCGACAAAAATTTAAGTGCTTCGGTAATATTTGTTTTGGTACTTTTAGGATGAAACTCGATTAATTCACGTATAATTCTTAGTACGTGACTTTTTCCTTTTTTAGGCGGGATAAACAATTCTACAGCATCAGAAAAGAGCAATAATCCTACTTTATCGTTATTTTGTATTGCCGAAAAGGCAAGTGTTGCCGCAATCTCAGTTACTGTATCACGTTTAAATTGTTGCGTGGTTCCAAAAAACTCGGATCCGCTTATATCAACTACCAACATCATCGTAAGTTCTCGTTCTTCTTCAAAAACCTTTACAAACGGCTCGTTATATCTTGCTGTAACATTCCAATCAATTGACCTAATGTCGTCTCCATATTGGTATTGTCTAACTTCCGAAAAAGTCATTCCACGTCCTTTAAAAGAACTGTGATACTCACCTGAAAAAATATGATCAGATAAGCGACGCGTTTTTATTTCAATTTTACGAACTTTTTTAAGTAACTCTTTAGTATCCATTTATTTGTATTGAAAAGATAAAAATAACAGTTGAATATTGGTCTAACCTTAATCAACAATTACATTTTTACTTTCTATGGAACCTCTACCTCATTAACAATTTTATTGATGATATCTTCTGAAGTCACGTTTTCAGCTTCAGCCTCATAGGTAATTCCAATCCTGTGGCGTAAAACATCATGTACTACCGCTCTAACATCTTCAGGTATTACATATCCTCTTCTTTTTATAAATGCATAGCATTTTGAAGCTGTTGCCAAATTAATACTTCCACGTGGTGAGGCTCCAAAACTAATCAATCCTTTTAAATCACTTAAATTGTATTTTTCAGGATATCGGGTTGCAAAAATGATATCGAGAATATATTTCTCAATTTTCTCATCCATATACACTTCTTTAACTGCTTGACGCGCCCTGTTAATTTGTTCAAGAGATGCCACAGCATTAACAGCACTGTAATCACCCAATAAATTTTGACGCATAATTTGCTGTTCTTCAGAAATTTTTGGATAGTCAATTACAGTTTTTAACATAAATCTATCAACTTGCGCTTCCGGTAAAGGATAGGTACCTTCTTGTTCTACCGGATTCTGAGTTGCCATCACCAAAAAAGGTTCATCTAACTTAAAGGTTGTATCACCAATAGTAATTTGTCTTTCCTGCATAGCTTCTAACAAAGCCGATTGTACTTTTGCCGGGGCACGGTTTATCTCATCAGCCAATACGAAATTTGCAAAAATAGGTCCTTTTTTAATGCTAAAATCGTTTTCTTTTACATTGTAAATCATAGTTCCAATAACATCGGCAGGCAACAAATCGGGTGTAAACTGTATTCTACTAAAATCGCCATGCACCGCTTTTGACAATGTATTAATAGCTAAGGTTTTAGCTAATCCGGGCACACCCTCCAATAAAATATGTCCATTTCCCAACAAACCAATTAGTAATCGTTCAACCATATGTTTTTGACCAACAATTACTTTATTCATTTCCATTATTAACAAATCTACAAAGGCACTTTCTTTTTCAATTTTCTCATTAATGGCCTTTATATCAACCGAAATATTACTTTCCTCAATCATTGTTTACTGTTTTAGGGCGTGAATTTAACATGGATTATAACGCTATGCAAATAGCAGTTTTTTTTTGTGTTTTGCTGTTAAAAATTGGTTAAAATAGAAAACATGTATTTTCTTCAATAAGTTTTCAATTTTTACGTTTTTCATGTAACTTTTTAGATGGTTTTTTACTCTTTTTAACATTTTATTTTGTTTTCATTAACATTTTTTTAATATTTGCTGCTATCAAAATTATACTAAATGAAAAAAACAATTACTAAGATTACTTTATTGTTATTATTCTGTATTCCTGTTATTTCGTTTGCTCAAACCGAAATTTCAGGAAAGATAATAGATGAACAAGGTGAACCGGTACCTTTTGCCACAGTGATGGAAGATGGAACTTCTAATGGTACCACAACAGATGAAAACGGACGATTTTTGTTTAAAGTTTCTAAACTTCCAACAACTTTGGTAGCATCCTTTATAGGGTTTACTACAAAAAAACAGTACGTTACTTCTGAAACAAATATTATTATAACCTTAAAAGAAGAAGGTGTTGGATTGGATGAAGTTGTGGTAACCGGTAACAGAGCCAAGCCCAGAACAATTTTAGATTCTCCAGTTCCAATTGATAATTTTGGTGTTAAAGAATTAACTGCAGGAGGAAGAACTAATATTCAAGAAATGTTAACTTTTAAAGTCCCTTCTTTTAATTCACAAAATCAGGCGATTTCTGATGCAACTGCACATTTTGACCCTGCAGATTTAAGAGGTTTGGGACCAAGTAGAACCTTGGTTTTAGTAAATGGAAAACGTAAAAATCAAAGTGCACAAGTATATTTAAATAGAACTCCCGGTAAAGGAGAAGTTGGTATCGATTTAAAAAGTATTCCTACGGCTGCCATTGAAAGAGTTGAAGTATTACGTGATGGAGCAGCTGCCCAATACGGTTCAGATGCAATTGCCGGTGTAATTAACATGATACTGAAAAAAAACGTTGAATATTCTACTGTTACAGGAAAATCTGGTTTGACCTCAGAAGGTGACGGATTTAATTTTAGCACAGACTACAATACTTCATTTAATATAGGAGAAGGTGGCTTTGCAAATATTTCTTTAGGCTATTCTACTCAAAAATTAACAAATAGAGCCGGTACTCCGGGAATAGCAGATTTACCTGGTGATGCCAGACCTAATGAAATTCAATGGGCAACTGACAACCCAGATTTGGGAATGAAATACGGTGGGCCAGATATTGATACTAAGGATATATTTATAAATTTCTCTAACCCGTTTGGTGAAAGTGCAGAGTTTTATACATTTGGTGGTGTAACTGATAGAACAGGTAGGAGTTTTGCCTACTACAGAGCACCATACTGGAGAAGAGATGTAGCAGACTCAGGATTTTTAACTAGACCAGAAGAATTTATTGGTTATCAACCAACTTTTGAAACAAAAATTAAAGATTATTTGGCCGTTTCAGGATTAAAATTTGGATTGAGTCCAAACTGGAATGTTGACGCAAGTGTAACTTATGGTGCTAATCAAGTAATGTACACGGTGAACAATTCTGTAAATAGAGATTACTTAGCAGACAATGGTACTTCTCCTCGTACTTTTAATCCCGGAGGTTACAGACTTCAAAATATTATTGGAAATTTAGATTTAACAGGTACGCTATCTGAGCAGGTAAGTGTTGCATTAGGATTAGAAGCCAAAAAAGAATATTTTACAGCTTTTGAAGGAGATCCTTTATCTTATTACAAAGGAGGGTCAGACTCTTTTGCTGGTATTAGACCTGAAGAAGCTGGTGATTGGAATAGAAGTAATATTGCTGCCTATGCTCAATTGGATTATGACATTACCGATAATTTTTTATTAGGTATTGCTGGAAGGTATGAAGATTATACAGATGCAGGTGATAATTTTTCTTGGAAAGTAAATGGTAGATACAAACTTGGTACAAGCGGAGTTCTTAGAGCTTCATATAGTACAGGGTTTAGAGCACCAACTTTACACCAACGTTACTTAACAAATAGTCAATATATCATTATTGCTGGATCAAGTGAACCATTGCTGCAAGGCACCTTATCAAACACAAACTCTGCAGTTAAGGCTTTAGGCGTTCCAAGTTTATTCCCTGAAACATCAAAAAACTTTTCAACCGGTATAACCTACAAACTAGGTCGTAATTTTTCTGCCTCATTTGATTTTTATCAAATCAATGTTGATAATCGTGTATTATTCTCCTCTCAAATTGGTACTTTAGACGGAAACTTGGACGGTTCTGATGCTGTTGAACAAATATTAATTGATAACAATGTTGTTGCGGTTCAGTTCTTTATAAATGCGGGTAACACGAAAACTACGGGAGCAGATTTTGTTTTAAACTATAAAAATGAAAGTGGTTTTGCTGCAAATTTAGCAGCAAACTTTAATAGCACTACCATTGATGCTATTGAAACCCCAGCACAACTAGCTAGCGGAGGATACAATATTTTTGCGCGTGAAGAAAAAGGATTAATAACAAATTCGCGTCCTAAATCTAAAATTATTTTAGGGCTAAATCAAACTGCTGGTAAATGGGATCTTGGCTTAGCGAACACACTTTTTGGTAAAGTTACGGTAACTGCTCCAGAATCTGGAGGAATAGATCAGGATTTAGGTTCTAAGGTGGTAACAGATTTTAATTTAGTGTATAATTTTACAAGAAAATTAGCTTTTAACGCGAATATTAATAATATATTTAACGTATATCCAGATTTAACAGATCCGGCTACAAATACGGCTCAAGCAGGAACAAGGTTCCCTTATTCTTCAGAAGTTCAACAAATGGGGCTTTTAGGAACTAATTTTAATATTGGGTTTAACTACGAATTTTAATTCAAACTAACATACCAATAAAAAAGGCTGCCAAATGGCAGCCTTTTTTATTGGTATGTTTTCAAAATCAGATTATGGTTTTCAAAAACCGCATAGGTAAAATGTACTATCCAATCTCCGGTATTTATATATTTTGATTTTTCTGAAAGGTCAATTTTCATAGGTAAATGCCTGTGTCCAAATACAAAAAAATCGTAGTGTTTTTCTAAAAGTTTCTTTTTACAATATTGCACTAACCATTCATTCTCCTCACCTAAAAATTTAACATCCTCTTCACCAGAAATTAACTTGTTTTTTAATGATAAATACTGTGCCAAACGAATGCCTATATCCGGGTGTAACCAACGGTACAGCCACTTTGAAAGTGGGTTTGTAAACACTTTCTTCATTCGTTTGTAACCCTTATCTCCCGGTCCCAAACCATCACCGTGCCCTATAAAAAATAGCTTATTGTTAAACTCAAATTCCCGAGGTTGGTGGTATACTTTTATATCGAGTTCTTTTTCAAAATAATCACGCATCCATAAATCGTGGTTACCCACAAAAAAATGAATTTCAATTCCGCTATCTCTTAGTTCAGCGAGTTTCCCCAAAACTCTCACAAATCCTTTAGGTATTGCTTTTTTGTATTCAAACCAAAAATCAAACAAATCTCCTAGTAAAAAAATAGTATGTGCATCGGATTTAACACTATCAAGCCAGGCAACAAATTTTTGTTCTCTAATTTTGCTTTGTTTACTTGTGGGAGCCCCAAAATGTTGATCGGAAGCAAAGTAAATTTTTTTATGAAGTGCCAAATTCAAAATTTATGTTACTATTGATTATTGCAACAAAGATAGCCAACTATTTTTTAGCTTCAAGCTCCAACACTTTTTTAATCATAGCATCCTTTTGTTGAGTAACCATAAAATAGCCTACATCATCAAATAAATTTCGAGCCATAATTGCCTTAAAATAAATTTTTAAATTTTTACTTGTTTTAGGCGCTAATGGATAACCTAAATCAAGTGAAGTTACATACTTATTAAAAGCGGCGTTGTCAGTATCAAAATAATTTACAAAATCGTTCAATTTCCATTGATTCATTTCAGTTCTATGGTTGTCAATATACTTAAAAACAAATTCGTTTAACCTTCCATAAAGTCGGTTACTATAGGTGTTAATGGTATCAATAGGTACAAATACATCGGGGATAATACCTCCTCCGCCATAAACAATTTTACCGCCCGGAGTAGTAAATTTCAATTCATTATTAACCTTGATACTGTCTTTATTAACCAGTTCTCCGTTATGAACCCGTTCAATATAATCGTTATCGTATTTATTTACATTATTATTGCTGTACGGTTTTTGAATAGACCTGCCGGTAGGTGTATAATATCTTGAAGTAGTTAAACGCACCGCTGAGCCATCACCCAAATCCATTTCTTGCTGCACCAGTCCTTTACCAAAAGACCTTCTTCCAACAATGGTTCCTTTGTCATTATCTTGTAAAGCCCCTGCAACAATTTCACTTGCAGAAGCCGAATTTTGATCAATTAGCACATATACTTGACCGTGCTCAAAATCTCCTTCATCAGTAGCAAAAGATTTATCTACCTCTCCGGTTTTGTTTTTAGTAAAAACAATGAGTTTTCCATCTTCTAAAAACTCATCAATAATGCTGTTTGCAACATCCATAAAACCTCCGGGATTCCCTCTTAAATCTAACACAAGTGCCTCCATTCCCAAAGCAATTAAACTGTCGAGTTCTTTTTTAAACTCGTCGTATGTAGAACGTGCAAAACGATCAATATTTATGTACCCCAAAGTTTCATTAATCATATATGCAGCTGATACGCTTTTAATAGGAACTTCACCTCTTACTATATTGAAATCTAAAATTTCATCAGAAGATCTCCTATATACAGCAACATTAACACTGGTTTCAGGTTCTCCCTTTAACGATTTCATAACAGCATCACTCATTAAGCGAATGCTTCTGTTACCTTTATCATTTTTATCGAGTCCAATTTTTTTTCTCAGGGGCTCCCCAAACAATGTGTCTTTTTCAGCGATTATTATACGGTCACCTGCTTTTATCCCGGCTTGGTCACTTGGACCTCCTTTAAAAACGCTGGTAACGGCAACTGAATCATTATGCATTAAAAACGTTACGCCAATGCCAACAAATTTTCCCTGAAAAGTTTCGGTTACCTGTTGCAATTCTTCTTTAGGAATGTAAACAGAGTGCGGGTCTAATTTTAGTAACATATTGCTAATGGCATTGTCCAACAAACTATCTGTATTTACTTTATCAACATAGTCATACTCAATGTAATTTATAAGTCGTTGAATTTTAGCCTCTTGAGAGTTCTCGCTAAATAAAACCGCTTTCTTTTTAAAATTTATGTTGCTGCCAATTACTATTCCTATTGCAACAGCAATACCTAACAATAAAGGTGTTATTATCGATTTCTTAGTCATTTTTATTCTTTAAGATGTGTTAACTCCACTCCGGCTTTTTTTAAAAACTCAAGCCCGGATGTATCACTGTATTGTTGTGCGTAAACTACCCTGTTAATACCTGATTGATGAATTAGTTTACTACACTCTTTACAAGGTGACAGTGTTATGTATAACGTAGAATTTTTACAAGATTGTGTTGAGCCGGCAACTTTTAAAATGGCATTTGCCTCAGCGTGTAATACGTACCATTTGGTGTCTCCTTCCTTATCCTCGCAACAATTTTCAAAACCTGTTGGTGTACCGTTAAATCCGTCAGAAATTATCATCCTACCTTTTACTATCAAAGCACCTACTTGTTTGCGCTCACAATACGATAATTTACCCCACTCAAAAGCCATTCTCATATAAGCTCTATCGTATTTAAGTTGTTTTTTATTCATATCATTTTTTAAGGGTTCCAATGTATAAAGATTCTTTACAAGGTTGCGTTAAATTTTTACCAAAATACTGCATTTTTTAAAATTGGAAGCACAATACCAACTACTATAGATGATATAATCATAATCCAATCGCGTTTTGAAAAACGGAAAAAAGTTTGCATAATAAAACCAATCAATAATATAACAAAAACCACTACAATTTGGGCAAGTTCTATACCTAAAGCAAATTCCAATAAAGGGATTAGTTTACTGTTTGACTGCCCGATAATCATTTTAAAATATCCTGAAAACCCTAAGCCATGAATTAACCCAAAAAATAAGGCAAAAAATAAATTTGTATTTGTTTTTGTATTTTTTGAAGCTGTTTTGGCATACAAAATATTCACAAAAGCAGTAATAATTATGGTAACCGGAATTAAAAACTCAACATATTTTGAATTCACATAAACAATGTTAAAGGCCGCTAAAAAAAGTGTAACTGTATGACCAATGGTAAATAGAGATATTAACCAAAAAACTTTTTTCCAATCTTTAAAATTATAAACTACCGTTAAAGCAATTAAAAACAATATGTGGTCATAAGCATTCCAATCTAGCACATGATAGAAACCCTGCTTTAGGAAAAAAATAAAATTATCCATTAATTTTTTGAGTTTTAACCCTCAAATATAGAAAAACTTTTATGGTAAAAATATTACTTAAACCAATTATTTACAATCTGCTTTTCTATAGGATTGTGGTTTATGTGGATAAACTCATTCTTTGTGGCATCATAGCTGTAATCTGCCCCCCACTCTTTGAAGTTTTCTGTAACTTTTTTAATAGCTTCACAAACAAATAACACCTCATTAGTTGTGGTTGTGGGATGAATAGACATACGAATCCAACCCGGTCTTTCAATTAAACAACCGTCTATAATTTTTTCTTCTATACTTTTAGATGTTTTTTGATCTACGTGTAATAAAAAGTGACCATAAGTACCTGCGCATGAACACCCGCCTCTGGTTTGAATACCAAATCTGTCGTTCAACAATTTTACCACTAAATTAAAATGAACATCATCTATATAAAATGAAAAAACCCCTAGCCTGTTTGTATGTTGGCCTGCCAGAATTTTTAGATTTGGAATTTTTGAGAGTTTACTAAAAACCAGTTCGTTTATTTCATGTTCACGTTTCAATATATTTTCTACTCCCATTTTTTCTTTAAGCTGAATGGCCAATGCAACTTTAATGGTTTGCAAAAAACCCGGTGTGCCACCGTCTTCACGTGTTTCAATATCGTCAATATAATCGTGATCTCCCCAAGGGTTTGTATAACTAACGGTACCTCCTCCAGGATTATCAGGAATCATATTTTTATACAATTTTTTATTAAAAACTAACACGCCACTTGATCCCGGACCGCCTAAAAATTTATGAGGTGAAAAGAAAATAGCATCTAAATAAGCCTCTTTGTCTTTAGGATGCATATTTATATGTACATAAGGTGCTGAACAGGCAAAATCTACAAAACACAAGCCACCATATTGGTGAATTAGTTTCGCAATTTTGTAATAATCGGTTCTAATACCCGTAACATTTGAACACGCTGTTACAGAAGCAATTTTAATAGGCCTGCTTTTATATTTTTCAAGTAATTTCACAAAACTATCAAAGCAAATTAAGCCTGATTCTTCACACGGAATAATCTCAACCTTTGCTATAGTTTCAAGCCATGAAGTTTGGTTTGAGTGGTGCTCCATGTGGCTTACAAAAACTATTGGTCGCAATGCATCGGGTATTTGGGTGTGATCTTTTAAGTTTTCAGAGACCTTTAATCCTAATATTCGCTGAAATTTATTTACAACTCCGGTCATTCCGGTTCCCGATGTTATTAACACATCATCAATACTTGCGTTTACATGTTCTTTTATTATGTTTCGCGCTTTATGATAGGCCAAGGTCATGGCAGAACCCGTAGTTGAGGTTTCTGTATGCGTATTTGCAACAAAAGGGCCAAAATTATGAAGTAGGTTTTTTTCAATAGGCCCATACAATCTACCACTTGCAGTCCAATCGGTATAAATTATATTTTGTGTGCCATAAGGCGATTCAAATTGTTGGTTTATTCCTACAATATTTTTTCTGAATTGTTGAAAGTACTTTTCCAATTCAGTAGTTTGTATAGGAGCATTTGAAGTTTTAGTTTTTTCTTTTGAAAACAACGATGAAAAAATACTCATACCTCAAGATTTAACATTATTAATTTACTTTTCTTTAAAAACTGTAATACCTGTTTTAAGCCAACTATAGTATTCATCAACATTAGGCGTGTATCCAACCGGATCCACTAAATTTTCTTCATTTAAGTCAATTAACACATAAAACGGCTGCGCATTGGCTCCGTATTTAATGGTTTGAAACTCGCTCCATTTTTGCCCAATATACTTTAGTTTTTTTCCGGGTCTTAATTTAGATTCTACAACTTCACTTTCTGGTAACTTACGTTTATCATCAACGTATAATGAAATTAAAACAATTTCATTTTTCAACAAGTTTAATACCTTTTCTTTTGCCCAAACATTCATTTCCATTTTTCTACAATTTACACAGGCAAATCCGGTAAAATCTAGCATTACGGGTTTATTTACTTTTTTAGCATAATCCATTCCTTTGTCGTAATCGTTAAAAGCTAAAATATTATGAGGCGGCATTAATTTAGCTCCATCAGGAAGTGCCTCTCCTGTCTTTATAGCAGAACTGCCTCCAAGTTTTGTAAAGCCAACTCCGTACGGCGATTCACTGTAATGTTGTGGAGGTGGAAATGCGCTAATTAAGTTCAACGGTGCTCCCCACAAACCGGGAATCATATAAATAGTAAATGACAATGTAATTAACCCCAAACTTAATCTACCCACAGAAATATGACCGCTTGGTGAGTCAAGTGGCAATTGAATTTTTCCGAATAAGTAAAAGGCAAGAACTCCAAAAATAGCAATCCAAATAGCTAAAAATACTTCGCGTTCTAACCAGTGTAATTGCAATACTAAATCTGCATTGGATAAAAACTTAAATGCCAGCGCCAATTCTAAAAATCCTAAAACTACTTTCACCGTATTTAACCATCCGCCCGATTTTGGTAACGAATTTAACCAGCCCGGGAACGCAGCAAACAATGCAAATGGTATAGCAATAGCCAATGAAAAACCAAGCATTCCTACAATGGGTCCAACTTGATTTCCTCCAGCAGCAGCTTCAACCAATATAGTACCAACTATTGGTCCGGTACACGAAAATGATACAATTGCCAAGGCCAGTGCCATAAAAAATATTCCAATAATACCACCCTTATCGGCTTGGGCGTCAACTTTTGTTCCCCATGAGCTTGGCAACGTAATTTCAAAAGCCCCTAAAAATGATACCGCAAATAAAATGAGCAGCAAAAAGAAGGCAAGATTAAACCATACATTTGTTGACAAGGCGTTTAAGGCGTTTGGCCCAAAAAGTAAACTAATTAAAACTCCTAATCCTACGTAAATTACTACAATAGAAATTCCGTAAAAAACAGCATTTTTTATACCCGCTGCCTTGCTTTTACTTTGTTTGGTAAAAAAACTTACGGTCATAGGTATCATAGGAAAAACACAAGGTGTAAGTAATGCAGCAAAGCCCGATAAAAATGCAATTAAAAAGATACCCCAAAGGCTTTTTCCCGGTCTTGTTTTAGGAATTACCGGTGTTGCTTTTGCCTCTTTATCTTTTTTAGTTTCAACTGTGCTTGGAATTTGAAATGTCTGGGTAGTTTTTGTTTCTTCCAATTTAGCAACCTCCTTACTTTCAGGGATTTGAAACTCCAAATCTACATACGTTGGTGGCAAGCAGTTTTTATCGTCACACACCATAAACTCAACTTCCCCAACAATTTTAAAAGCAGCATTATTTACTACTTTTATACGTTGCTTAAAGGTAGCTTCATTTTCAAAATATTTGATTTTCATATTAAAAACCCCATCAAACTCGGTATGCCCTTCTTCTTCAGAAGTGTTTCCTACCAGTTGATAATTATCGGAAGTTTCATAGGTAAAGTTTGTAGGAATTGGTCCGTCTTCAGGAACATTTTGCGAATACAAATGCCAATTAGGTTCAAGAGTGGCTTTTGATATAAGGTTGTATTCGGTTTCCGACACTTTTTCAACAGATGTTGCCCATTTAATAGGATCGTAAATTTGGGCAAAACATGTAAAACTTACTGTAAACAGGGTAAAAAGTAGTAGTAATTTTTTCATATTAAATAAATGCGTTTTAATAAGAATTTTTTAAAATTAAGCAATAATAGTGAATCTGTAGTAAATAGCTGTAATTTGATTACAATGAAAGTGTTAAAGTTATCATAATCTCGTTTAACTTAAAAATGTCTTGAGTTAACATAGGTGCGGTATATATTTAAGGTAAAAATTATAAGAAAATTGAATTTAAATAAACTTTTTAATATCAAATTATTAAATGATTGTTAGTCCTCACTCTAAAACTGAATTAATAAACTTTTAAAAAAATTTTATATCTTTAAAACAAAAATGCTATTTTTAAGTACTTCAAAATTAACAATTCTGT
>CAYFFC010000003.1:102504-121318 GCA_964342295.1 uncultured Lutibacter sp. | reverse complement strand
GTAGTAAATTCAGGTGATTTAAGAAAATGTTGCATGAAAAGTAACAAAGTATTAACCTAAAACTAGTAATTATGAAAAAATTAATCTTTTGTTTAGTTGTATTAGGATTGTGCTTTCAATCCTACGCACAAGTAACAAAAACAAAAACCGAAAAATTATCTGAAGTGGTTATTGCCGCCACAAATTATAAGTACCTGAATAAGGTTGGTTTAACCAATGCCTCTATTCCGGTTGAAATGTTACAAAATAAAGTAGCTAATTTCGATTTAAAAAATAGCGAATTTTATCATGACGAGTACGATTTTTATGAAATTTCATTCTTTATTCCTGAAGGAAAAATATTGGCTGCTTATGATAAAGACGGTAATATTTTAAGAACCGCAGAAAGATTTAAAGATGTTACACTGCCAAAGGATGTTGTTAACTCCGTAGCAGAACGATTCCCAAACTGGAAATTTGAAAAAGATGTGTATTTAGTAAGATATCATGATGAAAGAGGTGTTACTAAAAAATACGTTATTACCTTAAAAAACGGTGACAAAAAAATGAGAGTTAAATGTGATGTTGAAGGTAATTTTATTTAAACCATTTATATAGTGCAATTTGATAAGGCTATCAGTAAAATAACTTAAAGAGTTATAAAAAAAGAGGTAAGAATATGATAATAAGAATAGGTAATTTTTTCAAATTGCCTCTTTTTTTATTTTTTCTATAACCATAAATTGATATTCATCATTTTTTATCAACAAGAACAACTGTAGCTTTGATTTAGAACTCATGCTTTAAACAATGGTTACTTTGTTTCAATATTTAAACAAGTTTAAATCTTTTTTAATTGAAATAGGGGATATTTCCTATTTTGCCGGTCGCTACTTTAAAGAAGTTTTTACAAGGCCTTTCGAGTTTAAAGAACTTTTGAGACAATGTTACAATATGGGTAACAGGTCGCTATTGTTAGTAGGCGTAACCGGATTTATTTTAGGATTGGTTTTTACGCTGCAATCACGTCCAACGCTAATGGAGTTTGGTGCCGAGTCTTGGATGCCGTCAATGGTTAGTATTTCTATTGTAAGAGAAATTGGCCCTGTAATAATTGCCTTAATTTGTGCCGGAAGAATTAGCTCCGGAATTGGTGCCGAGTTAGGCTCTATGCGTGTAACTGAACAAATTGACGCCATGGAAGTTTCAGGCACAAACCCATTTAAATATTTGGTAATTACTCGTATAACAGCAGCAACTTTAATGTTGCCATTACTTATTATTTTTGGTGATGCCATAGCGCTTTATGGTTCAGCGTTAGTAGAGTACTTAAAAGGTGATGTGTCCTTTCAACTCTACTTTAATAAGGTATTTGATGCTTTAAAATTTTCTGATATTATTCCGGCAACTATCAAATCTTTTTTCTTTGGGTTTGCCATTGGTCTTATAGGTTGCTACAAAGGTTATAATTGCAAAAAAGGAACCGTTGGTGTTGGCGAAGCCTCTAATACTGCTGTGGTTTACACCTCCATGTTGTTGTTTATAATTGACTTTATTGCGGTATTTGTTTCTGATATATTCTTTGAAATTTAACTATGTCCACTAATCAAAACATAGCGCCCGTAATACAAATTAAAAATCTAAAAAAAAGTTTTGGAGAAAACCACGTATTAAATGGTTTTAACATGGAGCTGTTTAAAGGCGAAAATTTGGTGATTATGGGTAAATCGGGTTCAGGAAAATCGGTTATGATTAAGTGCCTTGTCGGCTTAATGGTTCCCGATAGTGGAAGTATAGAAATTATGGATAAAGACATACTGCAACTTAACCAGCACGAACTTGATAACCTAAGAACTGAAATAGGTTTCTTATTTCAAGGTAGCGCATTGTACGATTCCATGACCGTAAGAGAAAATTTAGAATTTCCACTACGAAAACAGAAGGAAAAATTAAAAGAAGTAGAATTACTGGTGAAAGAAGCATTAGAAAACGTGGGTTTGTTAGACGCCATAAACCTTATGCCCGAAGAACTTTCAGGCGGTATGAAAAGACGAGTTGCACTAGCTAGAGCTATTATTTTAAAGCCTCAAATAATTATATATGATGAACCTACCACGGGACTTGACCCCATAACAGCAAAAGAAATTATTCAACTTATGAAAAACATTCAAAAAAAATACGGAACTTCATCATTAATAATTACGCATGATGTTGACTGTGCACGTGTAATTGCAAATAGAATGATATTACTGATTGACGGAATTAATTACGCCGAAGGAGATTTTAAATCTTTGGCTTCATCAACAGATAAAAAAATACAGGAATTTTTTAAATAGCAGCATTATGGAAAAATCTCAATTGAAAAAATTAAATTTAGGGCTGTTTGTTGTAATTAGTACCATTATTTTGGTTGTAGCGCTTTACTTTATTGGCAACAGGCAAAATCTTTTTGGAAATACTTTTAAAATTAGTGCCGTTTTTAATAATGTAAACGGACTTCAGTTAGGAAATAATGTGCGTTATTCTGGCATAAATGCGGGTACTGTGAAAGGTATTGTAATGATTAATGATACCACAATTTGTGTAGACATGATTATTGAAGAAAAAATGCTCAAACACTTAAAAAAGAATGCAATTGCCGCAATTGGATCGGATGGATTGGTGGGCAGCATGGTTGTTAACATAGCTCCAAGCAATGAAAATGCACCGCTATTACGACCGGGAGATACTATAAAATCGTATAGTAGAATTACCACAACCGATATGCTTACAACCCTAAACACAACTAACCAAAACGCTGCTATTTTAACTGCCGATTTGGTTAAAATAACCTCTGCTATTAATGATGGTAAAGGAACCCTTGGCCTTCTTATAACCGATGAAGAAATGGCTGATAACATAAAAAAAACTATTACAAATTTAAAAACGGCGAGTATCAATACATCAAAGACCATTAACCAACTAAACAGGCTAATTAATAAAATAAATTACGACCAAAGTGTAGCAAATGTGTTGCTAAGTGATTCTTTAAATGCAGTTAAAATGGAAGGTATTATTGCAAATTTAGATTCATCGAGTATAAGAATTACAAGAGTTATTTCAAATATAAATGATCTGGTCTCAACTTTAAAAGAAAGTAAAGGTACTTTTAATTATGTTGCAACCGATACCATTTTGGTGAAAAATATTGATGAAACTATAAAAAACATTAAAGATGGAAGTTATTTGCTTAACCAAAACCTGGAGGCATTAAAACATAACTTCTTATTTAAAAAATATTTTAAAAAATTGGAAAAACAAAGACGAAAAGAGGAACGAAAAAAAAGTAAATCGTAACTATTGAGTTTTATTTTTATAAATTGATTCAAATCATTTTTATTATGCTTTTCTAACTATAATTTAGTTCAAAATTATACCAAAATGATGACTAAAATAACGTTTTTAAAACTTTTATTTGCAGCACTTTGCCTTTTGATAATGCAAAGTTGTGGCTCGGTAATTGTCTCCGGGGGCGCATACGTACCAACACCCCCATGGTTTTATCCTAACAGGGTTGAAGTGGTTCGTTATGTGTATTTTCCAGACCATTTAATTTATTACGATTTGCATTTAAAAAAATACATTTATTTTGACAATAACACTTGGATATCAGTAAGCGTACTCCCAACACGTTTCAATCATATAGATTTAAGAAAAAGCAGATTTCACCGTATTAAAAACTATTACGGAGATAATATTAAAAAGTATCATAACCAACATCAAAAAAATAAAAGAGATAGGCCAACAACTCGCAGAAGAAACAACTAGTTGTACTTTATAAATTCTAGAAAATCAACAATTATTCAGTATAAAAAATTGATTTACTCGTTTTAAATACGCAAAACCATTTAAAATTAGAAAGTAAAAAGTTTAAACATCTAAAAATTAACCCTTTTGCCTTCTGTTTTTAACTATCTTTTTGTAAATTTAAGAGGCATAAATCTTTTATTATGTTTTACACTAATGAAGATACCTTTTATATTTTATTCGAAGCCATACCTGAAGGGGTAATAATAGTTAATAACAAACAACTAATAATTGCTGCAAACCATTCGGCTGAAAAAATGTTTGGCTATAAAATAGGCTCCTTGATAAACAAACCTCTTGAAATTTTAATTCCACAAAAATACAGGCAAAACCATAAAAGAATTTTCAGAACTTTTCTTAAAAAAAGTTCGATTAGAAGAATTCAGCATGGATTGGACTTATTTGGACTTACAAAAAGGGGAAGACAATTTCCGGTTGAAATTGGCTTAAATCCGTTTAACGTAAATGGCAACACTTTTATAATAGCTTTGGTAATTGATGTGACCAAACGAAAAGAAATAGAAAAAAAAATAGATCGCTTAAATCTTCAACTTGAAAAAAAAGTAAAACTCAGAACAGCCAAATTAAACAACACTATAAAACAATTAAAGGAGCTTAACATAAATTATAAGGCTGAAATTAAAAGAAGAAAATCTGCCGAGAGCAAATTAAAAAGTGCCCTAAAAAAAGAAATAGAATTAAATGAACTCAAAACCAAATTTTTATCGCTTGTTTCTCACGAATTTAAAACGCCTTTAAGCGGCATCTTAACATCGGTTTACCTATTAAAAAAATATCAACTAAGCAATCAACAGGAAAAAAGAGACAAACACATAAAAACAATTGCCAGCAAAGTGCATTACCTCAACAATATTTTAAACGATTTCTTATCCATAGAACGCTTAGACACCGGTAAAGTGAGCTATAAATTTACAACCTTTAATTTAAGCAAAATTGTTAATGAAGTGGTTTACAATGCCAACATGTTACTTAAAAACGGGCAAAAAATTAATATGCCAAAAAATGCGGATGCCATTGTGTTGCATCAGGATGAAAAAATATTAGAATTAGCCCTAACCAATTTAATTCACAATGCCATAAAATTTTCTCCGGAAAATACAACTATCAACATTGAAATTTTTAAAGACAACAATAATATTAAATTTAAAATAACCGATGAGGGAATTGGAATTCCAGAAAAAGACCAAAAGTACGTATTTAGACGTTATTTCAGGGCAGAAAATGCCCTAAACATTCAAGGAACCGGCATTGGATTAAACATAATTAAGGTTCATTTAGAAAACTTAGGAGGGTCTATTTCTTTTAAAAGTGAAGAAAACCAAGGCAGTGTTTTTATTGTTGAATTACCTATACAAATGGAATTATGAAAAAAATATTATTAATAGAAGACGACCAAGTTGTTAGGGAAAATACAGCAGAACTTTTGGAATTGGCAAATTATAAGGTAATTACGGCCAAAGATGGAAAAGTTGGCATTGTTAAAGCAAAAGAACAACAACCCGATCTTATTATTTGTGATATTATGATGCCGGAATTAAATGGCTATGGCGTATTGCAAATTTTATCAAAAGAAGCTGCTACCAAACAAATACCGTTTATATTTTTATCGGCTAAAACAGAACATAAAGACATACGAAAAGGAATGGATTTAGGTGCTGATGACTACATAACAAAACCTTTTGACGAATCAGAATTATTTAGTGCCATAGAAAGCAGACTTGCCAAAGTTGCCATTTTAAAAGAAACCCTACAATTTGAAAATGACATAGTGCTTGAAACCTCTGAAAACGAAATTAAAAACTTAGAACATCTTAAAAATTATTTTAATGATAAGGTTGATGAATACTCCTTTAAGGCAGGAGAAATGATTTATCATGAAGGTGATAATTCTAATTTTGTTTATTTAATTTACAAAGGAGTCGTTAAAACTTATAAAATTGATGAACAAGGCAAAGAGCTAATTACAGGCCTGCATAAAGAAGATGATTTTTTTGGATTTACCTCCTTTACTCATAATATTCCTTATCAGGAATCTGCAGCCGCCATAGAAGATACAAAGGTTTTGAGATTGTTAAAACGGAACCTAAAAAATATTTTGCAAAAAAATTACCACGTAACCCTGGAGCTTATAGATTATTTAACCGATAATGTATCGGAAATAAAAGATCACTTACTGCAAATGGCTTACAGTTCGGTACGTAAAAAAACGGCCACTACCATTTTACAGTTTACCGAAAAAATTAAAAAGCGCCCCGAAGAAACCATTAAAATATCACGCAGTGATTTAGCCAGCATTGCCGGAATTGCCACTGAAACTTTTATTAGAACATTGTCTGACCTGAAAAAAGACGGCTTAATTGATTTGGAAGGCAGAAACATTAAAATAATAAATCTTGAAAAACTAAAAAAAGTGAATTAAATAGGTTTCATTTAAAATAT
This sequence comes from uncultured Lutibacter sp., assembly GCA_964342295.1. GTDB lineage: Bacteria > Bacteroidota > Bacteroidia > Flavobacteriales > Flavobacteriaceae > Lutibacter. Next base: position 115,033 of record CAYFFC010000003.1, on the reverse strand, counting down.
AGCTACACCTTACTAATTGATATATATCATTTAGTAAAACTACTGCAAGCCCTAATTTTGAGTATACAAGAAATAAACAAGCAATGAAAAACATTTTAATTCCCACCGACTTTTCAGAAAACGCATGGAACGCCATTACTTATGCACTTAACTTTTTTAAAAACGAACCATGTAATTTTTACTTACATCATGTAACACTTATATCCAACTACGCAGGGGGGGAATCGCCTCCAATTCCAACCAGTTCAATTATAGATAAAACACTTATAAAACACGCTAAAGTTGAATTGAAAAACTTACTGAAAAAAATTAAAAAACTACCCGGAAATGCAAACCATACTTTCTCAACACTAACCAGTTACAATTATTTTATTGACGCTGTTAGAGAACAAATTGAGCAAAAGAAAATTGATTTAATTGTTATGGGTACAAAAGGAGCATCGGGTATTGCAGAAGTAATTATTGGCAGTAATACAGGTGATTTAATTACAAAAGTTAAATGTCCTGTGCTTATAGTTCCTGAAAATGCAAGGTATAAGAAACCTAAGGAAATAGCTTTTCCAACCGATTATAATATTTTTTATCCGGCCGATATTCTAAACAATATATCACAAATTGCCAATATGCATAATTCGGTAATTAGGATATTACATGTAGCTAAAAAAAATGAAGAACTCACCGAATTTCAATTAGAAAATAAAGATTTTTTAAATGTTTTCTTTTTAGATGAACGGCATAGTTTTCATAAAGTTACCAACTCAAAAATTGAAGCCGGTATTCAATGTTTTACCGAAAGTAGAGATATTGATTTAATTGTGATGATTGCCAAAAGCCTCAACTTATTTGAACAAATATTATTTACACCAACAATTGAAGAAATTAGTTATCATACAGAGATTCCGTTTTTGGTATTACACGAAGAAAATTAAACAGTAAGCTATGAAAAATATATCGTTATTTTTGGCCGAGTTTTGGGGATGGTATTTAATTATCTTTTTCTTAATTTTAAGCTTAAACCCAAAAAGAATTTTACAAATAATACAGGATTTAAAAGATCAAAAATTTGTAATTATAACTTCATTTATCGCAATTATTTTAGGGCTTTTAAATATTCTTGCTCACAATATTTGGGAAGATAATTGGCGTTTGATAATTACCTTAATCGGTTGGTTTTCATTATTTATTGGGTTGAGTTTGTTTATTTTCCCAAATCAAACAGTATCTTGGTTAAAATACATTAATGTTAAATTTGTTCAGGTGTTGTATCTACTGTTGTTTTTTGTAGGAATATTTTTATTAAACATTGTTTACGGAATTGTATTGTGGTAAACTATAATTGAAACTATTAAAATATCAACAAAAAATTAAAAATTTAGCCTTTCATTTTAACTTTATAAACTGACAACAATCATACCTCAAATTGATGCAAATCATTTGAATGGTCTCTTTTGAGATGTACTTTTACACGGTAAATTAAAAGTTCATTGAGATAGTTAAGTTAAAACCTGAAAAATATAAATCTATATTGTACATCAGTGTAGATTATTTTGGAGTGTTTAGGCAAGTTGTAATTTAAAATAGTTTTAGTATTGGTTTTGCAAAAAAGCGATATTGTAAATTGTTTGAAGGTTATAATGAGTTTATCTCTTCAAGAGGAAGCGGGAGGTGCAAACCTCCTGCTTTTATCAAATAAAGTTCGTTTTAATATGAAACTTCAAAAAATAAGGTGTTTAAAAAGTGTACTAATCAAGCACAGTTTTTTAATTGTTTTAGAGATATGATGGTGTAAAAAATTGGTTGATTATTATACAAGTTTAAACCCCTCAGAAGGAAGTAGGAAGTTAAAATCTCCTGCTTCCGTTCTGCTAAGGCTTTAACGTAAGCTCCTTAAACATATTGAAGTGTTTAAATTATTGGTTACCCACAGTAGATAATAATAATGTTTTAGTAATAGAACGTTGTTATAACTTATTGAAAGTAAGCAGTAAAATTGAACGCTTCATAATGGAAACGGGAAAACGCAAGTTTTCCCGTTTCTTATTTAAACTATTGCCAAATCAGCCAAACGTTATTAAATTTAAGACTCAAAAAAAATTATGGAAACCAATATACAATTTGTTAAACTACCAACCAGCAACTATCTGGAAAATTTTGTTCAAAAAAAATTAGGAAAACTATCAAATAGATACGATTGGGTTATGAGAGCCGACGTGTTTTTTAAGCAACAAAAAGACCCTAAAGGTAAAGGCAAAATATGCGAAATACATCTACGCCTTCCGGGACCGGAAATTGTTGCATCGTCAAATGAAGAAAGTTTCGAAGCCGCTACCGATGAAACAATCAGAGATTTGATAAAACAGTTAAAAAGAAGAAAAAGTGAGATAAAGCCTTATTAAAAATCTACTTACGTAAGGCATAATATTTAAAGTTGTTATTAGCTTCTTTTAAAAGTTGAATCACTTCTTCATCTGTAACTTGATTAAATTCTTCATAAAACTGCCCAACTGCCATAAAGTATTTTGGAATTAGCAAACATATTATTTTAGTAACAAAAGCAAGTTTTTTTATTTTTTTTAAAGATGAAGCTGCTGCAACAGGTATTGCTACAATAATTTCTGACGGATCTTGTTGCTGAATTAACCTAGCACTTGATAGTAAAGTATTACCGGTAGCAATTCCGTCATCAACTAAAATAACAACCTTATTTTTTAAAGAAATGGGAGAATTGTTGCCATAATACCATTTATAACGTTGTTTTAGTAATGCCTTTATGCGTTCCGTTTCACTTTCAATATACGTATCAGAAACCTTTGCTGCCGTATCATTTAATACCCTGCTGTTAAGAGTAACTGCTCCAATGGCATATTCTTTATTAAAAGGATGCCCAATTTTTTTAGAAAGTATAATCTCTAAAGGAGCATTTAATTTTCTTGAAAGTACATTTCCAACAGGTATACCTCCCCTTGGTATTGTAACTATAACCACATCTTGTCGGTTCTTATATATTTTTAATTTTTTGGCTAATAGTTTTCCTGCTTCAATTCTATTTGTAAACATACTCTTAAGTTTTATACGTTTAAATACTTATTAAACCAACTAACTGTTTCTTCGGCTACAAGTGTCAATTTACCCGGTTCAGAAAATAAGTGCGAAGCCCCTTCAATAATTCTTAAGCTACAAATACCGGGTATTTTTGCTTGGGCATTTTTATTTAATTCTATAACAACTTCATCATTTCCGCCTACAAGTAATAGTGTTGGAATTTTAACCTTATTCAAAGCTTCCAATGCTAAATCAGGTCTTCCACCTCTTGATACAATTGCCAAAATATTGTTATTTGCTACAGCCGCCTTAAGTGCCGATGCAGCTCCTGTACTTGCTCCAAAGTAACCCACAGGTAAATTTTTAGATGCATTGTATTTTTTTAACCATTTTGTTACCTTCAAAAGCCGAGTGGCTAGCAAATCAATATCAAACCTGTTTGCATAAATGCAATCTTCCTCTTTTGTCAAAAGATCAAATAATAAGCTTGAAAAACCATAATCTAATAAAAAATCAGCAACAAAATTATTTCGCGAACTCAATCGGCTACTTCCACTTCCGTGCGAAAAAACTACCATCCCTTTACTAGGTTGCGTTAATCGTAAATTTCCCTTCAACCTTAAATCCCCTATATCAATGTCAATTTCGTTGTACGTTTCTGTAAGGTGCATCATTGTTGTAGTTATTAACTTTATTTTTGATTATAATTATTTTTAAAACATAAAATCATGATATATCATAGACTTTAATTCCTTTGGAAGTTCTGTTCTAATATCTTCTAATTCTCCTAGTGAAACATATTTTCGCAACAAAATAAATGTGGTATTAATATAATTTTCGGCCAATTCATCTGAGCCCAAATCGTTTACCGATGTTACTCCATTAAACTTTCTAACTAAATCAATAAATTCAGTCATACTTTTAATGCGCTCTTTTTTATGAATAGTCCAACCGTTTACATAAACTGCTTTTAAAAACATAGGAAACTGCGCAATTAGTTGTAATGACTCTTCCGTTGAAATTACTTCGCGTAAGCCATGTAAAACTGATGATAAAATACGTGCCGCCCTATCTGTGTTACTTTCAAGATTTAATCTTTTTGCATACAGTTTTAAAAAAGCATTTGCTTCATTTGCGAAATGGTTGAAATTGAGTGCCATAATAACTTTGTTTATTAAAATTTATAAATATTCCACCTACCTTGCTTGTTTTTAACGGCTACAATATTTGCAGCAACAAATTTAGATTGAAAATCGGGTGCTATTTTTGTTTTGGTAACTATGTAATTTCTAGGGTTCTCCAAATATTTTACGGTTGCTCCGGTGGTATTAATGATGTAATCTTCTAACGAGTGGGATACCATATTTTTTTTCAACACTTCATTAAAACCAATAATGTTCTTTTTCAAAATTATTGCAAGTGCATAACCATTTTTAAAATTTGTTGCATTAACATAACCGGGCTCAATAACTACATCGCCTTTTGTATTTATATAACCGTAATAATATACTCCGTTAATTAACTTTTTAATACGACATCGGTCATTAGAAAAAACCGGATAAGCCATTGATTTTTCATCTCCCATTTTTTTATACATTTTGCTATTGGTTAAAACCAAATCATTTCTAAAATTAACGGTTTGCATACCGGTTTTATCAATAAATCCCCATTTATTCCCTTTTTTTACAGCTGCAAAACCATTGTGGTAAGGAGAAATAAAATCGATATCCTCCAATACAATTTGAGAAAATAAACACATAGAAACCAGCAAGGATGTACACAGCATTATTATTTTTTTCATATCACTATTCTTTTATTTATATAAAGCTAACTATCAATTAGTTGCAGAAAAATGATATTCATCAATTTTTAATTTAAAATTTACATTGCTTATTATAGATTATTTAATAAACATCTCAAGTATTTATAGCCTTTTAAAACTGAACCATTTCAATAATAACACCCTTAAAAATGAACTAGAAACACATAAATAAATAATACAATTTGGTTTTAAATATGCTAAATTTATATTTGATATATATCATTTCGTATTATTCAAATTTTAAATTACTTAGTGTAAATAATTAACAGATGAAAACTGAAGATATTTATAAAACATTTGAACACGATAAAAGTAGTGACGAGTTACTTTACAATACATCGCTTTGGGAGGCCGATTTAAGTTTTGTAAAAACCGAAACATTATTTATTCAAAACATTATCAAACATTTTCCGTTTAAATCAAAAGTTCCGAATTTATATGAACAATTGCAATTGTTTATGCAAGAACTAACTATTGCAAAAACCGACAGTTCTAACTTAATTGATAAAATTTACATGCATAATAATGAACTACATGGTATAAGTGAATGTGAAGATATCAGTTGCGATAATTATTATATGGTTGAATATGAAAAATTAGCTAAAGATGTTTTTAAATTTTTAAATTATTACAAACACCTTAAATTAAATATATACCAATATATAAACGGAATTATTAAAAATGAATAATATATTTAAGATAAAAGAAGGAGTTTATACACTGAATCAAAAGATAGTTAAAATCTCTTTTTTTAGCAGAAAGCGAACCCTCCTTTGCTTTCTGTTTTTTTTATTTAAGTAATTAATTATGAAGGAAAAACTTAAAAAAGACTGGTTTGGGCGTACAAAAAGCATTGAGGAACTACACAATGATTCCCGTTTATGGATTTCTAATATAAATTTTATCATTGACGAAACCCGCTTTTTAAAACGTCTGCTAAGCACTAATTATATTGACTGTTTGGAAGCAGGATTATTTAAAAAAATTGAAAATTTTGTACAAAAATTAAGTACCGAAAAAAAGAAAGCAAAAACACTATTATTATTAATTCAAGAACATGAAAATACTCTAAACTGTTTAATTAAAAGCAACAGTGTTTTAAGCAACATAAACTTTACAGAAACCCATAAAAAACTTGAAAAAGAAATAGTTGTATTTACAAAAATTAACAAACGTCTTAAAAAACAAATTTTTGAAATTGTTGAACAGGTGATGCATAAAAAACATCAAAAAAAATTATCCTAACTATAGATTTTTCAGGTCGTTAATTACACTCATTTTTTATTTAAAGAAATTCGAAAAAATAGTTGCGTATTTTATTTAAAGTAATTTAATTTGCAACCGCAAAAGCCGATATAGCTCAGCTGGCTAGAGCAGCTGATTTGTAATCAGCAGGTCGTGGGTTCGAGTCCCTCTATCGGCTCTTTAAAAGCCTCTTCAAAATTGAAGAGGTTTCTTTTTTATAACAATCTTAAAATACATTTTTAAATATTTAACAATAAACAATCTTTATAACTCCTTTTTTTTAACAAATATTAAAAATAACCCCTAAAAAATAACAAAAATCAGTTTTTTACTATGTATTATTGTTTAAATTTGTGAAGCATTAAAACAAAAATTACCTCATGTTAATAATTGGTATTGCTGGCGGCACCGGAAGTGGAAAAACAACTGTTGTAAATCAAATTTTAAATGAATTGCCTGCTGATGAAGTTTGCGTTATTTCACAAGACTCATATTATAGTGCTACAGATAATTTAAGTTATACTGAGCGCACTAAAATAAATTTTGATCACCCTAAGGCTATCGACTTTGAATTACTTGTAAGTCATTTGTCTGAACTAAAAAACGGACAGGTAATAGAACAACCCGTTTACTCTTTTGTTACCCATAACAGAGTAAAAGACACGTTAAAAACACATCCTAGAAAAGTAGTGATAGTAGAAGGGATTTTAATTTTTAACAACAAGTCATTACGTGATTTATTTGATATCAAAATATTTGTACATGCCGATGCTGATGAGCGCCTTATAAGACGTGTTAGACGTGATATAGAAGAGCGTGGTCGTGATGTAAATGAAGTGTTAAATCGCTATCAAAATACGTTAAAACCTATGCATCAACAATTTATTGAGCCCACCAAAAATTACGCAGACATTATTATCCCGAACGACAGATACAATACTGTTGCTGTTGATATTGTTAGAACCGTAATTAGTGAAAAATTATAATATGACTTTTAAGCAGTTCAGAAATAAACCAATCATTAAATTTATATCAAACAGGTATGTATTTATTACATTAATATTTGGTATATGGATGGTTTTTTTTGATGAAAATTCATTATTGAATCATTTAGAATTTAATAAAGAAATAAACAAACTTAACGAAGAAAAAGAATATTATAAAACTGAAATTGATAAAGACAAAGAGTTAATAAATAAGCTGAAAGACAAAGAAGAATTAGAAAAATTTGCACGTGAACAATACAATATGAAAAAAGAAAACGAAGAAATATACATTATAAAACACGACTCTTTAAACGAGCATTAGCTTTACCTCTAAAGTTACTTTTTGTTGCGTTTTTAATTAATTTCTACGTTTTAATTATTAATAAAAAATGATATGAGTAACTTTATAACAAAAGATTTTGAACCTAGCACAGCAGCTGCTTGGAAGCAAAAAATTCAAGTCGATTTAAAAGGTGCCGATTATAACCAAACCCTGTTAACCAACACAAGCGAAGGTATTGTAATTAAACCTTTTTATCACAGTGACACTTTTGAAAAATTAGAAATTCCCATTAGTTCAGGTGATTTTAAAATTTGTCAGAATATTTTTATTTCTGATGAGATTAAAGCAAATTCAACTGCTGTAGAAAGTATCTCAAACGGTGTACAAGCTTTAAAATTTGAGGCTTCCAGTCCCTTTAATATTACTCAAGTTTTTAAAAATTTAACAGCTAGAAATATTGATTTTCATTTTAATTTTGGTTTCTTATCTGAGACTTTTGTAAACGAGTTGTTAGATTACTTAACAAACGAAACCGTTTATATCAATTTAGATATTGTTGGCAATTTGGCGAAAACAGGAAATTGGTTTGAAAATTCAAATTCCGATTTTGAAATTGTCAAAAACCTCATATCAAAAAACCCGTCAAAAATTGTACTTGGCGTAAATGTAAATCACTACCAAAATTCAGGTGCTAATACGGTTCAACAAGTTGCCTATGCTTTGGCACATGCAAATGAATATTTAACAAAATTTGGAGGACAAATTGCCTCCAAAATTCAATTCAATTTTGCTATAGGCAGCAATTATTTCTTTGAGATTTCCAAGCTTAGAGCGTTTACGTATTTATATAACCTAATAGTTAAAGAATACGGCTTAACTTCAGTACCATTACTATTTTCTGAGCCCAGCTACCGCAATAAAACCTTGTACGATTACAATGTAAATATGTTGCGTTCTACAACAGAATGCATGAGTGCCATTTTAGGAGGTTCCAATACTGTTTCAAACATTTCATATGATGCTTTATTCCATCATTCTAATAATTTTGGAGAACGTATTGCTCGTAATCAGTTGTTGGTGTTAAAAGAAGAAAGTTACTTTAAAAATGCAACCCAAATTACATCAAACACTTATTATATTGAAAGTATTACAAAACAAATTGCTGAAAAAGCATTAGATATATTTAAGGATATTGAAAATAGTGGCGGATTCTTATATCAATTAAAAGAAGGAACCATTCAGCGCAAAATTTCTGAAAATGAAGCTAAAGAACAATCACAATTTGATGCCGGTGAATTGGTACTGTTAGGAACCAATAAATACCCTAATGAACAGGATAAAATGAAAAACGATTTACAAAAAAATCCGTTCCCTTTACCAAACCCTAAAAAAACATTAATCACTCCAATCTTGGCAAAAAGACTTGCTGAAAAATTGGAATTAAAACGACTTGAAAATGAAGCGTAAAGATTTTTCAAACTTAAATATAGCTGTTCAAACTGAGAAAGACACTAAATTTGAACATGAAAATTATGCTGCCGGTATTGCTCCTAATTTAAGAGGTCCATATTCCACAATGTATGTTCGCAGGCCGTGGACTATTCGCCAATACGCGGGTTTTTCAACCGCCGAAGAAAGCAATGCTTTTTACAGAAGAAATTTAGCCGCAGGGCAAAAAGGCTTATCAGTTGCATTTGATTTAGCAACACATCGTGGCTACGATTCTGATCACGAACGTGTTCAAGGCGATGTTGGTAAGGCAGGTGTTGCCATAGACTCGGTTGAAGATATGAAAGTATTGTTTGATCAAATTCCGTTAGATAAAATGTCTGTTTCTATGACCATGAACGGTGCCGTTCTACCGGTATTGGCATTTTATATTGTCGCAGCTTTGGAACAAGGAGTTGATAAAAAATTATTGTCAGGCACCATTCAAAATGATATCTTAAAAGAATTCATGGTGCGCAACACTTATATTTACCCTCCAACGCCTTCCATGAAAATTATTGCTGATATTTTTGAATATACCAGTAAGTACATGCCAAAATTCAATTCCATTTCAATATCAGGATACCATATGCAAGAAGCCGGCGCCACACCCGAAATTGAATTAGCCTATACACTTGCCGATGGCCTGGAGTATATTAGAACCGGTATTGCCAGTGGCATGGATATTGATGCGTTTGCGCCACGACTTTCTTTCTTTTGGGCTATTGGGATGGACCATTTTAGCGAAATTGCCAAAATGAGAGCAGCAAGAATGCTTTGGGCAAAATTGGTAAAACAATTCAATCCTAAAAATCCAAAATCCTTAGCATTACGAACACATTGCCAAACAAGTGGATGGAGTTTAACCGAACAAGATCCTTTTAACAATGTTGCCAGAACGGCTATTGAAGCAATGGCAGCAGCATTAGGGGGAACGCAAAGTTTACATACCAATGCATTGGACGAAGCTATTGCATTACCAACAGATTTTTCTGCAAGAATTGCAAGAAATACCCAAATTTATATTCAAGAAGAAACAAAGATTACTAAGACTGTTGATCCTTGGGCAGGCTCCGATTTTATTGAAAATCGAACTGAAGAAATTGCAAATAAAGCCTGGGAATTATTACAAGAAGTTGAAGAATTGGGTGGTATGACCAAAGCCATAGAGCAGGGAATTCCAAAAATGCGAATTGAAGAAGCTGCTGCAAAAAAACAAGCACGTATTGACAGTAATCAAGATACCATTGTTGGAGTTAATAAATACCAATTGGAAAAAGAAGATCCGCTACAAATCTTAGAAGTTGATAATGCTGCTGTAAGAGAATCTCAAATTACTCGATTAAATCAGCTTAAAACCGATAGAAATAACGATGCTGTTACTAAAGCACTTAATAAATTAACACAATGTGCTAAAACAGGTGATGGAAATTTATTAGATTTGGCAATAGATGCTGCTCAAAAAAGAGCGACATTAGGTGAAATTTCTGATGCACTAGAGAAAGAATTTGGCCGTTATAAAGCAACCATTAAATCCATTTCAGGAGTGTACAGCAACGAAATTAAAAACGATAGTGAGTTTGAAAAAGCCAAACAATTGGCTGATAAGTTTGCCGAATTAGAGGGCAGAAGACCACGAATTATGATTGCAAAATTAGGTCAAGACGGTCATGACAGAGGAGCCAAAGTAGTATCTACCGGTTATGCCGATTTAGGTTTTGATGTTGATATTGGACCGCTTTTCCAAACTCCTAAAGAAGCAGTAAAACAAGCCGTTGAAAATGATGTGCACATTTTGGGTATTTCATCATTGGCAGCAGGCCATAAAACACTGGTTCCTCAAGTAATTGAAGAATTAAAATCATACGGACGTGAAGATATTATGGTTATTGCAGGCGGGGTAATTCCGGCTCAAGATTACAACTATTTATTTGAAGCGGGTGTAGTTGGTGTTTTTGGACCTGGAACTAAAATATCTAAAGCCGCCATTGATATTTTAAAAATATTAATTGAAAGTGTTAAAGAAGAATAGTTAGAAATTTTAAATATGTACTTCCAACAATAAAACCGCTATCCAATATTATTTTTGAATAGCGGTTTCACTTATTTTTAAGTTAATTTACTGTTAAACCTATACAATTGTCAATCACAATATGTAATATTGTTGTACTAAAAACTAAAAAAATGAGAACACTTCTGCTAATTTTATTAATTACAACAAATTCCATAATAGGACAAGCTCAAAATTCTAATGCAATTGAATTAGGAGATACAGTTACCAATTTTTCAGCATTGGATGAAAATGGAGATATTTGGGAATTAAAAAATAACACTTCAGATTTTACGGTAATTTACTTTTACCCTGCCGCTATGACTTATGGTTGTACCAAACAGGCCTGCGCCTATAGAGATGACAAAGCAACATTTGACCAATTAAATACTACTATTGTTGCAGTGAGTGGAGATAGCCCTGAAAATTTACAAAATTTTAAAAAGAAATACGATTTAAACTTTTCTTTACTCTCGGATTTTGCAGGCAAGCTGTCCAAAATATTTGGTGTCCCTATATCAAAAGGGGGCAGCATTGAACGGGAATTATTTGGAAAAAGAATCACTCTTACACGTGAAATTACTGTTGAAAGATGGACTTTTGTGTTAGATAAAAACAGAAAGGTAATTTATAAAAACTCAAAAGTAAACGCAGTACAAGACAGTAAAAATGTAAAAGAAGCAATTAAAAATTACAAAGTCGGATAAGATATTATTTGGATACATTATCTTAAGTTGGCTTTAATGATTTTTGAAGCCAAATCATTAATAAAACTGCTACAAAGCCTAACACCCCCATTAAATACCAATTTGCGTTAAAACCAAATGCATCAATTATTTCCATTCCGGTTTTGGCACTAAAAATATGCGCCAAAGAAAACGCCATAGTGTACAAAGCCAGATATTTGCCCTCTCTACCTTCAGGCGCCCTGTTCATTGCAAAATTATTTGTAAAAGGAAAGGCCAACATTTCACCAAGCGTAATAAACAACATTCCAATAATTAATACTCCACTCCAGGCAGATGCATTTAAAACCAAAAAACTTACAGCCATTAAAATCAAACTCCATGTTATTATTTTCATTCTGTTAAACAAGGTGCCTTCTATATAATGAATTAGAGGCATTTCGAGTAAAAAAATTAAAAATCCGTTTAACGACATTATCAAACCAATTTCAACCTCGGTAAGCCCATGAATTCCTTTATAATATAATGGCATAGTTGTAAATAGTTGTAGAAAAATAAAACCCATTAAAAAAACAACAGCCAAAAATATCCAATAAGGTTTATCTTTATAAACCGATGTTTTAGCATTGTTCAACTTATATTCATCAATCTCAGCAGCTTTTATGGTTTTATATTTTAATACAAACCGCATCAATAATACTGCTGCTATACAGGTTATACCATCTACCCAAAACAATCCGGCATAGCTTAATGTTGCAATAATTATACCTCCTAAAAAAGGTCCAAATGAAAAGCCTAAATTAATAGCTAATCTTATTAAGGTTAAAGACCTAGTCTGGTTTTCGACTTTACTATATGCTTTTAAAGAAACAAACATCGCCGGTCTAAAGGTATCAGCCACAACCATAGTGATGAATATCCCAACAG
>CAYFFC010000003.1:51720-102404 GCA_964342295.1 uncultured Lutibacter sp. | reverse complement strand
CAAAATTAAAAAACCCGACTCTCTAGCCGGGTTTTTATACATTGATATTGTTTATACATTCATAGTTATATCACATCAATAACCCAAAGCAGATTTATTTTTTCTGCATTCTTTTCCTTGGTGATTTTTGTGTTATAAAACATAATTTTACTATTAAAAAGTTTAAATGTACAAAAAATAATTACAACAAAATTTTATGAAAGCTGTTATTCAATATTTTGTATTTTTGAACGCAAAATTAAATTTTAAATGAAAAAATTAACTTTTTTAATTTCACTGTTACTTTTAGCAAGCAATTGTAAAGAAAAAGAAACGAGTTTTGAAGAAGAAATTAAAATGTACCAATACGTTTTAAATGTTCAGTTTGCAGATAAAGACCGTTCACCTTTATTGGAAGAAGACCGAAAAGTATTTAAAAAATTAGATTTTTTTAGTGCAAATGAATCTTTTAAGGTTATTGCTGATATAGAACTCACTCCAAATTCACCTTCATTTGAAATGAAAACCAATACTGAGCGCATACCGGTTTTTAAAAAATATGCCATTGCAAGCTTCACAATTCAAGGAAAAAAATATAAATTAGGTATTTACCAAGAGCAAAAAATTGCTGCAAGTTTTGATGAAGACAATCAATTATTTTTACCTTTTTACGACCAAACTAACGGGATTACTACATATGGTGGTGGACGTTATATAGATTTAGGTTTGGAAGAAATTACAACACCAACTATAACTATTGATTTTAACAAGGCATACAACCCTTATTGTGTTTATAATAATAAATTTTCGTGCCCAATACCACCTGTTGAGAACACTTTACCAATTGAGGTTAATGTTGGCATGAAAATGTTTACAAAAGTTAAAAATTAGCCTGTCCGCTAAATGCTTGACAGGCTAAAAATTATAACGAAATTAAGAATACCAAATAAGCATCTTCTGTATCAGGATTATAAATTGCCGATGTTGATACTCCTAAACTAAAATCGTTGGTAATTTTAATACTTTTTGACGCTCCAAATCCAAAATTTATAATGGTAAAATCGTTTTGCGAAGTATAAATTTTATTACCCGCACCAACAAATGCACTCAACTCAATTTTTCCTATCCTAAAAGGATAACCTATTTCTGTGTAAAAAGAATTGTTATTGTCATTATATACATTCATAGCTATAACCGCAGTTAAAGGAAACTTTTTAACACCATCAAAGCTAATCAAGGCTTCTCCAATATGGTTTTTAATTCTGAAATACCCATCAGATGCACCATCAACAGGAAATGAATAATCTGTAAACCCAATTGCTACCGGTCCCATTGCATAACTTACATACAAATCAAATTCTTGCCCAACAACTTGGCCACCTGTTTCGTAGGAAGCCCAAACGCCCAATGTTAAATTTCCGGTAGTTAACTCGGCCCAAGGTTGTAATGCCGGTGAATCCGACAATCCTAATCCACGCCAAACATACCTACTGGCAAAATCAACTCCAAAATCAAATTGAGTATTATTTTTTTCTTGAGAATAAGTAGCGGCCAAAAAACATATATTAAGTAAAAAAAACAGTTTTATATTATTGATTTTCATAGTTTTAAATTTTAATTACACTTTATTTTTTAGACAATTCAGTTCCTGTTAAGTATTTTTTTACTTAATTTTTTAATACAAACAGGAATTAAATTGTAGTTTTTTTATTAGTTATTGAAAAGTAACTCCCAATAACCGACATCTATCCATTTATTAAATTTAAAGCCAACTTCCTTAAAATGAGCAACTTTTTCAAAACCAAATTTTTCATGTAAAGCAATGCTAGCCTTATTTGGAAGTGAAATTCCTCCAATAATTGCATGAATATTAGTTTTTTGCAATTGATTTATGAGTTCCCTATACAGTAAGGTGTCAACTCCTTTTGAAATAAATTCAGGGTGAATATAAACTGCACTTTCAACAGTATTCTTGTATGCTTCTCTAGTTCGCCAAGCGTTGGCATAAGCATAATCGATTACTTTTTTATTTAACTCACACACCAACCAAGGATGTTGTTGCTTAACGCTTGAAACACGATTATTCATTTCATTGACTGATATTGACTGTTTTTCAAAAGTTACTATAGTATTGTTTATGTAATAATTATAAATATCACATATTTCTTTTGAATCGGGTAAAACAGCCTTTCTAATTTTCATATTTATTAACAATATCTAAAATTTTATTAATGTTGATTTAATCTAAAATCTGGATACGCATCCATTCCGTGTTCATGAATATCCAAGCCTTCTTGTTCTTCTTCCACCGAAACTCTTAAACCAACTGTTTTCTTTAAGGTTAAAAGTATTCCAAAAGCTGTTACTAAACAAAAAGCTCCAATAGCAACAATACCAACAGCTTGATAACCAAGTTGAGTCCAACCGGCCAATTCGCCGAAAATACCAACTGCCAAAGTACCCCAAACCCCACATATTAAATGTACTGCAATAGCACCAACAGGATCATCTAATTTCAACCTGTCTATGAGTCCAACACCTAAAACTATCAATGCTCCGGCAATAAAACCAATAACTATGGCATCTGTAACCGACATAATATCTGCGCCAGCAGTAATTCCTACCAAACCACCCAATACTCCGTTTAAGAACATCGATAAATCGTATTGTTTATATTTGAACAAAGAGACTAAGAATGCCGATAATCCTCCTGCTGCTGCTGCCAAGCAGGTTGTCACCAAAACCAGTGAAGTTTTAGCAGGGTCGGCCGATAGTACCGAGCCTCCATTAAAGCCAAACCAACCAATCCACAAAATAAAAACACCTGCAGTGGCCAACGGGATATTATGACCCGGAATAGCCCCTATAGAACCATCCTTTTTAAATTTTCCAATTCGAGGTCCCAATAGCCAAAC
This sequence comes from uncultured Lutibacter sp., assembly GCA_964342295.1. GTDB lineage: Bacteria > Bacteroidota > Bacteroidia > Flavobacteriales > Flavobacteriaceae > Lutibacter. Next base: position 99,510 of record CAYFFC010000003.1, on the reverse strand, counting down.
TGCCACTAATGCCGCCCAACCACCAACAGAGTGCACCAATGTTGATCCTGCGAAATCATAAAAACCTAAGTCATCTAACCAGCCTGTACCCCATTTCCATGAACCGGTAATAGGATAAACAAAACCTATATATATTATTGCAAATATCATAAATACGCCCAGTTTAATACGCTCTGCCACAGCTCCAGAAACTATGGTTGCTGCTGTAGCTGCAAACATACCCTGAAACAGAAAATCAGTCCAATAGGTATACCCTCCTTCAGCATAAGTAGCTGACAAACCATTTTCAGGAATAGTTAAGCCAAATAAATTCAAAAAATAGTCCGGAATTACCCCGGCTATAAATGAGCCTGGATACATAAGGTTAAAACCAACCATGGCATATAAAACCAAACCAATTGAAATAATAAATACATTTTTAAAAAGAATGTTAATCGTATTTTTTTGTCTGGTTAATCCTATTTCCAAAAGTGAAAATCCCAAATGCATTAAAAATACGAGTGCTGTACAGATCATCATCCATACATTATTTATAGTAAAAATTGTGTTTTCCATAATAATTGAGTTAGTAGTTGATTTTTATTTTAATGAGTTTGATCCCTTTTCTTTGGTTCTAATTCGGTAGGCCTCTTCAATGTTAGATACAAATATTTTACCATCACCAACATTTCCCGTGTAAGCCGATTGCAGAATTGCCTCAACGGTTCGCTCTAAAAAGGGTTCTGAAACCACTATTGATAAAAATCTGCGCTGAATATCTGTTGTGCTGTAACTTACACCACGATATACATGGCCTTGTTTTTCATTACCTACACCTGTTACATCCCAGTAACTAAAAAAATTGACTTCAATTTGATGTAAGGCTTCTTTTACTTCATCAAATTTTGATTTTCGAATAATTGTTTCGATTTTCTTCATAATAAAGTGGTTTTTACAGTTAATTTGGCTCAAAAGTATTAATATATTTTTTAACCCCTAATTTTACAGAGGCATTGGTTATATTTTTATGGTATTATGAATTTTTAACCCTATATTTTTTAGGGTAAAAAATAAAAAAGTTATTTTTTTACTGAATTAAAAGTCAAAAAACATCAAAAAAACAAAAATCAAATTGCAAAATTGTTAGTAGTTATATAAATTTTGCCAAAAACCACCCAAAAAAGACGGCAACAATCCCAAAAAATATTGAGCTAAAAGTGTATAATAAAAATTGAAAATAATCACCGTTTTTTAGGAACACCTGATTTTCAAGCGTAAAGGCTGAGAAGGTAGTAAAACCTCCACAAAAACCTGTAATTAAAAATAAAGAATAATTATCTGAAATAGTCGTTAATTTTAAAAAGTAACCTGCAAGCAATCCTATTAACAAACTTCCAAGTAAGTTAGCTAATAGCGTACCATAAGGTAAGGCATTTTCAAAGGTGTTTAAATATTTACCCATAATATACCTTAAAATACTTCCAAAACCGCCACCCGCAAATACTAATAAAATTTGTTTCATTATGTGCTATGTAAATTATTTCTTCAACTTGTTAAAAATTAATTTTTTCAATATCCGTCCAGTTCCACTTTCCGGTAACCGTACCATTTTTTAATATTACAATTCCCGGGTTGGCTCTAATTATTGTTTTTAGGGTTATTTCATCTCCAAATAATGAAACAATATTAAGATTGTATTTTGCTTTTATATTTTCAAAGGCTTCAGCAGCAGATGATGTTAATGCATACACCATATAACTATTTTGTGAAGCACTTGATATTACATCATTAAGACCCACCAGACCATCCTTGTCTGATTTATCCAAATCATACATTACAATTAACAATACCTTGTTACCCTTTAAAATTGCATTTGTAAAATCGACGCCCTCTGTATTTTCAAAATAAAAGTCGTGAACCGGAGGTAACTCTTGGCCTTTAAATTGCATTTGTTCAGGTAAATTCTTCCCAACCGCATAAGGTCTAAAATCAATTAAAGGTAAATGCATAAACACATAATAAATTATGTACAAAAAAATAGTAAAGCTTATAAATACTACCCATTTAGTTACATTAATATTTATAAAAGGATGTATATTTTTAATTTGAAAAACCAAATAAATTACCAGTAAAAACAACACTGCATTTTTATAAAAAGTTTTCCACGGAGACATTTTTAAGGCATCGCCAAAGCAACCACAGTCGGTTACTTTATCAAAATACGCTGAGTACCAAGTTAAAAATAAAAATAGGAGCATAATACCCACCAAACTCCAAGTGGTAACTTTTGGCAGGTACCCAACCAATAACATCACCCCTAGTACTATTTCAAATAAAATCAAAAATATGGCTATTGGTAATGCATAGGGAATTAAAAAGGGTAAATCCAAAACATCTTCAGTAAAATATTCTGTTAGTTTATAGGACGTACCCAAGGGATCAACCAGTTTAACAAAGCCCGAAAATAAAAAAGTTATCGCAACTAGTAACCTTGGTATTTGCTTTATAAACCGCATTAATCCATTTCATTAAAATGAATTAACGCAAATACCGCATAATTTATCATATCTTGATAATTGGCATCAATCCCTTCAGAAACGAGAGTTTTACCCTTATTATCTTCAATTTGTTTAACCCGTAAAAGCTTCTGTAAAATTAAATCGGTAAGTGAACTCACGCGGATATCGCGCCAAGCTTCACCATAATCGTGATTTTTATCTTTCATTAATTTTTTGGTTACAGCCACGTGTTTATCATACAAATCAACTGCTTCATCAACAGACAAATCAGGTTGTTCAGCAATTCCTTTTTCAAGCTGAATAAGTGCCATTACAGAGTAGTTAATAATGCCTATAAATTCAGACTCCTCACCTTCATCAACTTTACGTGCTGTACTTTCTTGCAATTGTCTTATGCGTTGCGCTTTAATAAAAATTTGATCGGTTAATGATGGTAAGCGTAAAATTCGCCATGCACTACCATAATCTTTTAATTTATTAATATATAAGGAACGGCATTTTTCTATAACCTCGTTGTATTGTTTTGAAGTTTGTTGCATAAAACTTTAATTATTTGCGTAAATTTCGAACAAATTTAATGAAATAAAAATTCAATTTAACATATTACACTTTCTTATTAGAAATTGATTAGTTGAAGATATCTGAAATATTTAATTAGTATGAAAAAAATAGCTGTTTTTTGCGGTTCAAGTTTAGGATTTAACGATATCTATAAAAATGAGGCGATGTTGTTAGGCACTTATTTTGTTGAAAATAACATCTCATTAGTTTATGGTGGTGGTAAAATTGGAATGATGGGCGCCATAGCAAATACTATGTTAGCACAAAAAGGAGAGGTAATTGGAGTAATTCCCGGATTACTGAGGCACGAAGAAGTTGCCCATAACAATATATCAAAAATGATAGTTACCAAAACAATGAGTAAACGCAAAGTGAAAATTAGTAAAATGGTTGACGGGTATATAGCTTTACCGGGAGGTTTTGGAACTTTAGATGAAATTTTTGAAGCTCTTACGCTTGGTCAATTAGGAATTGAACGTAAACCTGTTGGAGTTTTAAATACAAATGGTTTTTTTGATTATTTGATAAAACAACTCAATGTAATGGTGCAAGAAGGTTATTTAAAACAATCAAACAAAGAAATGCTTATTGTTGAAAATTCGATTCCCAATCTAATTTCAAAAATGTTTCAATACCAAGCTCCTGAAATGACTAAAGTAATTAATAAAGTTGTAAAATAATGTATAGCATAAATTGTAATGGCAACTTATTAAATTTGGAGTCTCCAAAGGTAATGGGTATTTTAAATATAACCCCAGATTCTTTTTACGATGGTGGTAATTACAATAACATTTCTGATGTATTAAAAAGGGTTGAAGAAATGTTAGTTGAAGGTGCTACAATTATTGACGTTGGTGCTTATTCATCAAGACCGAGAGCCAAACACATTTCAGAAAATGAAGAGTCGCAAAGAATCATTCCGGTAATTAAACAAATAGTTAAAACATTTCCGAAGGCCATTTTATCTGTAGATACCTTTAGAAGTGCTATTGCAAAAAACTGCATTCTTGAAGGAGCTTGTATTATTAATGATATTTCAGCAGGAAATTTAGATAAAAACATGTTTCAAGTAGTTGCTCAATTACAAGTTCCTTACATAATGATGCATATGCAGGGAATACCACAAAATATGCAAAATAAACCTGTTTATGAAGATGTTGTAAAAGAAGTGTTCATTTATTTTTCTAAAAAAATTAATGAAATGCACGGCTTAGGAGTAAATGATATTGTTATCGATTTAGGGTTTGGTTTTGGAAAAACCCTTAAAAATAATTACGATTTACTTAAAAACATGACGTATTTTAAAAATTTAGAAAAACCTATTTTAGCCGGGCTATCAAGAAAGTCGATGCTTTTTAAACCGTTGGAAATTTCACAAGATAATGCCTTAAACGCAACAACTGCGGCCAACACCGTTGCTTTACTTAATGGTGCGTCTATTTTAAGAGTACACGACGTTAAGGAAGCTATTGAAGCCATAAAAATTGTAAACCTGCTTGAAGAATGATACTGAGATTTATTGCCATTTTATGTTTTGGTTTTTTGCTTGTAAGTTGTAAAAACAAGGAAGTAAAATTACCTGTAATTCAAGCAAAAGGACTGCAAGAATTGCATAACCATTCTCAAGTTTGGCTTTTTTTTGATGTAAAAAATAACGACACCTTGGTTAAATTAAATAAAAAAAACACCATTAGCAGTACGCATTGGGTGTATAATATTGATAAGCGGCTACCTTTAAAAGCAATTATACCAACAGTCGGTAAATTAAAAGAAAAACACGCAAAATCTTTACATTCAAAAGAAGGAATGCATGATTATTTTAGTTATGCCGATGCAAACACTAAAAAACTTTCCTTATTAAAATTTGATGAGGTTAGTTATACAATTTTAGACTCAGATCTCAATCAATATTCAAAAAATGAAACTGATGATGAAAAAAAGCAAATTATTAAACTTATTTTTAAAAACAATACAATTTGTATTAATAACAAAATTATATTTCCAACTTCATTAGAATCAAATTTATTAGCGTTGTTACAAGCAAAGGAATCTTCAGACATATCTGTTATTGAAATACAATTACTTTTTAGCAACGACCTTTTGTATCAAGATTATTTAAACTACAAAATCACAATTAACAAGTTGTTAAACAACAGCATAGTTTTAAATTCAAATGAAATTATTTTCAATCCGGGCCAAACTCTAAATTGCCGGTACTATTAGTTTTTTTATGTATTCTTTTTCCTATTTTTACAAAAACAATTGAAATGCTCGATTTTTTAGATATTTCCTTTTTAGATATACTCGACATTGTTTTAGTAGCAGTTTTACTATATTACGTTTACAAACTTTTAAAAGGAACTGTTGCCATAAATATATTTATTGGAATTGCATTGGTAGTTTTAATTTGGAAAATTACGCAAGCCTTACAAATGGAAATGCTAAGTGGCTTATTGGGAGCTTTAATTAGTTTAGGAGCCATCGCTATTTTAATAGTTTTTCAACCCGAAGTACGGAAATTCTTGTTAATGTTGGGTTCAACAAATTTTACCAGTAAGAGAAATTTTTTAAAACAAATTAGTTTTTTAAAAACTGAAATACACGTAAATACTAATGTAGAAGCTGTTGTTGAGGCCTGTGAGGCTATGGCAGCTATTAAAACAGGAGCCTTAATTGTTTTTGAGCGAACACAAAATTTAGACTTTGTTAAAAATACCGGCGATATAATGAATGCAGAAATTAACAAGCCCATTATTGAAAGTATTTTTTATAAAAACAGTCCGTTACACGATGGAGCCATAATTATTAAAGAAAACTTTATTACAGCAACCCGCGTAATACTCCCAATTTCTAACAAAAACCTACCTTCAAGGTTTGGTTTACGTCATAGAGCAGCTATTGGCATTACTGAAAAAACTGATGCACTTTGCTTATTGGTTTCTGAAGAAACCGGAAAAATAGTTTATATAAAAGATGGAGAATTTGTACTTTTTAAAAACACAAACGAGCTTATTGAAACTATTAGGTATGATTTAAATTAAAACAACCTATGCAACTTCACTAGCAAACTGCATATTATACAAGGTTTTGTAATAACCATCTTTTCTAAGCAATTCTACATGCGAACCTTGTTCAACAATTTCACCTTTATCCATAACAATAATTCTATCGGCCTTTTTAACAGTTGTTAAGCGGTGTGCTATTATAATTGATGTTTGGTGTTTGGTAATATTATCAGTAGCTTTTTGAATTAATTTTTCAGAATAAGAATCGATAGAAGAAGTAGCTTCATCTAAAATTAAAACACTTGGCTTACTAACATAAGCCCTTAAAAATGCAATTAATTGGCGCTGACCCGATGAAAGCATTACACCTCTTTCTTTTACATTATAATTATAATTACCGGGTAAACTCATAATAAAATTATGAATACCTATTTCCTTAGCTGCTTTTTTAACTTCATCTAATGTAATAGTTGTATTGCTTAAAACAATATTGTTAAAGATGGAATCTGAAAACAAAAATACATCTTGCAAAACTACAGCTATTTGGTTTCTTAAAGATGGTAATGTATATTGTTCAATATTATGGTTATCTATACAAATTTCGCCTTTATCAATTTCATAAAATCGGTTTACCAAATTAATAATGGTCGATTTCCCTGCACCAGTAGCACCAACAATTGCAACAGTTTCTCCTGCCTTTACCTTAAATGATATCCCCTTTAAAACCTCCTCGCCTTTTACATAACTGAAGTGTACATTTTTAAAGGCAATATCTCCTTTAAAATGTTCGGCTTCTACCTTTCCTGTTTTTGTAATTTGGCTGTGAGTATCAAGCACCTCAAAAACACGGTCACCGGCAACCATACCCATTTGGAGAGTATTGAATTTATCGGCGATTTGGCGCAGCGGCCTAAACAGCATTTGCGACATCCAGATAAATGCTATTATTTGCCCTGCATTGGTAATCCCTGAAGCTAAAATATCCATCCCTCCATACCAAACCAACAATCCAACAGCAATGGATGATAAAATTTCGGCTATAGGAAAGAAAATTGAATAATACCAAACAGTTCTTATATGTGCTTTTTTATGCTTTTCATTAATTGCAACAAAATTTTGATATTCAATTTTTTCACGATTAAACAGTTGCACTATTTTCATCCCTGTAACACGTTCTTGTACAAATCCATTTAAGTTTGCTACTTGTTTTCTAACTTCCTGAAAGGCAGATTTAATAGCTATTTGAAACAATTTGGTAGCATAAATTAAAATTGGAAGTACTATAAATGCAATTAAAGCTAATTTCCAGTTCATCCATACCATAACAATAGCAACTACCAGCATTTTAAGCAAGTCACTAATTATCATAAACAAACCTTGTCCAAAAAATTGCGCAATGGTCTCGGTATCTGAAACCAATCGTGTAACCAACTTTCCTACAGAAGATTTATCAAAATAAGCCATTTTAAATTGCAACATATGCTTTTGCAACTGAACTCTTATATCCTTAATTATATGTTGCCCTAACCAATTTACTTTATAAATAAATGCAAATTGCAAAAACACCTCCGTCAACAAGAAACCACACATGAGCAATGAGAAATTTAAAATCCCTCGCTTATCCTTATTTTCAAAATAGGTGTTTACAATTTCGTTTAATAAAATAGGCTTTGCTACAGCTACAGCCGACAATAAAACAGCTGACAAGGTTCCAACAACAAATTGCCATTGGTATTTTTTGGCAAACCCCATTAATCGGATAAATATTTTAGCATCAAAGGCTTTTCCTGTAATTTTTTTACTCATTTATAAAAATTGTTTTAGGATAAACAACTTTAGTTAAAAACAATCCTTGTGCAGGGGCTGAAGGACCGGCATTACACCTGTTTTTACTTTCTATTATTTTTTTAAAATCTTCAAGACTTGTTTTCTCGCTCCCAACATTAATCAAAGTGCCCACAATAGCCCTAACCATGTTTCTCAAAAAACGATTTGCCGTAATATAAAAAATAAGCATATTTTCTGTTTGCATCCATTTTGCTTCATTAATTTCACAACGATACGTTTTTACATCAGAGTTTGAACGAGAAAAACATTGAAAATCGTTGTAAGTTAGTAAAATTCTCGCCGCCTCATTCATTTTAACAATATTTAACTTTTTATTAATTAATTGCCAAGAAGTATCAACTAAAAAGGGGGTTTTTCCAAGGTGTATTCTATATTCATAACTTCTAAATACTGCATCAAATCTTGCATGGGCGGTTTCACTTACATTAAATATGTTAATAATTGCAATATCTTTAGGTAACAACGCATTTAACTTATACAACAATATTGCTTTATCAAAAGCGGTATTCATATCAACGTGAGCAAAAAGTTGTTCGGCATGCACACCTGTATCTGTTCTTCCTGCACCAACAATTTCCACATTTTCTTTTAAAACTGTTGATAATGCCTTTTGTATAAGTTCTTGTACGGTAATGGCATTGGGCTGCAATTGCCAACCATGGTAATTTGTTCCTTTATAAGCAAGTTCTAAAAAATATCTCAATCGAATTGTTATTTTTGTACGAATGCAAATATAAACCTTATTTCCGAGTTTAATTTTTAACCTTAACATGAAAAAAATACTGTTGCTTTCAGATACTCATGGCTTTATTGATGATCAGATTTTGAAATTTGTGAAGCAAGCAGATGAGATTTGGCACGCCGGTGATATTGGTGATTACAAGGTTATTGAAACTTTGAAACAATTAAAACCCGTTAAAGCTGTTTACGGAAATATTGACAACCGAGCTATAAGAACCGAGTTTCCGTTAGATAATAAATTTGAAACAGAAGGTGTACAAGTTTGGATAACCCATATAGGAGGTTATCCCAAAAACTATAACTCTCGAATAAAAGAAGCTATTTATAAAAACCCTCCAAAGCTCTTTATTAGTGGCCATTCTCATATACTAAAAGTGATGTACGACCAAAAACTGAATTTGTTGCACCTGAACCCTGGAGCAGCAGGGAAGTCGGGTTTTCACAAGGTAAGAACTATGCTTCGTTTTGAAATTGATAATGCCAAAATTCAAAATTTAGAAGTAATAGAACTGGAAAAAAGACATTAAAAAAACCATTTTAGACAAGCTAAAATGGTTTTTCTGCACTAAATATACTAAGATGTTAGGTTTACCGTAATCTATCCACAGATTTTACAAGTTCCTCATCCTTCTTAATTGCTTTATTGGCCAAAACCACAAAAACAATAGTAAAAACAGGAATGAGCAACCCAATACCTTTCTCAGAAACTTTAATTTCTCCAGATAAATTTTGTGTAAAATATACGAGTATGCCTAATAAAATAAAATTGATCAAAATTGCTACACGACCTAAAACAAATTGAAATCGCCTATTTTTAAATTTAAAAATTGCAAAAAAAGTTATTAAAGCCGAGATAAAAAACAAACTCCCCATTGTTAAAAGCAGCTTGTTTCCAGAACCTAAAACATCACATACAAAAAATTCTTTACCTTCACCTGTTACCCATAAATTCACAAAAAAAACAACACCACCCGAAAGTAAGGTGGCAATTAACAGATATAATGACTGAACTCTTTGTATCATTTCTGATTTTTAGACAACAAAAATACATTTTATTTTTCAACCTGTAAACATAACTTTATTAAAATAAATTTATATATTTGCAATATCCTACTACAAAATTGTACTGGAGCTACAACTAAAATCAAATAATCACCGCTAATTTAATTTTCAATAAAATTCTTTAAAGAATTTGAAAATAGTTCATATAATAATAATTACAAATTAACATAATGTTTGAAATTTCCCAACTAAAGGAAAAAACTCTTGTTGAATTACAGGAAATCGCTAAAAAAATTGGAGCTAAGAAATACAGTCAGTTAAAAAAATTAGATTTAATTTATTTAATACTCGATATTCAAGCCGCTACACCTGCAAAGGTTGTAAAGCAACCTCAGACCCAAACTGAAGGGAAACCTCGGAGAAAACGCATTGCAAAAAAAGCGCCAGGTACTGCAAATTCAGCTCCAAAACATCAGGAACAACCTCAGAAAGAGCCAAAAGACAGGCCTAAACAAGAATCTATGCAGAAAAAAGAGCAAAGTACTATTGTTGAATCTGCAAAGCATAAACCAACTAGACAAGTACAAAAACCGTCAAATAATGGCCAGCCTGTTGTTAAACAGGTTCACAAAGAGGAAGCTGCTCATCAAAAAAATACTGAAGAAAAACAACAAACTGAAGGACAGCCAAAAAACCCTAAACAACAGCATAAACCTAAACAACAAAATAAACAACACAAATCTCAAAAAGACCACAGAGGTCACCAGCGTAATAATGGTAACCGTTATAGAGACCCTGATTATGAATTTGATGGAATTATAGAAAGCGAAGGTGTTTTAGAAATGATGCCGGATGGATATGGTTTTTTACGTTCATCAGACTATAATTACCTGTCTTCACCAGATGACATTTATTTATCGCAATCACAAATAAAACTTTTTGGTTTAAAGACCGGTGATACGGTGAAAGGGGTTGTGAGACCACCAAAAGAGGGCGAAAAATACTTTCCGCTTATCAGAGTTTCAAAAATTAATGGCTTAAATCCAAATGTTGTACGAGACCGTGTTTCATTTGAGCATTTAACACCTTTGTTTCCTGAAGAAAAGTTTAATTTAGCCGGGAGAGCCAGTACCTTATCTACGCGAATTATTGATTTATTTTCACCTATTGGAAAAGGGCAAAGAGGAATGATTGTTTCACAGCCGAAAACAGGTAAAACAATGTTGCTAAAAGATATTGCCAATTCCATAGCTGCAAACCATCCGGAAGTGTATCAAATAATTTTATTGATAGATGAGCGTCCTGAAGAAGTAACAGATATGCAGCGCAGCGTTAAGGGTGAAGTTGTTGCTTCTACTTTTGACGAACCCGCTGAGAAACATGTAAGAGTTGCAAATATAGTTTTAGAAAAGGCAAAAAGATTGGTTGAATGTGGTCATGATGTAGTTATTTTATTAGACTCTATTACCAGGTTGGCACGCGCCTACAATACTGTTGCACCTGCTTCAGGTAAAATATTATCGGGTGGTATTGATGCCAACGCTTTACATAAGCCAAAACGATTTTTTGGAGCAGCACGTAATATTGAAAAAGGCGGGTCTTTATCAATTATCGCCACTGCTTTAACAGAAACCGGGTCAAAAATGGATGAGGTTATTTTCGAGGAATTTAAAGGAACAGGTAATATGGAATTACAATTAGAAAGAAATATTGCAAACCGAAGAATTTACCCGGCAATTGATTTAGTTAAGTCTAGCACGAGAAGAGATGATTTATTATTAGATCAAAATACGGTGCAACGTATGTGGATTTTACGTAAGTATTTAGCCGATATGAACCCCGTTGAAGCAATGGAGTTTATAAAGGACAAAATTCAGTACACCAACTCAAATGAAGAGTTTTTGATTTCAATGAACAGGTAACTTCAAATACAGCCATAAAAAAAGCGAGCAATGTAAAATGCTCGCTTTTTTTATATCATTTATCTTAATTATTAATAAAATTTGGCTCTGTAATCTTCAATTTCAGCTGTTTCTTGTAAAACCTGATATAACTGATAACTACGGCCTCTTAATTGACCAACCAGCCTATTTCTGAAATTATCGTAATTTTCTAATTCAGTCGGTTCTTCACGATTTGTAACCTTTACCACAAAAACACCCTTAACGCCATTTATTGGAGAAGATGTTTCATCAACTTTAAGAGTAGACATTGCTCCAACAACTGCAGGCTCATTTCCAACACCCGACAGTACAGGGCTTGACAACGCCACTAATGAAGCATTTCTAACTATAGTATTATTTTTTTCTGCAACTTCTGTAAGCGTTGAACCTTTTAATTTTTCAGCAATTAATGCAGCTTTTTTCTCATTAACCAAAATTGGACGCACTCTTGAAATTACTTCAGAGCCGTAAGCAAAATCTTCCTTTTCAGTTATTGAATTTAAAACTACAACTGCATAGCCTCTTTTACCTCCAACTTCAATATCAAAACGCTTAGAGTCATTCAACTCTCTATCTGCATTAAAAGCCCAAGTAACTATTTGACGTTGACTTCCTAATCCCGGAACATTTTCGGCCAATGCCTTCAAATTCAATGCGGTTTGAACTTTATAGGTATTTTCCTCTGCTATATCATCTAAAGTTTTACCATCAGCCAGATTAGCTGCTACAGTTTCAGCTTTCTCAAAAATAGCATTTTCAGTAACCTCCGAAGCTTCAATTAACCGTGCAAATGTAGCAAGTTTAACTGCTTTTTGTGGACTTGTTTGTTCATCAATTCTTATAACATGGTAACCAAATGCTGTTTCAACAACACCTACTTTTTTAGCACTATTTTTGTAAATAAAATTAGCAAAACTTCTATCAAAATTTGGGCTAAAAGCCTGATCTTTTCTTACCCAGCCAATTTCACCACCTTTACCCTTGGTGCCATCGGTATTTATTTCGTTAGCAATATCAGTAAATTTAGATTTATTGTTTTTAACCAGTGTAAAAATGCTGTCGGCTGTTTTTTTAGCAGCTTCTTTTGATTTTGTTGAAGTCGAACCTGTTGAACCAATATAAGGGACAATTATGTGGCTTGATTTAACTGAGTCTGGCAATTTAGTAATTTCAATAATTTTTGAAACTTTATAATACCCATTTTGCTTGTAAGGTCCAACAACATCATTTATTGAAGCATTCATAACTTCGTCTGCAACATTTGCTGATATTTGATTTTGGAATTTATAGGTATCATCAAAACCTAGATCGGACTTACTATCAGCTAAAAAAGTTTCATAATCAGTTGCATTTTTTAATCCCGGAATTTTAACAGTCGTTTTTGCAGCATTACTATATTCTTCTTTATCATTAACAACACTTGCAACATATGCTTTCATTTCAGCATCATCAGTAGCAGATGGTTCAATGTTAAACCTTATAAATTGTAAAGAGCGTGTTGCCTCCGGCTTAAATTTCTTAGGATATTTTTCTACATACTCTTTAACCTCACCTTTTGAAACTGTTATTAGACTATCAGGAATTGTGGTGTACGGAACAAATACGTATTCCGCATCCATTTTAGTATTGTTAAATAAGTAGTCACTTTGTCCTTCTTTTAGAGATGCCCCCAATCCTGCGGTAACTAAAGATGTATATGCCTGACGCTCTAAATTTAATTTTATGCCTCGTTCTGTTGAAAGCCAATTTAGCCAGGCCTCTGTATTTCCAGCTTCAGCTTCATCCTTCATATTAGCAATATATTCTTTTAGCTTCTCTTCATCAAAAAGATTGATTTCGTTTTTGAACAACGGTGAATTTTGAATCTCTGGTAAGGCAACCATGGCATCCCAAATATCTTTTTCGCCTACAGTTATTCCCGCCATTTCCAGTTGAGTTTCAAATATTTTTTCACTAACCACAGAATTCCAAACAGCGTTTACCGCTTGTATATTTGAAGTTCTTCCAGCTCCTTGTGATTGATATGCTTCAACCTGCCTAGCAAAATCTTCACGATTAATTTCTTCACCATTAACTTCACCAACCAAGTTTATTTTACTTGAACTGAAAAAACTTTGTATTGAGCTTGGATCAAGAACAAATGCGAAAAGCGCTAAACCTACAATTAGGATTAGAAACATGGAACGATCTCTAATTTTTGATAAAATTGCCATTATATTAATTCTTATTATTACAGTTTGCGAAAATACAATTTAGTATTTAATTATAAAAGAGAAACAGGCATTATTCACTACATAATGAGTTCAATTTTACAGCAATTTCAAATTCTATTTAACCCTTATTTCTTTTTTCTATTCGCTTTCTAAATCTGCGTTTAAAAAAGAACATAAAAACCGCTAATACAGCAAACCCCAAAAACATATATGCACGCTCTTTGGAATTCCAGTTTAACACAGTTTCAACAATAAAAACAATTGCCACAATAAGGTATCCGTATTCAAAAATTCTCCAAGTTTTTCGCATAATTTAATCTTTAATGGTTATTACTCCGGTTTGGTTTTTAACCCACCATGATTCCAGATTTTCAGTTGCCTCAAAACCAACACCTGTAATGGTATCTGTTTGTGTAAAAAAAGTAAATTTCTTTTCAGTAAAAAAATAATGCGTTTTTTGGTCCCAAAAAAGTTGATTAGTAATTAATTTATGCTTTTGTGCATAATTATAAATTACCACATTATTTTTAATTTCGGATACCTGAGTATTTTTATAATTTTTAGCATAATCACCTTCTATAGTAATAGAATCTCCATTTTTTTCTATTGAAGTAATATGTATTCCTTTTGGAAACTCGGAATAAGGATGGTTCGTTCTGTTACTGAAATCACGCATTAACGGTGCTTGCATTTTCACATTTATCCTACCCGAATCGGTATGTTTGTGAAAAATATTTACAGCCTCACCAATGGGTAAATTTTTATCGGCCAAAAAGTCTTTTACGGTTTTAGCATCATTTGTACATGAAAAAAACATTGCTATTGTAATTACAACAGCAATGTTTTTTAAAATATGTATAACCTGTTTTGTCATACACAAATATATAATTATAATATTTTAATTTATGGAACTCTTACGGTTTCATCAATCCAGCACCCTATTTTATGTGGAGTTCCCGACTCAACACCGGCCACAAATAAATCCTTTTTAGAAGGAACATTATTTGAGTAACTCTTTATAAACCTGTTTGCTAGTTTACCTATACTCGGGTCAACCGCTTTGGCTTTAAGTGCTTTATTTAATGCTGCTACATATACCATTCTTTTAGATACCACATCATCACCACAAGAGTTAGCGCTAGATGCGTACATACTACCTATTAGCAAATAAGCTTTACCCATAGTTGGCTGAAATTTAATTGCTTTATAGGCATAGCCTCTAGCTTCACTTTTCCTTCCTTTTTTACTTAAAATTTGAGCAACTTTTAACAAATAAGTTGCTTTTTTGTAAGTGTCGCTTTCTTGTTCAACAGCTTGTTTAAAATAATCCATTGCCTTGGTAGTTTCTCCTTTTTTCATAAGGATACCTGCATAAAATACAGAGGCTTGAGGTGAAGGGTCAGCCTTTACATAGGCTTCTACTAATGTGTCATAAAACGGATCATCTGTACATTCTTTATTGTACATTCTTGAAACAGCTCTTCTCAACCATATTGCATCACTTCGCTTTTCGTCAAAGTTCTTCTTATTTAATGGAATTAGATTTTCACAAGTCGAAATTCCGGCTAGCTTAGCATCCAACCCTCCTTCAACCAAGGTTAAATTTGTAAGAATTTGTTGATAGGTTTTACGTCTTTTTTTATCTTTAGCTCCAAGCGTGGCAGAATCTTTTGCGTTTATGGCATCAATTCTTTTAGAATATTCTGCCCTTTTTAATTCTACCCCTTCTCCAACAACGTCATAGGTATCAAATACAACCTGGGGATCTGTGTCTTTATACTTATTCAATATTAAATCAAAATACATGTAAATATTTTTAGCAGACATGTCTATAGCATCTGCCTTGAAAGCTTTTTCAAGCAATACAAACACTTCATCATCAGAAGCTCCTTGCGATGCTTTAAAGGTTGCATAATCGCTATACACTCTTCCCAAATCTTTTGGAAAGTGTTTTAACCGTTGCGTATAAACCCTTTCAACAATTTTAGCTGCTTCGGCTTTTTCTTCCGGTGTTTTTGCTGTTTTTAATTTATGATTCGCAATTTTGATTCCGTATTTGTAAATATTCACGGAAAGATCAGGACAATTATCCATACACCACAGCCAGTTTTCAAATGCAGCGTCGTATTTTTTTGCTTTGTAATCACCTTTAAAAAGATTGTATTTTATATTTGCCTCAGCATTATCAACTTGTGAAAATACAATTGGTGCCGAAACTATAAAAAACATTAAAGCTAAAATTTGTTTCATTTTTCTCATCGTACTTATCCTTTAAATTAAAATATTTCTACTTTTTTAAACCATTTATCGTTTAGTGACATACTTAGTCTAAAATTAATGTAGTTCTCCTGCACCAAACCATTAGCGGTTTCTCCTCTTTTCCCAATTTCAAATCCTACATTTAAATTAGACAACTGCTTGCTTAGCGGTAAACCTACCCCAAAAGATATGCCAAAATCTTTTATAGGTGTGAAATCAGTTCCATTTCCGTTTCCGTCTACCATTAGTCCTGTATTCTCATATTTAATCCCAGCCCTGTATGTTACACGTTCCCAGTAACTACTTATAGAATTTATTTTAGGCAAATAAAACCCTCCAACAGAAATCCTACTATACTTATCATAGCTTATTTTAGAAAACTGACTGGCTATATCTCCCTGTAATTTAATAGGTTCTTGGGTGCTGTAATCAACTCCTGCAAACCATTTATTTTCCTTCCCTATACCAATTCCAACAGTACTTTTTAATGGTGTAATTATTTTACCGCTACTTGAATTGTTTACTATAGTATCTCTAGGAGATAATGAATTTGCCAACACTACAGAATACAGATACTCATTTCCATCAGATGTAACCGTATTTTCCAAATCAAAACTTCCTCCCAAATTTAGTTCAATTTTTTCATTAATTTTTTTCTTATACTGAAATCCAGCACTTACTGAAAAACCTTTTACATAAGAAATTGTTTGGTAGCGGGTTGCTAAGGCTACATCTTTAACCTGATTTATAATGTTATTTTCAATTTTACCAAATACATAATTACCTTGCACACCAATACTTAAATCTTTTAATGGTTTGTAGGCAAAGTTAAGAAAAACCTTGTTTGTTCCTCCTTCACCGGTATATTGTGTGGCTTCAAGAGTATTATTTTCTACATCAGTTATATTTGAAATAATAGAGTAGCCCACAGTAGAGTTTGGCAATAAACCAAATGCCATGCCTCCCTTATCGGCAAATGGTATTCCTACAGCAATATATGATAAGAAAGTTGTTGCTGCATTTTCTTTATTATTTGCATCTTTGGCAGTCATATTCATGTTCTCAAGTGCCATTGTATAGGTTGTAAACAACAATGAAGAATTTGAAGCTGCATTTGCAAAATTTAAATGGTAAGCATCACTAAAAGCAACTGCAACACCACCCATACTTAGTTGTTCTACCGACATTGCATCGTTTTTATCACCAACACCAAAAAATGAATAAGCAGACGTGTTATTTTTTTGTGCAATACTTAAAACAGTAACAAATAGTGTACAAACTACTATTATTTTTCTTAACATTTATTTCAAATTATAGGTCAAAATTGTATTTAATCCCTGCAATAAAAATTTAGGATTGGCAAATATGCTATTTTTTAATCTATTAGCCAAGAAATTCGCATCTCCACCTGTTAAAACAACCGTTAATTCCATATTTTTTTTTCTATACTTATCAATAAAACTATCAATTTCACTTATAACACCTCCCAATATTCCAATATGTAAACTATTCTCTGTTGTATCTCCAATTAATTTATCTAAAAAAACAGGAGTTAATTTTGGCAATTTATCTGTAAAAGTGTGAACCGCTTTGTATCGCATTGAAATCCCAGGAGATATAGCTCCGCCGTGATACCGACCCTTATTATCAATAAAATCGTATGTAATGCAAGTTCCTGCATCAATAATTAGTACATTTTTATTTGGAAATTGTTCGAAAGCAGCCGCCACCAAGGCAATCCTGTCAACACCCAATGTTTTAGGTGATTTATAACAATTTTTGAAAGGAACATTAGTTGTATTTGTTAGTTCAATTAATCGTATACATTCTTTAATTTTATCAGTTTCATCTTTTTCAATTGCACCCACAAAAGAAATTATTGCATGGTTACAATTAAATTTTTTCACACAGTTTTCAACCTTTTGATACAAGTTGTTTTGGTTAAATATTTCAAAATGAACCATTTTGCTATCTTTAAAAACAGCAAGTTTTGTTCTGGTATTTCCTACATCAATAATTAAGTTCATTTATTATTTTTTATTCGTTCAAAATTAAACAGATTTTTTTTAAAATAGTTTTGAATTGTATAAAAAATACATTTATATTTGCATCCGCTAACGCGATGGTGCCTTAGCTCAGTTGGTAGAGCAAAGGACTGAAAATCCTTGTGTCCCTGGTTCGATTCCTGGAGGCACCACATTTTTTAAACCTAACTTTCTTATCTTTAGATTGTTAGGTTTTTTGTTGCGATTATTTTGTTAAAAATGCACCCATATTTGTACCCATAATTGCGCAACCTATTAGTTAAACTGAAAATAAATGTATGCTTAAATGATTTGATGTAACAAAATTTGAAAACTCTTAAAACAAACTTTCGTAAGTTTGTAGTAGTTAAAATATTGCATAGCGTTAGCAATTATTCTGAATTTAGAAATCTGACAGTTTCAATTATCCACAAGAATAATAGGTCTATCGCTTACGTTTCGGCGTGGGTGTATATACTTGTTTGTGGATGGGCTTTGTCAGAGCCTCTAAATTGAATAGGTTAAAGTCCACGCTTTTTTTGTGCATAAATACTTCACTTGGACTTGGTGGAAATTAAAATTACTACCAATGACACCACAACAGCAATTTGAAAAAGATGTTAGAAAACGTAAGCGCATCTACTTTTTAGGCACTTTAATAACGCTTACAATAATTCTATTTGCCTTATCACTTTGGTTAAACTTCCGTATAAAATGGTATATCTATTTTATAGTGTTTTTTACAAGTAGAGGTATAGCAAACTTTCTAACAAACAGATACTATACCGTAGAAAGAGCCTTTGATTACATTTTGCCTGATGATGATTTGGAAGATGAGGAAGAAAAATCAGATATGCAAAAAGGCTTTGATGCTATTGATAAAATTATGAATGAGCATAAAAATCAATAGTTATGAATATAGTTGAGGTTTTAAATAACGATTGGGAATTAGTGAATACCCAACAAAGGAAAGCCCATAAGCACCTTAAAAAATATAAGGCATACCGATTAATTACTGAAACGCCTTTAGTATATATTGGCATTTTTCTATTGATTGCATTAGTAATTATTTTAAGCGTTTATATAGACCCTTTTAAAATTGAATATTTTATAACGTGGCTTTTTATTCCTGTTTTTGCTTTAGTAATAAGGCTTTTTAAGTTGAAATTACCCAAGACCATAAAAATACTATTGGTTTATCTCACAATATTTTCATCATTATTACTCGTATTTAAAAGAAACAGTATAGGGGATTTTATAGGCTACAAATATATACAAGGCTATAAATCTTGGGATGCAGATACCTATGATATGTATTCGGATTCCGAATATGAGGAACATTATTTTGAAACTGATACTTGGTACGGTAGTTTAATAATGACTACTTTTGGCTTTATATATTATCCTTTATTGGCTTTAATACCTTACCTGATTTGGAAAATTTTAAACAAAATGTAATTTTATAACTATCCTATTGTTTTTAGTAATGGCTCATATTCTTTGAATCGATATTCTCTAATAGGTCTTATATAAGGCTCAGTATTGAAATACAGCAGTAAACAAGGCGAGATGTTTTTATACATTTCGACATACTCATATTTTATGAGTTCTCCATTTTAAATGCGCTGTTTTATTCTGTTATGGTATGGATACATAGGACTTCAAAAATACTCATTTTTGAATTAACGAATATTTTATTTGCATAATTAATAGTAATACTATTATATTTGCGTTTTAATATTTTAATTATGGATAGATTGGTCTCAAATTTTAAAATATCAGTACAAGAATCAATTTATAATAAAGACCCTGAATCTTCCGATTTAGGAAAGCGAATAATTGAGCATAGTATAAAACTTATAGATAAAATAGGTTTTGATGCTTTTACTTTTAAAAAATTAGGTGCAGAAATAGGTTCTAATGAAAGTTCTGTATACCGTTATTTCGACAACAAACATAAACTATTAATTTACCTGTCAAGTTGGTATTGGGCTTGGTTAGAGTATCAACTTGTTATAGAAACGCATAGCATTACAAATCCTGTTGAAAAACTAAAAAAAGCAATAGAGATAACCACCAAATCTGTTAAAGAAGATTCAAAACACACGCACATAAACGAGGTAACACTCAACCGAATTATCATTGAAGAAAACTCTAAATCATTCTTAACCAAAGAAGTAGATAAGGAAAATCAAGAAGGTTATTTTAAGGTTTACAAACGTTTAATTACAAGACTTAAAGAAATGATTCTGCAAATTGATGTAGATTATATATACGCAACAAGTTTAGCAAGCACAATTATAGAAACGGCATTACATCAACATTTTTTGCACAATCATTTTCCAAGCATTACAGATTGTAAAAAAGATACAACACCTGCTCAATTTTTGACTGATTTAGTTTTTAGAATATTAAATGCGAAAAAGATATGAGCGAAGAAAAATTAACACCTTTAAAACGTTTTTTTAGATTACTTGCTCTTGAAAGAAAAGACATTTGGCAAATATTCTATTACGCCATTTTTTCAGGTTTAATAGCCTTGTCTTTACCTTTAGGCATTCAAGCCATAGTAAACCTTATTCAAGGTGCTCAAATATCTACCTCTTGGGTTATTTTAGTTGTTTTGGTTACATTAGGTGTTGTTTTTGTGGGTGTTTTAAACCTAATGCAATTACGCATTATAGAAACAATACAACAGCGCATATTTGTTAAATCTTCTTTTGAGTTAAGTTATAGGTTTCCAAAGTTTAAAATGGTAGCATTACGAAATGAATATCCACCAGAATTAGCCAATCGTTTTTTTGATACGCTCACTATTCAAAAAGGGCTATCTAAAGTCCTTATAGATGTGCCATCCGCATTATTACAAGTTATTTTTGCACTCATTTTACTGTCCTTTTACCATCCATTATTTATTGTTTTTGGAATTGTTTTGTTAGGTTCAGTTTATTTAGTTTTTCAATATACTGCTAAAAAAGGATTGCAAACAAGTTTAGAAGAATCAAACTTTAAGTACAAAGTGGCACATTGGATTCAAGAAATAGCACGCTCTAATATTAGTTTTAAACTATCAGGAAAAACAAGTTTAGCATTAAATAAAAATGATGCTTTGGTAGAAAATTATTTGACGGCAAGAGAAAATCATTTTAGGATTATAAAATTGCAATACATCAAAATGATAGGTTTTAAGGCTCTTATTACCGCAGGTTTATTAATAATTGGTGGTATGTTAGTATTAAATCAAAAAATGAATATTGGGCAGTTTGTCGCTGCTGAAATTATTATTTTATTGGTTATTACATCCATAGAAAAACTCATTTTAGGATTAGAAACCTTGTATGATATGCTAACTTCGATAGAAAAGTTAGGCATAGTTGTAGATAAACCTTTAGAATCACAAGATGGCGAAAAAATAAATTTTGATGATGGTATACATTTAGAGTTAGACAGTATAACACATAAAGTGTCAAATAGGGAAAAACCCATACTACAAGATATATCATTACAAATAAACCCTAATAGTAAAATTATTATTCAAGGTGAAAGTGGTTCAGGAAAATCAAGTTTACTACGTGTTCTATCAGGCATTTCAACACCTGCTTTGGGTAATATATATGTAAACGGATTATCTATAACAGGCATACACATTAATCATTATAGAGCGCATTTGGGACTATCCCTTTCAGAAGAATTTCCGTTTGAAGGTACATTAAGAGAAAATTTAACCTTTGGTGATGCATCTATTTCAGATAAGAGCATTTTAGAAGTATTAAAAAATATTGGGCTTTCTAAATTTTTAAAAGATTTACCAAAGGGGTTAAATACTGTTTTATATCCCGAAGGCAAACAAATGTCATTTACAATTACTAAAAAAATAGTATTAGCAAGGGCTATTTTGAAGAAGCCAAAACTGTTGATTTTGGAAGATGCGTTAGACCAATTTAGTGAACAAGACACCAAATCAATTATTGACTTTTTATGTAAGCCAACAAACTCTTGGGCTTTGGTTGTTGTAAGTAGTAATGCCTATTGGAAAACCTACTGTAAAGAAGTTATTAATTTAAAAGAAGGAAGTATACAATCTAAATAAATAATGCTATGTTGAATATTTCACAAAAATCGGTTCATAAACACATCAACTTATCCGAATACAAATCGGGTAAATCAGTCATCAATAAAAAATATTACAAGCAGTTTAATAGATTGACTATCCTTTTTTTATTACTAACAATCGTTATTTTATTTCTGCCTTGGACACAAAATATAACAGGAACAGGGAATGTTACTACGCTCAAACCTAATCAAAGACCACAAAGTATTCAATCTCCAATCTCTGGGCGTATTGAGCAATGGTTTATCCAAGAAGGAGATTATGTAAAAAAAGGAGACACGATATTGAGAATTTCAGAAATAAAAAGTGATTATTTTGATGAGAAATTAGTAGAGCGAACAGGCGAACAAATTCAATCTAAATCACAATCTATTCAAGCCTATCGAGACAAAGTAAATGCGCTTCAAAGTCAAATTATAGCCTTACAGCAAGAGCAAAAACTTAAATTACAACAAGCCCAACTCAAAGTAAAAAGTAGTGAAATAGATTTAGAGGCGGTCAAGACAAATCAGTCTATTGCACAAACGCAGTACGATCGAGTTATTGCTCTGCAAAGTGAAGGGTTAAAGGCTACTAAAGATGTAGAAGAAAAACGAATGAAATTGCAAGCCACACAGGCAAAACTTATTTCACAGCAAAATAAATTGAGTGATGCTCAAATTGAATTATCTCGTATTAAAGCAACTTATGCTGATAAGATTGCAAAAGCACAAAGCAATTTATATACAGCACAGTCTTTACAATTTAATACCCAAGCCGAAATATCCAAATTAGAAAACAATCGTGCTAACTATTCTAAAAGGAATCAACTTCAATTTGTAACCGCTCCCCAAAACGTTTATATAAATAAAGCCCTAAAGGGAGGTGTTGGCGAAACGTTTAAGCAAGGAGAAAGTTTATTAACCATTATGCCTGCTAATTATGAGTTAGCAGTTGAAACTTATGTTAGACCAATCGACTTACCATTAATTCATATAGGCGAAAAAGTACGTGTACAATTTGATGGTTGGCCTGCTATTGTATTTAGTGGTTGGGAAAGTGTATCATACGGAACTTATGGCGCAAAAGTAGTAGCCATTGAAAATTTTATTAGTGATAACGGAATGTATAGAGTATTGCTCTCACCTGATAAAGATGACCACAAATGGCCTGATGGTATTAGAGTAGGTTCAGGGGCTAAAACTATTGCGTTACTCAATGATGTACCTATTTGGTATGAATTATGGCGACAACTAAATGGGTTTCCACCCAATTTTTACAAACCAAGTAATACAAAAACAGCATCAATAACTAAATAATGAAAAAGTACATATTACATACACTATCTTTTTTTCTGTTTCAAATGGGATTTTGTCAAGAAATAGATGTATTGTCCTTTTCAGAATATTTAGGCTATGTGAAAAAATATCATCCTATTGTAAAACAAGCCAATTTAATTATTAGTGAAAGTGAAGCCAAACTATTAAAAGCAAGAGGCTCTTTTGACCCAAAATTAGAAGTAGATTATGACCGAAAAAAGTTTAAGGAAACGGAGTACTTTGATAAGTTAAATACAACCTTTAAAATCCCTACTTGGTACGGTATAGAATTAAAAGGAAACTTTGAGAATAATTCGGGTGTGTTTCTAAACCCCGAAGCCGATGTACCTACTAATGGTTTGTACAATGTAGGCGTATCAGTTTCAGTAGCAAGAGGTTTGCTTATTAATGATAGAATGGCTACACTAAAACAAGCCAAATTATATGAAAAACAAGCCCAAGCAGATAATCAATTATTAGTGAATGAGATGCTTTATAAGGCTTCAAAATCTTACTTTAATTGGTTAAAAACGTATCAAGAAAAAAAGGTGTATGAAGAATTTTTGAATAATGCTAATTTAAGGTTGCAAGGCATAAAAAGAAGTTGTCATTTAGGCGAAAAACCTGCTATTGACACTACCGAAGCCCGAATTGCATTCAACAATAGAAAGTTAAATTTAGAAAAAGCAAAACTAAACTACACTAAAGCATCGTTAGAGTTGTCAAACTTTTTATGGATTAATGATATTCCCGTTGAGGTTAAGACTAATATAGTTCCAGATGTTCAAATAACAAATTATATTGACGATGTACTAAAAACTAATACTATTGCTTTAGGAATAGATTTAGGAAGTCATCCTAAATTGCAATCGTTAGACTACAAGTATAAAGGTTTGGAAGTTGAACGTCGATTAAAACGAAACAACTTGCTCCCTCAAATAGATTTACAATACAATTTTTTAAGTGAAACACCTGAAACTATAAGCACCTTTAATACAGTAAACTACAAAGCAGGATTAGCAATAAATTTTCCTTTATTTTTAAGAAAAGAAAGAGCCGAATTAAAGTTAACAAACTATAAGTTACAAGCCATTGATTTTGATAAGCAAGCAAAATCATTGGCATTAAAGAACAAATTAAATACCGTTCAGCAAGAGATTAATTCTTATCAAAATCAAATCTCTATTGCAGATAGTATAGTATCAGATTATATTATTTTATTAAAAGGCGAAGAACGAAAATTTGACATTGGCGAAAGTTCTTTGTTTTTAATAAATTCAAGGGAATCAAAACTAATTGAGAATAAGTTAAAAGTAATAGAATTAGAAAACTCATTGTTAATAGCCAAAGGAAAATTATTTAACACTTTAGGGTTTATCTCTATTTAGGGTTAGTACATAGCAAGTAATTCACCTCAACTTAAAATTAATGTTGTTTCAAAAGTATGTAAAGTTTTGCCTCTTTAAATTATTACATTTCACAATAAACAAATCCAACAAATACGTGATAAGTTGAGCATAAAATACATCAAAAAAAAGAACCTCTACGCAACTAAAAAGTAATTGATTTTTAGTGATTATTCTGCTACGTAGAATAATTTTAAACTATAAATTTTGTCTTACAACCTAATTTATTCAGTAATCATAAAGGATTACGGTGTTTTTCATACAACTATTTAATGATAAGTTTTTAGTGCATTGGTTTTACAAATAATATTCAATTATGTGTCAGGGCTTAGTAGTAGTGAATAATTATAGATATTTTTAAGGGAAGTCGGTTTATTTTTACCCACCCCCTACACATTTCATTAATCGCTTTTCAAAGTTTTTGAGTTTTTGTTTATGTCTTTGCTTAGCCCCATACCTCAAATTTAACTAATTACAATGTTCGGTTGTTGAGCGTTATACTGCCAATTAAGTGTCTTAAAATAATTCAGAAATATTAATAACTAACTGAATTTGAGTAATTTAAAAAATGATTGATTTTGTTTGGATAATATAATATATACTGACAGTTAATATTACTAAACAAGATATTAAAAATGATTTATTGCTTTAAGTTAGTGTTAGTAAGGGTTTGAAGCAAAATTGAATACAATATTTTTTAGCGATTTTATATTAAAGACGTATTTTATTTCTTTAAGGCATCTATTATTTCCCTAATGTTTTCAAGGGTTTCATTGTCTTTGCTGTTGTTGATGATTGCCAAGTACTTTTTAATTTGATTTCTCTGATAAGTTGTTTTGGTTTTGCTTCCTAATTTTCCTTTTATATGATTTAAAATACCATTAAAGTCGCCATTATATTTATCATTAAGTAAATAGATTTGGGCAAAGTTTTTTTCTTCTGTATTTGTCATTTCCAAAGTGTTATAAGTTGCTATAAAGTTGGTTTGATTATCAACCACCTTATTAAAAATTTCATAATTAAAACCTTTGTGGCTAAGTATATCTATTAACGAATTTGAGCCGAAGTATTTTTTTATAGCACCAACTTTAGGCAAACGGCTTTCAAATCTCACATTGTCTTTAAATTGGTTTATAAGGCTTGGATATTGCGCTAAAAAGTCTTTGTTTTCTGTTCTTAAAATTTCTAAACCTTTGTTATAGCCCACAAATCGTACAGGGTTTGTTTTTATTCTTTCATTAAATGCTATTCCTGTTTCGTAAGGTGTTTTAAAAAATTTTGGTGCTGTTAGGTGGTTCATACCATTTATGTAGGCTTGAACGTCTTTTGTTAATCGCAAATCATCTTTAATATCAGTCCTTAACACCTTGCAATCATTAATATAATCTTTGTCTAAAACCAAGCCCAATTTATTAATTTCATCTGTAAACTGCTCTATTGTGTTTAAGGAAATGCCTCTCTTATAATCCACTCCTAATAATTTACTACTTGCGCTTATTATTATAGCATCAGAGTTTTCATTTATAGTAACACTTTTAAGACCTATTTTCTTATTCAATAGATAGCGTTTTGATATGATTAAACCGTTTTTAGGATTATAAATTTTTGAGTTTTTGAATTTGCTATTATCAGCATCTTCTAAATAATCAATAGAGGTAGTAAATGATACAGTGTCTATTGTAGTCAAGAGTATTAATTTTTAATACTTTTTAATCTATAATTATATAAAGGCGATTTGCCTTAAATAATCTTTAGACCAATAGCACTATATTTACTTTTCAAGTTCTATAATAGCCAACTCGATTTCATTACGTTTATAATAAACTCGGCGACCAATACTGTAAGCCCTTAGAATGCCTTTTACAGTCCAATTATGGATTGTACTTATATCTACCTTAAACAAGCCTGAAACTTCTTTACGTGTAAGATACTCGGTTGGTTCTTTTGGTTCAAAATGAGTTTTTAAATCATCTAATTGTGTTTTAACACCGTTAATAATGGCTTCTTACAGTTGCTCTGGTGTTACTTGGATAAATTGAATTTGTTTCATTACAAAATATTTACGATTAAATACTTCGCAAAATTTGCTCAACTTCAATTCCAATCAATGGCAGTTTTTTCCGATTTATCGGAAGTATAAGAAACTACGAGGAATATAGTATTGATTTGAAAACGATATTAAAATTGTTTTCTCTATTTGAAGATGCACATTTATCGAGGCTTCTAAAACTTCCTTTTTTAAGTAAATCATCCTGAACTTTCTTTGTAATATGCTTGTTTTCTATCAGCCAATTCATAAACTGAACATGAGTAAGGCGAGTAATAAATTTTTCTAATAACATCCTTTGAAATAAATAACTATAATCCACATAAGGCTCAATGATGTACTTTGAGGTGTATTCCAAGAATAACTCTTTGGCGTTGAGAACAATAAAAGGATGCTCTAATTTAGGATTAATTTTTACTTTTTTTGTTTGGGTGTTATTTGTAACAATATTTTCTTTTAAAATTTTAAATAATTCTAATTCTTCTTCAAATTCCTTAAAGTCTTTACCGAAATGAAATAGTGAGGTTTGCCTAATTAATTTCTTATAATCATTTTCTTGTTGTTCAGGTGGTAGTTTTGAAATTTCTTTTTCTTTAAAAAGCACCATTTGCCTTTTCATATATTTAGAAACATCGTCATAATTATCAAACAATTGCTTACGTCTGACTTTAATATTAAGTTTGGGTTTCTCTTGCTTGGTTACATTTTGAAAATAATTTGCTTTAGTATCATAATCTAAAAATACAGAAAGAAAATCGGCTCTAATTTTAGTATTAATATCCTCTGTGTAGTTGCGTTCTGCAAGTTCTTTTCTGAACTTTAAAACAACCTCATCATTAAAATCTACTAAACCTGTTTCGGCTAATTTAAAGATGATGTTATTAAGCAGGTCTGTATTACTTATTTTCTTAATCGCTTGGCTTATATATAACCTTTTCTTTTGATAAGGCTCATCATCAGAAATCTTCTGAATGATATAATTGTAGGTTAGCCCATTAGAATATCCGTAATTTTCAGCCATTCTATTGATTTGATGCAGTTTTAATTACTTCTAATTTTGCCGTCTTTTCTATTCTCTGCACTTCACTTGAATTCATTTTAGAAGCCATTTGTTTAACAATTTCCGAACGGTCTTTATCTTGGTTAATGTATTCCATTAATTGCGCATCAGACGAATGCCCTGTTATTTGTCTTGTTTCATAAGGGGTAAGAGTGTCTTTATAGTTTGTGGCAAAAGAACGTCTAAGGCTATGAGTAGAAATAACTTGATGTTTAGGATATTTCATAGATATAGTCCTGCGAGTTTGCTTGTTATTCACGATTACTGATTGACTTTTACGTGATTGTATTAACTCATCAATGTTTGCCAATCTACAAACCTCTTTCATTTCTCTATTAATCACTACATCAGCCGATTTACTATATATAGTTCGAGGCATTCCGTAATGATTTATAAGTCTTTTAATTCTTTCGGTTATTGGTATTACTACATCAACCCCTGTTTTTTCGTTCCAAAACCCCCAATATTCTAAATCCCCAATTTTACAAATATTATCCTCTGTAAGTTTATCATAGTCAGAAACACGCAACCCTATTTCACAACCAAACAATATAATTTTCTTAGTGTTCAACAATTTATCAGGCACAACAGTATTGTGTATTTGGTCTAATTCATCAAACGATAATGTAACTACAATTTCAGAGCGAGTTTTTCGCTTTTCTGATTTACTTTCTTTCTTATACTTTATGTCATTTATTCCTGATGACACCTTAACAATATCAGGGAAAGCATTTTTTTGATACTTTACAGAATGTACCAAACTTTTACAATGTTTACGTGCAGTACTTATGACGTGTTGTAAATCTTTCATAAGAAAAGCCGTAAACTCATCAATAAAGTTTTATGTAATATCTTTAGTCATTAGTTTAACCTTTTTTAGACTTTGAAAATCTGCGACTTTATTTAATGCTTGCCTGTAAATTTTCTGTTGGTCTTTGTTGTTAAAATATTCAACATCTATTACCCTTTGGATTGCATTGATAAGTAAAT
This sequence comes from uncultured Lutibacter sp., assembly GCA_964342295.1. Classification (GTDB taxonomy): domain Bacteria; phylum Bacteroidota; class Bacteroidia; order Flavobacteriales; family Flavobacteriaceae; genus Lutibacter. The sequence goes on along the minus strand of CAYFFC010000003.1, from coordinate 70,504 downwards.
TTTTTTCGTAAATATCTTTTTCATTATTTAAGCGATTTTGCTCTTTTTCATTAATCTCACTTTGTGCATTTTCAATATCATCCTTACTGTTTAAAGAGTTAGTTACTGCATCAATATTGTCAGCAAACCATTCTTTTGAAATAGGAACGCCATTATTAAAGTCTGTTTTAAACCTCAACAAAATATTATCTTGAAACTGCTCTAAAAAGAGTTTATGTGATTTGGCTTCCGCACTTAAATAAGAAAGTTCATCTAATTTTCTGTGCTTCCCATTAGTCTTAAACCAATACTTACGGCTTGAAATAATATCAGACGACAAACGGTAATCTATTGAAGTGGAATGTTTCAACCTTACTGTTAAGTTTCCTGTATCATTTTTGCCTCGATAATAGAAATTAATTGTAGCCATCTTTATTTTATTTTAATAAAGCAACGTTATAAAATGTACCCAAATATGTACCCATAATTTTAAACTTTATTCTATTTTATTAAATAAATTTAGATATTAAATAACAGTAAAACCTTTATTTTAAAGGCATTTAGAATTTATTAAGGTTATTATAAAAATAATTGTTCGGGTACTGGAGGCACCACCAAAAAAAAACCCGAACAATTGTTCGGGTTTTTTTAATTTATGAAACAAAAAAGGAGGCTACCCCCCTTGTTTAAACAAATAAATTATTATTTATCGTCCAGTTCTTCATCACCTAATTCAATAATTTCATCAATTATTGGTGGCATGCTCTCATCGTCATCATAATTTTCCATACTGTCAACCAACTCATCGCTAATTTTAACCAAATAAATGGTATCTTTTGATTCTACCTGAACTGCCTCAATATATTGCCCCTTATGATTTGTAAATTTAATAACATCTCTAATTCCATACCCATCAGGAAATTTCTTAACAAGTAAATCAAGAATTTTTGGGGTAAGTTTTTTGTAATCTACAATTATTCTATTCAAAACAAACAAGTTATAATTAAACAATATAATTTAAAAATTAAACTTTTAATTCATAAATCATGAAGTCAAATATATAAAAATATTTTAACCAACAAGATAAATTATTTCTTTTCTAAACTTTATTATACTGCTGTTTTTCAGGCTCTTATAATTTTTATTATAAAAAATAACCAAAAATTAACATCAATATGTTATAGCATTTTTAAGTGGTTAACTTCCATTTGAGTTAAGTGCCTCCAATGCCCCCTTGGCAAATTTTTCTTTGTTAAACCCGCAAAAATTACGCGATCTAATTTTATTACGCTGTAGTTAAAATGTTCAAAAATCCGTCTTACGATTCTATTTCTTCCAGAATGAATTTTTACACCTACTTCAGTTTTAGGCTGATTCTGGATATAGGAGATTTCATCAACTATTACGCGTCTGTCATCTAACATAAAACCATCAGCAATTTTATGTAAGTCGCTCATTGATAATTTTTTATCTAATGAAGCATGATATATTTTTTGTACATTATGTTTTGGGTGTGTTAATTTTTTTGCAAGCTCACCATCATTAGTGAAAAGTAACAAACCTGTGGTATTTCTGTCTAATCTTCCAACGGGATATATTCGTTCCTTAGAAGCATTTGCAACCAATTCCATTACCGTTCTCCTACCTCGGTCATCATCCATAGTGGTAATAAAGTTTTTAGGTTTATTTAACAGCACATATCTTTTTTGTTCCGGGCTTATTAATGAACCATCAAACCTTACAACATCATCGTCTTGTACTTTATACCCCATTTCTGTAATAACTTTTCCATTGACTGTAGCACTTCCGGCTTTTATAAACACATCAGCTTCACGACGTGAACAAATACCGGAATTAGCAATAAATTTGTTCAATCGTATTCCAGTTGAAACTGTTTGTGCTCCAGGCTTACTTTTATTGGAATCCTTTTTTAATGAAGTTTTTTTTCTTGTAACGGTTTTACCTGAAACCCTGCTTGGCTTCCCTTTTTTTACTTGTCGTCCTCTCGACGAGTTATTGTTTGAATTCATTTTTTATTTTTTTGCAAAAATAAATTTAATTCTTATATCTATTGATTTTTAACAATTTAATTTCATATAATTTTATTGATAATCACATTATAATCAATAAGTGCCAAACTAAATATGCCTGCTAGAATTAACAATTTAAGTATAATATGCAACACATTGTACAAACTTTTAAATTTACCAAACCACAATAAAATTACAAACCCAAATAATACAGCTGTACTGGCATAAAAATAATATTTCATTCCACCAATTTCCGGGTATTTTAACAGAAAATAAATAGGATTCAACGTTAAAAAAAACAACAATGTTATAAGTGTTTTGGTAAATTGTTCACCATATTTAACCACTATTGTTTGATTGTTTTGGGCAAAATCACCTTTTAACTTCTCTAAATCCTTTATTAATTCTCTAATTAATAATATAAAAAATAAAAATGCGGCATGCGTAAAAATTATTTCTGAAAAATTCTTGTAATAAACAAAAACAGCAAAAAAAGGAAGAATAGCCAGAATTGCCGCCGAAATTAACCCTGTTAAAGGGTATTTTTTAAGTTTATGAGAGTACAACCAAATCAAAAAAATATATACCGAAAAAAAAAGTGCCGCCCTCCAAGACACCAAAAAGGCAAATGTTACACCTAAAAAATTCAATATAAAGTAAATAGGTAATTTAACTTTTTGACCTACCAACGCATCTATTTTTGATTTTATGGGTCGATTAATTCTATCTGTCTCCGCATCGTAAAAATTATTAATTATATATCCAGATGCTATAACGCAAATAGTTGCTAATACAATAAAATATAAATTCAAATCTAATAATACATATCGCAATTCTTTCTCAGGAGAAAATATAAAGATAGATGCTAAATATTGCGCTACAACAATAAGAAAAATATTGTACCCCCTAATAACGGAAAAAAGACTAATTAATTTTAAATAAAATGGGACTTTTTTAGCAGAATTTTTTTGAGAAGCCTTTAATAAATCCATTAATTATGTTCTAAATTAAAACCTGTAAACCAATTCTAATTTATATGCTTTAAGTAAGTGTTTTGTTTTTTCAAAATCCTTGGTAAAGCCTAAAATATAACCTCCACCTCCTGAGCCACAAAGTTTTAAATAATAATCGTTGGTTTCAATCCCATGTTGCCATACTCTGTGGAAAGATTTTGGTATCATTGGTTTAAAATTGTCAAAAACTACTTTTGATAGTTGCTTAACATTGCTAAGCAAAGACTTTACATTTCCATGTAAAAAATCATCAATACAAGCATCTGTATATTTGGCAAAATCTTCATTTATCATTTTTCTAAAACCTTCATTTTTCATCTTATTCATAAAAATGGAAACCATAGGTCCGGTTTCACCAATTATTTCAGAATCTAATAAAAAAACGGCTCCTTTACCCTCTTGTTGTGAAGGAATCCCAGTAGGTTCTAAATTATCTTTCGAATTGATTAGTATAGGAATACTTAAGTACGAATTTAACGGGTCTAATCCTGAACTTTTCCCGTGAAAGAAAGACTCCATTAATGAAAATATTGCTTTCAACTTCAACAATTTATCACGTGTCAAATTTTCAAGAACGGTAATTTTGTTATTAGCGTATTTATCATATATTGATGCCACTAAAGCACCGGAACTTCCAACGCCATACCCTTGTGGTATACTAGAATCAAAATACATACCCTGCTCAATATCCTTTTTAAAGTCTGCTAGCCTGAAAGAAACTAAATTTTGATCTAAATCAGATAAGTAGTGGTAAAATTTAATGAGATTTTGATTTGATAATTTTGCTTTTTTGGATTGATTATCATCTTTTTTTAACGCCCCTTGGTAACTATTGTAAGGTATTGCCAAACCTTTAGAATCCTTTATTATTCCATATTCCCCAAAAAGTAAAATTTTTGCGTAAAAAAGCGGTCCCTTCATTTCGTTTTTAATTTATATTTTCCTTTTTCAAAAGCTGTGATCCATTGCCAACCATATCGCAAATATAATTATTTTCCTGACAATATTGCACTAAGTCTCTTATTATAAATTTGTTAACAATTTCTTTTTCATTTTCAGGATACAGCACATGTACATTTGCGCCGGCATCTAAGGTAAAACCTATATTTGAATTTGTTTTTGCTCTAAATTCCCAAATTTTATGAATAATTTTTAAGGTATTTGGTTTCATTAAAATAAAATATGGAGTGCTGGTCATCATCATAGCGTGTAAACTCAAGGCCTCACCTTCAACAATACTGATAAATTCTTTTAAATCTCCGCTTTTAAAAACTTCCGAAATTTTTACAATATTTTCATTTGCCTGCTTAAATCGCTGGTTTGCAAATGGGTGTTTATACATTAGGTTATGTCCAACCGTACTAGATACTTGTTTTTCTCCTTCATCAACTAACAATATGGTATCTTGGTAATTTTTAAAATTTTCATGAATTTTATTCGGATATTTTACACCAAATAAGTTTGAACTACCCTTAATATTTGCGTGATTCCCCCAAACAATTACCTCACCTTCAATGCTTCTACAAGCACTACCAGAACCCAACCTTGCCAAAAAAGATGCTTTTTTATTAAAATATGCTTCTGTAATTGCTGGATTCAATTCTTTTTCCAAACTCATAATACATAAGGCAAGCGCTCCCATTCCACTTGCGGATGAAGCAATTCCGCTACTGTGCGGAAATGAGTTTTTGGATTTTATAACAAATTCAAAATCTTTTAAAAACGGAACATATTTTTCTATGCGTTCAAAAAAAGTTGCAATCTTAGGTTTAAAATCGTCCTTTTTTTCTCCTTCAAAAAATATTTCAAAATTAGTTTGAGATGCTGAATCAAGTTCAACATAACGCTCAGTTTTAAGTTTAAATTCCAACGTTGTAATAGTACAGCACGCATTTAACGTAAAACTTATAGAAGTGTTTTTAGGAATTTGAGGTTCTTCTTTCCCCCAGTATTTTACCAAGGCTATATTACTAGGCGCTTTCCAAGTAACACTTCCATTTTTTACATTTGATACATTGTAATTTTTAAAAATAAAGTCGGTTTCTGTCAAATCTAAATATTTTGTGTAAAGATAATTGTTTTGTATAATTTCTTTTCTTTTGATATAAAGCAATTTTTAATATTAAAAACTACCTATTTTTAACTTTTACAATTCAATTGAATTGGCAACAATCCAGCCCCCTGTCCATGCATTTTGAAAATTAAATCCGCCTGTTACGGCATCAATATTTAGTACTTCTCCTGCGAAAAATAAATTTTTATGCAACTTACTTTCAAAACGCTTGAAATTAATTTCTTTTAAAGCTACACCCCCGGCAGTTACAAACTCATCTTTAAAAGTACTTTTACCGGTAACTTTAAACCTACCAGCTATAAGCTGTTTTGTTAATTTTTCCAGTTGTTTATTACTTAACTGAGCCCATTGGTTTTTAGTAGAAATTTCTGCTGCTAACACTAATTTTTCCCACAATCGTTTTGGAATTGTATCAAAAACAGCATTCAAGCTTACTAATTTTTTAGAATTCTTTTTCTTTTCAGATTTTAAAATATGTAATACTTCTTCATGCTTTTTCGACAACCAATTGACCTCAATTTCAAACTGATATTTTTTTTTGTGAAGCTCAAGTGCTCCCCAAGCCGATAATCTTAATATACCCGGACCACTCAATCCCCAATGTGTTATTAGTAAAGGGCCTTGGGTTTCTAACTTTGAATTTAAAATTTTTATTGACGCTTTAGGTACAGAAATTCCCGGAATACCTTCTAGCCTATCATCAGTAATATTAAATGTAAATAATGATGGAACCGGATTAATAATGGTATGCCCCATCTCTGAAACCAATTTCCACATTTTAGTATTGCTTCCGGATGCAACCAATAGATAATCGGCAGTAACATTTTTAGAACTTGTTTTCACAACAAACTTTTCATCTCTTTTAATGATGCTTTCAACCCTACTGCTTAAGTAAACTTTAACACCAGCACTTTTTGCACTTTCCACAAAACAGTTAATGATTGTTTGGGAAGAATTGGATTCAGGAAAAACACGATTGTCATCTTCAATTTTTAACGAAATCCCTCTGTTTTCAAACCACTCCATAGTATCTCCTGTCATAAATTGATGAAAAGGACCCAGTAATTCTTTGCTGCCTCTAGGGTAAAATTCAACTAACTCTTTTGGTGTAAAACAAGCATGGGTAACATTACAGCGCCCTCCGCCGCTTACTTTTACTTTTTGTAAAACATTGTTGCTTCCTTCTAAAATAATTACTTCTAAATTTTTGTATAACTCCGCTGCATTTATAGCCGCAAAAAAACCGGCCGCACCACCACCAACTATAACAAATTTTCTCATTATAAAATTAAATCTTCATAGGGCATCACCGTTTCAAATCCCTTCTTTTTAAAATAATTTGGCGATTCTGCTGTGCCCGTGGCTAAAATAAAATCGCCTCCCCATGCTCCTAAACTTTTGGTTTGACCAAAATAATCATTAAACAATAACTCTTGAACCGGTTTTAGTTGCATGGATTTTGAAACCAACTGTTCATGTGTTACCATTATTTTTTCAAAATCTGTAAGATTGTTACAGCTTACAAAAGCATCGGTTAATTCAGAAATTTGTTGAATTTCAGAAGTAAGCTTTCCTTTTAAATTTTGAAACCTTTTAATTCCTTCCCTACTATTTTGCTTTTTATTTAAGTACACAAAAAAAAGTTGATCTTTAAAGTTTGGGTTAAAATCAGCTTTATCAACAATTAGAGAGCCCTTATTATTTTTAAAATAAATAGGATTATTATTTTGGGCACAGGCTATATCATAACCACTTCCACCAAAAGTGCGTTGTAATAAAATATAAGGATTAATAGTAGCCCAATTTGCGATATTATTTATTAGCGTTGATGACGTGCCTAAACCCCAGTTTTTTGGAAAAGTAAGATTTGTTTTAACCATAAAACCATTTTCTGTAGTTAAAAACTTAGGATTTAATTTCTTTGCCTCAAATAATATTTCAAATAAATTTTCTGCAATCATTTCATTACTGCCATCTTTATCCGATTCAAAACTTGCAGAAATTAACCTGAGTTTAGGCAATTCAAAAACAGCCTCGAACCAGCACTCACCGCTTTCAGAGAAACTTGCCCAAATTATTTTTTTTTCGCTAATAGGTTCAACTATTAAATCTTGACCCAATTTGGTTGGTACTGCCAACGCTTTAGCTCCATCTAATACAAAATATTCGGCTGTAAGCAATAATTTTCCGTTGCTGTAGAATTTCTTCATTATTTATCTCCCGCTAATTTTTGATAAGCCGCAACAACTGCATTATGTGTTACTGTTTTATTTTCGAAATACGTAATTAAAAACTGTTTTTCTTCTTCGCTTGCTCCCAGTTGTTTTATAATGTTAGTAAGGTGCATTTTCATGTGCCCTTTTTGAATTCCGGTTGTTGTTAAAGCCCTTAATGCAGCAAAATTTTGTGCCAATCCGGCTACTGCAATAATTTCCATCAATTCTTTTGCAGAAGGATTTCCTAATAAATCCAACGACAATTTTGAAAGCGGATGTAATTTGGTTAAACCTCCTACCGTGCCAACTGCCAACGGAATTTCAATCCAAAATTTAAAATTACCGTTTTCAATTTTTGCATTTGTTAAACTTTTATACTTTCCGGTTCTTGCTGCATAGGCATGTGCCCCGGCTTCAATGGCTCTAAAATCGTTTCCTGTTGCTAAAACAACTGCATCAATTCCGTTCATGATTCCTTTATTATGAGTTACAGCCCTGTATGGCTCTGCATTAGCTATTTCAACAGCTTGCACAAATTTTTCAGCAAAAAGTTTGGAGTTTTCAGCATATAAATCATCTACCTTACATTCCACCTCTGCCCTAACCAAACACTCGGGAACATAATTTGATAAAATACTCATAACAACTTGAATGTTATCTTTTTCAAATTCAGATGCAATTGCCTCTAAACAAGTGTTAATAAAATTGGCGCCCATACTATCAATAGTTTCAAACGAAACATGCAACTGGTAATAATTTTCCAGTTCAGAAGTTTTATCACGCAATTCAATAGCTGTAATTCCACCTCCTCTAGCGCGCATATTCTTAGTGATGGCCTCAGTAGCTTCAAAAAGTGCTGATTTTTTAGAACGAAAATAATTATCAAGTTCCTGTTTTCCGCCTGTGTACATAAAATGTACTTGTCCAATTTTTTTGGTTGAAATAACTTCTGCTTTAAATCCGCCACGTGTACTCCAAAATTTAGCTACCAATGAAGCTGCTGCCACTACTGAACTTTCTTCAATGGTCATTGGAATGGTATAAGGCTTTCCATTTATAATAAAATTAGGTGCCACTGCAAATGGCATATAAAAATTCGAAATGGTGTTTTCAATAAAATCGTCATGCAAATCTTGTAACACTTTATTATCATTCCAATATTGCGCTAAAACCTGCTTTATCTTAGGATTATTTTCAAAAAAATTAGCTAAAAGCCAGTCTATTTTTTCCAACTTATTTAGTTTTGAAAAACCACTAACCGTTTTGGACATTTTTACTTCAATTTTAATATTGCACAAAGATAATTTAATAAATACAAATTATGTATATCTGTGTAAATTGTTAATAATTCTACTAAATTTCAGCCTTATTTTGCCATTTTTTTCTTAAACTTGACACTTATTTCGTGAAATATCAATTTAATGAAAAAATTACTTCTTATTTTTTTAGCAATTACCTCTATTGCATCTGCTCAAAAACAAGAAATTACTTTAGAAAAAATTTGGAATGGTGAGTTTCGTACAGAGCGACTACACGCTTTAAATTCAATGAATGGCGATTTTTATACCCTGTTAAATTTTAATAGAAACACCCAAAGCACTTCTGTTGATAAATACAATTATGCCACATTGGAAAAAGTAGCAACTTTAGTGAATAGTAACAATCTTGCCGGGTTAAAATATTTTGAAACGTACGCCTTTAACAGCAATGAAACTAAATTAATTTTAGGAGTTGATATTGAGCCAATTTACAGGAGATCAACTAAAGGGATTTATTACGTGTACGACTTAACAACCAAATTATTAAAATTAGTTGATGAAGAACACATTCTAGAACCTACATTTTCACCTGACGGTAAAAAAATTGCCTATGCCAAAAACAACAATATTTATGTAAAAAATTTGGAAACAAATAAAGTGCTGCAAATTACATTTGATGGCAAAAAAAATGAAATTATAAATGGTATTAGCGATTGGGTGTATGAAGAAGAGTTTTCTATTGTAAAAGCATTTGAATGGAGTAAAAATAGTAATTACATAGCTTATTTACGTTTTGACGAAACAGAAGTTCCGTTTTTTTCCATGGATATTACAGGTGAAAATTTATATCCTTCACAACAAGTGTTTAAATACCCCAAGGCAGGTGAAAAAAACGCAATAGTTACCTTGCATATTTTCAATTTTAAAACCAAAAAAAGCCATAAAGTTGATTTAGGAAATTACGAATATTTACCTCGAATTAAATGGACCAATAATCCGGAAATGTTAAGCGCTACAACATTAAATAGGCATCAAAACAATTTAAATTTACACGTTATTAATGCTGAAAATAACACTTCAAAGGTTATTTTAAATGAAACAGATAAAGCCTACATTTCAATCCATGATAATTTAACATTTTTAAGAGACAACAGTTTTATTTGGACTAGTGAAAAAGATGGGTACAATCATATTTATCACTATCAGAAGAATGGAATATTATTAAATCAAATTACAAAAGGAAACTGGGAGGTAACAGACTTTTATGGGGTTAATGAAACTAAAAAAACCGTGTACTATCAATCTGTTGAAGGGAGTTCAATTGATAGAGTTATTTATTCAATTAGTTTAAAAGGCAAAAACAAAAAGCTTTTATCTAAACCTAAGGGCACCAATAATGCTTCTTTTAGTAAAAATTTAAACTATTATATAAATACTTATTCCGATACTTTCACTCCACCAATTTACACCCTACATAATTCAAACGGCATCTTAATAAAGGAAGTTTTAAACAATCAAAAACTTCAAAAAAAATTAAAAAATTACCAACTTTCCAAAAAAGAATTTTTCACACTCAAAACGGCCAATAGCGAGTTTAACGCATGGGTTTTAAAACCAACAAACTTTGATGCATCTAAAAAATATCCGTTGTTTATGACTCAATATTCAGGACCCGGCTCACAATCGGTTAAAAACTCTTGGAACAGTTATAACGATTATTGGTTTCAACATTTGGCACAACAAGGTTATATTATAGTATGTGTTGATGGAAGAGGAACAGGGTACAAAGGAGCTGCATTTAAAAAATCGACCTATTTAAACTTGGTAAAATATGAAACCATTGATCAAATTGAAGCGGCTAAACAGCTTGCACAAAAATCTTATATAGACGAAAATGAAATTGGTATTTGGGGATGGAGTTTTGGAGGGCATATGGCGGCAAATAGCTTATTAAAAGGAAGCGAAATTTTTAAAATGGCCATTGCTGTTGCTCCCGTAACAAGTTGGCGTTTTTACGATACCGTTTATACCGAACGTTTTTTAAGAACACCACAAGAAAATCCCGAGGGATATGATAATAATTCACCATTAAACTATGCACATCTACTTAAGGGAAAGTTGTTATTAATTCACGGCTCAGGAGATGATAATGTACACGTTCAAAACACATATAGGTTTTCAAACGCTTTAATTGAAGCCAATAAAGATTTTGAAATGGCAATATATCCTGATAGAACACACGGAATATACAGAGGTAAAAACACACGATTGCATCTTTTTAATAAGATGACAAAATTTATTAAATCAAATTTAGGAAACAATCAAAAACTTGAAGAATTGGCTTATTAAGTTCTGATAACTTTTTTTCAGTTTTAATTATTAATACTTAAACAATTATTATGAAGTTTAAATCAATAAATGAAGGACATCCACAAGGGCTAATGACCTTGTTCTTTTCAGAAATGTGGGAGCGTTTTTGTTACTACGGTATGCGGGTACTTTTAACATTGTATCTGGTTAAATCATTAATGAAAGGCGATGCCGATGCAGCCCTGCTTTACGGAGCCTATACAGGATTGGTATATGCCGCTCCAATACTGGGAGGAAGAATGGCTGATATGTTTTTAGGATATAGAAATGCCGTAATGCTTGGTGCCATTTTAATGGCTATTGGCGAATTTTTAATCTTGGGTGGTACAGAACACTTTTTGTTAATTGGTATGGGTGCCTTAATAATTGGCAACGGGTATTTTAAAGCCAATATCTCAACCATTGTAGGAAAATTATATGAAGATGGCGACCCACGAAGGGATTCAGGGTTTACAATTTTTTACATAGGAATAAACATTGGGGCGTTGTTAGCTACTACAGTAGTGGCTTATATTGGTGAAACCTACGGATTTAAATACGGATTTGGGTTAGCCGGTATTGGTATGTTATTAGGTTTAATAATATTTTGGACAGGCAGACACAATTATGCTGCAGCACCGGGCTTAGGGTTTACTGAAGAAGGTAAGAAAAAAGTATTTGGACCATTAAACAAAGCGCATTTAGTTAGCATAGGTTCTTTATTTTTAATTCCGGTTTGTTATTATATTATTCAAAATAATGGCTGGTTAGACTATATTTTAATTGCTTTATTCCTGTACATTGCCGTTTCTTTGATTTTAGCAGGAATAAAATCTGACAAAATTGAAAAAGTTTCTGTTTGGAAAGACCGTATGATTGCCTTAATTATTTTTATGATTATAAACATTTCATTTTGGGCGTGTTTTGAACAAGCAGGAACATCACTAACCTTGTTTGCCGATAGAAATGTAGATAGAGATATTTTTGGTTGGGTAATGCCGGCTGCAATGACACAGTTTTTTAATCCGTTTTTCATAATTGTTTTTGGTTCAATATTTTCAATTATGTGGGTAAAGTTAGCCGCCAAAGGTAGAAACCCAAGTATTCCTATGAAATTTGCCTTGGGTATATTACAATTAGGGCTTGGTTTTCTAGTTACAAAAATAGGACTGCAATTTGTAAACGATTCGTTTCAGGTTCCGTTATTAACCTTATTCTTCTTATACTTATTACACACAACAGGAGAATTATTCTTATCGCCAATTGGGCTTTCAATGGTTACTAAACTATCACCAAAAAATATTGCCGGTACAGCAATGGGTGCTTGGTTTTTAAGTTTTGCCATTGCCAATTATGTAGGAGGTAAAATTGCAACACTAACAGGTGGACACGGTGGTGAAGAAGCCTTATCTGCAGCAGATGGTTTGGCAAAATACACTACCGTATTTTCAAACATTGGATTTGTGTTGATAGGAATAGCCATTATTATTGCCTTATTTAACAAACAACTAAAAAAATTAATGCACGGGGTTGAATAACAACTTTCATTTTAATGGCTACAAACAATTTATATAATTAAATAAAAGCTCAGGATATCTTTCCTGGGCTTTTCTTATAAAATTTTTAGTATGAGTACAGAAAATAAATCATTTTTAAAAACACTTGGCTCCTTTAATAAAACTTTTTGGATTGGTAGTTTTATGGAGTTAATGGAACGCTGGGCATGGTATGGTGTGTTTACGCTTTTTGCCTTGTATTTGGTGGGATCTACAGATTCCGGAGGATTAGGTTTCAACCATATTCAAAAGGGAAATATTATGTCAGATATAACGGGGTTACTATATTTGCTGCCTATTTTCACAGGTGTTATTGCCGATAAGATTGGTTATAAACTTTCCTTGGTTATTGCCTATATAATTTTAATAGCAGGGTACTATTTAATGGGAGAAGTTAACTCGTACTGGGGAATGTATTTTATCTTTCTGTTTGTTGCTATTGGTGCCGCTATGTTTAAACCTGTTGCATCTGCAATTATTACAAAATCTACAAACAAGTCTAATGGAACACTTGGCTTTGGTATTTTTTATATGATGGTGAATGTAGGTGGGTTTATTGGTCCTGCTTCCTCTTCCTATCTACGTTCGACTTTTGGCTGGAAATTAATTTTTATTCAAGCAGCTGTTGTTATTGGAATAAATTTGTTGGTTGTCCTTTTCTTTTTTAAAGAACCTTACAGAGAAAAAACTGCAAAAGAACCTATTGGTGCAGCAATATTTAATGCGTTAAAAAAGATTTGGGAAGCTGTTAAAGATGTACGTTTAACAGTTTTATTGGTATTGATGGTTGGTTTTTGGACCATGTTTAACCAATTATTTTATACCCTTCCCAATTTTATTGAAGACTGGGTAGATTCATCAGCCTTAAGTGCGGCAATAACCAACTTTTGGCCGGGGTTGGGTAATTTATTAAGTGAAAACGGGCAAATTAAACCGGAATGGTTTACCAATATTGACGCTTTAATGATTGTATTTTTGCAAATGTTTGTATCGTATTTTGTAATAAAAATGCGTCATGTTAGTGCCATGATACGTGGATTTATTATTGCTGCAATAGGTATTGGATTAACCTTTTATACCAACAATGTGCTGTTCACAATTATGGGTACGGTTATATTTGCCATAGGTGAAATGACAACCAACCCAACGTTTTCATCATTTATTGCGTTAATTTCACCTAAAGGAAAAGAAGCATTGTATCAAGGCACCTACTTTTTACCGGTTGCAGCAGGAAACTTCTTTACAAAATTTATATCCGGAAATTTATACCAAAATTGGTCTGATAAATTGACGCTACTTCAAACCGAAATGACTAAAAGAGGTATTGATATGCCGGAGATTTCTGAAAGCTTTACCAAAAATGACTATTTTGCTTTGGCTTCACAAAAATTAAATATGGGCAAATGGGAAATGACCAGTATGTTATGGGAAACCTATAATCCCAATAAAATATGGTATGTAATTATTGCAATAGCGGCCATAACTATACTTGCCCTTACAATTTATGATAAATTAGTGATTAAACCACGAGAAGCTAACGAAAACTAATTGAATTATGAGCAAATCATCTAACGAGTTTTTTAAAACACAGGTTTTAGGGCACCCATCCGGGCTGTTTGTATTGTTTTTTACCGAAATGTGGGAACGTTTTTCATTTTACGGTATGCGTGCCCTATTGGTACTATTTTTAGTGAGTTCCTTAGGTATAGGAGGTTGGGATTGGCCTCGTGAAAACGCATTGGCTTTATATGGCACCTATTTGGCACTACTTTATCTAACACCCATAATTGGCGGTACCTTGGCCGACAAATATTTAGGCAACAGAAAAGCGATTATTATTGGAGCACTTATTATGACTTTTGGTCATGCAAGTATGGCTATAGAGTCCAATCCATTATTTTTGTATTTAGGTTTACTACTACTTGTAATTGGAACCGGCTTTTTTAAACCCAATATGAGCTCATTTATTTCAATTTTATATAAAGATTTTCCTGAAAAAAAGGATGGCGCTTACACTATATTCTATATGGGTGTTAATGCAGGTGCTTTTTTAGGAATTATGCTTTGTGGTTATTTAGGTGAAGTATTAGGTTGGAGTTGGGGTTTTGGATTGGCAGGTATTTTTATGTTGCTTGGATTGTTGCAATTTACACTTGCCCAAGGTATTTTTGGTGATATTGGCAATTCGCCTAATAAAGAAAACATAAAAATTGAAGCCGATGACCATACAGAAATTGATGATAAATTAAATCCGTTTACGCTAGTTGATAAAATTTTTATTGCAGTAATTGCCTCTTTAGGTCTTATATGGATAATTAATGACCCACTATCAAAAATTGCAGACCTAAATTTGCTCAGTTTTGCCGGTACCGATTATTCTAATCAAACCATCTTGGCGGTTTTAATTTTGTTTGTAACGCTTTTAGGAAGGCGCATTTTACGCTACAGTAAAATTACACGCGATAAAATGATAGCGGTGGTTATAATAGCGTTTTTTATTATATTCTTTTGGGCATCATTTGAGCAAGCAGGAGGTTCTATGAGCATCTTTGCAAAAGATTATACCAACAGAATATTATCGGGCAATGCTGCATTAGTTTTTAATATTATTGACATAATAATTACCGTGGTGCCAATTGCCATAATTACTTGGGTTTTATTTTTATTATTTAAACAAACCTTTAAAAAATATTTTGTTTCAAACTTAATTCTTGGGTTTAGTTTTATTATAATTTGGTCGTTAATAATATGGAAAATCAACAATAATTTCAATACTTTTTCTTATGAAATTAAATACCCTGTTTACAAAATAACGTCAGTTAATAACGCTGGGGAGAAAATTATTAAAACGGTAGTTGTAAGTGATGATACGGTAGTACCTGAAAATGCCGAGTTAAGTGAGGGCTCTTCTGTAATTAGATCATCCAAAGAGTTTACAACTAATGAAGAGATTACCATTATTGATTTAGATAAAAAAGGAACAAATTTCAAATACATTTCCTCCGAAAAAACAAACACCATTACATCAAAAATAAATGCTAGTATAGTCCGTAAAAAAGAAAATGAGATTCAAATTCCGGCTACCTGGTTTCTAATTTTAAACTCGTTGTTTATCATTGCCTTTGCACCACTATTTTCTAAATGGTGGGAAAGTAAATACAATCCTAAGCCGGCAGCTAAATACGCAATAGGATTGTTTTTCTTAGGAATTGGTTTTGCCTTTTTAGCCTATGGTTCTGCAGGAATTCCCCAAGGTGCTAAAACGGCTTCGGTTAGTATGGCTTGGTTGATATTTGCCTATTTATTTCATACATTAGGCGAACTTTGTGTTTCACCGGTTGGGTTATCTTACGTAAGTAAATTAGTACCTCCACGTATGATTGCTTTTATGTTTGGTGTGTGGTATTTGGCCTTAGCCATTGGTAACAAAACTTCGGGTAAAATGGGTGCAATGATTGATGATATTACTAATAATTACGACATTTCAACCTTCTTTTTAATCTTTACTTTTGTTCCAATTATTATTGGTATCATTGCATTGTTATTAAGTCCGGTACTAAAAAAATTAATGCACGGGGTTACATAATACAAATTAATGTACTATTTTGGAACGATTTTTGACCAAAAGATTGCATAATAAAATGAAATTTGAAATTTACTATTTATGAAAAAAATTCTTTTAGCTCTTGTAGCTGGCTTGTTGTTTTCTTTTGCGCCTGCAGAAGACCCTCCTAAAATTAAATGGATGACTTTTGAAGAAGCAATTGCAGCGCAAAAAAAAGCTCCAAAAAAAATTATAATGGATGCATATACCGTTTGGTGTGGACCGTGTAAAATGTTGGATAGAAATACGTTTTCAAATGATGATGTTGCCGAATATATCAATAAAAACTTTTATCCTGTAAAATTTAATGCCGAAGGAAAGGATATAGTAAATTACAAAGAAAATACTTTTAAAAACCCGAATTATGACCCCCAAAAAAAATATAAAAGAAACAGCCAACATCAATTGGCAACTTATTTTGGAGTAAGAGCTTATCCAACCATTCTATTTATTGATGAAGAGGGTGAACTAATTGCTCCTATAATGGGTTACAAAACGCCAAGTCAATTAGAAATTTATTTAAAATTATTTAATACCAATGCATATAAATCAATTACTACTCAAGAACAATGGGATGCTTATGTTAGTGATTTCAGTTATGAATTTAATGAATAATTTTATTTACCTTAAAATTAAAGCTCCTTTTTGCCCTGTATAGTGAAAAGGAGTTTTATTTTTTATGCAAGTTTGTTGCCACCTTTCAATATAACTTTTATAATTAGAACCGTCCACAATAATTTTTTTAGGATTTAATGTATTTATGAGCCTTTCCAAATTAATTTTTGGTGATTGCCTTAAAAGAACTAACGAAGGCTTTATACTTTTAAAATTATAATTTCCTAAAGAATCAACTACTAAAATAATCTCATTATTAAATTGGTATAAGTTCTTAACCTCAGCTTTAAAAAAGTCGCCATTTAGGGCTTTCCCAATTTTGTAATCTTGCAAGTTTCTATCATTTCCTTCTTCATTGTTACTAGTTGTATAAACCGTAAGATTATTCCCTGTTTTATTAACTATTAAACTGTTCTTAAGCTTATGAAAAATTACAAACTCATTGGTTGATTGTAACTTATATTTTTCAAAAAATAAAAGCCCTTGCAAAGTAATAATCATTACAAGTACTGCTACGAGCCGATAATAATTACGTTTTTCAATATATTTAAAAATTGCAATAATCAAAATATATACAAAAACTGCCAAATAAATTGAAAATGAGATATTACTAAATATAAACTCCTCCTGATTTCCTATCCATTCTACAACAGTATTTAGTTGTTTTATTACAAGTTGGTAAATATAGGCTAACCAAAAAGGCTTCATTAAAAACAGCGCGCTTATAATTACAATGATTCCCATAGTTAACACAATTCCTAAAAAAGGCACAATAATTAAATTGGATAAGAAAAATAATCCGGGGAATTGATGAAAATAATATAAACTTAAAGGTAAAACTCCTATTTGAGCTGCTATAGATACTGTAAATAGTTGCCAAACTTTAGTAATTCCAATAATTTTAGGTGTCCATATTTTTTCAAGTTTCGGTTGTATCCATACAATAGAAAACACGGCCAAATAACTTAATTGAAAACCAACATCAAACAAATAACCTGGTTTTACCAACAATAAAAAAAATATTGACATAACCAATGTGTTGTAAATACTAGTAGGTCTGTTTAAAAATAATCCAACAGCGATTGCTGTAAACATGGTAACTGCCCTAACTACTGATGCCGATAAGCCTGCTAATAAAGCGTACAACCATAAAGCAACAACAATCAGTATTAAGCTGACTAATTTGCCATTTTTAAATTTTTCTAATGGCTTAAAACAAAAAGTTAACAGCATTAAAATTATTCCAATATGTAAACCCGAAACCGCCAATATATGTATGGCTCCGGCTTTAGAATATTGGTCCATAAGTTCTTTTGATATGTGCTGTCGTTGACCTAATAACAATGCACTTACAACTGCCAATTCACTATTACTTAATCCGCTTTTTTGAAGTGATGAAATGATATGGCTTCTTGCTGAGGCTGCCAGAACTTTTAAGCTATACCGACTTTTTTTTATGGGTAACAATGCTTGGCTTTCAACCGTAACTTGGTGATAAATATATTGCCGTTCTAAGTACTTTTTGTAGTTGAAGCCATGCGGATTTAAAGGTTTATTGATGGGTTTTACCATACTTTTTAAATAAAAAATTGAACCGGATTGAATACCGGGTTCTAAACTGTCTCTATAAATATTTAATAAAATTTTCCCTTTTGTTTTATGATTAAAAAGCTGTTCAACTTCTGCTTCAAACTTATTATAATATGCCGAAGGCTTTAACACTTTGTTGATTTTTACTATTAATTTTAAAGAATCACCGCTTTTAAAATTCAGTTGATTTGAATAATGAAGTTGGTGATTTCGATCTTGATGCAATGAATTTGCAGTCATCCCCAAAACAACCATCAGCAAAAAAACAATAATTTTAAAATACGTGCCTGTTTCGTAATTTTTGGCAGAATAAAAAAAAGCTCCTGCAAAATACACACTTGTAATTCCTAAACTTATTAGTACAGACAAAGGTGTTAGTTTTAAAAAACTGTTGGTTAAAATGCCGATAACCAAAAACAATGTAAGTTGAAAAGGAATGTATTTGATGAAATTTCTCATAGCCTTGTAAAACTATAAAAAATTATTCAATTCTGTCAAG
>CAYFFC010000003.1:43458-51620 GCA_964342295.1 uncultured Lutibacter sp. | reverse complement strand
GTTGCCGTATTTGGAATTGGCCTTGAAGATGAAGAAGAAGGCGAAGCTCATTTTTTACCAAAAATTGGTGAAGCACACGTGGCTGCATTACCCTATGAGATAATATTGCAAAACAAAAAAGCAACTATGTTACACGGTAAATACAGAATTGCATTACACTGGCCCGATTTAACCATGGGAACTTTTATGAAAATTATGAGTACTCCCGGCGATATAGAAGACGCTTTAAAACAAGTATGTAAATAAAACTTTTAGGAAATCGCTAAAAAATCAACTAACCAGACTTTTTTTTAATAATAGTTAATTAAGTTAGAATAACAATTTTCAAGTTGATTTTAGGCGGTTTCCTGTTTTTGACAAATTAATTCAGCTATTTTTTCTGAGGCGCCTTTTCCACCTAATTTTTTCTCTAAATCAAAATAATCTGAAAATATTTTTTTGCGATAATTTGTATCAAGAATTTTCTCTAGTTCTGTTACCAAACATGTTTCATTAAATGTATGCTGAATAAGTTCAGTTACCACTTCTTTGCCCATAATTAAATTTACCAAAGAGATGAACTTTAGATTTACCACCCATTTCCCAATTTGATAAGAAATCCAACTTGTTTTATAACAAACAATCTCCGGAACCTTAAACAAAGCTGTTTCAAGGGTAGCTGTACCCGATGTTACTATGGCTGCATATGAAATTGAAAGTAAATCGTACGTTTTGTTACTAATAAATTTTACATTTTTTTTAGTTATAAACTGACTGTAAAACTCATATTTTTGACCGGGTGCACCCGCTATTACAAACTGATAATCTGTAAACTTATCGGCCATTTTCAGCATTACCGCAAGCATTTTTTTTATTTCTTGCTTTCTGCTTCCGGGCAGCAAGGCTATTATGGGTTTATTGGATAATTGGTTGTTTACTCTAAAATTCTCTTCATCTACTTGTTTTCTATTAGCTATAGCATCAATCAATGGGTGTCCAACAAAATGTACCGGAAAATCGTGTTTTTTTTCATAAAATTCCTTTTCAAAAGGTAAAATTACATACATGGCATCAACCACTTTTTTTATTTTATGAATACGGTTTTCTTTCCAAGCCCAAATTTGTGGTGAAATGTAATAATGAACCTTAATTCCGTTTTCTTTAGCAAATTCAGCTATTCTAAGGTTAAAGCCCGGATAATCAATTAAAATCAGAATATCAGGATTGTAATTCAAAAGGTCTTTTTTACAAAAGGCTATATTTTTTAAAATGGTTCTGATATTCAATAATACCTCAGCAAACCCCATAAAAGCCAGTTCTTTGTAATGTTTAACCAAGGTAGCTCCTGCTTGCTGCATCAACTCACCTCCCCAGCATCTAATTTGCGCAGCGGAATCCTTTTTATGTATGGCTTTTATTAAATTTGAACCGTGCAAATCACCCGATGCCTCACCTGCAATTATATAATATTTCATTTAACTATTTACTTAGAAAACAACAATAAAAGTAACATGATAAAGGCAACTAAAAAAGTTTCAATCAATACGCCTCTTGCCCTGTATATTTGTTTCTTTTTTAAAAAAATAAAAAACACAAAAAAATTTGCAATTGCACCCAATACTAATACTTTTCCTTCTAAATTACCCTCTTTAATTAATTGTAAACTTGTTTTAAAATCAAATTGTGAAAAAAACTCAATAAAAACGTAACACCCAAATAAGGTTGCTATTATGGCTGTTAAAAACCCTATAATTATCTCTTTTTTTATGTAATTTGATGTATTCATAAAGCCTGATTTTACAAATTCCAATTATTTAATTTATGTATAAAATGATGCGCTGTTAAATCAAATTGTACAGGAACTACTGAAATAAAATTGTTTGCCAATGCCCATTCATCAGTATCTTCTCCCTTATCCATATTAACAAATTTTCCCGTTAGCCAATAATACACCCTACCTTGAGGGTTGGTACGCTTATCAAATTCTTCAACCCAGTTAGCCCTAGCTTGTCTGCAAATTTTAATTCCTTTAAACGAGTCACTTTTTGGAAAATTTACATTGAGAACAACACCATCCGGTAAACCATGTGCCAAAACATTTTCAGCTATCAATTTTACATGTTTTTTTAACGGTTTAAAATTTGCATTCCACGAATAATCCAACAACGAAAAACCAATGGCAGGAATCCCCTCTACACCTGCTTCAACAGCGGCACTCATTGTTCCGGAGTAAATTACATTTATGGATGAATTTGACCCGTGATTGATTCCGGAAACACACAAATCCGGTTTTCTGTCTAAAATCTCACTTACGGCAAGTTTTATACAATCTGCCGGAGTACCACTTGATTTAAATTCACGCTGCGGGCCTTCATCAACTTTAATTTCATTACAATACAACGTATCATTTATGGTTACTGCGTGTCCCATACCACTTTGGGGTCCATCAGGTGCAATAACAACCACATCTCCAATCTCGTTCATAACCGATATTAACATGCGTATCCCGGGTGCAGTTATACCATCATCATTAGTAACTAATATTAAGGGTTTTTTACTCATTTTATTCATTTAAGCAACAAAGCTACTACATTTTATTTGCTTTTGACAATATAAACTTTAACATTTTGTAAGGCTCTTTTCCGCCTGTAATTAGCTATAATTGTAACAATTATAACCTCATTAAATTAATGATTCGAACTATCTGTTTAGGTGTTGGGTTGTTATTTTTGAATTATCAACATGCCCAAATAAAACCGGAAAATTGCAACTGCTGTGCTCAAAACTACCAAAGTTTTGACTTTTGGTTAGGCGAATGGAATGTATTTAATACTGATAATCAATTGATTGGTGAAAATTCTATAACCAAGCAATATGACAATTGCGTATTACTGGAAAAATGGGTTTCTAAAAAAATACTTAAAGGTACCAGTTATAGTTTTTTTAATAATATGGATGCCTCATGGAATCAAATTTGGATTGATAATACAGGATATATTTTGCAACTTAAAGGTGCTTTTAATAATAACAGTATGGTGTTAAAAAGTAACTTGTTAAAACAAAATGGAAAAGAATTTTACAATCAAATAACCTGGTTTAAAAATAACGATGGTACTGTAACCCAATTATGGGAAACTTTTACACCTGACAATAAAAAAATAGCGGAATTGTTTCGCGGAATTTATAAAAAAAAGTTAAAAAATGGGGAAAACTAAAATAATGGCATTATTTTAGTTGCTTTCAAAAAATAACCTCTTAAAACCGAATTGACAGATGGCGTTTAGAAAATTTAAATTTGCACTACCTTTATTATTTGTTTTAAGCTTGCTTTTATCAAGCTTTAGCACAGTTAAAAATGATAATCCTAAAGACAAAATTTTACTTACAATTTTAAGATATGTTTTAACCGAAGGTCATTACCATCCGCAGCAAATAAATGACAGTTTTTCGGAAAGTGTTTACTTTGATTTTCTAAAACGAATTGATCCTTCGAAAAGGTATTTTTTACAATCTGATATAGATGAATTTGCCCAATATAAATTTAGTATTGATGACCAAATAAAAAGCGAAGATTTAACCTTCTTTTATTTAGTGCACAACAGATTACAAGCTAGAACAGAAGAAACCAAAGAATATTACAAAGCTATTTTAGCAAGCAAACTTAATTTTGATAAAGACGAAACTGTTGATATTGAGTATGACAATAACAAATTTGCCGGCAGTAAAAATGGAATTATTGATATTTGGCGAAAACAGCTGAAATTAAGTGTACTTTCAAGACTTCACGATAAGATAAATGATGAAAACGACAAATTGAAAGAAGATAGTACTTATGTTAAAAAAACTTATGAAGTACTTGAAAAAGAAGCTCGTGAAAGTACACTGAAAAACATGAATGAATTGTACCAACGTATTGATGAACTTACTTATGAAGATTGGTTTTCAACCTACATAAATGCTATTACAGAAAAGTTTGATCCGCATACTTCTTATTTTGATCCGAAATCAAAAAAAGGTTTCGAGCAACGTATGTCGGGTAAATTGGAAGGTATAGGTGCTAGACTTCAAAAAAGCAATGATTATACTAAAGTAAGTGAATTGGTATTTGGAGGCCCTGCTTGGAAACAAGGTGAACTAGAAGTTGGAGATTTAATTTTAAAAGTGGGACAAGGTGATGAAGAGCCTATTGATATAGTTGGTATGCGTTTGGATAATGCCATTGAGTTTATTAAGGGGAAAAAAGGAACTACCGTTAAATTAACTATTAAAAAAGTTGATGGAACTCTTAAAGAAATTGCCATAGTTAGAGATGTAGTTGAATTGGAAGAAACCTTTTTAAAATCTACTGTAGTAAACAAAAACGGTAAAAAATTTGGGGTTATAAACTTACCTAGTTTTTACGAAGATTTTGATGAGAAAAATTTTAGAAATGCCGCAACAGATATGGAAAAGGAAATTGAGCGCTTGAAAAAGGAAGGTGTTGAAGGGTTGGTTGTTGATTTACGATTTAATGGTGGAGGCTCTTTAAAATCGGCTATTGAAATTACGGGTTTGTTTATAAATAAAGGTCCTGTTGTTCAGGTTAAATACCGTGGAAGAGATCCGCAAGTTAAAAATGATAAAAACCCTAAAATACAATGGGATGGCCCGCTAGTGGTTTTGGTAAATGAATTTTCAGCCTCAGCTTCAGAAATATTTTCGGCTGCTATGCAAGATTATCAGCGTGCAGTTATTATTGGAGGAAAACATACGTACGGAAAAGGTACTGTGCAAACCGTAATGGATTTAAACAGATACCATAATCTAAAAGATGATATTGGCGCACTTAAAATTACCATTCAAAAATATTACAGAATAAATGGAAACTCTCCGCAGCTAGACGGTGTTACACCCGATGTAAAACTACCGAGCAGATACAGCTATATGGATATTGGTGAAAAGGATTTAGAAAATGCATTAAAATCTGATAAAGTTGCACCGGCTAATTACACTATATGGAATAAGTACGAAAACTTTAACCAAGTTATAAACAACAGTAAAAAAAGGATTTCAAACAGCGCTTATTTTAAATTGGCTGAAAACAATGCAAAATGGTTAAAAAAATCACAAGATGACACCGTAATTCCATTAAACTTAACTGCATACGAAAAGGATTTGGAGAATAATAAAAATGCCACTATTAAGTTTAAGAAATTGAATGATTACCAATCAGATTTAACCTATACTTCTCCTTTATATGAGCAAGAGTTGGTAAAAAACAATAGTGATTTATTAGAAAAAAGAGAAGCTTGGCATAAAAATTTAAAAAAGGACAGTTACTTGGAAGAAGCCTTAAATGTGCTAAGTGAATTAAAAATAAAACCAGAGTACCTTTTGGTAAAAAAATAAGTATTAAAAATTGTAAATTTGGCAGTGTAAAGCCAAACAATTGAAAACACATTCAAATTCATTAACCGCATTAGCACTCCGTAAGTTTAAAAAAAACACTACCGGAGTGCTTAGTTTTTGGTTTATAGTTATTTGTGGTTGTATTGCTGTTTTTGCGTATGCCTTTGCACCAGATAACTCGGCCAATGCCAACCAAATGCATTTGGAAATTCACTCTAAAAAACCAGGGTTTTCAGTTACCATGCTTAACATTCCCTCAAAGCAAAAAGAAAATCAAACCTACTTAAATAAACTTTTATTTGGGAAGAAAATTACCAACGTAGAAATCCCTATTTCTTCCTATACCATAATAGGAAACACCATTCAATATATTCCGTATTCAGAGTTATCAGATAAAACATTGTTGAAAACAGTTGAGATACATAATTTTAATAAAAATGACATCCAAAAATTCATATCAACAAAAACTTTTTATTTTGGCACCGATAAATATGGGCGCGATTTGCTAAGCCGTATGCTTATTGGCACACGTATTTCATTTTTTATAGGGTTTATAGCAGTTTTTATTTCATTGGTTATTGGAATTTCCATTGGTGCTGTAGCGGGCTACTATGGTAGTAAAATTGATACCTTTATTATGTGGCTTATTAATATCACTTGGTCCATACCAACATTATTACTTGTAATTGCCATTACACTGGCATTAGGAAAAGGGTTTT
Organism: uncultured Lutibacter sp.; assembly: GCA_964342295.1. Taxonomy (GTDB): domain Bacteria; phylum Bacteroidota; class Bacteroidia; order Flavobacteriales; family Flavobacteriaceae; genus Lutibacter. Next base: position 45,534 of record CAYFFC010000003.1, on the reverse strand, counting down.
GGCAAGTTTTTATTGCCGTTGGATTAACTATGTGGGTTGAAGTAGCCCGCGTAGTTCGTGGGCAGGTGATGAGTACAAAACAAATGCAATATGTTGAAGCCGCAAAGGCCTTGGGGTTTTCAAATTTCAGAATTATCTTCAAACATATCTTACCCAATATCATGGCTCCGGTAATTGTAATATCAGCAGCTAATTTTGCCGCTGCCATTTTAATTGAAAGTGGCTTAAGCTTTTTAGGAATTGGCGCACAGCCCCCAACACCTTCTTGGGGAGCTATGATTAAAGACCATTACAGCTATATTATATTAGGAAAAGCGTATTTAGCCGTAATTCCCGGTTTGGCAATAATGAGTTTGGTAATGGCTTTTATGTTGGTTGGAAACGCCTTACGAGATGCATTGGATGTGAAAAATTAATTACCTGAAATTTTCAGTTCTATTTTTTTTCGAAATTCAATTTTTCGAGTAAATTCGTGCCTTAAAAATTACGTATGAACTTTCAAGTTACATTTAACACAAAATGGTCAGATTTTGACCCAAACAGGCATATGCGCCATACTGCTTATAACGATTATGCTGCTGAGGTAAGAGTGCGCTATTTTCAGGAACACGGCTTAGGTATTAATGAATTTGCTAAACTTAATATTGGTCCTATATTGTTTAAGGAAGAGACATCTTTTTACAAAGAAATTCATATAGGCGAAAGTGTTACCGTTAAAATGGAGTTAGAGGGTGTTTCAAAAAATATTGAACGTTGGCGTTTTAATCATCAAATTTATAATGAAGCAGGGAAGCTTGCCGCCGAAATAAAAGTTTATGGGGCTTGGATTGACTTGATTAAACGCAAACTTACTTCGCCTCCTGAAAAATTTGTAGCAATTTTTAATGACCTACCGAAAACAGAAAATTTTAAAGAAATTTTGTTAAAATAATCCTTTTCAAACATTTAATAAAATTTCAACTAACCTTTCTTTTATTAATTCATAAACAATTTTGATTATATTTGAAATAAGTAAACCACTAAATTATTTCAAATATGAGATTTCAATTTATAACTATTATATTTTTATTTTTTACAATAAGCACGATTTCTCAAACTCAAAAAAAAGTAGCAAAATTTAAAGCTGGCCATGCAACCGCAAAACAAAATAATTGGCCTGATAGTTTTTTTGATCTTGAAGTAAGTATATCAACGGGTTTTAACTCTCCAACATCTGGTTATAGTGATAACACGTACGCATCGGGAGGAAGTTTTTTTGAACTTTCAACAGATTATTATTTTTCCAAATTAGGCATTGGCTTATCCATTGGAAAATTTAACAATCCAACTGACGAGAAAATCAATGCATTAACCAGTTCTTTTCAATTTTCAAGTCTGAATAAAACAGAAGATTGGAGTTTAATGTATTATGGTATCGGTCCGAATTATAAAATTTCAATAGGAAATTTCTTTTCAACAATTTCAGCTGATATTGGAATGTTAGCTATTAAATCAATTAATTTAGAAAGTAGTTATAATAATGCTGATACTGCGACTCCAATACCTTTTTATAATATAACCAACAATAAAACTAGCAATATATCTTATTTCTCAACAGGAATTAAGTTTGGATACCAAACCGGAGCCTTTAACTTTTTCGTAATGGGTAATTATTTATCCTCATTCACAAATTCATTGACTATTATTGAAGGAAAAAAGGCTGTTAGTGATACCAATAAGACAGGTAAAATTGATGCGGAAGATTTCTTTAATTCAGAAGGCAATCCTATTCCTTTTACAACTTCTACTAAAAAAGTTCAGCCTTCCGCTTTTAATTATGGTATTGGTTTAAGTTATGGTTTTCATCTTAAAAAAACCTCCTCCTCAATAACTGAATCTTCAAAAGACATGTTGAATGAAGAAGAAAAGCAACTATCAAAAGTTGAAGTGAGAGGCTGGAATCCAAAAGAAAAATCTAAAAGAATAGGAAAAAGAAAATGTTTAAAAAATGGTGGTGTTTTCTTAGAATATCCTGATGGTTCAAAAAAATGTTGGAAGAAAAATGAAAACTCTTCAAAAATCAACACTTATTTAGGC
>CAYFFC010000003.1:0-43358 GCA_964342295.1 uncultured Lutibacter sp. | reverse complement strand
AATACCCATACAATTGGCCCCATACTCATAGCAAAAGAGCCTATAAATACCAATACGCCAATTAATGAAATTATACCTTCAAAACTACTTATAGCCGGTACTCCTGCCGAATTTATACTGCTGTAACTACTAAAGTACAAGGTAATTCCCATCATTAAAAAGCCTATAAGCATTCCAAATCCACCTATAATCAACAACGGTTTTCTTCCAAACTTATCAACTGTGTACATGGCTATAAATGTAAACAACAGGTTAATTCCGGCTAACAGTATTTGCTGTTTTAAAATATCTTCCTTTCCAAAACCAAGGGCTTGCTCAAATATATCAGCCCCGTAATACAATACTGCATTAATACCTGTAAATTGTTGTAATACCGATAATATGGTTCCAATAATAACTATTGGCAACATTGTTTTCGTAAAAATTGATACCTTCTCTGCACTATTATCAACTTTTAACGAATCTTTTATTTCTTCAAATTCTTTTTGTGCAACATCTTTTCCATGAATATTTTCAAGTAACTGTAATGCCTCCTCTTCCCTTCCTTTAGTCATCAGCCATCTCGGACTCTTAGGAACAACAAACAACAAAAAGAAAAATAGTAATGATGGTATTAGCTCTGACCAAAACATATAGCGCCAACCGTTTTGAATGTTTTGAGCTTCAGACAAGTCGTTTCCAATAAAATAGGTTACTAAAAACACCACAAAAAACCCAATTACAATGGCTAACTGATAAAAGGTAACTAAGGTACCTCGTTCTTTAGCCGGAGCAATTTCTGCAATATACATGGGAGCATTCATAGAAGCAATTCCAATTCCTAAGCCTCCAATAATTCTAAAAATCACCAATAACGTAATAGACTCAGGTAAAAAAGACGGTAACCCGGAACCCCAAGCTGAAATTGTAAACAAAATTGCTGAAAACAATAACGATTTTTTTCTTCCAATTGCATTACTTAAAAAACCTGCACCAAGGGCACCAACCAAACACCCTAAGAGTGCACTGCTTACTATAAAACCTTTAAGAGCTCCGGTTAATTCAAAATATTTCGAAAAGTAAAACTGTGTGCCGTTAATAACCCCGGTATCATAGCCAAATAGCAATCCGCCTAATGTGGTAACCAAAGTGATAATTAGTATATTAACCTTTTTATTATTATTTTCCATATCAAGTATCAAATGTTTAAATTATTGGTCTAAAAATTCAAACAGCTAACTTACTAAATATTCACTTACATTTAGAGTAATTTTATTTTTGAATGTTCAACTTTTTTAACATAAAAGTAGTAGAATTTTAAGAATTTCATAAAGGAGGCATGGTATCACTATAAACAAATTAAAGCATAAAAAAAACCTCCCATATAGAGAAGCTTTTTTGTGCGGCTGAAGGGAGTCGAACCCCCACGCCTTGCGGCACTAGATCCTAAGTCTAGCGTGTCTACCAATTCCACCACAGCCGCAAAATTGGATTGCAAATATACACAATACTTAAAAAATACAAAGTTATTCAACTATATTTTTTCTATTAATTGTATCAAAATAATTTGCTTATTTTTGAAAAAACAAATACTTATTTAATGGAAAATTTAAAATCCTATGTTAACCAACATAAAGACCGATTTATTTCTGAACTTTTTGAACTGTTAAAAATACCTTCTGTTAGTGCTGATTCTGCTTACAGTCAAGATGTTATAAATACTGCCGAAGCCATAAAAAATGCCCTTTTAAATGCGGGTTGTGATATGGCTGAAATTTGTGAAACCCCGGGATACCCAATAGTTTATGCCGAAAAAATTATAGACAAAAAGTTACCAACAGTTTTAGTGTACGGACATTATGATGTACAACCTGCAGACCCATTAGAACTTTGGGATTCTGCGCCTTTTGAACCTATAATTAAAAAAACCGAGAAACACCCCGATGGTGCCATTTTTGCGCGAGGTGCTTGTGATGATAAAGGGCAATTGTATATGCACGTAAAAGCCTTGGAATACATGAACCAACATGGAAACTTACCCTGCAATGTTAAATTTATGATTGAAGGTGAAGAAGAAATAGGCTCTTCAAGTTTGGCTTGGTTTGTAGAACGTAACCAAGAAAAATTGGCGAATGATGTTATTTTAATTTCTGATACCGGAATGATTTCAAACAAACAGCCTTCCATAACAACCGGTTTAAGGGGATTGAGTTTTGTTGAAGTTGAAGTAACAGGACCTAACCGCGATTTACACTCAGGTTTATACGGAGGTGCAGTAGCCAATCCTATAAATGTTTTAACAAAAATGATTGCTTCACTTCACGATGAAAACAATCAAATTACCATTCCCGGATTTTATGACAAGGTAGAAAATCTATCAAAGAAAGAAAGAGAAGAAATGGCTAAAGCACCTTTTAATTTAGATTCGTATAAAAGTGCATTAAATATTAACGATGTGCATGGAGAAAATGGATATACCACCAACGAAAGAAATTCAATAAGACCTACACTCGATGTTAACGGTATTTGGGGTGGTTATACAGGTGAAGGTGCTAAAACAGTAATTGCCAGCAAAGCCTATGCTAAAATTTCTATGCGTTTGGTTCCAAACCAGCATTGGGAAGAAATTACCGATTTATTTATAAAACACTTTACAAGTATCGCCCCAAAATCTGTAAAAGTAAAAGTAACACCACATCACGGTGGCCAAGGTTATGTTACTCCAATTGATAATATTGGGTACAAAGCGGCAAGTATGGCTTATAAAGATACTTTTGGGGTTACGCCAATTCCTACGCGCTCTGGAGGAAGCATACCAATTGTTTCGCTTTTTGAAAAAGAATTAAAAAGCAAAACCATTTTAATGGGATTTGGGTTGGATAGTGATGCCATACACTCACCAAACGAACATTTTGGGGTATTTAATTATTTAAAAGGAATTGAAACCATTCCGCTCTTTTATAAATATTTTACTCAATTGAGTAAATAATCCCATCTACAAAGAGGTTGTTATAGGTATTGAGGTAACATTATAAGCAACCTCTTTTTTCAATTACAGTTTAAATATCATTCTTCATTGGGCTCCTATCTCGCGTTGGAAGATTCCCTTCGGTCAGGCAGTAGGTTAAATCGTTTTGTCAACCTCGTGAAAACCCCGTATTCAAAACGGATACTATCGCTATTCTTAACACAATAAAGCCAGTATTTTTAAGTTTAAAAACAACATACCAACAGTTTTAGTAATTATTTAAGATACTAAAATTCATATTTTTACGTTATTTGCATAACAAACTACTATGTTATGCTTAAAAACTTCTTTTTACTTTGCTCAGGAGCAGATACTGATATTCTTAACACCTGTCCAAAATCAGAACAAACAAAATATGCGGGTATTGGTGCTACCGTTTTTTTTACAGCTGTAATGGCATTCATAGCAGCCAGTTATGCCTTATACACAGTATTTGACAATTATTACACAGCTATATTTTTTGGATTGGTTTGGGGTTTACTCATTTTTAATTTAGACCGATTTATAGTTTCCACCATAAAAAAAAGAAACAACAAATGGAAAGAAGTTTTACAGGCAATTCCAAGAATCATTTTAGCCGTTATTATAGCTGTAGTTATTTCAAAACCTTTGGAAATTAAAATTTTTGAAAAAGAAATAAATCAGGTTTTATTAAAGGAAAAAAACAACCTAACACTAGCAAATAAAGAGCAAATTGCCAACCTGTTTGAACCTGAAGTAATTCAACTACAAAATGACATTAAACAATTAAAAAATGAAATAATTTCTAAAGAAAACGAAACAAATACGCTTTATGAAACCTATATAGCTGAGGCTGAAGGCAGAAAAGGAACAAAAATTATTGGTAAAGGTCCTGTTTATAAAGAAAAACGTGAAAAGCACGATAATACCTTATTAGAATTACAGCAATTAAAAGACGAAAACAGCACAAAAATTTTAGAAAAAGAAAATCAAATAAAAGCCTTAAAATTTAAACAAGAAAATCTTGTTACAAAATCACAACCCATTATTGATAGATTTGACGGATTGATGGCACGGATTAACGCTTTACATAAATTGCCAATAGTACCATCATTATTTATTTTCTTTTTGTTTTTAGCCATTGAAACTGCACCAATTTTTTCGAAATTAATTGCACCTAAAGGTGCTTACGATTTAAAACTTGAAGATGAAGAAAATGACCTAAAAAGTTGGGTTCAACAGAAAGCACAACAACGCCAACAATTAGTAGAAACCGATCAACTAGTAAATGAAGCCATTTATAACGAGTTAGCTGATGAACAAGAGTTATACGATTACAAAAAACAAAAAGCCCGCGCCATATTAAAACTGCAAGCTGATGCTTTTTATAAAAGTCAAGAAATTATTACATCTCCCATAAAATAAGTTAAACATGGGTAATTGTTTTTTCATGGTGACTGAAATAAAAGCATTGCATCCTTAACAGAAAAATTCTTTTGATTAGCTACTCATCAAGTGGATAAATAGCAACACTGTATCCCAGCCAATTTTGAAGTTTCGAATAAATTAATTGCCGGTCATCTACTGAAAAATCCTTAATACGGGTTTTATGTGATCCTTTTTCTAAAACCATTTTTAAAGCATTTACATGAGGTTTTATCTTGGGGGCACAAGCAAACCAAGTATCATATCCACCATAAATATATAAAATTTTATGTCCCTGATTTACCAAAAAATCTTCAACCTGAGTCATATATTCAGAATTATAGGTTAAGTCTGCATTTTGAGGAGCAAACCTTTTATTTGTTGGGTTTACCGCTATTGTAAGTAAATCCTTTAACTTAGTTGTATCAAAACCATAATAGCCTAACTCAGTTATATGTTGATAGTAGGAAGGCAAGAACTCGTAATATGTTTTATCGCTGTAAAAATCTAAACCAATAATACTATTCAAATACTTAAATAATTCTGTAGGACTCGCCTGGTTTCTCGGAATTTTATTACACTTACCTCCCCATTGCCAAAACGAAAAAGGGAATTCTAATACTGCATATTCTAATGCTTCTTCAATGGGAATCTGAGTAAATTGAATATTTTTTCCTTGAACAAAAGAATTAACCTCCTTTAAAATTGTTTCCCTGTTTTGCAAAACCAAGCGTTGAAAATTTGTAATGTTTTTTCTACAAGCCGCGGTACCTACACTGTTTATATGGTTAGCTGTTCTTACATCTTCTTGTGAACGAATTATAGGCGCCACATAAGGCACAACTACATTAACATCATAAGGGTACTTGGACTTGTAAATTAAGGCAGCTTCACCTCCTTTACTAATACCGGTAGAAATCCATTTATTGCTATATATCGTTTTTAATTTGGTAACAATGGTATGATAATCTTCATTTGCTTGCTCGCTATTTAAATAATTCCACGGAATTACATGCGGCTTGGAATTTCCATAAAATCGATACTCTACTTGAACCTGATTAGCCTTCAAAATTTTGGTAACTTCATATGTTTTAGGATTGGCTTTATAGCCTTCGGTTACCAATACCGTTGGACTTTCATCGTTTATATGTGACAAATAAATATATTGTTTAAAAAACCCAAGTTCAGGTTTGGTATGGTCATACGGTTGGTTAATTACCAGTTGATACTCTTTTGTAAAATGGTTAGTGGTTTCCATTTTAGTAATAACAACACCCGGAAAAAGTTTTTCTAATTTTTGGGTAAATGTTAAAAGTTCAACCGGCTCTAACTTTATTACATTACAATTAACAAAAAATAAACTTATGTATATTAAAAAGACATATTTAAAGTGTTTCATAAATATTTTAATTAAATCGCTCTAAATTAAAAGGATTCAGATTAATACTGGTATTTTTATTTGTAATTATTTCAGAAATTAATTTTCCTGTAGCCGGACCTTGACTCCAACCCATCATGGCATGGCCGGTAGCTATACATAAATTATTATATTTAGCACTTCTACCAATAAAAGGAAGTCCGTCAGGTGATAAGGGTCTGAAACCATAAGTGGTTTTACCAATTTCTTCGCTATTAATATGAACATTTGGATAAAAAGTACGGACATTTTTTGCAATTTGAGTAACTCTAATTTTATTAATAGTTGGATTTAACCCTGCAACTTCCATAGTACCACCAAAACGTGTGAACCCGTCCATAGGTGTAACCGCAGTATTTTTTTCGGTTAATATAGCCGGGAATTTAATTCCTGTATTTCTATATACATTAATTCTGTATCCCTTACCCGCCTGAACAGGTAATTTTATTGCGAGTTTTTTAGCCAAATTCAAAGTCCAAGCGCCGGAAGCCAACACCAATTCATCCAACGTGATTTTTCTATTTTTAGTTTTTACTGCGATTATTTTGTTTTGTTCATACTGAAATTCTACAATTTCTTCATTGGTAAAAAAATGAACGCCCTCATTTTTTAAATAGTTGTAAAAACTCTGCATAAAATCATCAGGGGTTGTATGTGCATCACAGGTATAATAAAAAGCGCCTTCAGCCTTCATTTCAGGCTCCATATTACGAAGATGATTTTTATCAATATGTTTTACTTCCAATCCTTGTTCAGTTGCAATTTTAGCCAATTTCGCTTCTTTTTTTTCGAACGCTGTGGTTTGATAAGCCATCAGTAATCCTTTTTGTTCGTAATGAAAATCAAAAACACCTTCGTTTTTCAAGTCTTCAAATAAAGTACGACTAAAAATGGTTAACTCCTTAATTACCGGAGCCGCGGTTGCCACGTGCTTTTTAGTTGCTGATTTATTAAAATAATAAGCCCATTTCCACAAATCAGCATTTATGCGAGGTTTTAGATAAAAAGGACTCGATTGCTTAAACATCATTTTTATTCCCATAGCAACCATACCCGGAGCAGCTAATGGAACAACGTGGCTTGGTGAAATAAACCCTGCATTTACAAATGATGCTCCGCTGTTTATTGCTCCTTTATCTATAACCGTAACTTTACAACCTCCTTTATTTAAGTAGTATGCCGCTGACAGACCAATAATTCCGCCTCCAATAATTACAACATTTTTTTTCATATATCAATAAAAACCAATTTGTTACGTTAAAACTAAATTACTTCAAAACCCTCGGTAAATGGATCTTCATCATCAATAAATAGGGTGTTGTACCCATAAATTTTTGCCCATCCTTTAATACTAGGTACTATGGCTTTTTTTCCAAAATAATCAATTTCTTTTTCAATACAACCTATAAATTGCGACCCTATAATACTTTCATGAATAAAATTTTCACCTTTCTTTAATTTTCCTTTATGATAAAGTTGCGCCATACGCGCTGAAGTGCCTGTACCACAAGGTGATCGGTCAATAGCCTTATTACCATAAAATACTGCATTTCTACCTGAAGCCTCAGAACTAAGCGGAGCTCCGGTCCATTGTATATGGCTCACTCCCTTAATGGTGTTATTTTCCGGATGAATAAACGCATTTGGATATCTAACGGCTATCTCTTTCCGTATAAATTGTGAAAACCTAACAAGTTCATCGGCAGCATGGTACTCCATTCCTTTAAAATTTTCTTGCTTATCAATTATTGCATAAAAATTTCCCCCATAAGCAACATCAATATTTAGAGTTCCCAATTCGGGACAATTTACTGCCAAGTTTTCTGCGGCTAAAAACGAAGGAACGTTGGTAAACTGTACCCAACTTACTTTTTTACCTTTTTTCTTATACTTAACTTTTACCAAACCGGCTGGTGTTTCCAATAATAAGGAGCCCGGCATATTAGGCGTAATTAACCCCTCTTCTATGGCTATGGTAATGCTACCAATTGTTCCATGCCCACACATTGGCAAACAGCCGGATGTTTCAATAAATAAAATAGCAACATCATTACAAGAGTTTGACGGCGGGTACAAAATGCTACCACTCATCATATCGTGCCCTCTTGGCTCAAACATGAGACCTTTTCTAATCCAATCATATTCCTTGATAAAATGTTGACGCTTTTCACTCATATCCTTTCCTTTCAGAAAAGGACCCCCACCGGCTACCAATCGCACCGGATTGCCACAGGTGTGTGCATCAATACAAAAGAATGTTTTTTTCATACTAAAGGTTATTCTATATTTTTCTTTGTCCTAACACCATCTATATCCCTTTCTATTTGTAATGGATTGTTATTTTGTAATTCAGGAGGTAATAATTCATCAGGCCAATTTTGAAAACTTACAGGTCTTACCCAGCGATATATTGAGTTTGTACCAACTGCCGTAAAACGGCTATCGGTTGAAGCCGGATAAGGCCCTCCATGAACCATAGAATCACACACCTCAACTCCGGTTGGGACACCATTGAAAATTAACCTACCTACCCTACCCTGTAGGGCACTTACAACAGTACCATAGTTTTTAATTTCATTATCTTCAGATATTACAGTCCCTGTTAACTGTCCTTCTAAATTGGCAATTACTGCTTCTAATTCTTCAGCGTTTTTACAAGCGACTACCATAGAGAAGGGCCCAAAAACTTCTTTATGAAGCATTGGATTATTTAAAAAAGTTTCACCTTTAACCTGACAAATTGCTTGAGTACCTACATTAGGTTGAACCTTAGTGTCATAATTTGCTTGCGTTAAAACCCCTGATTGTTGTTGCATTGTTTTCTTATTTGAATCAAAAGAACCTTTTATAGCAGGGTGCAACATACAACTAGGTTCAATTTTTAGAATCTCATTTGCTAATTTATTTGTAAACTCAGTTAACGCATCACATTCAACTGCTATAAGTAAACCCGGATTGGTACAAAATTGACCGGAACCTAAGGTTATGGAACCGGCATAGGTTTTTGCCCAAAAAGCTCCTTTTAATTTAAGAGCATTTGGTAATATTACTACCGGGTTTATACTACCCATTTCAGCAAATACAGGAATAGGTTCAGCGCGTTGCGCAGCCAAATTATACAATGCCCTGCCTCCTTGTAGACTTCCCGTAAATCCTACTGCCTTAACTTGTGGATGTTTAACCAATTGAATACCTACTTCAATACCACTGCTGTTTAAATTAGAAAATACACCATTAGGCATATTCGTTTTTTCGGCCGCTTTTATAATTGCCGATGCCACCAATTCTCCGGTTCCGGCATGCATAGGGTGTGATTTTACAAGTACCGGGCAACCGGCAGCCAAGGCTGATGCAGTATCACCACCTGCGGTTGAATATGCTAATGGAAAGTTACTGGCTCCAAAAACTACCACCGGTCCTAGAGGAATATTCATTTTTCTAATATCGGGTTTGGGCATTGGTTTCCTATTTGATATAGCCGTATCTATGGAAGCTTTTACCCAAGATCCTTTCTTTACCAAATTGGCAAATGTGCGTAACTGAAACAGCGTTCTGCTTCTTTCGCCCATAGCTCTTGCTTTCGTCAACCCACTTTCAGAACAGTAGGTATCGATAAGTTCTGATCCTAATTTTTCAATTTGATTCGCAATTTCATTTAAAAAATTACTCTTTTCTTCACCTGAAGTTTTACTATAGGTCTTATAAGCTTCGGTAGCCAACTCTACCGCAGTTTCAATTTCTATAGCTGCGGCTTCTGTGAATACCGTTTTGTTTTCACTATTGGCTAAGGGATTAAACGTTTTAAAAGTTACGTCACCTGTTGATGCCAATACGTTTCCGATATAATTTTTTCCAGTTATCATCTATTTTCTATTTACACTCTTATATTTATTCCATTTTGTGTTAGCGATTACAGTGACATCCTTTTTTTGGTAATTTAATAGCTATGAAATTACCAAAAAAAGATACAACGAAAAGCGCGACCGCTTGCGGTAACACCCAAAAAAACATTACCAAATTACATATTTGGCAACTGAGGCCTTGTTTTTAAACTTGTATTTATAATATGTAAAACCTTGTCTCTTTCCGCTCCTACTAGAGGCAAACGAGGTGGCCTCACATATTCGGTACCCAATCCGGTTGCAACCTCAGCTAACTTTATATTTTGTACTAATTTAGTATTTATATCCAACTCCAACAACGGTAAAAACCATTTGTAAATGGCTTTGGCTTCATTAATTTCACCATGAGTTACCAGCTTGTAAATGGCAACGGTTTCTTTTGGGAATGCACATACCAAACCTGCTACCCATCCGTCGGCATCCATTAACAGACTTTCGAGAGCTAGGGTATCTACTCCGCACAAAATTTTAAATCGGTTTCCAAATTGGGTTTTCATTCGGGTAATATTTGTAATATCGCGGGTAGATTCTTTCACTGCTTGAATATTTTGATACTCCTTGAGTTCCTCAAACATTTCAAGTGTTACTTCAATGCCATAATCAACCGGATTGTTGTAAATCATTATCGGCAACTGTGTATTTTTTGAAATTTGTTTGAAATAGGTAAGTGTTTCTCTTGCATCGGCTTTGTAACGCATTGGAGGTAACACCATTAATCCGTTAGCGCCTGTTTTTTCCGCCATTCTCACCTCTTCAAGGGCTTTACGAGTTGATGCTTCGGCAATATTAACAATTACCGGAATGCTGTTTTTGGTAAGATTCACTGTTTCTTTTATTAAAATGCGTTTTTCACCGGTAGCTAAGGTACTGGCTTCACCCAAGGTTCCTCCTAAAATAATTCCGTTAACACCAGCTTTTAATTGCGCCTTAATATTGTGTTTAAACCACTTTAAATCTAGTGTATCATTTGCAGTAAATTTAGTGGTTACTGCGGGCATAACTCCTTTCCAAATAACTTTCATAATTATTGTTTTTTCAAATTTAAGTGAACTTTTGTTGGAAAAGCTAGGAGTTTTTTACCTTTTAACTATATTATTTTAACTGATTTACTTTAATTTTTAAAATATTTAGATTAATATTGACGTGTTTTTTAAAATGAGAGTTTTACCTTTTAAAATACCCAAGCCCGAAAATGTTACTTTATATATTCAAGAATATAAAGGTGTTTTTTATGATAATTTACATCAACATAAAGAAATTCAGGTTTGTATAATTTTACAAGGAGAAGGTACTTATATAATTGGTGATTGTGTTGGAGCCTTTAAACCAAATGATATTTTTGTAATTGGAGAAAATTTACCCCACGTTTTTAAAAGCGATGCAGTTGCAAAAAAGATGAATCATATGGTTTCGCTCTTTTTTACCAAACAATCATTTGGTGAGCAATTTTTTGAATTACCGGAATTTACTCATTTTTCACCTTTTTTTGAAGATTCAGCGTTGGGTTTTAAAGTGCTGACTCATAAAACAACTATTAAAGACCTATTAGTTTCGATAAAATCTCAATCTAAATTTAAACAGTTCATTAATTTTATTGCTATTTTAGATTATATTTCAAACAGTGAAAGAGAAACATTATCATCACTCATAAATTTAAAAAAATACAAAGGCGATGAGGGAAAACGCATGAGCGATATTTTTCAGTACTCTATGAACAATTATCATAAAGATATTACTTTAGGTGAAATTGCGAATATTGCCAATATGACTCCAAATGCGTTTTGCAGGTATTTTAAACAACGTACAAACAAAACCTATGTTAATTTTTTAATTGATATAAGAATTGGGAATGCTTGCAAGTTATTGGCTAAAAAAAACGACTTGAGTGTAACTGAAATTGCTTATAAATCGGGTTTTAACAATTTGGCCAATTTTAACAGAAAATTCAAGGCTATAAAAGGGATAACTCCTTCAGAATTTAGGAAAAAACATTTATAAACTACAAAAAACCTAACTCCTTTTGTTGTTTTTTAGGCAAGCCTTGTACTACTAACTTATAGGAGTGATCTATAAGTTCAGTTACAAGTTTATTAGGTACATTACCATCAATTATAACAGTATTCCAATGTTTTTTGCTCATATGGTAACCGGCTGTAATATCACTATACGCTTCTCTTAACTCCAACGCCCTTTCCGGATCACATTTTAAGTTTACTCTTGGTGGCTGATGCTCAAGGCCGGTTAATGCGAACATTTTTTCGGCAACCTTAAAAACCAAAGTCGATTCATCAAAAGGGAAACTCTCAGTAACGTATTTTTTACTTAAGCAATAATTTCTAAATTCTTCAATATTCATTTCAAATAATTTTATTTTGGTAATTTCGGAATCTCAATATTTGAATAATTTATTTTCCATCCCGAACCTTCAATCAGTTTATCAATTATTTTTAGAGTATCCAAAGCTTCTTTTTCAGCTAATTTTAATAATCCGCTTTCCGGTATTTTATCTCTTATAAATTTTTTGGCTTCTTTATTTAGTTGCGTTAAATCTTCTGCTTCGAATTTATTAAATAAACCATCTGTTTTATCAAAATAACTTACATCAGTATCTATTGATATAACATCTGGGTTTGGAAATCCATCAATTAAAATTTCTTTTGTTTTAAAATTAGATTGCAGCTTTAGTTGGGTTAAATCAAAACCAATATGTGCATTTGCTTTTACTAATAAAATTGCCTTTTTTTTGCTTTTTATTAAAAACTGACTTTTTGAACTTTCGTGTGTATAAATTTCTGAAAATGAACCTTCTACAGAAACCAACTTACAAACAGCTTTTATTTTATCAATTAATATTACCGCTTCTTTTTCAATACTTATTGGTTTCTTTTTTTTAAAATAAGAAGAAGTTCCCCAAACAGCAATTAATGCTCCGAAAAGTATGCCTAGTAAAAGTTCCATAAAATATTGTTTGTTAATTTGTAAAACATTGTGGATTTATTAGGCAATGACCCTCCACCCCTACTTATAATAACCTGTTTATTTTCACTACACATACACTTATTAGAAATATATTTTTTGACTTAGATATTTTTAAAATCTATACGTAATTCCTGCACCTCCTCCAAATCTATTGTCATAGGTTGCTGTTATAGAAAAATTTCTATTCAACACATAATCTACCCCAGTATTCCAAACTTGTTCTGAAGCATATGATTTACCACTTTCCAAGGTGTTAACCCAACCAAAATCTGAACGATATTCATATCTTCCAAATACTGCTATCCTCCTAAACAATAGGTATTCGGCAGTAAAACGAATCTGAGGGCGTAATTTATTATCAATACTTAAATCAGCATTTATAAAATAGGGTAATAAATAACGAATCCCTATTTGTGCAACTGTTGTTAGTTCATTAAGGCTATCAGGAGTTTCATTCTCAATATTGATACCACCATAAAACCTAAAATAATCAGTTAAATATCTTTCATAAGAAAAATCAGCTTCAAAATTATTATTCCATCCAAATTCTGCTCCAATATTCCATTGATTTCTAACATTTGATGAAACCGTTTCTATGGAAGTCATATGGCTGGCCCCATAAGCAGTACTCCAAGAATAATATTTATTGGTTTCTTTTATTAGATTTGACAAAGGGTAGCGTTGAAGTTTTGCATCTCTAGGCGTACCATAACTAAATACTCTGGCCATCCCAGCTTCAAGGTGATAAAGAATATGGCAGTGAAAAAACCAATCTCCATACTCATTTGCATCAAATTCTATGGTGATACTTTGCATTGGAGCCACATTTAGTGTGTGTTTAAGAGGTGAATATTCGCCATTTTTATTAACCACCCTAAAAAAATGCCCATGTAAGTGCATGGGGTGATTCATCATTGTTAAGTTAGTCATTGTAATGCGTACTAATTCTCCCTTTTTAATTTTTATTTTATCGGATTCTGTCAGTGGCTTCCCATTCATACTCCAAATATAACGCCACATGTTTCCGTTTAAAGTGAACTCAATTTCGCGCACCATCTTATCATTAGTAAAATTGGTTGGAACCGGAGACTTTAAAAAATCATACCCTTTATCCGGACCCATACCAACTCCGACTAACACAGATTCCCGAGGGGTCTGATTCATTGTCATACTTTTATTATTCATTTCTTTCTTAGCAGAATCTTTTGGCATATCCATTCCCGGCATCTTATCATGCTGCAACATATCCATTTTCATGTCCCCCTCCATCTGCATACCATATTTCTTCATTTTTTTCAAGCCATTATTCTTTTTTGGATTGGCAATCATAGCAGGAGCTCCCATTTTCATGTCCATTTTTGACATAGCTTTCATAATCCCTACATAATCCGGCCTTGGTATATCAATCGCTTTAAGTAATCTGCCTTCTCCTAAATAAGCTGATGTTCTGCCGGCACCATCCATAGAAGTTGCTCGAATTTCTAATTTTCCACTTTTAGGAATGGTTATAAGAAAATCATACGTTTCTGCTATTGCAAATAATAGTTTATCTTTTTTTACAGGGACTACATCGATACCGTCAGCAGAAATTAATGTTGGATCTCCGCCTCCAAACGTAATCCAATAATATGTTGATGCAGAAGCGTTCACCATTCTAACTCTTACTTTATCTCCTGGCTTAAAATCGGGATATTCTTTTATTTGAGTTCCATTTGTTAAAAACGCATTATAATATACATCTGCAATATCTGCACCTGGCATTCGTTGTCTCCAAAAATTTAATTGGGCACCTATTCCGCCTTCAGCAATTACTTTTGCGAGTGGAGTTACTGTGTTTCTTTTAATGGAATACCATTCATTTCTTCGTTTGAGGTTTTTTAAAACATTAGTAGGGTTTTCATCCGTCCAGTCCGAAAAAACTAAAACCAAATCTTTATCGTATTCAAATTTTGACTCTTTAGGCTCTATAATAATACTGCCATAAACACCCAATTGCTCTTGTAAACCAGTATGAGAATGGTACCAATAGGTACCATTATGTACAAGTGGAAACTCATACTTTTGAGTGTTTCCGGGCTCTATTGGAGGTGTTGTAAGATATGGCACCCCATCATAAAAATTTGGCAAAATTAAACCATGCCAGTGTACAGAAGTTTCCTCATTAAGGTTATTTTTAACATAGATTATTGCATAATCACCTTCTTTAAAACGAAGTGTGGGGCCTGGTATTTGGTTATTAATAGCAAGAGCCCTACGGTTTTTACCTGTTATATTTAGGATCTTTTCACTTATTTCAAGATGATAAACTGTAGTATCTGTTTGTCCGATACTCACATAGTATATTCCCATCATTAAAATAGTTATAATACTTAATTTTATAGTATTCGTTTTCATATTTTTTTTGATAAATAGTTGTACTATATCAAATATACATATTAAGCCTTAAATAATAAAGAGTTCACTGGCAATACCGTCAGCTAAAAATTTACCTTTTGCAGTAGTTTTTAATATGCTGTTATTATATTCATCTAAACAAATTTCTAGTAAACCCTTTGTTATAAATAGTGCCGCGCTTTGCTGTAAATTATTGTAATATTCAGGTTTAAAATTGGATGCTATTGTATTTAAATCTACTCCCCAAATTGTTCTCAATCCGGTCATAACATACTCATTAAATCTTTCTTTTTCAGTTAAAAGTTCAACTTCCTGCGGAAGTACATTGTTGGATAAAGCCTTTATATATTTTGCATTATTAGCAATATTCCAGCTTCTTTCTTTACCGTTAAATGAATGAGCCGAAGGGCCAATACCCATATAAAATTTACCTTGCCAATACGATGCGTTGTGTTTTGAATAAAATCCTTTTTTTGCAAAATTTGAAATCTCGTAATGTTCAAAACCTTGTTTTTTGGTTTCTTGTACAAGTATATTAAAATGTCCAAATGCCTGTTCATCATCAACGGGTGGTACTTTTCCTTTTTTAATAAAACTAGCCAATGCGGTCTTTTTCTCAACCGTTAGTGCATAACAAGATAGATGAGGCACGCCTAATTCAAACGCTTTTTTTAAGTTGGCTAACCACTTATTATTACTCATATTAGGTAGCCCATATATTAAATCGATGGTGATGTTATCAAAATATTGCATAGCAGTTTTTAAGCATTTTTCAGACTCTTTTGCTGTGTGCGCCCTATTCATAAATTGCAAATCGTCATCAAAAAACGACTGAATTCCAATGCTTAATCTGTTTATTTTTGTTTTGGAAAGTGCAATGATTTTTGATTGAGACAAATCATCCGGGTTGGCTTCCAAGGTAATTTCAACTTCCTTTGAAACATTAAAGTTTTTATAAACCAAAGATACTAATTGTTCAATTTCATCAATTTTTAAAATAGAAGGAGTTCCACCGCCAAAATATATGGTTTCAACCGTTATTTGCTTTAATTCATCTTTTCTCAAAAAAAATTCCTTATTCAATGCTTCTAACATTTCTTCTTTTCTTTTTAATGAAATTGAAAAATGAAAATCGCAATAGTAACACTTTTGCTTACAGAAAGGTATGTGAATATAGATGCCTGCCAAACCAACTTATTTTAATTTTATAAATGTACATTATTATAAAAAAATAAAAAAAGTGATAATTGTTACCTTTTTACCTAAAATGGATTTGTAACTTTGAGTAAAGCGTTTGTTTATGTATGTACACATTGTATCATTTAGAGTAAAAGAAGGTGAAGCATTAAGTTTTGTTGAACTTCAGAAATTTGAAGAGCTCACTGAAGCAAAACCCGCAGGTCTGGACCATTTTCATATATTTAGAGATATAAATGAAGATAACCGATATTTTTTGGTAGAATATTGGAATTCAAAAGAAGATAAGGACAAAATGGAAAACTCTAAAGAGCACAAATTATTTCATGAACACAGAAAATTGGTGATAGATGAAAAATACAAAACTTACGAATGCGATTTAATAGTGTAGTTAGTTGCTAACCCTGTTGCCATTTTGTTTTACAAAAGCTGACCAGCCGCTATAATTTTTTTTACTTGTTGCTTTACCCATATTATAAAAATGGCAAACTGCAGCTGCTAATCCGTCTGTAGCATCTAAATTTTTAGGCATTTTTTTTAGTTTCAATAAGTTTTGAAGCATTTTGGCCACTTGTTCTTTGCTGGCATTACCGTTTCCAGTAATAGCCATTTTTATTTTTTTTGGTGAATACTCAGTAATAGGGATTTCTCTTGACAATCCTGCTGCCATAGCAACTCCTTGCGCTCTCCCCAATTTTAGCATAGACTGTACATTTTTACCAAAAAAGGGTGCTTCAATGGCAATTTCATCAGGTTTGTAGGAATCGATTAATTGTATGGTGCGCTCAAAAATTAATTTCAGTTTTAAATAGTGGTCATCGTATTTTTTTAGAATCAATTCATCTAAATGAATCAATTCCATTTTTTTATTTACAACTTTCAATAAGCCAAAACCCATAATAGTTGTACCTGGATCTATTCCTAAAATGATTTTTTCTGAACTCAATTATTTGTTTATTTGTATTTTCAAATGTACAATATCTCTGATAAATATAAACCATATCTTATTTTTCTATTAAAATTGCTCATTGTTTTAGCAGCAAGTTATTTTATTTATTACAAGTTAAATTATAATAACCAACTTTCATTTGAAAAATTTAAAATTACCCTATTTCATCTTTTTGAAAACAACTTATTTTATTTACTTTTTTTAATTGTATTGACAGACATAAATTGGGTTTTAGAAATAATAAAATGGCAATTACTTGTAAATACTTTTAAAAATATTTCTTTTTTTGATGCTTATCAACAAACCATAGCTGCACATACGGTTTCTTTTTTTACACCTAATAAATTGGGTGAATATCCTGCAAAAATGTTATTTTTTAAGAAGAAATTCAGAAAAAAAATTCTTGCATTAAACTTTATTGGAAATTTTGGGCAGCTTCTTACTACAATATTGTTTGGTATAGTTGGAAATTGTTTTATACTTTATTATTACAACATTAATTTACACCCCGTAAAATTAAAATATGTTTTTATAGCATTAATTTTTGTAATAAGTATTTTTTTAATTTTAATATTTACTCAAGGAATTGAAACACTGAGAAAGTTATTTAATAAGGGGCTGCAATACTTTAAAAATATTGCAAAAAAAATATATTTTAATGTAACCATTTTATCCGTTTTACGATACCTGGTTTTTTCGCATCAATTTTATTATTTAATGGTATTGTATAATGTTGAAATTCACTATTTTACCCTACTGCCGTTTATTTTTGCAATGTATTTTTTGGCATCAATTATACCGGTATTAGCCATTTTTGATTGGGTAATTAAAGGTTCTATAGCCGTATGGCTTTTTAGTTATTTGGGGATAAATCAATTAACCATGTTAACCATTACCACCATTATGTGGATATTAAATTTTGCCATACCAGCCATTATTGGAAGTGTTTTTGTATTGCATTTTAAACCCCTAGAAAGATGATGTTAGCCCTTATAATAATAACCCTTTTATACACTTGTTTAATAGCAGCTTTATGGGTTGGGTTTAACAAAGTTGAAAGTTTTGACACAACGGAATCTGATATAAAAATTGGATTTTCAATAATTATTCCATTCAGAAATGAAGCGCATCACTTACCACAATTATTAAAAACCATTGCAAACCTAAATTACCCTAATCACCTATTTGAAGTTTGGTTGGTAAATGACCATTCTAAAGATGATTTTGTGCAGGTGATAGAATCATTTCAACAATATTACCAAAATATTCAAATCAAAGTATTGAATTGTGTTAAAACTACAAAATCGCCCAAAAAGGAAGCTTTAAATCTAGGAATATTACATTCAAAATTTGATTGGGTTCTAACTACCGATGCTGATTGCGAGTTATCACCCAATTTACTTGTAACTTATAATGCGTTTATCAACAAAAATAATCCGGTGATGGTGTGCGCTCCGGTTGGCATGAAAATTGAAAACTCTTTTTTAAACCACTATCAATTATTTAACTTTTTAAGTTTAATAGGAAGTAGTATAGGAGCATTTGGAATTGGACATCCCATTATGTGTAATGGCGCTAATTTATGTTTTAACAAAAAAGCATTTTTTAAGGTAAATGGCTACCAAGGAAACCTACACATAGCTAGCGGAGATGATGTTTTTTTATTGGAAAAAATGCTTCAATCTTATCCAAAAAAAGTCCATTTTTTAAAATCAGCCGATACAATTGTAAAAACCACCCCAGAAAACTCTTGGAGTACATTTATAAATCAACAACTACGTTGGGCATCTAAAACTGGCAGCTACAATAATTATAAAACCAAACTAATTGGAATACTAGTTTTTAGTGAGAATTTAATGTTGGTTTATGCAAGTTTTTATTCATTGTTTTATCCAATGCTTTTCCCAGCATTTGCAATTGCATTTGTTTTAAAACTAGTTTTTGATGTTATTTTAATTACTAAAACTTCAGCTTTTTTAAAATCAAATAGTAACCTATGGCATTATTTTCCTACTGCAGTACTGTATCCCTTCATTACCACAAGTATTGGTATAGTTTCTCTATTTAAAAAATATACCTGGAAACATCGTTCCTTTATCAGCTAGCCGTTTATTTACTTTCAAAAAATCCGGTAATTAATCCTTCAACATTAAACCATAAATAAAGAATCAATGCCAACAAAAGCAACAAAATAATTGCTCGCTTAAAATTAGGTTTTTTACGTTTTGAAAATCTCTTAAACTCCATATATAATAAGTGTTATTTTTTTGTTGCTCGTAACATTTCTCTTTTACCCGGCGGGCCGGGAAGCCGCTCTACCGTAAAACCAACAGCTTGCATTGCTCGTCGTACACTGCCCTTTGCGCTATAAGTTACTAATACACCTTGTTGCTTAAGTGCACTATACATGATGTTAAATATTTTTTCTGTCCATAATTCGGGTTGAACTCTGGCTCCAAACGCATCAAAATAAATTAAATTAAAACGCTCAACATCAGTAATTTCACTAAAATATTGTTTGCGTTTTGTCAGGTAAAAATCTGACGACAACTTATGTTTTTCTTCCCAACTCACATCGTGCATTTTTGTAAATACCTGTTTAAAATTAGTAGCACCTAACACATCAACATAATTTAATTTTTTAGTTTCATCAATTTTAACCGGATAGGCTTCTACACCAACATAATCAACTTTAGTTTTCAATAAATTTGCTTCTAAAAAAGTAATAAAAGCATTAAGACCGGTACCAAAACCTATTTCTAAAATAGAAATATCATCATTTTTAAATAATGTCAGTCCGTTTTTTATAAAAACGTGTATTGCTTCTTGTACAGCCCCATGTTTTGAGTGGTATTGTTCATTCCAATCCGGGATTTGTATGGTAGTAGAACCATCGGATGTGATTATTATTTTTCTCTCTAACTTCGACATTCAATATAAGATATATCAACTCACTGGAAATCAACTGAGTTCCACAAATATTACAATTTCATTTTTGCAAATTACGAACTCAATTATTTTTAAAATTACTAAATCGTTAATATTGTTTTACTCCTTTTAAATAAACCAATAATATTGACCAAATATATTAAAAATAAGATATTCAGAAGGTTGTCATCACTTCAGAAAAGTAAAAAATTTTAAGTAAATTTGTTTGAACTAATTTTAATAAAACTATGGCTTTACAAATTGAAAAAATTGCAACATCTAAAAGACCGAATGTAGATTTAAATAACTTAAGTTTTGGTGAAGTTTTTACCGATCATATGTTTGAATGTGACTTTGAAAATGGTGTTTGGGGTACTCCAATAATTAGACCCTACCAACCATTAACCATGCATCCGTCAGCAAAAGTATTTCATTACGGTCAGGCAGTTTTTGAAGGGATGAAAGCCTATAAAGATGATAATGATGCTATTTGGTTGTTTAGACCCGAAGAAAACCAAAAGCGTATTAATATTTCTGCGGAACGATTAGATATGCCTGCTTTTCCTAAAGATTTATTTTTTGAAGGATTAACTACCTTGTTAAAAATGGATAGCGAATGGATACCTAAGGAACCCGACAGTGCATTATACATAAGACCATTTATCATAGCTACAGAGAATTGCGTATCGGCATCATCATCCAATAAATTTAAATTTATGATTATTTGTTCACCAGTACAATCGTATTACAACGGTGAAGTTAGGGTAATCTTTGCTGATAAATTCAGTCGATCTGCCAACGGTGGCGTAGGTTATGCAAAAGCTGCCGGAAATTATGCCGGATCTTTTTACCCTACTCGCTTAGCAAACGAAGCCGGTTATCAGCAAGTTGTATGGACCGATTCTTGTACCCATGAGTTTTTAGAAGAAGCCGGAGTAATGAATGTTTTTTTTAGAGTAAATGACACCTTACTTACAGCTCCTACCAGCGATAGAATTTTAGATGGCGTTACACGTAAAAGTATTATTCAATTTGCAAAAAGCGAAGGAATTAATGTTGAAGTTAGAAAAGTGAGCGTTACTGAAATTGTTGAAGCTGCCAGAAAAGGTGAATTGCTAGAGATGTTTGGAGCAGGTACAGCCGCTGTAGTAAGCCCTATTTTAGGTTTTGCAAATAAAGATGAAAAATTTGAGCTTCCAAAAGTGGAAAACAGTTATGCTTCCATTATTAAAAAAGGTATAACCGACATTCAACGTAATAAGGCCGAAGATAAATTTGGTTGGACGTTTAAGGTTTCATAATTTCAAGACGTATTTTCTTGAATATACTTGCAATATTTTTTACATTTCCACTGCTTATAATGGGTTAAATACCCATTGTTTGGCATATTTTTTGGGCAAAATTTATTAAAAAATACAATTATGGCTACTTTAGATAAAGCAAAAAAGGAACTTACAGAGAAAGGATTTTTAAATGTTGATGTTCCTGCCGGGATAGATTATGTTGATGAGATTAACAAACTTAGAAAAGAAAAAAATGCCATTATTTTAGCACACTACTACCAAGAAGATGCTATTCAAGATATTGCCGATTTTGTAGGTGACAGTTTGGCGTTGGCACAGAAAGCTGCAGAAACAAAGGCTGATATTATTGTTTTTGCTGGTGTACATTTTATGGCCGAAACCGCTAAAATATTAAATCCAACAAAAAAGGTATTGTTACCCGACCTAAAGGCCGGTTGCTCGTTGGCAGAATCTTGTCCGCCTTCCGATTTTGAGGAGTTTAAAAAACAACATCCAAATCATTTGGTAGTATCTTACGTTAATACTTCAGCCGAAATTAAAGCACTTACAGATATTGTTTGTACCTCATCCAATGCCGAGAAAATTATTAATTCAATTCCTAAAGAGCAACCCATAATTTTTGCCCCCGATAAAAATTTAGGAAGCTGGTTGATTAAGAAAACAGGGCGCGATATGTTATTGTGGGATGGTGCCTGTATGGTTCATGAGGCTTTTTCAATCGATAAAATTTTGAATTTATATGCTGAAAACCCGGATGCCGAAATAATTGCACATCCTGAATCTGAAGAACATTTATTAAGAGTTGCAAAATATGTGGGCTCAACATCGGGGCTGTTAAACTATGTTAAAACAAGTAAGGCACAAAAATTCATTGTTGCAACAGAAGTGGGTATTTTACATAAAATGAAACAAGAAGCACCGGGAAAAATACTAATTCCGGCTCCGGTTGAAGATGATACTTGTAATTGTAGCGAGTGTTTCTATATGAAAATGAACACAATGAAAAAATTATATGTTTGCCTAAAATATGAACTTCCCGAAATAATTATCGACCAAAATCTCAGTAAAAAAGCCTTAGCGCCTATTCAAAAAATGCTAGAACTTTCATAACAGGTTATAGAATGAATGCTGAAAGGAGTATACAAAATACCGATTTTTTAATTATTGGCTCAGGAATTGCGGGCTTGTCTTTTGCCTTAAAAACTGCAACTAATTTTAAAAATGCTACCATTACAATTGTTACCAAAAGTAATAAGTCGGAAAGCAATACAAAATATGCCCAAGGTGGTATTGCAGGGGTATGGAATAGAACGGTAGATTCATTTAAACAGCATATAGAAGATACCTTAAAAGCAGGAGATGGTTTATGCGATGAAGAGATTGTAAAAATGGTAGTTGAAGAGGCACCCGACAGATTAGAAGAATTAATAAATTGGGGTGCACAATTTGACAAAACTACAAATGGAAGCTATTCTTTAGGACGTGAGGGCGGACACTCACAAAACCGAATATTACATCACAAAGATATTACAGGTGCTGAAATTGAACGGACACTTATTGAGCAAGTAAATAAAACTCCTAATATTAATTTTTTAACACATCATTTTGCAATTGATTTAATTACCGAACATCAAGTCAAAAAAATGCAAACCCACCGCAAGGAAAAAATTACTTGTTTTGGCGCTTATGTATTGGATATTAAAAAAAATATTGTCAAAACATATTGCTCAAAAGTAACCATGTTGGCAACGGGTGGAAATGGGCAGGTTTATAATACCACCACAAATCCGGCAATAGCAACAGGTGATGGAATCGGTATGGCATATAGGGCAAAGGCTGAAATTTCTGAAGTTGAATTTATTCAATTTCATCCAACAGCGCTATATAATCCCGGAGAATATCCTGCTTTTCTAATCTCGGAAGCCGTAAGAGGTGAAGGAGCCATTTTGAGAGATTACTATGGTAACCGGTTTATGCAAAACTATGATGAACGCCAAGAATTGGCTTCGCGCGATATTGTTGCAAGAGCCATAGACAGCGAACTTAAGAAAAGTGGTACACCTCATGTTTTTTTGGATTGTACCCATATAGATTTTAACTCTTTTAAAAGCCATTTTCCAAATATTACCCAAAAATGTTTGGATTTAGGAATAGATGTAAGAAAAGATTACATCCCGGTTTCACCTGCACAACATTATATTTGTGGAGGGGTAAACATTAATAAAAACTGTAAGACTTCAATAAAAAATTTATATGCCTGTGGGGAGGTTACTCGATCTGGTTTGCATGGTGCTAATCGATTGGCCTCAAACTCGCTGCTTGAGGGTATTGTTTTTGCCCATAGAGCTAGTGAAAATTTAAAAAAACGATTTTCTAAAATTAAAACTCCTCAAAACATTCCTGTTTGGAATGACAGTGGAGTTGTAAAAAATATGGAAAAGATTTTAATTACTCACGACCGAAATGAAGTAAAAACAATTATGAGTAATTATGTAGGTATTGTCCGGTCTAATGAACGTTTGTTAAGGGCCGAAAGAAAGCTACAAGTTTTATATGAAGATAACAAACGCTTATATGATCACTCTGAACTTTCTGTAGATTTATGTGAGTTGCGAAACTTAATAACCACTGCCTATTTAATAACCCAATTTTCTAAAAAAAGAAAAGAAAACAAGGGCGGTTTTTACAGTGTGGATTTGTAAAGAAAAGTGAGTTGAAATTCAGCCAAAACTTCATTTTGTTTTGCTAAAAATTATAAGAATATTCAAAATTTTTGCAACAATGATGTGGGTACAATTTTTAAAACAAAGGCTATAAACCGCCAACGTTTGGTAATATAGGCTTTTCTCTTTTTTTTCTTAATTGCTTTGTAAATTTGTCTTGTGGCCTTTTCAACAGAAGCCATCCAAAAAGTATTTCCAATGGCCATTGCAGTATCAACAAAACCCGGTTGTATGTCTGTAACAGCTATATTTGCCTTACTCCTTTTTCCTTTCATCCACAAGCTTTCTAAATAACTTGCTTGAAACGACTTTGATGCAAAATACGCCGGAACATGACGATTGCCCCTAATTGAAGCAATTGAAGAAATTCCAACCAAATGACCAAAACCTTGTTCTTTAAATAAATTATAGGCCAGTCCATAAATTTTAGTTGCCGCTATTACATTAGTTTCTAGTGTTGGTAGTTCTTTTTGCCAAATTAACTTATAATTTGGGGCTCCAACACCTGCATTAAAAATAACCAAATCTAAGGGATAAAAATTCTTTTTAATATCTCCAAATAATGATTCACAAGCAGCAATATTAGTAACATCGTGCTGTTTAGTAATATATTTCTTCGGATTGGTTTTCTTAATTTCTTCTAGTAATCTAACACGCCTCCCCGTTATTATAACTTCATAATTATCTTCAACCAAAAGTTTGGCAAGTTCCTTTCCAATACCCGAAGTTGCACCAATTATTAATGCTCTTTTCATATTAATAAAACAAAATTTTAAAGAAACTTAAATCAATAAATTACTTACTTTTGATGTTAAATATACAATATTATGTTTAGTAAAGGCCAGTTAATTTTTGCAGTATTTTTTGTTATTGCTTTTACCATTGCAATGATATGGAGTTATAGAAAAGACATTAAGGTTCATAAAAAGCAATATAAAAATACTTTTTTAATAATTATTGCCATTTTTTTAGTAATAGCCATATTTACACTAATTACGTTTTCGATGCATTAAAAAATCCGTTTCAAAAAATTAAAACGGATTTTTTGTCTTACCCAGAAAGGTATATTTAATAACTCTTTTAATTTACATCAGGTAGTGTAGTGTATCTTTTAGCGTAATCAAGCATTTGGGCTGTAAAACTCTCGGGCTGTAGCACTTTAATATCTGTAATATTGCCATCTGCATCTTTTTCAGGCATTAGAACCGGGTTAATAAATCCGCCATAAGGAGCAGATTTTAATTTTTCGCTTCGCTCTAATACTTCTTTATGCAACGCCTGATCAACTTTTACACCGTAGGTTTCAACCAATGCTTTTCCTGACTCATAATCTCCTTCTGATTTTATACGCTGAATTTCTTTAAGCAAATCCCCAAAAAGTACACGCAGTTTTTTGTAATCATTAATTTTAAAGTAGGTTTTGTTATTTTTCACTACCTTTTCAATTACATTATCCGCTTTCCCTTTTTCAAAAACCCAGGCAGAAACCAATTGACGGTTTCGCATATGTGCCTGCTCAATATCATTTCCAAGTTCTAATCGAATCAACTGGGTTAACAATCCGTTTCTTAAATAATTGTCGTATGCTGCTTTACCAACACCTGCGGCATTTGGAGAAATGTTTATCTCAACTAGTTTTTCATCTGGTAAATAATATAAACCTACCAAATCTGCTCTTGCTTCTTCTAATGCTGATGCATAATTTTTAAGAGTTTCTTTAGGCTGCCCAACACCCGAGTTTAATTGCCCACTTGCATGGCCAATTACTTCGTGCAATGCCGTATGTAATTTACTGGCAACTTTTCCGTATGTTTCTGCGTTTTTTATTTCGGCTTCATCAAAGGCAAATTCTTTCAATTTTCCTGAACCACTTGCATTATTGTAAGAGTTTATAATATTTCCTAAAGAAACAGACTTGGAGCCATGTTGTTTGCGAATCCAATTATTATTAGGCAAGTTAACACCTATTGGAGTTGAAGGTGAAGCATCACCTGCCTCAGATGCTACATTTACTGTTTTATATGAAACCCCTACAACGTTTTTCTTTTTATGAGCTTCTTCAAGTGTAGAATTGTCTTCAAACCATTGTGCATTTTCAGATAGTGCAGCCATTTTTTTCGACATATCAAAATCCTTGATTTGAATAATGGTTTCATAAGAGCCTCTAAACGCCTTCGGGTCGTTATAAACCTCTATAAATCCGTTAATATAATCAATATCCCCATCAGTACTTGACACCCAGGCAATGTTGTATTCATCCCAAGTTTCTAAATTCCCTGTTTTATAAAATTCGATTAATAATTTAAGCGCAGCCGCTTGTTTTTCATTTTCAGCAACAGTAACAGCTTTTTCAAGCCAATACACTATTTTTTCTATGGAAGAGCTATACATTCCTCCCACTTTCCAAACTTTTTCTTCTAAAGTACCATCTTCATTTTTTACCAATTTTGAGTTTAATCCAACTTCAATTGGTGTGCTATCATTTTTGTCTATTCTCGATGCGTAAAATTCATCAACATCCTCTGCAGTTATGTTTGGTGAATAAAAATTAACCGACGAACCTTTCAACAATCCTTTTTTAACATCTAAATTTACCTTTTTAGCATCGGCTTCATTAAAAATTACTTCATATGCCTCACCGGTTAAATTGGTATTTGTTTCTTTTAACAAGGTATCAAAATATTCTTTTGAAAAAGAAGGTTTAAATTTATCACTGGCGTAGTGATGATGTATTCCATTTGCAAACCAAATTCGTTTCAAATACAATTCAAAATTTTTCCAATCGGCACTACTTTTATCTCCTTTATAACTGGTGTAAATTTGTTCTAATGCACGTCTTATTTTTAAATTATGACGGTAATTTTGATCGTACATGATATCACGTCCGGCTAACCCGGCTTCAGCCAAGTAATACACTAAGGTTTTTTGCTTTAAACTCAGTTCATTAAAGCCCGGTATTTGGTAGCGAATCAATTTAACATCTGCAAATTGTTCTGCCAAATATTCAAACTTTTCATTGGCTACCGGTTTTGCTTGTTCCTGTTTATTTTTTGAACAAGAAATTACCAATGATGCTGTAAACATCACTGCAAATAAATATTTAAGTTTCATAAGTATTTTGTTTGTTTTAATAAACCTCAAATTTAGTTAAATTATACTTAATATTTAGTAAATTAGCAGTTAACTAACCGTAATATTTTTTGTATGAAATTTTTAAAATATTTATTCTTTTTAGTACTAATTGTTATTATTGGTACAGCCATATATATTGCAACTTTAGATAGTAACTATAACATACAACGTACAAGGGTTATTAAAGCACCTGTTGAAGTGGTTTTTAACTCAATTAACGATTACAAAAATTGGCAACACTGGGGCCCATGGTATGAGATGGACTCAACCATAGTTGCAAGTTATCCAGAGCAAACATCAGGTGTTGGCGGCTCATATACCTGGACAGGAAAAGACGGAAACGGATCTATGAAAACCCTTTCTTTAATTTCTAATAAAGAAATTATTCAAGAAATTGATTTTGGAATGGGAAGTACTCCATTAGTTTACTGGCTTTTTAATGAAGTTGATGGTAATGTTGAATTAACTTGGGGAATGAAGGGTGAAAGTACTTTTAGCGAAAAAGCATATTTTTTAACACAAGGGGGTGTAGATAAAGCTATGGGGCCTATGTTTGATAGAGGCCTAGAACTTTTTGACAGCTATTTATTGAAACAAATGAATGCACACTCTTTTAATGTACAAGGTGTTGTTGATTTTGGTGGTGGGTACTACTTGTATCGAACTACTTCTTGTAAAATGGAAGATATTGAGCGTAAAATGGGCGAAATGTTTCCTACTGTTATGCAATATATGACAGATAATAACATAACGCCCGCAGGCTTACCTTTTACCTTACACCACAAATGGGACGAAGAAAACAATACAACAATATTCTCAACCGCAATGCCTGTAAAAGAACGTGTTATTACTACCGGCGATGTTTTATCAGGTCATTTAAAAAAACAAAAGACTTATAAAACTACGTTAAAAGGAGCTTATAAACATTTAAAAATGGCTTGGAGTGAAAGTTATAAAAACTTATCAGAAAGTGGGTTAAAACCTTTGGAAAATGGTGAACCTTTTGAAGTATATAAGGTTAGCCCACATGACGCTCCAAACCCGGCACAATGGGTTACCGAAATTTATATACCAATAGAATAATTTTTAGAGCATATACTGTTTTTGTGAAATCTTGTTAAGATTTCACAAAAACAGTAATTATTATACTTCATTATATCTAAAACAATTGGTTACATGGTCATTTACCATCCCTGTTGCCTGCATATGCGCATAAACTACGGTTGAACCCACAAATTTAAACCCTCTTTTTTTTAAATCTTTAGAAATTAGATCAGATAATGGTGTGGTTGCAGGTAAGTCTGATAACTTTCCCCAAGCATTTTTAATAGGCTTACCGTTGGTAAAACCCCAAATGTAGTTAGAAAAAGAACCAAACTCTTTTTGAACATCTATAAAGGCCACCGCATTGGAAATGGTAGCTTTTATTTTTAATTTATTTCTTATTATCCCTGCATCATTTATAAGCTTATCAAACTTTGTGTTATTGTATAAAGCAATTTTTTTATAATCAAAATTATCAAAGGCTTTTCTAAAATTTTCTCTTTTCCGCAATACTGTAATCCAACTAAGTCCAGCCTGAAACGTTTCCAGTATTAAAAACTCAAATAGTTTGCTATCATCATAAACAGGCAAACCCCATTCGGTATCATGATACGTTTTGTACAAGGTGTCGTCGCCACACCAGCTGCATCTAATTTTACTCATTGTATTATTTTTTAGGATTCCTTTTTATGATAAAATTTTAACATTAAAAATGGAATAATATTTGTAAATTTAAAAGACTAGTGCATAGTATATTAAATACATAACACAACCTATTGTTAAACTTTAAATATACAAAAATGAAAAATATCTTTTATTTACTGGTAATTGGATTGCTGATTTTTAGTTGTTCGAGCTCAAAAAAAGCAACCACAAACAACCATACAATAAACAAAGCTGAAGCTGCAGTGAAAATTGAAAAAGACAGTGTAGAGTATGAACTGCTTGTATTTGATGTAGGCTTTGATACCTACTTGAGTAAAATTCAATGGCCTATGAATTATTATTCTCAAAATTATTACGAAATAAAAAACCGTTTGTATGTTACTGAATGGAACATACGTGTACTTGACCCCTTTAATTATGACCCTTTAATTTATGAAGAAGAGATTAATTACGACTTTAAGGTTAATTATGGACTTGAATTAAATTTTAAACTTTACTACTACTTTAAATATATTGAAGATACTTACAATCAAAAATTCCCTTTTTAACATAAAAAAAGCCCCCAAAATGGGAGCTTTAATTACGAACTAAAATTTGATTATAATTGTGGACCTGCAGCAACTAATGCTTTTCCTTCTTCATTATCAGTATATTTATCAAAGTTCTTGATAAATAATTCAGCTAATTGCGTTGCTTTTTTATTCCAATCCTTAACATTTTTATAAGTATCTCTTGGATCTAAAATGTCATCGTTTACTTCTTCTAAAGAGGTAGGTACTTCTAAATTAAATACAGGAATTATTTTAGTTTCAGCTTTTTCAATTGATCCATCTAAAATACGGTCAATTATTGCTCTGGTATCCTGAATAGAGATTCTTTTCCCGGTGCCATTCCATCCTGTGTTTACTAAATAAGCTTCAGCACCGTGTTCTTCCATTTTTTTTACTAACTCTTTACCATACTTAGTTGGGTGTAATGTTAAAAACGCTTCACCAAAACAAGCAGAAAATGTAGGTTGTGGCTCCGTTACACCTCTTTCTGTACCGGCTAACTTCGCAGTAAACCCAGATAAGAAGTGATATTTAGTTTGCTCCGGAGTTAATTTTGATACCGGAGGCATAACACCAAAAGCATCTGCAGTTAAGAAAATAACTTTATTTGCATGACCAGCTTTAGAAATTGGTTTTACAATATTTTCAATGTGGTATATTGGGTAAGAAACACGTGTATTTTGTGTTACTGAACCATCAGTAAAGTCAATTTTACCATTTTCATCAACGGTAACATTTTCTAACAATGCATCTTTTTTTATTGCACCATATATGTCCGGTTCTGCTACCGGGTCTAAATCAATTGTTTTAGCATAACATCCGCCTTCAAAGTTAAAAATTCCTTCATCATCCCATCCGTGCTCATCGTCACCAATTAATTGCCTGTTAGGATCAGTAGATAAGGTGGTTTTACCAGTTCCTGACAATCCGAAGAAAATAGCAGTATCACCCTCTTCACCAACGTTAGCAGAACAATGCATAGATGAAATTCCGCGTTGTGGCAAGTAGTAGTTCATCATTGCGAACATGCCTTTTTTCATTTCTCCACCGTACCAAGTACCACCAATAACTTGCATTTTTTCAGTTAAATTAAATACAGTAAATACTTCAGAGTTTAATCCGTGCTCTTTCCATTTTGTATTAACTGCTTGTGATCCATTCATAACAACAAAATCAGGTTCACCATACGTTTCTAATTCTTCTGCCGTTGGACGAATAAACATATTTGTTACAAAGTGAGCCTGCCAAGGTACTTCAACAACGAAACGTACTTTTAAACGAGTATCTAAGTTTGCACCACAAAAAGTATCAACAACAAATAGTTTTTTACCTGATAATTCATCAATTACCAACTCTTTTAAATCATTCCATACTTCGGTTGAAATAGGCTTGTTATCATTTTTAGCCTTTTCTGATGTCCACCAAATGGTATCTTTGGTTGCGTCATCTTTTACAATATACTTATCTTTAGGTGAACGTCCGGTAAATTTACCTGTCATTACATTTACAGCTCCAAGTTCAGTTTTTGTCCCCTTTCTGTATCCTTCTAAAGTTGGGTCCAATTCTAACTCATACAACATATCGTAAGATGGGTTGTGCACTATTTCCTTCACATTTTTAATTCCTAATTCCTCAATTGAACTTTTAATCGATTTTTTAACTATTTCCATCAGTCGTGTTTTTATATATACTGGTTATTATAATTATTTACTTAATTTTCTTTAACAAATTTACGGCTAAACCAAAGTTGCTTTACTGATAAAAGTCATTAAAAAACAAATATCTACTAAAACGTTTTCCATTTTTTTAGGAAGCTAACAATCTATTTATTAACCTCATTATCAACATTTATCATATTTTCGAAATCGTTTTCGTTTTGAAGCAAAAAAAAACGCATTTCTCTTTTTTCATTTTCAAAATATTTTGATAAAACTAAGTTTATTTCACAAACCAAACAAACTTTTTATAAACAACAATTAAAATTTAACACGCTACTATTTACTCTTTTTTAAAAATGAAAAAGCAAGTTTTAACCACCCTAAAATTAATAACAACCCTCCAATAGGTGTTACATACCAAATGTATTTTGCATCCACACCAAAAGTTATTGCGTAAATAGAACCGGAGAAACATAGAACTCCTGCAAAAATTAAATTACTAATACTCTTTTGGGTTTTAGTTTTAAAACCATCATATAAATTTACTGCTAAAAGCAATAAAACATGGTACATTTGGTAACGTACGGCTGTTTCAAAACTTTTCAATTCCGTAGCGTTTAACATTTCATTTAGGGCATGTGCTCCAAAAGCTCCCAAAATTATTGTTAAAGCCCCTAAAATTGCTGTAATAATTAAATATTTTTTCATTTTAACATAAAATTTAACTACAAAGGTAAAGTTATTAGTGTCAACAAATTTTATAATTTGTATATTTAATAACAAAATATTTTGTTATGACTAAAACATCTGAAACGCTAGTTACTGTTTTTTCTGCCGGATTAATGCACGAAATTCATATTGCAAAATCGTTATTAGCAAGGCATGGAATTCCAAGTTTTATATTTGACGAGCATTTAAAAACTATTATTGGAACCGCCATTGTCGAAGGCTATAAGCTAAAGGTAAACAGTAAGTTTTTTAAACAAGCCAGAGAAATATTAATGGAAATGGAACATGATGAAGAATAATTGAAATAGGCTTCAATTCATACATTTTAATTTGTACATTCGTGCTCCATATTCATTTAAATTAACAACAATGAGATTTATATTGGTTATCGGCGCCGGTCGTTCCTCATCATCACTTATAACTTATTTATTTAGCAAATCGGTTTCAGAAAACTTATTTATTACGGTAGCAGATGTTTCTCTAGAACTTGCCCAAAGTAAAGTTAGAAACCATACTAATGGAAAAGCTATAGGTTTAGATATTTTTAATGAAGAAAAAAGAACAGAAGTTATTAAAAAAGCCGATATAGTAATTTCTATGCTTCCGGCACATTTACACCTAAATATTGCTAAAGATTGTTTAAAATACGGTAAAAACATGGTAACCGCCTCTTATATTTCAGAGGAAATGAAATTGTTGCATGCGGCTGTTACTAAAAAAAATCTGATTTTTATGAACGAAATTGGTTTAGACCCAGGTATAGACCATATGAGCGCCATGAAAGTTATAGATTCCATAAGAGATAAAGGAGGGAAAATGTTACTATTTGAATCATTCACCGGCGGACTTGTTGCGCCCGAAAGTGATGATAATTTATGGAATTATAAATTTACATGGAATCCTAGAAATGTGGTATTGGCAGGCCAAGGAGGGGCTTCTAAATTTTTGCAGGAAGGAAAATATAAATACATTCCGTATCATAAACTTTTTAGGCGTACAGAAATATTAAATATTGATGGTTACGGTAAATTTGAAGCGTATGCTAATAGAGATTCATTAAAGTATAAAAGTGTATATGGTTTAGATGATATTTTAACCTTGTATAGGGGTACTATTAGGCGTGTTGGTTTTTCAAGAGCTTGGAATGTTTTTGTGCAACTTGGAATGACGGATGACAGTTATACCATTGTAGATTCAGAAAATATGAGTTATAGAGATTTTACCAACTCATTTTTAGGTTACAATCCACATGATTCTGTAGAACTTAAATTACGTCATTATTTAAAAATTGACCAAGATGATGTTATTTGGGATAAATTGGTTGAATTAGACATTTTTAATCCGTATAAAAAGGTTCAACTAAAAAATGCAACTCCTGCCCAAATACTTGAGAAGATTTTGAAAGAAAGTTGGACTTTAAACGAACAGGACAAAGATATGATAGTGATGCAGCATCTTTTTGGATATGAAATAGATGGTGAAAAACGTCAAATTGAAAGTAGTATGGTTTGTTTAGGTGATAACCAAACCTATACAGCTATGGCAAAAACTGTAGGCTTACCTGTTGCAATAGCAACTCTTAAAATTTTAAACAAGGAAATTACCACTACCGGAGTGCAAATTCCCATTAATAGAGAAGTGTATGAACCAATTTTAGAAGAATTAGCCTTAAACGGAATTATATTTAAAGAAAAAGAAGTTCCTTATTTGGGATACAACCCCGAATTAATTACAGGTTAACGCATAGCATATTTACATTTTTAGATAGAATTCTTTAACCAAATCAATATACTCTTTTGTATAGTTATGCCTATTATTTTCTATTGTTAATTCGGTTTTTACAATCGCCTTTTTTTGAAAAGAAAATTGCATCAAACTTCTTTTAAAAGAAGTATTTGGTGTTCCCTTAACAAAAGTTATTCTATTTAAAAGCAACATATTTTTCGTAGCAATTTCTATAAATTTCTCAGATTCTGAATAAGGAATAATAAAGGCACAGCTTCCTATTTTAGATAGTAATTTTGAAGTCGACTCCAATAATTCACCGTTTGTCAGACTTTCTGAATGTCTTGCCATTGCCCTATTTTCATCAAGTTTTTTATAAGTAGAATTATAAAATGGTGGATTAGACACTATTAAATCATACGAATCATCTATCTCATTTGCATAGTCTTGAATAGAGGTATGGTAACAAAATAAGCGATTGTTCCAATTACTATTTTCAAAGTTTTCAACGGTTTGTTCATATGCGTTACCATTCAACTCAATTGCATCAATTTCATCAGCGCTGCTTCTTTGAGCCATCATTAAAGCAATTAAACCGGTTCCCGAACCAATATCTAAAATACTTCCAACACTGGTATCAACACTTGCCCAAGCTCCTAACAGCACACCATCTGTACCAACTTTCATTGCTGTTTTGTTTTGATGTATGGTAAATTGTTTGAAATGAAAAGGTTTCGACATAAATCTATAATTAAGAATCATTACTATAATAAAATTGTAAGTTTTACTATATTCAATCTTTTAAAAAAGTACTTTCATCTAATTACATGAAAGTACTATTCCTAATTTTTAAGTTACTGATTAGCCAAGGCAAAGCCTTTAGATGCAGAAGAGTCACCGGGTCTGCTCAACAATGCCTTTTGAAATAGCATTTTTGCTTCTTTTTTCATTCCAATTTTAAGAGAACTCCAGCCGTACATTAAAACTCCATCGTAATCAAACGGATATAAATCTACAATTTGTTTGTAATATTTTATAGCCTTGTCATATTGTGCTCTATTATAATAAATAGTTCCCAAATAATACAACGCTTTTGTATTATGCGGCGAATTTTCTAAAATTTTATCATATACCAAAATTACTTCATCCCAATGGCCTAACGCCGATAACGGAAAAATATATCCAAATTTTGCTTCATCAGCATATGGCATTAATGCTATTGCTTTTTTATAAAAAGCAATTGATTCATTAAAATTCCCTCCCATATAGTTTAACCATCCCAAACGTAAATTCGCTTCGTATGAATTTTTTTCATACACCATTTTAATTTGATTGGCAGCAGACATAAAATTACCTTCAGCTTCTAAACTATAACTTTTTTTAAATGCTTCTTGAATATTTAAAAAGTTAGATTGTGCCAAAATAGTTGGGTTAACTAATAAAACAAAAAATCCAAGAATAAGTGCTTTCTTTAAAGTTTCCATGTGATTCCTCCTATTATATTTTGTTGATTAAAATTGTATTTATTTTGTAATATCAATCCTTCTTCTGAAAAATCAGTTGCTTCCATTTCCATATAGGAATATCCTAATTTTAGGATCATTTTATTAGTATAAAAATTAAAAACAACACCCAATTCATTTACAACTGATTCTACCTGATTGTAAATAATAGAACCGTTGTTAGCATTAAAATTATTAATTTCACCAAAATTTCCATAACCCATTACTGAAAAATAATCAGAATTAAATGTTGCACCTCCCGTATAAACCATACGCGAATTTGATGTGCTATTTATACTTTCGCTTACAAATTGAATTGACCCAAAGGGTATAAAGGATGTATTATTAAAAGGGTAGAATGAGGCAGTGTATCCGGCCTGAATTTGATTGTAATCATTTAAGTTTGAAATAGAAATATTAAATTTGTTACTAACATAATACGAGGCTTTTGTAATTGAACCGCCAATAATATAATTAAAGTAAGTAAATGATTCTGATGTGTTTGATTGCCCAAAGGGTCCTCCTCCTTGAAGTTGATTAGCTTCTTTTTCTTTAAAACTACCAAAAATAAAATTTAAGTAGGTGTCAATATACAATCTATTTCCTAAAGAAAATGTCATATCTGCGTAGTAACGCGTTTCAGTACCCTTAAATATTGTATTCGATAAATTCTCTTTTTTAACAGCCGCTATTGGCAAAACAGATAACCTATGGTATAAATTTAAATTATTTGAGAGTGGGTGATTTAGACCTACAGATATTGACTTGTAATAATCTGTAAAATATCTATAATCTGATCCATTTAAATTAGCATCCGATTCCAATAACCTGTCATAATCTACATTTGTTGTAGCAAAAAACTCAACATTTACAGCATTTGTTTTTGGCAATTTTAAATTTATCTTGTCTTTTATTTGCTGCGATAATTTTGTATAAAACAATCGAGATTCTAATATCATTCCACTATAATAATAGGACCAATACAGGTATTCTTGAACTACCAAATCATACTTATTTTTATTGAAAGCATTTTCAAACATTTTAATTGCACTTAACATTTTCCCTTCTTTAAAATATGCTATTCCCATTCTAACATGTAAGTAGTAAAAATCGATACCATTTTCTAATGAGCTTTCTCCAAACTCAATTAGTGATTTCCAGTCTTGCTTTAAATATAATGAATATGTGGTACTGTCAACTTGTTTAAAAGACAAGCTTTTTTCTTGAGCTTGTAAGGTTATTATCGTAACCAATAATAGTGCTGAAAATTTTATTTTGCTTCCCATTGCAAATTTATTTTTATACGCGAAGTAGTTTTACAACAGATAATAATTTCTCTCTTTTCATTAATTTTTATTTGCGCTGAAAAGACTGGCCTTTTTTTTCTATCGACTATTTGAGAGTCTATTTCTATTTCTTTAGTATTAAACGTTTTTAAATCTTTTTTATAGTTTAACCTAAAAGTTCCTTTTAAAAATATACCTAAAGGTAACAAAAAATCTTGAATTGTTAATAGTGGAAACCTATAGAGGTGATGAACCGGAAACAATAGTTTTATTAATAAATTACTTTGCTCACTAAAAATTACTTTGTATAAAGATTTGTAAAAATAAAATAACGGACTTTTTTTAGAGCCAACATAATTTAACGCTGAAAAAAGTTTACCATTATTAATGTAATATAGTTTTGCTTTGGTTTTTTTACAATACAAATAGGTTTGATTGTAAATATCTACTCTATTTTGAATTTCATACACTATTTTATTTTCATCATTTATCGAAATTTGAAGTTTAAATTCATCTCCGGAATTCCAATCAAAAGCTTTTTCCAATAGTGCTGACGTGTTAATATTTCCTATGGTCTCATTTTCAACAGGTACTCCTTTTTGAACAAAGTTGTGCTCCTGCTTTCTATTGGTTGTATATTCAGACAAGGGCCAAAAAATTGTTGAACTTCCTATTTCCGGAGTAGATTGAAGCTGAAAATGTAGGTGTGGAAATGGAGAACGGCCTGAATTTCCACAATTTCCAATTTGTTCTCCTTCTACAACAAAATCACCAACTTCTACCTTTACAGATCCTTTTTTTAAATGAGTTAATTTTGAGTATAAAAAATTTTCATGCTTAATAATCACCGCATTACCCCAATTATTTAGTGTGTTAGTAACACCTATTTCATTATCATCAATAGTATTTACCACAGCAACTACAGTACCTGATGCCGGAGCAATAACAGGTTTTCCAAAGCAATAGTAATCTTTTATTGCGTAACCATCATTAGAAAATTCTTTTCCATCCGAATTTTTTATAACAAAGTCCCACGCAAAACTATAAAATTGCTTATGCGTATACTTACCATTATGGGCTTGATTTACTGTCCACTCGCCTCTAAAAGGTAGACGTATTGGTATTGTATACGCAACATACTTTTTTGCTATCTGACTATCGTAGATATAGGCATTTGTTTCAGGATTTTTTTGCTGAATTGGAGTTAAAATTGGTTTTTTAGTTTGATCATATCGAATCTTAAAAGTGTACAAAACACCAATAAGTATAAGATTAAATGGTAATGAAAAAATTGATAATTCAAAATAAGAAAAAAGTTTATTAGACCCAATTGTTGTAATTACCAAAATAGGTATTAACACCAAACTCCAAAGCAATGAGTGTTTTGAAGGGATTAAAAAGTAACCCCCTATAGCGATTGCAGATAATATAAAATTAAAACCATAATAGGTATAATTAAGTGCTCCTGTAGAAACACCTAAAAAAGAATAAAACCAATAGGCTACAAAAAAACCAATTAGTGAAAATAAAAAATGGATTCGAGAATGAAATAATAATCCAACTGCTATTAATACTCCTGCCAATATATTGAATTGAAAAAAAATAGCTCCAAGAGATAAAAAATAGGTGTCAAATCCGGTATTATTAAAAATATTGTTTAAACTATCTACCACGTAAACAAGTGTTTCTCCACCAAGTTTAAAAAACATATTTGAAGGGTAAATAGCATCGGTATTAACAGCTACATTTGTAAATGAAGGGAATGATAAAAGCAATAACCATATAGCTAATAAAAATGGTAAACTTAAAAATGGTAATCCGTACTTTTGAAGTAAACCAATTAAAAAAACTGTTATAAAAACTGCAACAATGCTACCAATTGCCACTAAAAAAAGTGTCTCAATGCTTAATGCAAAATAAGTACCCACCCCTAATCCAACTAATAAAGCATTAAAACTGTAAAAGCCTTTTCGTATTTTTTCGAGTGAATATCCTAAGGAAGTTGATAAAATTACTGATGTTATTACGGCTATAATCCCACTTAAACCTACTTTCCAATCTAAAAAACTAACCAATAATAATAAACTACCTAAAAGCTTATTTTCAGAAAAAAAAACTTGGGCGTAACTATTTAAAATAGTTTCGCTTATAAAAATACTTTTTTCTTGAAAGGTTTTAAGCATAGTGTTTTAACAAGCATTTAAAATATAGTTTACTTAATTTTTAAGATGCTCAGGTACAGATTCTTGACGACGAAATACTTCCTTATCTTCCTGCTTACGAATTAAATGTAACTCTCCTTTCTCATCTATTAAAACCACATTAGGACGATACGTTATAAATTGCATCCATTGTGTCATGGTGTATGCACCTACACGCTTAATAACAAAATGATCATCTTTATTTAGAAGAGGAAAATCAATATTTTTTCTTATTACATCAATATTCATACATAATGGACCATAAATTGTGGTTGATTCAGATTGAAAACTTGTTTCTTTAACTGGATAAATTTCATAATCGTACCAAAATGCTGTAAATAGTATATTTACTCCGGCATCAATAACCATTGCTCTACGTCCATCAGCTAAACGTTTGTTTGCAAGAATTGTCCCTGCAAGCCACCCTGCTTCATCTATTAAAGCTCTACCTGTTTCTAAAATTAATGTTGGTGTTTCATTATTTGGAAAACTAACCGAAGTCATTGCAGTAGTTATGGCGTGAGCGTAATCATCAAAACTTGGTGTGGTGTCGGCAGCAGGTAAATAGGCACCTTGTAAGGTGTTTTGTGATGCAAAACCGCCTCCAATATCAATATATTGTATAGTTGATTGAAAACGATCAAAAACTTTATTTGCTAATATTGCTAATTTTTCAACAGCAATTGCATAAGCTTTTGATGCCGTAACGTATGTACCCATATGTGTGTGCAAGCCTATAAGTTCTATTTTCCCATTCGATAAAATTCTATTTATGGCATTCCAGGCTTCTCCATTTTCATAGTTAAAACCAAACCTGTCCCACTGTGGAACAATTCCCGTATCCATGTTCACACGAATCGCCACTTGAGGACTTTCATTTAGCTCTTCTGCTAACTCAATAATAGTATAGAGTTCATCAAAATGATCAATATGAATAAGTGATTTGTTTTTAATTGCTCTAATTAAATCTTCTTTGCTTTTATCCGGACCGTTAAAAATAATTTTGTTACCCGGTACATTATTATCTAATGCTTTCTCATATTCAAATCCTGAAACTACTTCAGCCCAAGATCCTTCTTGATGATACACTCTGCAAACAGCATCTAAATAATTTGTTTTGTATGACCAAGCAAAATTTACTTTTGGATACCTGGTAGAAAATGCCCTATATGCTGAACGGTACGTTTCTCTTATTGTTTTTTCAGAAAGAACAAATACAGGTGAGCCAAATTTTTCAATAATTTTAGCAATTTGTACATTATCTATAGTACTTATTGAACGTAATTTTTTAGTACTTCCAAATTTACTAGGAATACCCTCAACTACTTTTCGTAGCACCGGACGTTCGTACATTTTTTTACTCATTTTAAATATTTTAAAGTTCTCCAAAAATAACGATCTTTTCAAATTCGCTAATATCACCTATTAAATCCCATGAATAGCGTATAAACATTTTTCCAATATCATATTTTTTAAAAGGTTCTACTTTTTCACCTATGGCTAACCGGCAAAGCATTTCCGGTATATTTTGCCCGGCTCCAACTGCAAGATATACCCACGCAGGAATACGAGGATTAATTTCAATTAAAAAATATTCCCCTTCATCAGTTTTTATCATTTCAAGTTCCAATCCACCTCGCCATTTTGTTGCACCAATTATATCATGAGTAATTTGAAGCATTCGTTCATCTTCTATTGTGATACCTCCCCAAGCTTTCCCTTTATCAGTAATGTACTGCTTGCGCATTGGTACGGCAGCAACAACATTTCCTTTACCATCACCTAAAGCAACCACATTGACCTCTGTACCGTGAACCGATTGCTGAACTACAACAGGAAGCCCCCATTTTGCTGATAATTTATTGTAATATCGTACTGCTTGGTGAAGGTTATTTACTTTATATGCTTCATAAAATTTTCCTTTAATCCAGTAAGGATATGTTATTGGTTTTGGTAAGTTTTCTAACTCACTTTTTTCAATAATTGATTTACTTTCAGGAACTTTTATTTGATATTTTTTGGCAAATTTTGGAAGATTTGCCTTGTGGCGCTCTTCAAACTGTTCTAAAGAAGGTAAAAAAGTGTTTATTCCCATTTCCTTTAATTGGGAACTAAACTTTATAAACAAATATAATTCCGAATCAAAATTAGGAATTACAACATCAATGTTTTCTTTTTTATGAATATATAATAAGCGTTCTAAAAAAACTTCCCCTCCGGTGGAAGGGTAAGGCATTAAGTAGGTTTTATCAACCAAACCGGGCATATAAATTCCAGGTTCAAGATTTTCATAAGCCAAGCCAATAATTCGAGCATTCATTCCCGATTTTTTAATACCTCGAATTACAGGAACTCCTGGCCCCGGACTATCAATATTATTAAGACCGGTAACAGCTATGGTTAATGTTTTTTTACTCATTTTAACTTATCATATTTTCACGCCTTAAAAAATCTAAATAATCTTGCAAATCACGAGTCGCAGTTAAATTATCTACCTCATAGGTTTGAATTATTTCCGTAATAATAGCATCACTTGTTTTACCTTCTTTCAATAAATTAATTATAAACAATCCTAATTCATTGGTAGTAAAAGATTCACCGGTAGAAGGTTTAAAAATAAACCCATTATCGCTTATAGCAAGAGAAT
The DNA here is from genome assembly GCA_964342295.1 of uncultured Lutibacter sp. Lineage (GTDB taxonomy): Bacteria > Bacteroidota > Bacteroidia > Flavobacteriales > Flavobacteriaceae > Lutibacter. Next base: position 2,031 of record CAYFFC010000003.1, on the reverse strand, counting down.
TCAATTTGCTCATATAATAAATATTAATAATATTCAAATTTAATATATATCTTTAAGTTAAAATATGAAATTTATCAACTAAGCTTGAAACCGGCAATAAATTGCTACTTTTTTTAATAATTTATAAATGAAACAAGCTAAAATGAACACTCTCTCAAAAATTAGAAGCAAAAAATATTCCAGTTGGATGATTTTATAAAGTTACTATTTCATTAGTTACCCAAATTAGGAATCCTTGAAATCTTATATATTCAAACTTACCTATAATAGCTGATTTTAACTTTCTCTCTCCCTATTTGTAAAATTTAAAACCTGTCTGCCGACAGGCAAGATTAATAAAAAAATATCGGGGTTTTAAAACCCCAATATTTTCTATTTACACACTTAGTAAGATGCTACCAAAAAAACCTTCTGAAATATTAATATTTCAGAAGGTCATATACTAATTTTATATTAAATTACTTTTTCTTTCCTTTAAATGTCATTTGCTTTCCATCCACTATAAAGGTAAATTCAAATGATTCGCTATCCATATCAAAACCTCCTGAATGCTTATCAGTTTGTTTATGCTTAGAATTTAAATGCTCTCCCCATTTACCCATTCCACCATTCATTCCACCATTCATTCCACCATTCATTCCACCGTTCATTCCACCTTCTGAACCACCGTTCATTCCACCATCAGAACCACCATTCATTCCGCCACCGGAACCACCGTTCATTCCACCTCCGGAACCTCCGTTCATTCCGCCATCGGAACCACCGTTCATTCCACCACCGGAACCTCCGTTCATTCCGCCATCAGAACCACCGTTCATTCCGCCTCCGGAACCACCGTTCATTCCACCACCGGAACCACCGTTCATTCCACCATCAGAACCTCCGTTCATTCCACCACTAGAACCACCGTTCATTCCACCACCGGAACCACCATTCATTCCACCATCGGAACCTCCGTTCATTCCACCATCAGAACCACCGTTCATTCCACCACCGGAACCACCATTCATTCCACCACTAGAACCACCATTCATTCCACCACCGGAACCACCGTTCATTCCACCATCAGAACCACCATTCATTCCACCACCAGAACCACCATTCATTCCACCATCAGAACCACCGTTCATTCCTCCTCCGGAACCTCCGTTCATTCCGCCACTCATTCCGCCATCGGAGTTTTTACCATACATCATTTCAAAATCACTTCCAGTTGCACATACTTTAACATCTTCCTCATCAGCAAACATATCTAACATTTTAGTTGCTTCGAACTTTTCATTATAAATATAAACTTGAATTTTATCATTTATTGTAGTTATTTCAGCGGTAGCAAAACCGCCATATTCATCACTAGCCTTACCACTTGATTTTCCAGAAACATCGGCTGAAAGAGTCCCTTCATAAATTCCTGACACATCTGTTACTACTAAATCATCATCTTTACTACAAGAAATGATTAAAAATAAACTTAAAAAAAGTACTTTGTTAATTAATTTCATAATTTTTAAAATTTGATTATAACTTAAAAGTTATTTCAAACATTCATAATAAAATTTTTAAAAAAATAGTTTTTTTTTTCAAAAACTCTAAAATTTCCCGCTTCAAATAACTATACAAATTTACATCTGGTTTGAGTCGGAAACCCTGATATTTATCATAAAACATGTTTTGTTTTTTGAAAAAAGAAATCTTTTCAACAAATTCACAATAACTATAAATATAAACCACTATTACATAGATTATTAAGAATAATTATTCAGAAATTTATCAACCAACTTTTTTTACAAAATTTATTAAAACCGTGTTTTCCAATAATTTTTAATTAATCTAAACGGTAAGTATTTGTAAACTTTATTTCAAATTATTGCATTAAAAATACCTTTAAAAATAAGCTAATATTTTGACTAGTTGAATTTAAAAAAATCATTTAATAGATATTTCCAGTTTGAACTGCGCCGAAATATTACCTTGTTAATTAACATTAAAATAGTATAATAAACCTAAAATATTGGTACAATTTATTCACTA
>CAYFFC010000002.1:130408-176088 GCA_964342295.1 uncultured Lutibacter sp. | reverse complement strand
CGTTTTTAAACGGTAAAATGGATTTGAGTCAGGCTGAAGCGGTAGCCGATTTAATTGCCTCCAACTCTGCTGCATCGCACCAAGTGGCTTTGCAACAAATGCGCGGTGGGTTTAGCAATGAAATAGCACAATTACGCCAACAATTATTGAATTTTGCCAGTTTAATTGAGTTGGAGCTCGATTTTTCTGAAGAAGATGTTGCCTTTGCAGATAGAACCGAATTTCAACAACTCATTCAAACAATTGAAGAGGTGCTAAAACATTTAATCGATTCCTTTGCCTTGGGAAATGTTTTAAAAAATGGTATTCCGGTAGCCATTGTTGGGGAACCCAATGTTGGTAAATCGACCTTATTAAATACTCTTTTAAACGAGGAAAAAGCTATAGTAAGTGAAATTGCAGGTACTACCAGAGATGCCATTGAAGATGAAATTACCATTGACGGGGTAGTGTATCGGTTTGTAGATACTGCCGGAATAAGAAATACCAAGGATATTGTTGAAAACATTGGCATTCAAAAAACTTTTGAAAATATTAAAAAAGCACAATTGGTACTGCATTTAATTGATGCCGGTGCTATTAAAGGAATTGCTTCTAAAATAGCCGAATTAGAAACCAACTATCCTTCAAAACATATTGTAACCCTTGTTAATAAAGCCGATTTACTTTCTGATAACCAAATAGCCGCTCTTAATACACAATTCAATAATTTACTTTTTATTTCAGCTAAATATAAACAAGGAATTAAAAAACTAACACAATCCTTAACAAATCTTGCCAATAAAGGCGCATTAAGTAATAACGAAACCATAGTTAGCAACTCCAGGCATTTTGAGGCCCTTACGAATGCCCTAAGTGCTATTAAGGAGGTTCAGAAAGGGTTGGATGAAAATATTAGCAGCGATTTATTTGCCATTGATATAAGACGCGCTTTATTTCATTTGGGTGAAATTACCGGTGAAGTTACTACTGATGATTTATTAGGAAATATTTTTGCTAATTTTTGTATCGGGAAGTAATCATACTTCCTTTTATTGTTATCTACCTATTATTCATATAGTTACATATTTTTAATTTCTTTTTTTTGTTGCTTTTTTGCCTTTTTTAATGTAAATTTGTTGTGTATCTGTTGCCTTAATTACAGATTTGTTGCCCAAATCTGTTGGCAAAAATATAGGTGAAATGATGCACCATATTGCCCCACGTTGCACCATAACGCTACATAAAGCACCATTAATGAGTAGTAATTTATACATTCCAAAAAACTGCAAATATTGCGGTAATGCATTTACCGCAAGAACAACAGTAACTAAATACTGTAGTGATACCTGTGCTAAAAGAGCATATAAAGCACGTAAACGTGAAGAAAAGATTCAAGCTACACTTACAAAGGATATGCAACAACCAAAAGAAGTTGTTCAAGTTATCAATCCAAATGCAGTAAACAATAAAGATTTTTTAAGTGTTACGGAAGTATCTCAACTAATTGGTGTTAGTAGATGGACTGTTCAAAGAATGATTCAACAAGGACGTTTAAAAGCAGTTCCTTTTGGTAGAAAACGAATTGTAGCCAGATGGCAAATAGAAAACCTTTTTAATTAATAGTCTATGAAAGTAACTTTAAGAGAACGCCAAAAGAATAACAAAATAAGCCTGTATTTAGATTACTATCATAAAGGTAGTCGTAAATCGGAATACCTACGATTATATTTAAATCCAAATCCTAAAAACAAAACGGAAAGAGATTTAAATAAGAAAACTAAAAAATTAGCAGAAACCATTTGTGCGCAAAGACAATTAGAAGTTCAAAACGGTATTTATGGTTTTCAAGATATTGAAAAACTTAAAGGTAGTTTCATTACTTATGTTACAACATTGGCTGAAAAGAAAAACACATCCTCTGGAAATTATGGTAATTGGAATAGTATGCTAAAGCATTTAAAAACCTTTTGCAAAACAGATATTAGTTTTCAAGAAGTTGATAAAATATTTGTACAAAAATTCAAAGATTATTTAGATAAAGATGCAATAGCAAGAGCTGGTAAAAAACTATCTCAAAACTCTAAATATTCATACTTTGGAAAGTTTTGCGCAGCGTTAAAACAAGCGGTTAAAGATGGTATTTTAAAAGTAAACCCTGCTAATGGTGTTGAATATTTCAAACAAGGAGAACCTCAACGAGAGTTTTTAACACTTGAAGAATTACAAAAAGCAGTAAATACAGAATGTGAATTACCTTTATTAAAAAAGGCTTTTATCTTTTCAGCTTTAACAGGTTTACGTTGGTCTGATATTGAAAAATTACTTTGGTCAGAAATTCAACACTCTAATGAAATGGGTTATTATATTAGGTTTAGACAAAAGAAAACTAAAGGTGCAGAAACACTGCCTATTTCAGAACAAGCAAGAGAATTATTAGGAGAAGAAGGTAAACCAGATGAAAAAGTATTTGGCAAATTACATTATAGCGCCTGGACTAATTTAAAACTGCAACAATGGATGATGAATGCAGGTATCTCAAAAAAAATTACGTTCCATTGCGCACGACATACCTACGCTACACTACAACTAACTTTAGGAACTGATATTTATACAGTTTCTAAACTTTTAGGGCATAAAGAGTTGAAAACAACTCAAATTTATGCTAAAGTTATAGACAATAAAAAGAAAGAAGCAGCTAACAAAATTAAATTAGATTTATAAAATGGGTAATATATTTTCAACGCTAACTTCCATCACTCAAGGGTTACACAGAGATAATAGACCTAACAGAGAATTTGAAATTTTAAATTCTGAATTAAAGCTATTAACCACGTCAAATAAAAATTGTTTTAAAATAAACTTTAAAAGGCCTTTAAACAGTAAAAAGGAGTATTATTATAAATTGATTTCAAATGAAACCATCGCTGAGTTAGGATATTTAAAAAATCAATTCCCTGCTGAAAGAACCATATTTGAAAACAAATATAACTATACGGTACTCCATAATAAATTTGATAAGTACCTAAAAGACATTGCCAGGTACATCAAGAAACAAAAAATCACTACAGATTTAAGCAATGACTCAGATTACATAATTAACTATTTAAAAGTTTCTGCGATTCACTTACTTATTGAACTTCAAGAGCAATATGGAAATTTTTCAAACTCAGCAAAATTTTCAATTCAAGAAATTGCGGAAAAGTATTTTTATGATGCAGACTTTGATACTTCTATATTTGAAAAACTTGAAATAAGTTTTCCGAAAAAAATTAAAAATTCTTCAAAACCAAAGATCAAACCAAAAAACTCATTCGGTTATAAAAACAAAGACACTCGTACACTATTATCTGTATTAAATACACTTCATTTTAGAATTGACTTATTACAAAACAACACTAAAGTTGAAGATTTACATAAACTATTGATAACTGATGATTTCACAAAAATACACACCAAAATTTATCTTAATTGTGAAACAACACAATTTAGTTATGTGATGGATGTTCTTAAACCTTATTTCAATAATCTCAAAAAATCTACTGTAGAACAATCTAATAAATTTATAACTAAAACAGGAACACCTTTAAAAGCTAATAATCTTTATAAAAACAAAGTTCACAACCCTAAAGAAAAGGAAGAAATAGACAAAATCATCCAACAACTGCAATAAAAAACAGTAAGATTAGTAAGAAATCTTACTGTTATCTTACCCTTACTTTACACTCTTACTAAAATCGAATAGCCGATTTCCAACCTTTGTCCTGTCGTTGATAATCAATGGCGGACTAATGCGCATAAGTCCATTTTTAATTTAAAAAATTTTAAAAGATGGACGTTAATATTTTAGAACGTTTAGAAAGCATCGAAAAGTTGTTACAAGAACAACAAAGATTGCAAAAGCAAGTATTGAATTTCAATGAAACTTGTAAGTATTTAGAACTATCACAATCGCACTTGTATAAATTAACAAGTACGGCAGCTATTCCACATTACAAACCGAATGGCAAAAAAATCTATTTCCAACGACAGGAATTAGACCAATGGTTATTGCGTAATCGTACGGATTCACAAGATGAAATCGAGCAACAAGCAGCAGATTATCTAATCAAAAAAGGAAGGGTTTAGTGATGGCTGAAATAATCGATTTAATCTTGGCATTATCCCAAGAAATTAAGGATTTAAAAGCACGTATAGAATTATTGAGAGCTTCACAATCTCAATTGCTAAAAGATGCGTGGATTGACAATCAAGATGTAATGCAAACGCTTCATATTAGCAAAAGAACATTACAAACATTACGTTCAAATGGCACAATACCATACAGTAAGATACAAGGTAAATTCTACTATAAAGTTGCTGATATAGAAGAATTGTTACAAAGCAATTATTACAACCCAAAATTCAAATGTGATGGAAATAAGTAGAGAAAATATCTTGAGTAATACACATTATGGGTTAAATATTTATGCTTTTGTATTAAGGCAATACTATCCTAATACAACAGTCCTTTCCATAAAAGGAAGGGACTGTGAAATAACTCGCAACCCTTTTAATGGTGGTAAAACCACATTACAAGTTAATGTTGTTGATTTTGTTGCAAAACATTCTGATACGGAATTAAAAGATTTCAAAGGTGATGTATTTGATTTTGCATCCTATCATTTTAAAATTTTGGATGAGCAAGAGTTATTGAAAAAAATCAATAATGAATTACACTTAAATCTTAAAACCGAACAAAAAAACGAGTTATCGTGGTTAGATGAACCTGATGATACTTGGTACGCATTCAGTAGTTTTTACAATGCACCAATTAGAAATGTATATCCAACTGAAAAAGTACGCTTACATCAAATATTTGAGCGTATTACAAGTGATAAATACAAAAGTATCACAGAAAAATTTAGAGCCATTACAGACCCTAAAGAAGCACGAAAATATAAAGCAAATCATTTTGATTATGTAACATTTTCAGGTGTATTCTCTAAACGAAATGATGATAGTTTAATTGAGCATTCATCATTACTAACAATCGATTTTGACCATTTAGAAAACCTCGAAGAACTAAAACAACAATTGCTGCAAGATGAATATTTTGAAACCGAATTATTGTTTACATCACCTTCAGGAAAAGGTTTAAAATGGATTATTAGAATCGATTTATCTAAAGCACCACATAGCGAATATTTTAAAGCAGTGGCAAATTACATTAAGCAAACATATAACGTTGAGGTTGACCAATCAGGTAAAGACATTTCCAGAGCGTGTTTTTTATCCTATGACCCATTGGCATACCTACATAAAAGACACCAAAAGTTATGAGTAAAATATTTAACCCAAAAGATTGGTTAGCTATTCCAGAGCAAAAGATTGAAAAACCAAAACAACAAATAAGTGAACAACCAACAATTGTTGTTAATGATATTGAAACATATATCACTGCATTAGAGCAATCAGGCATTGATATTACAGACACTTATGAAAAATGGCGAGATATTGGTTTTGCTATTTCAGAAGAATATGGAGAAGTTGGACGTGATTACTTTCATAGAATTAGCAGAAACTATTCAGGTTACGACCATAAAGAATGTGATGAACAATACAACAAATGTTTACAGGCAAAAGGACACGGAATCACAATAGCAACTTTATATCATTATTTACATCAAGTCGGTATAAAACCACAAAAACAGCAAGAAACTGTTGATGTTAAGCAGCAACCAAAAGAAACCAAACAAGAGTTGCCAACCATTCCAACAAAGGTGTACAACAATTTACCTATGTTTTTACAGCAAATAATAGAACCTTCAAGTAGCAATGAAGAACGTGATATTTTATTGTTGGGTGCATTGACAGCTTTTAGTGCTTGTTTCCCAAAGTTATTTGGTATTTACGACCAACGTAAAGTGTTTAGTAATTTGTATCTATTTGTTACTGCACTAGCTTCAGCAGGTAAAGGAAGGTTAAACCAAATTAAAAATTTGGTAAATCCTGTTCATAAACAAAAACGTGAACAGGCCAAAACCCTAAAACAACAACATCAAGTTGAAATGGCTACTTACAATATGAATAAGGGAAAAAGGGAAACAATGGAGAAACCAGGTAAACCACCTGAAAGAATGTTGTTTATTCCTGCAAATAATAGTGTTACAGGAGTGTATCAATTAATTTCAGATAACGAAGGAAAAGGCTTAATTTTTGAAACCGAAGGTGATACCTTGGCACAAGCATTTAAAAGCGATTATGGTAATTATTCTGATGGTTTTCGAAAAGCATTCCACCACGAAACTATTAGTTATTATCGAAGAACAGACAGAGAATATGTAGATATTGATAGGCCTTGCTTGTCAACGGTGTTATCAGGAACACCTAAACAAATTCAGACATTAGTACCGAGTGCTGAAAATGGGTTGTTCAGTAGATTTATGTTTTACTATATGAATATTAAACCAACGTGGAAAAATGTATTTCAAACAGATTCAACCATTGGTTTAGATGAATACTACAATCAGTTAGGAGAGGATTTTTTTGAATTGTATAAAACCTTAAAAAACAATCCAGAAATTGAAGTACGTTTAACAGATGAACAACAATCTAAATTCAATAAGTATTTTGAAAAATTACAAGTAAAATACCTCAACTTACAACCAGATGAATATATAGCTACTATAAGACGTTTAGGCTTAATAGCTTTTAGAATTATGATGTTGTTTTCTGTGTTCCGTATAATGGAAGATGGAGATGTAAATCAAGTAAGAGAATGTGAAAATATTGACTTTGAAAACACATTAGAAATCATAAGTGTTTTAGTAAAGCACAGTAGTAAAGTGTTTAACAATTTACCAATAGAACAAAAAGAAGTAAAACGAACCAACCGAAAAGAACGTTTTTTAGAAGCACTTCCCTATCAATTTTCAAGGCAAGAGTATTTGAATTTAGCGGACAAACACAAAATACCACACAAAACAGCCGAAGGCTATATTACTAAATTCGTAAATGCAGGTTTAATTCATCGTGAAGCTCATAATAATTACTTAAATCCTGCAAAAGAACATTAAGAAATTTGAGGATTTTAAGGAAACAAGGAATTGCAATTTTCTCTCATTTCCTCAAATCCTTAATATCCTCATTACCTGTTAATAAAAGTTGCCTTCTTTTACTTTACTTTTCTTTTCTTTTTTCTTAAATTAGACAAAAATTGACAAGTTGAAAATTCCTCATTAATGACATTTGGCGAATACATTAGAAAATTAAGAGAGCAAAACCAATTATTGCTACGAGAAGTCGCATCACAAATAAATATAGATACGGCATTATTAAGCAAAATTGAACGTAATACTCGTATTGCAAGAAAGGAACAGGTTCAAATGCTTGCAATAGTACTTGGTGAAAATGAAGAAGAACTACTTCAATTGTGGATGGCAGATAAAATTGTCAATATGCTCAAAAAAGAAAATAATAGTGAGGAAATCCTCAAAATTGCAGAAATGAAAATTAAGAACTTAACCAACAAAAAAGCAGCTAATTAATGGCTTTATTTCAATCTTCAGTATTAAAAACATATTTAGCACAACAAGAGGATTCAACAATAGAACGTGCCTATAAAAAATACACTAAGTATTTTCATAATACGACTATTCAGGAAAATATCAAAAATTCTAAAGAAGAACAATATCAGGCAAAGTTTTTGGATGAATTATTTGTTAATGTGCTTAATTATACCTTAAATCCTAAACCAAATTTTAATTTAACTACCGAGTTTAAAAATCAAAAAGGAGCAGGAAAAGCAGATGGTGCTATTTTAAATGATAACAAAGCTATTGGTGTTATTGAATTAAAGGGAACCAACACTAAAGATTTAGAAAGCATTCGTAAACAAGCGTTTGATTATAAAGCCAACCAGAAAGGTTGTGTTTATGTTATCACATCCAATTTTGAGAAATTAAGGTTTTATATAAATGACGCAACCGAGTTTTTGGAGTTCAATCTCTTTCAGTTAGCACCTAAAGAATTTGCCTTTATGTACCTATGCTTGCAAAAAGACAACATTCTTAACAGTCTACCGCTAACTATTAAAGAAGCCTCTTTAGTAGAGGAAGACAAAATAACAAAGCAGTTTTACAATGACTATTCAGTATTTAAGCGAGAACTGTTTAGAGATTTAGTAAAACGAAACGCTAAACGCATTAAATACGAAGCTGTCACATCGAGCGCAGTAGAGATGTCTCAAGAGACAGACGAACTAAAATCCCTCGAAAAAAACGTCAAACTATCCCTGTTCAAAAAATCACAAAAACTCATAGATCGTTTCCTGTTTATTTTCTTTGCAGAAGATAGGGACTTATTGCCACCAAACTCAACCATCCAAATTCTGGACAAGTGGAAAGCCGATATCGATTTTGGTGACGAACGTCCGTTGTATAATCTTTTTAAGCAGTATTTTAAATTTTTAGATTCAGGAAGAAAAGGAACAACTTCAAGAGCTGAAATCTATGCCTATAATGGTGGTTTGTTTAAACCAGATACTATTCTCGATAATCTTGAAATTGATGATAACTTACTTTTTAAATACACCTACAAACTTGCTAAATACGATTTTAGCTCTCAGGTAGATGTTAACATTTTAGGTCACATCTTTGAAAACTCATTAAATGAAATTGAAAGTGTTAATGCAGAAATTGAAGGTGGTGAGTTCGATAAGCAGAAAAGCAAACGTAAAAAAGATGGTGTATTCTATACACCAAAATACATTACCAAATACATAGTAGAAAATACGGTTGGTAAATTGTGCCAAGAGAAAAAAGAAGCACTTGGGTTTAAAGAAGAAGCTTATTTTGAGGTAAAAAAAGGTACGCACCAAAACACAAAAAAACAGTTATTGGAGGTACTGAATGACTACCGAGAATGGCTGTTACAAATCACCATTTGTGACCCTGCTTGTGGCTCTGGTGCATTTTTAAATCAGGCTTTAGATTTTCTTATTAAAGAACACCGTTATATTGATGAGTTAAAGGCTAAAGTTTTGGGTGGTGGCTTAATATTAAGTGATATAGAAAACACCATTTTAGAAAATAACATCTTTGGTGTAGACCTTAACGAAGAATCTGTAGAGATAGCCAAATTATCTCTTTGGTTACGTACAGCACAACCACGTAGAAAACTAAACGATTTAAGTTACAATATTAAATGCGGCAATTCATTAATAGATAGCAAAACCGTAGCAGGAGATAAAGCCTTTAATTGGAATGAACAATTTCCGCAAATATTTAAAAACGGTGGCTTTGATGTGGTGATTGGGAATCCACCTTATGTTAGAGCAGAACTTCTCACAAACTATTTAGGCTACTTTGAAAAAAAATATTCAGTTTACCATTCAGCAAGTGATTTGTTCGCCTATTTCTATGAGTTAGGCTCAAGAATTATTTATGAAAAAGGGTTAATGGGTTACATATCAAATACTTTTGATAAAACAACAGCAGGTAAAGTATTAAGGGAATACCTCACTAATAAAACAAACCTAAAAGAATATATTGACTTTACAGAAGTTCAAATATTTGAAGGAGCGACGACATATCCAGTTATTATTATCCTTGAAAGCGGAGCAGGTAATAATAGTAAATTCAAATACATTAAAATTCCCAAAATTGCTCAAAGCAGAGTGATTGATATAGATAATGAAGATGAAATACAAGTATTACAATCTTCTTTAGATTCTAATGCTTGGTCATTTTTATCAGTTGGAAAGGCTAATGTTTTAAACAAAATTTTACAACATTCTAATTTAAGAGAGAAATATGGAAAATGTTATTACGGTGTTAAAACTGCATTAAATGATGCCTTTATAATTAATAATGATTGGTTATTTTCAGAACATATAAAGCCAATTTTGGAAGGAAAGGAAATAAAAAAATGGAATGTCGAAAAAGTAAAGCAAAAGATAATTTTGTTTAAAAGTAAATGGACAAATGAAGTTTATGCTAATCAATCTTCAGAGGAAGAAAAACTTGAAAGTTTAATAAAAGATTTTCCTAAAATTTTCGATCATTTATTACCCTTTAAAGGAAGAGCTGTAAAACGATATGATAAAGGAGATTACTGGTGGGAGTTAAGAAATTGTGCTTATTATGATTTATTTGATAAGCCAAAAATAATATTTCCTAACTTACAGAATACCAATAAATTTTGTTTTGACTCATTAGGTACTTTTGTTAATGCACCAGCGGTTTTTCTTCCTGTTGATAGTAAAGCCTTATTATGTGTTCTAAATTCTAAAATTGTTTGGGAGTTTCTTAAATCTATTTGTGTTGTAAGAAGTGGTGGTTACATAGAAGTAAAACCTCAATACTTTGAACAAATTCCTATTCCAGAAATTAAAAGTGAGGCTGAATTAGAAACTAAAGCTAATGTTATTATTGATTTTGTAAATAACTTCCAAAATTTAGCTTTAAGGTTTCAGAACTACATATTATCACAATTTCAAATAGAAAAACTATCACGAAAACTCGATAACTGGCACGAGTTAGACTTTGCAGACTTTATAAAAGAACTCAACAAAGCCATTAAAAAAGAAGGTGGGACACAGCTAACCAAAAAAGATGAGTTTGAATGGTTAGAACTTTTTGAGGACAACAAGAAAAAAGCCCAAGAGCTACAAACCCAAATCATCCAAACAGAAAAACAAATTGATTATATGGTTTATGAGCTTTATGGATTAACAGATGATGAAATTGATATTATAGAGAATAGTTAAAGAAAAATATGTTTAAAGAAAATAAATATTTCGGCGAAGTATGGTTTAAGGACTCAGAAGATGTTAAATGCTTCTGTGTTCTTGAATTGATAGACGATAAAATATTTATTACTTCAAACCTTGCCGAGAAATATACTACTTATCAAATAGATGTTATTTATGGAATGTTTACTGGCTTGGGCTATGCAACCTTTGTTAATTGTAATATACAGTACAGTAGTACGGGAATTGTTGAGACTAAAGTTTATACACCTAAATACACTTTTGTTTGTGCCTATCATCTAATAGATCCTATAAACCTTAAAATAAATGAGTTTCAAATTGATAATGCAACAATTGTCAGTTGGGTTAGAAAAATGAATTGGTATAATTCAATCGAAGATAAGGTTGAAAAACAAGAAGATATAAAACACCAAACAGTTATTTCAGAAGACTTAACCTTAACAATAACAAAATCTACTTCATACACTACCAATCACGATTTTTTAAGAATGGATAATGTAGGCTATGTAGATTTCAAGTCAGGAAAGAATTTAAGTATTCTGGAAAGCATAGAACTTTACAATTCATTCCAAAAATTATTTCATTTCATTTACGGTAAATCTGTTCAGTTTAAGTCATTTAATTTTAAATGTTTAGGTTGTGGTAAGTGGGCTTCATTATATTATAAGGATGACTTTAATAAGGAAAATATTTCTGGTTTTATTACACTTGATTATGATACAGTCAATAAAGATTTGTCAAAACTAATCCAACACTGGTTTACTAATCAAGATATAACTTATTGCGCTGATATAATAATTGAAAATTTGCTATCTGTAAAAACGAGTCACAGTAGAAGATTTGTTAACTCATACTCGGCTTTTGAAGCCTACAGTTTTAAATTCGGTAAAACTCAAAAAAATCCAACTGTAGAGAAATACTTATTAGAACATAAAGAGTTACTTCTTAGAATTACTTCAATTCCAGAAAATGAAATCAAAGGATATGTTTCTAAAATTGTAAGACATAGGGATTTTCTAACCCATCGAAATAGAATCAAGAATAACATTTTTTCTCAATTTGAATTGCTATACATTTCCTTTTTATTGGATTATATAGTTGGTATTGAACTAATGAGTAAAATGGGTGCTTCTGAAGAAGTAATTGAGAAAATAATATTAAGGGCTAAATCGACATACCAAGATATGCAGTCAGTAAATAAATTATTGAATAGAGATATTTTAGAGAACTCATAAATAAATGGAAAACCAAAAAATATGGTAAAAAATAGTAAAATATGGTATAAAATTTGTACCTTTGCAGTAACAGTACACACCACGCTACCCATTAGAACAGCGTCCCAGGGTGTGTCTTTTGCTTTATACACCTTCCTTTTGTTAAACACTAAAACCTCTTTCAATGTTTAACAAAAAGCCCATAACCATAACAGAACAGATTGCCCTATTACAAAAAAGAGGCTTACAAATTTCCAATGTTCCATTAGCTGAAAGATACTTGGCTAATATAAGTTACTATCGTCTTGGCGAATATTGGTACGTAATGCAAGCAGATAAAGAGAAACATAGCTTTAAGACCAATAGCAGATTTGCAGATGTAGTAGCCTTATATAATTTTGATGCAGAATTACGTTTGTTGTTATTTGATGTTATTGAAAAAATTGAAATAAGCTTACGTACCAAACTCGTTTATCATTTATCTCACGAGATTGATCCTTGGTGGTTTCAAAACAAGAAGTGTTTCATAAATTTTCAATATTTTAAGCAGTCATTAGAATCAATTCAAAAAGAAGTTATGCGTTCTCAAAAGAAAGATGTTACACTTCAAAAACATTTTAAAAAGTATTCTAACAAAAAACTACCCCCTGCTTGGAAAACGGTTGAACACACTAGCATCGGTAATCTATCAAAAATATATAGGAATTTAAGTAACAACATAAAATCTAAAAAAATAATTGCAAAAGAATTTGGAGCAGTCAATCACACCTATTTACCAAGCTGGTTACAATCCATTGCACAAATACGCAATTTTTGTGCACACCATTCAAGGTTATGGAATAGAAACTTACCAGGTACTGTTAAGCTATTACCAAAACCACCCAACCATTGGATTAATGATAGTGACAATATACCTAAACAATACGAATTTAGTAAACTATATGTGCATATGTGTTTAATGAAATATTTAATAAATACCATTCAACCCAACAACCAGTTTACAATACGTTTAAATGATTTATTTTTCAAATATCCTAATGTAGATCCCAATGCATTAGGTATGAAACCTAATTGGCAAAAAGAACCCTTATGGCAATAGATTAAAACACATCAAAGCTATGAAAGAACACCTAAAAACCAACATACTCAATTTTAATTGGCCCAACAGTGCACCTACTATATACTTATCATTAGAAGATTTAGACGGAAGTCATCCAATCCATAAATCTAAGTTTTCAAAGCAGATTAAAGAGGCATTTCCAGATACAGACTTATCTATTCTTGAGAATATATATACCACATTTACACGAGAAATACCCAATGCACCAAGAATCAAAATAGACTTGGTAAAAGACAAAGAACTTCGTATTTACAAGCAATACCTTAAACACCAATTAAAATCCTATTTCTTAGAAAAAGGTCATATTGTGGTAAAAAACTTTGTACGTGATGTACAAGTATGGATACCTTCTAAAAAAGGCAATACAGCAGACTATAATCTCTATTACAAATTTTCATTTAAAATTCAGTTTGTAAAACTCACAGAATTACCTGAACTAATAGTATCTTATGATGGAACATCAAAAGTCCTTACAAAATCTGTTCAGGATATTGAGGAAACAGAGTATATCAAACGTTGTGTATACGGTCAAAAAACATTCAACTATCAAATGGACCTCGATACAGAGGAAAGAAAAGACTTTTACAATAGCATTGACTTTAGTCAGGCCTTTCCAATATTTAATTTACAACTGGCAAGAGCCTTAAACATCCCTATTGATGAACCTGAAAGACTAAATAACAAATACCTGAAGTATGTAACACTTATTACTAATTTTGCAGAAAAGTATTTATTTGTAGATGAGTTCAAAGCCTTGTTTCCTTTTAAAGAAGATGACTTTATAGATGTCCCAGGCAATCGCATCAATCATATTAATCCTAGCTTGGGTTTGTTAGAATTTGGTAAAGATCAGTATCGTAACAAAAGCACCCATTTAGTGCCAAAAAAGGCATTGAACAATTTAAACCCCTATCGAAGACCCAACAATCAAAACATCAAGATATTTTTCATTTGTCATTCTTCACATAAAAACGATGTATTAAAGTTTTACAACAATTTTAAAAATGGAGTACAAACAGAAAAAGTGTTTTATAAAGGTTTGGAAGCCTATGTAAACATTAAAGCAACAGCTTCTAAAGATCATTTTATTGAATTTACAAATGAAAACGATCCTATTCCGGAAATAGTTCAAAAGTTAGAAGAACTTACTTTCGACCACGACAAAATTAAATACGCTGCTTTCTATTTAAGCCCTTTCGATAAGTTTACACAAGATCCCGAAGACCGCGAAATTTACATCCGCATTAAAGAATTGTTTTTAAATGAAGGCATAGTCACTCAAGTGGTAGATTATGAAAAAATGGTTTTCAATATTGAAAATCAATACAACTTCCAATTCTCATTACAAAATATGGCATTGGCTATACACGCCAAATTAGGTGGCGCACCTTGGAAGCTGGCAGTAACAGATAAAAAAGAATTAGTTATTGGTGTAGGTGCATTTACCAATCAAGGAGAAAATAGAAGATACATAGCTAGTGCCTTTAGCTTTCAAAACAATGGTTTATTCAGAAATTTTGAATATTTCAATCAAAACGAATCGGAATTATTAGCAGGTAGCATATTAAAAGCTATTAGAGATTTTACATCTGTGGCTCAGCCCGATAAAGTTGTAATTCATTTTTACAAAGAAATGAAATATGAAGAGTTGAAGCCAATTATTGAAGGGATGCACAAATTAAAATTGGGAGTACCTTTATACATCTTAAATATCAATAAAACAGAATCTGAAGATATGATTGCTTTCGACCTAAATTGGAATAAAAAACTTATGCCAGTAAGCGGGACATATATTCGTATTGCAGATAATCAATTTTTATTGTTCAATAATGCACGCTATCCAAATGACCGTTTTTATTCCGATACCGAAGGCTATCCGTTTCCTATAAAAATAAAAATAAGCAGTCCTGATAAAGATGCATTTGAAGATGTTGAGGTCATTGAAGAACTCTTAACACAAGTGTATCAATTCAGTAGATTGTATTGGAAATCCTTACGCCAACAAAACGTGCCAATTACCATAAAATATCCTGAAATGGTAGCTCAAATTGCACCACGCTTTGTAAATGGTGTTCCAGAAGGTGCAAAAAATAAATTGTGGTTTTTGTAAAAATTTATGAACGAAATAAAAACATACACCCAAGAATTAGTTACTAAGGCTAAAAAGTACTTATCAAAAGAGTATCATTTAGAAGCTATAAACCTTTCTGATTTTCAGGCTATTAATTTCTATTTAATTGACCAAGCTATCAATAAAGAAAATAACTTATTCATTGAGTCCTTTGATAAAGAATTACCCGCATTTTCGCAATTTCCTGCTGTTCTTTCTGTTGCCATATCATTATTCTTTAAAAACTTTTGTGATGATATAACAAATTATAAACCTGGAGATATACTTCAAAATGCTAAAGGAGAAAGATATATGTACATTTCTTTCAACGGTGAAAAACATTTTATTAAAAACAAAGTTTTCAGAAAAGAACTTACTCAAAAACAACTTAAAAAATATGCCATTGTTAATGCTCAATTGTCAAACAGAAAAGTAAAAACCAAATTAACAGCCTACAAAAAATTATATCATCAAATCTTTAATATCAGTGATGTCCCCTATCAGTTCAAGTACAAATCGGCTATTATAATGTCTAAAAAAGAATTTGATGTAGAAATTAAATCTCAGAAGTATATTGACTTAGATATTAAGAAAGCCATTCCTATGAGATGGATTTCAAGCAAAGGAACTGAAAGCTGGAAGCATATACCAATAGAACCAATGATATATTGTGTACCTGATTATGAAACATTAGAGGCATTTGTTTTAAATAAAGGTATAGAGATTGAAACCCTTGTGGTAATAGGAAAAAACAAATACAAAGACGAGATAAGTACCAAAATAAGAAGAGCACTTCAAAACGATGAAATTCCAAATTGTATCATCTTGGGTAGTGAAGGTTTTAATGATACGCAAAACCAATTCTTAAAATGGAAATGGACATTTCCAGAATATGAATATTTAGAAGGTATGCCATCGGGTAATATTAAAAGTATCGTTATTCAAGATCAACTATATCAAGAACGTATTGATTCGTTAATGAAGTTTTTATGTGATTTAGAAAAAGAAAATTGTATTGACTTGTCAAACATAAAAAGGCTCCGTAGATTTTTATATGCCTTAGTGTTGTCTAAACAATCAAATAGTCGAACCCTTTCTCAATTAGAATATGTACAACATCTTATTAAGAAAGTCGCTATTGAAACAATACAACAAGATTTTTATGAATTAGATTTAGATGATGAAAATGCACTTTCTCAAGTTAACAGCTTAATAGATGGAATTTTTACGGAATTTAACAACAATAAGTTAAAATATTTAGAGCAATGTAAATTCATTAATTACTTAATCGTACCAGAAAGACTCATTGAAAACTGGAGAGATGAGTTTAAAACAGATTACCACAAAATATGCTCTTTAAAGCAATTCAAAAATAACCTTTCCAAAATTAAAGGCAGTAAAAAAGTAATTGTGTTAAGTCTTTATAACAATGGTTTGAATCCGAATGAAGTTTTAGATATTGCTATTAATTCTCCTCACAGATTTTCATTCCTATCGTATCTTGAAGAAGCTGAAGTAATTAAAAATTATGTGTCAAAATATGAAAATAACCTTATTGTAGAATATCAATCAAAGAATCGTAAAAAACTAACAGGCCTTGATTTTAAAAGACAGTTGAAAAAAATAGTAGAAAATAAATCCTTAGAAGATATAATGGATAATTTCTACAATAGGGAATCATATGCTAATAGCTCTTATGATTATGAGTCTCATAAGCAAGTAAATTATTGTATCAATTTTATTGAACAAAATGATGCTTTGGTTTATGATGGCTCAAAAACAATTTTATTAAAAAAGAACGGACAATGGATTAAAACCAAAACATATAACGTTTTACCAGGTGATACAGTAAGAATATACAGTAACTTCTCAAAAGATAAACTATACGAAATAGCATCTCAAGAAGATACTAACGAACGCTTTCAAGAAATTGAACAAATGTCTGTTTTATGGAAAGAATCCTTGTCTAATTATTATAACAGTAAAGTAGTCAAAAATAAATATTATGATAAAACGGCATTGTTACAAGACCTTAGAGCTAAAGGTAGCTTGATAACTAATACTGTAACCATAGCTAAATGGCTAAATATGGAGGACAAAGAAAGATTTCCTCATAATGATAAAGAACTTATAGCAATTAAGAACCTTGTGAATAGTGAACAACTAAACCAAGTTTTTATTAGGTTGTTAAAAGTGAAAAAATTCTATCGTGGTATTATGATAAAATTAGGAAGAGATTTAAGTGATGATGTAATGGATTATATTATGACAGATGGAAGAAATAAAGGAGTGATATTATCCAATTTCGAAAACACAGAAATCGAAACTTTTATAAAAACAGCTGCACCAGTTAGAAAAATAGAAAGCAAATCAATAACAGATGATGAAGAATCCAACTGATACTTTAGATAAAAAAGCGAGACAGATATTTCAAGACCGAATTTATAGAGGAATGATAGGCCCAGGTTCAGATATGTGGGGAGTTTCCGATGAAGAAGAATTAATATCTGATTATCCTTTACCAAGATATTTTAGCGGTGTACTATTTCCTAATAAAGCTGTTGTTCAATCCCTTACAGAAGCAGATGATGCTGAAGGTGAAAGCCAAAGTCTTGTTAATGATACTAATGAAAATGAACAGGAAGAAGATAATTCTACTTCGGGTGAATTAACAAACGAAACGAATAAAAAAGATGATGATTCAACTAATAGTAGGCAAGATTTCAACTTAGATACAAATAGCTTTTTCCCAACGAATATTGGAATAACAGTAGCATTAGAAAAATCCACAGAAGAAATTGATGTAGAGTTTTCTTTTGGATTATATACACAACCAAAATATAATGAGCGTAAAATTAAAATTACAAAATCTGGCTATGATTCATTTTTTGAAGAAGGAATAGCATATCCCCTACCATTTAGAAACATATTGAAGTACAAGGATGGATTTATGTTTTTAGAAAGAGAATTAAAAGGAGAACAAAAAAATCCGGAAAGAGCTAAAGGAGAATATGGGCAATTTGATGAATTTAGAAAAAAAGAAAATTTAACAAGAAAGTCAGAAGAAGGTGGTTTCTTTTCTGCATATTATCATATTGGAAAATTAGAAAAATTGTTAGGGAGAGCTTGGAAAAGAAATCCTTATACATTTAAATTAAATATACCATTAGATAAACCTTCTAAATCTCCAATCCCTTTTGTATTTGAAGATAAAATATATAGTCAAACAAATGCAGGTTATAATCTTAAAATTTATGAAGACGATAGAGCAAAGTTTGTAAAGATACAGTTGGTTAACCTTTCTGATGACCATCCTGCAAATCGCTTTTCTAATAGGTCAGAAAACCTCAACCTTAAATCACTATTTCAAGGTAATATAAAAGTATACTCTGATAAACTAATTGAATACAAAGACAATTCTCTAAATACCTATTCAGAAACAGACCAAATTCGAGATTTTGAAGCAGAAGAAATTGAATTAATTTACAGAAATAAAAAGAGTTATGGTATTGGTCATAACTGCTCAGTCAATTGGGATACTAAAACAAAGACCGTTCAATCTTCATTTTTACCAGAACAGAATATTAAGGATGTTTTAAATGAATTCGATGATAATAGCTTAGATAAAGCGTTAGATATGAGAAACCTCTCAATATGGGGCTTCTCTAAACAAGAGATTAAATCCAATTTATTTGATTTTGTTTCAAGCTATGAAAAATGGATAAACAAACAAATCCAAGAAAGAGAAACACTTCAAACAAATGAACAAGAAGTTGCCTATAGAATAATTGAAAGGCAACAGCAAAATTATAAAAGATTAAAAGAAAATATTAATCTTTTAGAAGATGGTGAAGTATTTAAAGCATTTCTATTGGCTAACACTGCAATGTTAATTCAATTAATAATTTCAAATGATTCAAAGCTCGGTAAAACAGAGAAAGAGTTACTTGAATTAGACAAGTCAATTAACGCTAATAGTTTAGAATATTTTGAAAAATACGACACTCTTAAAAACTTAAATTTTATTCCAAAATATAGACCTTTTCAATTAGCATTTTTATTGTTAAGTATTGATGAGATTGCAATCCCTGAAAAACGCAAAGAAAACAATACTGTTGATTTAATTTGGTTTCCAACTGGTGGTGGTAAAACAGAAGCCTATTTAGCTGTAGCGGCATTTACCATTGTTTATAGAAGAATCATAAATCCAGAAAATTACGAAGGAACAAGCGTCATTATGCGTTATACACTTCGTTTGCTAACGGCACAGCAGTTTGAAAGAGCTTCAAGGCTAATTGCTACCTTAGAATTTATGCGCACACAACCTGAGTTTTCTGATACCTTAAAGGATGAACCTATTAGTATTGGGCTTTGGGTGGGTCAAGCCTCTACACCTAATAATGTTAAGGCAGCAAAGGATTTAATCAATAGTGATTTTGGTATGGCTGGAGAGGCTCTTAAAGGAGATAAAGGTGATCCTGAAAAGAAAAATGAATTTCAAATCAGTAGTTGTCCTTGGTGTGGTACTAAAATAGTTTCAAAGGATAAAAATAAGTCAGGAGATACAATCTGGCGTTATGGATTTAATGTATTAAAAGGAGAATTGAATATTTCTTGTATAAATGAACAATGTCATTTTCATAATAAATTACCAATCCAGGTAATTGATGAAAATTTATATAAAAATCCACCTACTCTATTATTTGGTACGGTAGATAAGTTCGCAATGTTAGCTTGGCAAGAGGAAGCACATAACTTTTTCAAAGCGAATAGACAAAAAGGATTACCTCCAGATTTAATCATACAAGATGAATTACACCTTTTAAATGGTCCTTTGGGTTCAATAACTGCTTTATTTGAATCTACTATTGAATTGTTAAGTACTAAAAACGGAATTTCACCTAAAATTATCTCATCAACTGCAACAACAAGAAATACGCAATATCAAATAGAAAAACTATATGGAAACAGAAAAGTGAATATTTTCCCACCTTCAGGAATAAATCACAACGATAGTTTTTTCTCAAGAGAAAGTTCAAAAAGTAAAAGAAGATATATTGGTTTTATGCCAACAGGTAAAACTGCTGTCGATACACAATTACAAATGTTAGCACATTTATTTGTATCGAGATTAGAAGTTTACAGACATAGAGATGTGTCAGATTTCGCAGATAATTTTTGGACAATAGTATCATACTACAATAGCTTAAAGGATGTTGGTAAAATTTATAATAAGGTTGGTGATGAGGTTAGTAATTTTACATCTACGCTTCAATATAGATTAGAAGATTTATTTAATCCTATTGATGATTTTAGGTTTAATTTTGCTGGAATACCAACTAGAACAGAGGAATTGACTAGTCGAGTTGAAAGTACCAGAATAAAATCGGTATTAAAAGAACTAGAACTTTCATTTGATAAAAAGAATATCATAAAATCTGATAGAGGTTATTATTTCTTAAAAGATGTAGTAGATTTTGTATTAGCTACTAATATGATTTCTGTAGGTATTGATATTAGCAGATTAAATGTAATGCTCATTAATGGAATGCCAAAAAACATTGCAGAGTATATCCAAGCATCCAGTCGTGTTGGTAGAAAAACAAATGGCTTAGTTATTACAATGCTAGACCCAAATAGAGCAAGAGAAAAATCATATTTTGAACACTTTATTAATTTCCATCAAGCTTTCTACAAAAGTGTTGAACCTCTTAGTATTACGCCATTTACTGAAAGTACAATCGATAAAATGCTAACAACTTCCTTGGTGGCTTACATTAGAAATAAATATCCAAACTTAAATAGAGATATTGATGCTGTCAATTTTAAAAGAGCTTTAGCAAATGAATATAAAGAATTTATGAATTCTAGATTTAATTATGACCATCAAATGCTTGATTATTTTGAAAATAGACTTGAAAATATCATTGAAGATTGGGAAATTAAAGCAAGAGCAACAAATGAACTTAAATATAAACGTCTACTAAAAAAACCTTCTCAAAAAAGTGAAGGAGCAATAGATTGGACAGCTATGCAATCTATGAGAGAAATTGATACCGATACTTTTATAAAAATTAATCCAAAATTCTAATGGTATTAAAACGAAAAAACAAAGCTATTGATAGTAAGTTTGTAAAAATACAAACACGTAAGGCTATTAGTTCTTATGGTGGAGTTGGCTCTATCATAGAAACACCTTTTGGCTCATTAATGATAGAAAATTTTGACAGATGGCCTTTTTTCTTTTTTAATAGAGATGCTGATGGTGCAGTTAAAATTGATAGTATTTATGAAGTAAATGATGAAAGATTACTACAACGTTTAGCTCATAAAGATGGTTTCGAAAAATTAGAGGCGTTTGTAATTGTACCTGACAATGTATCTTCTTCAAGTCGAGCTGATATTCCTGAGATAACAAATAATACAATTAGTGCAACATTTTTCCCTAAATGGTTTTATTGCAATAAATGCGGTCGCTTTAAAATGCTAGACCAATGGTGGACAGAATGGGAAATAGCAAAACCAGGAGCAACTAAAAGAGAATTTGCACCACCTAAATGTGGTATATGCTATTCAAAACACGGTAAAAAATTTGCACCTGAATTAGAGCAAGTCAGATTTATTATGACAGCTCCAACAGGAGATATTAAAGAAATTCCTTGGGAAAGATGGAATAAAGCTGAAAAAGCAGTTAAAGATGAGGATGCTTTGAATGGCTCAGTAAGGTTAGATTATGAACATCTTTGTTGTGATAATCCAGATTTACGTTATATCAAATCAACAAAATTTTCAGATTTAGCAGGTATAAGTGTTAGATGTATGAATGACACCTGCAAATACAAAGGTCAAAGAGTAAACTTAGCAGGTTTGTTTGGTTTACGAGAAAAAAAGTATTTCTCTGATGCTGAATTAATTGAAAGACACGAAGCTGGTAAAGACTCTAAAGTTTATTTCAAACCTGTCATCAGAAGTAGTAATAGCGTATATTATCCAATATTGGTTTCAAGTATCTTTTTGCCAATTGATAGAGGTATCAGACCTACTGATTTGGAAAAAATACTAAAATGGAAAGCAAATGGAAAAGATGCTGAATTTATCTTTGATGCTTTATTTGAAGAATATACCTTAGCAGTAATTGAAAAAATTTTAAAAAAAAATAACGCTAATGAATACATTCCTGAATTAGAATATCGTCTATATGAGTATAATTTTTTGGTAAATAATACAAACATAGATTTTTCGGATAAGGAACAGAATCTAATATTTAAAAAAGAGAGTTTAAACACATTAAATAATTTCGGAATAGAACAGTTAATTGGTTTAAGGCGTATAAAAATGACGACTGTCCAAATCGGATATACACGTCAAGAACCTTTAACAAGTGATGACTTTTTCTCTGAAATGGATGCAACTCAAGGATTAATTGAAAAAAAATTCACATCCAAATGGCTTGATAAAACAAAATACTTACCTGCAATTGAAAGTTATGGAGAAGGTATTTTTATTGCATTCTCAAATGAAAAAATATCCGAATGGATAAATCAATGTGAAAAGAATATTAATTTCAAAGAGAAAATCGATAAACTAGAATCTAATATTGAAAGTCACGCTTACCGTTCTGTAAAAGAAAAGTTTGGTTTAACGGTCAACAGAAAGCATCTTATTAGGTTTCTATTGATACACACCTTATCACATTTACTAATAAAAGAATTAGAGTTTTTATGCGGTTATCCTTCAACATCTCTAAATGAACGTTTATTTGTTGATAAGGATCAAATGCAAGGAGTATTACTATATACAATAGCAGGTGCAGAAGGAAGTTATGGAGGTTTAGTTTCACAAGCCACTGAAGAAAGGTCATTGATGTTACTTAAATCAGCTTTAAGAAGAGCTACAGATTGTGCCTCAGACCCTATTTGTTATAATACAGATGATGGTCAAGGTATAGGAGGTTTAAATATGGCAGCTTGTTATAGTTGTACTTTAATTCCTGAAAATGCTTGTGAAGAATTTAATTCTTTTTTAGACCGTTCATTATTAATTGATGAGGATTACGGATTTTTCAAGGAAATAATATCTCAAAATCAAATTTAGAAAACTGTTATGGATAAATTAACCACAATTGAATTTGAAAACACCCAAAAAGAAGTTAGCAAAAAACACGCAGATAACAATTTTCAATTGAACTTAGTAAGTCTGAATACTTCTGAAGAAATAATTTTAAGTTTAAATCACACATTCCCAAATAAAGAATTATATAAAGACCAAATTTTATTTAAAGGTTTGCTTGATAATAAGTTAATCATTCTTCTCGAAGAAAAAGGTATTTTAACAAAAGGTTCTTAGTTAGTAAATCCAAAAGGATTTATATGCAAAATATTGGTATTAGATTATTTGTTAAAAATAGATTTAGATAAAAAAATAACAGAATATATTAACAATCAAAAAACAAATTATTCACCTTTGAATTACAAAATTGATGTTATAAACTCTAAGTCTATTGAAGAGTTAAACTTTTCAGAATACAATAAAAAAGTACAAATCTCTGAACAAAGTAATAATTTTTGGAATCAAAATGTAATTTAAAAGTTGTATTAGAAACTATACTCCTGAAATCTTCCCCACAACACAAAACCCAATTTAGTGCTAAGGCAATAATCCTTTGTCTTTTGTGTTATTCCCCTCACCATACAAGTTTAGCGTTTTTTAAGTCTTATAAGTAATAGCATGTTGCAATTTTGGTTTTTCATAAAATCAAACCAAACTACAACAAGCTATTATATCATT
The DNA here is from genome assembly GCA_964342295.1 of uncultured Lutibacter sp. Taxonomy (GTDB): domain Bacteria; phylum Bacteroidota; class Bacteroidia; order Flavobacteriales; family Flavobacteriaceae; genus Lutibacter. The sequence continues at coordinate 152,125 of CAYFFC010000002.1, read as the reverse complement.
ATTTTTTCATAAAAACCCTAAACTCTCCCAAGCTATGTTTACATAACACGCAGTTATAGTACAGCCACCTCACCCCTACATCACCAAAGCTGTAAGCTATAACCCAATTATGTAAAATAGCCGCTTCACCAACCGCATAAATTGTAAATTTAAAAGAAAATTATGGTAACAAAAACAATCCAAATTACTGAAGTAACAGTAGATGAATTAGCTGATAAGGTAGCAGATAAACTAATGCTGAAAATTCAAGATTATTTAAAACAATTGTCTAAAAAAGAAAATGATGAAATACTAACAAGACAAGAAATATCAGACTATTTGAGGGTAAGTTTAACTACTATTCATCATTGGTGCAATTATGGAATATTAAGTCCTATACGTTTAGGAAATAGAATTTTCTTTAAAAAACAAGATATTTTAGACTTATTAGAAAAACAGACAATAAATAAAAAAAGGTAGCAAATATATGTGGCTACCTAAAGCCAACGCTCAAGGCTATAAAGGTCAAGCCCTATGGGTTTTGAATAAAACTTTTTTAAAAAGCATTTTTCAAAATGATTAAATATTTAAACTCAAAAAACTTTTACCCAAAAACCTTGACAGCCTTATCCACGCCACCATAACATACGGCTTTCTTTTTTTCTTTTAAAAAAATATTGTGCGAAGCGTAGCGAAGCAATTTTAATTGGATAGCTATGTCAACTTTTGAAATCAAAACACACCAAATCGGAAGAACTTACTCGCAACCACATTTTTTTATCTTGAACAAAGGGCAAAACAGCGGAAAGCCTTTAATAAATCCCTGTCCCAATTGCTTTGTGGTAACTGTATCAACAGAACAAGAAAAAAACACCCTTTATCATTTATCAATGATGCTACAAATAGGCGCTTTCTACAAGTATTATTTAAAAGGTAGTGTTATTCCGTTCATTTCAATAAATGATTGTAGAAACACCTTAAAAAACGCATATGTTATAATGGAAAATAGTGATACTCAATTGCAAAAGCATATTAATATAGTGTCAGTCATTTGTAAAAAGGAAGCAGAACTGCAAAAAACAATTTCAAAAATGGCAGAATTAAAAGTATCATATATTCAAAATCTATTTTCTAAAAGCAAAATCGGGCAACAAAGGGCAACAAAAACCAAAACAATCTAATAGCATAGTATTTGCCATATATTAACTGTGTTGGTTAAAGACTATACCAAGTCCGTACCAACTCCAAATGAGTATTAATTTTTAATTTTTTTCACAATGGGTGTAATTTCAAAAGGAATCCTGGGCGGTGTATCAGGGAAAGTAGGAAACGTAGTTGGTGCTAATTGGAAAGGTATTGACTATTTAAGAATTAAGCCTTCTAATGTGGCAAACCCACGTACAGAAGGACAGGTTAACCAAAGAAACAAGTTTACTGTTACTTTGGAGTACCTTCAACCAAATTTAGGGTTTATTAAGAAAGGATATAAATCCTATGCGGTACAAAAAACAGAGTTTAACGCAGCAATGTCTTATGTATTGAATAATGCAATTACAGGAGCTGCACCAAACTTTAATGTAGATTACTCTTTAGCTTTATTGAGTAGAGGTAATTTATCCGGTGCGTTGAATCCTGCAACAGATTTAGCAACTGCTGGTCAAGTTGAATTTACTTGGGATGATAATTCAGCTGAAGGAAATGCAAACGCAACCGATAAAGCGATGATTTTAGTTTACAATCCAAGCAAAAAAGAATCAATTTATATTCTTGATGGTGCTGACAGAACCGTAGGATCTCAAGTCATTACTATTCCAAGTACCTATGCAGGAGATACTGTTCAGCTTTTTATGGCATTTATTTCAGCCGATGGTGGTATTGTGTCAAACAGTGTTTATTTAGGCTCTGGAACAGCTAATTAACATTTGGTGTTTTTATTTAGAAACCGCTCTAATGAGCGGTTTTTTTATGCTATCTTCGAAGTGATGAAACTATTGAAGTTAATCACCTAACTTCACTTATTTGATAAGTTTTGTATCCTATTTGTTGCCCTAAAACTATAACTAACTGATAAACAGTATTGCTTTACTTATTGTATCGGAAAGTGATACTCCCAAGTATATCATCCTAAATTAGTAATGCTGAAGTAGTAAAGTAATCTGCAAAATTTAAATAAAATACGTAGTTACACACCCTTTTTTTGGTTCGAAGCAAAAGCTGACCTTTATCAAATTCCATATAGTTTAATTTTCTTAAATTCGGCACTTATTTTAACTCAAAACAATTTACCATGTTAACCAAGTTTAAAGGATTTACCAGAGCCTTCTGGACAGCAAACATAGTTGAATTACTGGAACGCGCTGCCTATTACGGAGTATTTATTGTAATTACGCTTTATTTATCAAGAATATTAGGTTTTTCTGATATTGAAGCAGGTTTAATTTCAGGAATATTTTCAGGCGGTTTGTTTCTACTTCCCACATTCACAGGGGCACTGGCCGATAAAATTGGTTTTAAATATTCGTTATTAATCGCTTTTTCACTATTAAGTGTAGGTTATTTTGGGTTGGCTGTGTTACCAACTGCTTTAGAATCGGTTGGGCTTGTTGACTATTCAGACGGGATAACGTTTAACGGACTCCTAACATCACCTTATCAATGGGCAATTGTACCTATAATGATTGTGATTATGATTGGAGGCTCATTTATTAAATCGGTAATTACCGGAACTGTTGCTAAAGAAACCACAGCTGCTACAAGAGCCCAAGGATTTTCAATTTTTTATATGATGGTAAATATTGGTGCTTTTTCCGGTAAAACCATTGTAAAACCTTTAAGAGTTTCGATGGGCGATATGGGATTGGTGTATATCAATTACTTTTCGGCTGCTATGACATTTTTGGCGCTGCTTATGATTATTTTCTTTTATAAAAGCTCCAAACATGACGGTGAAGGTAAATCATTAGGTGATATATGGAATGGTCTTGTAAAAGTAATTACTAATGGCAGGTTGGTTACTTTAATTTTAATAATAACAGGTTTTTGGATGGTGCAACACCAGTTGTATGCTACCATGCCTAAATATGTTTTGAGAATGGCAGGTGAAGGTGCTTCTCCTTCTTGGTATGCTAATGTAAACCCATTGGTAGTTGTGCTAACCGTAACACTGGTTACCCGATTAATGTCGAGCAAAACACCGTTATTTTCTATGACAGTGGGTATGTTTATTATGCCACTATCAGCCATTGCCATGGCATCCGGAAACTGGTTTAGCGGTAACGAAATTGATTTAGGTTTTATAGCAATGCACCCGGTTGCGTTTATGATGATTGTTGGTATTGCCTTACAAGCCTTGGGAGAATCTTTTATCTCGCCGCGATTTTTAGAATTTTTCTCGTTACAAGCCCCTAAAGGTGAAGAAGGCATGTATTTAGGATTTAGTCATTTACACTCCTTTATAGCATCTGTATTAGGATTTGGAATTTCGGGTTACTTGCTTTCAGAATATTGTCCGGATCCCCGGCTTTTCAACTCGCATGAAGCTTGGGAGCTCGCCGCATCAAATGCACATTACATTTGGTATTATTTTGCCGGAATAGCGTTAACATCAGCCATTTCATTAATTATATACGGAAAAGTAATTAATTATTTAGATGCTAAAAAAGCCCGGCAGTAAAGAAAAATATTAAAATCAGATTTTCTTTTTTAAATCAATTCTAAACTACCTGAATTATGCTAAATTTAAGGTATAATTGGTTAATTTTGAAAGCATCAATCTTTATATAAATAACTCATGAAATTAACCAGTAAATTTTATTACAAAATGGTTGTATTGTTGACCGCAATTTTAGTGGTTGGCTGCAATCAACCAAAAGAATCTTCAGAAAAAATGAACGAAAACATTTTTTTACAGGAATGGACAGGCCCTTATCAAGGAGTGCCTGCTTTTGACAAAATGGATATCAATTTTATTGTACCTGCCCTAGAAAAAGGGATGGAATTACAATTAAACGATATTGATGCTATTACTGCTAATACCGAATCTCCAACATTTGAAAATACCATAGTTGAACTTGAAAAAGCAGGAAAGGTTTTAGACCGTGTACTAAGGTATTACGGAATTTTAAGCTCCAATATGTCATCTCCTGAATTTAGAAAAATTCAGACTGAAATGGCCCCAAAATTATCCGAATTTCGTTCAAAAATATCACAAAACGAAGCCCTGTTTAAACGCATTAAAGAAGTGTATGAGTCTTCTTTAGAAACTCCGTTAGAAGATGATCAACAGCGCTTGGTTAAAATTATTTATGAGCGCTTTGCCATGAATGGTGCCGAATTAGACGCAACTAAAAAAGAACGGTATGCTGCCATTAATAAAGAACTTTCTTCGCTGTACACAAAATTTTCAAACAATGTGCTAGCCGATGAAGAAAACTATGTGGTTTATGTAACCAAAGAACAACTAGACGGACTCTCTGAATCTATGGTAAATGCTATGGCGAAAATTGCCGCTGATAAAGGAAAAGAAGGTATGTATGCCATTCCAAATACACGTTCGTATATGGATCCTTTTTTAACCTATTCTACCAACAGGGAATTAAGAGAGCAAGTTTGGAAAAATTATTATTCTAGAGGTGATAACGGAGATGAATTTGACAATAACCAACTAATTGCTCAAATTTTAAAACTTAGAAAAGAACGCGTTGGACTACTTGGTTACGATAATTTTGCCGATTGGCGCCTGCAAAACAGAATGGCTAAAAACCCTGAAAACGCCATGAATTTAATGAATGCTGTATGGCCTGCAGCCATTGCACGTGTTCAGGAAGAAGTATCTGACATGCAATCCATTGCAAACGCTAGTGGAGCTAATATTACTATTGAACCATGGGATTACAGGTATTATGCAGAAAAAGTTAGAAAACAAAAATACGACTTAGATTCTGACGAAGTGAAACAATACCTCCAACTAGATAAATTGACTGACGCTCTATTTTTTGTTGCCGATGAACTTTTTGGATATAACTTTTCACCTGTACCGGAAGGAAGCGTGCCTGTTTTCCATGAAGATGTTAACGTTTGGGAGGTTACTAATAAAGAAACCGGAGAACACATAGGCCTTTGGTACTTAGACCCATTTGCAAGACCCGGTAAGCGTTCCGGTGCTTGGGCAACTACCTATAGAAGTCATTCAACAGTTGATGGAAAAAAGAATGTATTGGCTTCAAATAATTCTAATTTTGTAAAACCGGCACCCGGTGAACCTATTTTGGTATCCTGGGATGATGCTGAAACTTTTTTACATGAATTTGGCCATGCCCTACATTTCTTTGCTTCAGAAGTTAGATATCCTACACTAAATGGAGGGGTAAGAGATTATACAGAGTTCCAATCGCAAGTACTGGAAAGATGGCTGTCTACAGACCAACTAATCAATAAATTTTTAGTGCATTACAAAACGGGAGAAGTAATACCACAAGAATTAGTGGCTAAAATAAAAAAGGCTTCTACTTTTAATCAAGGTTTTGCTACCACAGAGTACTTGGCTTCCGCTTTAATTGATATGAAATTGCATTTGGCAGACCCGGAAGGTATTGATATTGATGCTTTTGAAAGGGAAACATTGCAAGCAATGGATATGCCGAAAGAATTAGTAATGCGCCACCGTACACCTCATTTTGGACACGTATTTTCGGGTGAAGGCTATGCAACTGCTTATTATGGTTATATGTGGGCTGATGTGTTAACATCTGATGCTGCTGAGGCTTTTGAAGAAGCACCGGGCGGATTTTATGATAAAGAAGTAGCTGCTAACATGGTGAAATACCTTTTTGCACCTCGAAATGCAATGGATCCTGCCGAAGCCTATAAATTATTTAGAGGCAGAGAAGCAACAATTGATGCGCTTATGCGTGACCGAGGTTTTCCTATTCCGAAAAAATAGGTTATTCAAACTCATAAGGAACTGTTAAAGCAGTTCCTTTTTTTTTATATTTCCTTTAATATTAGTAACTTGTGTAATCAAATTTTTTTTAACCAAAATCTGTGAGCCATGTTAAAAAATCAACTTTTCCTTAATCAAAAAACGCTGGCGATACCAACAATCTTTTTTATTTTCTTATTATTTTTTTCAAATAAAGGATTTTCAAATATTGTAAATGACACCATTACTTTTAATCAATATAAAGGTATAGTAATAGACAGCAATACCAAAAAACCATTAATTTTTGCTTCACTATCTGTAAACGAAACCAATATTAGTACAGTTACTAACAGTCAAGGTGAGTTTTTATTAAAAGTTCCTGTCGGTTATAAAAACAATTATATTACCGTTTCTTTTTTGGGCTATACCAGTAAAGTAATTAATGTAACCGGTTTAAAGCCTACAAAAAATACCATTCGCCTGGAAACATACATTGAGGAACTTTCTGAGGTTGAAATTAATGTTAAAGATGCCCTTTCATTAGTTCAAAAAGTATTAAAAAAGAAAGGAGATAATTACATTACGGATTATACTAATATGGATGCTTTTTACAGGGAAACCATTAAAAAGCGTCGCACGTATGTTTCACTTTCTGAAGCAGTTGTAGAAATTAATAAACAACCTTATACCAATGCTCGAAGAGATATTATAAAACTTTATAAATCCAGAAAAAGTACCGATTATAATCGTTTAGATACAGTAGCTTTTAAATTAAAAGGAGGCCCATTTAATACCTTGTATTTGGATATTATGAAAAACCCTTCCATGTTTTTTACTGATGAAATGGATGAAAAATACGATTTCACCTTTGGGAAATCAACTAAAATTGACAACAGACCAATTTATGTGGTTAATTTTAAACAAAAACGGAATGTTGACGAACCTTTGTTCTATGGTAAGCTGTATATTGATGCTAATTCTTTGGCATTAACTAGTGCTATTTTTCAATTAAATCTTGAAAATTTACCGGAAGCCACCAAATTGTTCATATTAAAAAAGCCCAGAAAAGCACGTGTTTATCCAACACAAGCAGCTTACAGGGTTGATTATCAAATCAAAAACAACAAATGGTATTACGGCTACGGTAGGATACAGTTGAGTTTTAAATTAAATTGGGATAAAAAATTATTTAATACCATTTATCATACCACTATGGAAATGGCGGTAACCAACTGGGAAAAAAGTGAAGTTAAAAATATTATAAAACCCAAAGAACGACTAAGACCGTCAGTTATTATGATGGATGAAGCTTCCGGGTTTTCAGATCCTGATTTTTGGGGTGAATACAATGTAATTGAGCCTGAAAAGCCAATTGAATCGGCCATCAAAAAAATTCAGAAACAATTACGACGTAGAAAGTAGTTTGCAAAATTTTCTTTAACAAATCCTTAAGAAGGTTTACAGGAGTGATTGAGTATATTAGTTGCCTCATATTATCTCAATCATAACTCAATTTAAATGACGCACAAATATCTTAGTTCTCTATTAGCAGTATTGTTACTAATAGGAATATCTTTTAACGCAGAAGCGCAAAAAAAGAGAAAATCAAAAAAGAAAAACCAAACCGAAACACCGGCAGCCAAGCCCAAACCAAAAAAAGATGCCATTAAGCCTTATAAAAAGGTTATTACCGATAAGGCTAAGACTGATGACGGCCTTTTAAAAGTGCATTTTGTAGAAGATAAATACTATCTGGAAATTCCGGATTCTTTGCTGGAACGCGAAATGCTAATGGTAACGCGCATTGCTAAAAACACCAATAACAGAAGAAGTTTTGGTGGTCAAAAAACAAATACCCAAGTTTTACGATGGCAAAAAAAAGGCAAACAAATTTTGTTGAGAGTTGTTTCTCATAAAATTGTTGCTGATAAAGATTTACCCGTACATGAAGCCGTTGTAAATTCTAATTTCGAGCCTGTTTTATTTATGTTTCCCATAAAAGCATTTAATGAAAATAAAACCGCCACGGTAATTGATGTAACTGATTTTATAAATGCTGATGTGAAACCCTTGGGCCTACCAAATTATATGAGAAAATCATATAAGATTAGTAAATTAGAATCTAAAAAATCATATATCGACACGTTGAAAAGTTATCCTTTAAATGTTGAATTTCGACATGTAAAAACCTATAGTGCCAAAGAGCCACCTTCAAACTCGAGTACAGGTACCGTTTCTGTTGAAATGAGTAATTCTATGATTTTACTTCCAAAAGTACCTATGAAAAGAAGAATTTTTGACCAACGTGTAGGCTGGTTTACAACTACCCAAACTGATTATGGAGCAGAAGCACAAAAAAGTAAAAAAATAACCTATTTAGACCGCTGGCGACTAGAAGTAAAGGATGAAGATATTGAAAAATTTAAACGTGGTGAATTGGTTGAGCCTAAAAAACAAATTGTTTATTATATTGACAGGGCAACACCTAAAAAATGGCGCAAGTATATAAAACAAGGAATTGAAGATTGGCAGATAGCTTTTGAGGCTGCAGGATTTAAAAATGCAATTATTGCCAAAGATCCGCCAAGCAAAGAAGAAGACCCTGATTGGAGTCCGGAAGATGTTCGTTATTCTGTTGTACGTTATTTAGCCTCTCCTATTCCAAATGCCAACGGGCCTCACGTAAGCGATCCTCGTTCAGGTGAAATACTTGAATCTGATATTAATTGGTATCACAACGTTATGAGTTTATTACAGGGTTGGTTTTTTGTACAAACAGCCGCTATAAACCCTGAGGCTCAAGGTGTTGAATTTAAAGAAGATGTAATGGGGCGTTTAATTAGGTTTGTATCATCTCATGAAGTTGGTCACACCTTAGGTTTACCTCATAACATGGGAAGCAGTGTAGCCTACCCCGTTGACTCTTTGCGTTCTGCAGCCTTCACAAAAAAATATGGAACAGCACCTTCAATTATGGATTATGCTCGTTTTAATTATGTTGCGCAACCCGGCGATGAAAATGTTGCTTTAATGCCAAATATTGGTGTTTATGACAAATATGCCATTGCTTGGGGTTACAAACCTATTTTAGACGCAAAAACAGCTAAAGACGAAAAAGAAATTTTAGATAGCTGGATTTTGGAACATGCAGGAGACCCATTATACCGGTTTGGCCATCAGCAGGCAAGAGGTGTTGTTGACCCTAGCTCACAAACCGAAGATTTAGGTGATGATGCCATTAAAGCAAGTGAATATGGTATTGCCAACTTAAAGAGAATTGTTCCGAACTTAATTAACTGGACAGCTGAAAAAGGGAAAAATTTTGACGATCTAAAAACTATGTATGGTCATGTAATTTCACAATTCAACAGATATATGGGCCATGTTTCATCAAATATTGGAGGTGTTTATGAATTTTATAAAACCTACGACCAAGAAGGACCCGTATATTCACATGTTGATAAAACACATCAAAAAAATTGTTTAGCTTTTGTAAATGCTCAATTATTTAATACACCTACTTGGTTAATTGACAAAGAAATTATAGGTAAAACAGAGTATGCGGGAGTTACCGAACGTGTAAGAGCCATACAAGTAAGAACACTCAACAACATGTTGGATTTAGGCAGAATGATGCGTATGATTGAAAATGAAACTCTTAATGGTTCGGCCGCATATACCTTGTTGCAGATGATGAGTGATTTACGAAATGGCATTTGGGCTGAGCTTAAAACCGGTAAAAATATTGATACCTATAGAAGAAATTTACAACGTGCCTATGTTGAACGACTTGCCTATTTAATGACAGCTAAAGATGTTAAAAAGTTCAACGGCTCCAGCTATGTTAAAAATACGGCTGTTACCGTAAAGGAATCTGATATAATTCCCGTTGTAAGAGGCGAATTAAACCGCATAAAAAGAGATGCTCAAAGAGCTGCAGCCAGACCTGTAAATACTATGACTAAATATCATTTACGTGATATTGTACAACGAATAGATTCTTATCTAGATCCTAAGTAATATTCAACTGATATTGTAATAAAAAAAGTTTGGCAAATTGCCAAACTTTTTTTGTTTATTGAAATGTTTTCTACAGGCCTAATGCTTCTATGCCTTGCTCGAAAATAACGTCTACCGGAATGTTGGCATTGCTCAATTTATCTAAATCGGCCTGCAAGTCGCCTGAAATTTTACCCTTTTCATCTACCAATTTGGCTACCCCTTCATAATCGCCATTACCCTGCAAGGTTAAAATTAAATTTGACAAGTCTTTCATAGCAATTTCTAACTTGTCAAAATTTACTTTGTAAGTGCCATCTTCATTTTTTGTAAAGGCTTCTTTTTCTTTAAAGAAATTAAAACGAATCATATTTGCTTTTCCATGAGCACTTGATGCTCCAAATCGTACCGAGCGAAAAATACTGGTCATAAAAGTGGTCATATACTCCTTCATATCGCCTTCTATTTCTCCTTTTTTATGCAGTTGTTGTACCATATACAAGCCTAAAATATCAGCTTTCCCTTCTTCTAATGCAGAAGCCAGTTCTTTTAAAGCACTTCTAACGGTACCTTTATTGTTAATTGTGTTTTTTATACCCAACCCATGGGCTACTTCATGAAACATGGTATTTGCAAAAAATGCATCGAAGGTAATGTATTTGCGTTGACTTTCATCAATTAACTGTTGTGAAATAGGCACCAATATTTTATCAAATTTGGCACGCATTGCGTTTTTAAGTTGCAATCTTCTGGTTCCTTTTTGCAACTGAACTTCTTCATCATTTGGTAAATTTATGGCTATGGTTTTACTACCGGCATTACAATCCCCGGCATAATATACAACGTCGTATGCATTTAGGTCTGAATCTGTTCCCGGAGTTTCCTTTTTATAGGCGTCATCAACAGGAATTCCTTTTTGTAATTCCGGCAAAAAAGTAGCGAAACGCGCTAATTTTTCGCTCCATTCCATGTCTTTAATTAAAACATAGGCTTCATGAGCCGCTTTATTTCCAAACAATTGATCTTCATAATTTTCAATAGGTCCTATTACAATATCTAACCTATTGGTTTTCATATCCATCCAAGCCAAATCACTAGGCTGATAATCATCTGTTAAAAACGCCGCTGCTCTTAATTCAAGATACTTTTTCAACCCCGCATCTTCAGCTAAATTAGCAGCTTCCATCAGCAAATTTGCCGCTTTTTTTATTTGTATTTCAAATTGTTTGTGGTAAGGTATGGTAATAAGTTTTCCATTTTCATCCCTTCTAACAAAAGTATATAAACTCGATTTTTGAGAGTCATCAAAATTTTCGAATTCTTCTTTGGTCATATCCTTCGGATAAAAATTTGCCCCTTTCGGCTTTTCTTCAAAACCTTCAATAAATGGTTTGTTTCCATTTAACCTATCCCATGGGCCATAATTAATGGTTGCAAATTCTTTAGCCAACGGATTATCAATAGATGCTAATAATTCATTTTTATCACCGTAAGATTCAAACCAAAACAAGGCATCCATAATTTTGGCTGCTTCAATTAAAATAGGAATCATTTTTTGTTCGTTTTCAGAAAGTAAACTGATATCTGATGTTAGTTTAAACGACACATATTTATTTAGGTTTTTTTGCATTTCTGTTTCCTGCTTTTCAACAGTAACCTGTTTTTTTGGTTTACGTGCATCATTATTGTTTGCACACGAAACTAAAAGTGCTAAAACCAAAAGGAAGGCTATTTTTTTCATGATTGTTATTTTTGGTTAATATTATCAATTATTTGTTGTAATCTGTTTTTATCAATATTATAATTGAGATTGTATTGCTTTTTTTCCGGAAATTGTTCAATAAATACCGTAGTTGAAGGAAATGCAAAATCAACTCCAATTTCTTTAGCTAATTTTAAAATGGCGATATGGATGTTGTGTTTAGAGGCTTGTTCTTCACCCCAATCTAAGGCTGTGAAATACACGTTCAACATAATTAATAAAGCCGAATCCCCAAAGCCTGAAAACTCAACATTAAAAGCATCATCTCTGGTTGCAGGGTGTTGTTCAATAATTTTGCGAACACCCATTACAAATGCTTCAATTAGTTCTGGTGGTGTATCGTAACGTAACCCTAAATTTGTTTGATAACGCCTGAATGCCCGCAATCCTTTATTATTAACAACCATTTCTGCCAATGAACTGTTGGGGATTTGGTAAATTGATGTATCTGCTGCGCGTACTCTGGTTGACCTAAAGCCTACTTTTTCAACTGTACCAACTACCTCTCCGGCTTCAATCCAATCGCCAATATGAAATGGTTTATCTAAAAATATCATCACCGTTCCTATAAGATTTTTAACGGTATCTTGTGAAGCTAACGCAACCGCTAAACCTCCAATGGAAGCACCGGCAATTACGGTAACCGGTTCTACACCAAATAAGGTTAACAGCTTTAACAAACCAATAAAAATAACAACTCCTGTTAAAAAATTGTGTAAAATAGGCACTAACTGATCGTCCAATTTACTGTGTGTTTTTTCAGCGTATTCTCCATAAATACGCATGGCAACATTAACAAGTTTCAGGAAAACAAATATCCAAAAAACCGTGACCATAATATTCAAACCCAAAAACAATACAGTGTTTACATCCAATTGGAGCCCTAATGAAGGTAGTAGTGTTTTAACCACACCCATTAATAAAAGTAAAACTACCGGTCGGGTTAATTTTTTTAAGGCTGCATTAATGTTATCATTTTTTATATGAATTATAAAAAACTGCATTTTTTGTAATAAAAAATATACCAACTTTTTAAGCACATAAAACAATACAAAACACAACACAATTAGTAATGCCAAGCCTAAATATTGCCATAACTCTATTTTGAGGAATTTTATGTGGCCAAACTCTGGAATTATTTGTTGTAATTTTTCTGTATACCAAGGGAAAACACTTGCGTAAATTTCATCTACCCTATTCACTGTTTCAGTAGCGTAATACCAATTATTACCTATTTTTTCAACATATATCTCAGGCATTTGGTAAGGAAATAGCACATATTTATAACCAATTTTATAATCGGTAGTATCTGCGTACATAGAATCTTTAGGAACACGACTAAAATCGACCTTCAGTCCTTTCCCATCTAATATTTTCTTTAACTTTATTGCTATTTCTATTGCCTTTTCCTCTTCTAAACCATAAATTGTTTTGGCTGCTTTTTCAGGGTGGTAGGAATCTTCTTGCAGAAAATACAGGTGGGTATAAATGGTTGAATTTGGATTACTTAAATCTACTTTAACATTGTTTTGAGCAAATATTGTTGAAAAAATCAACACAAAAAACAAGAGTATATTTTTCATTTTTCAGTTATTATTTTTATACTTTTCAAAGTTAAGGTATTAATTGCAAGGACTAAATGATAATTTTAGAATTATCTTCATTTCTTTCTTTTATAGTACTTCTTTTTCCTTTTTGATGAAAAAGGAACCGTTTCATTAAATGTATCTTTTGCTTTTCCTACCCTATTTTTTCGCCATGAATTAGTATCAGGCAGTAATTTTTTCAGTAAATCGGCTCTGCCAAATTTCACCAGGGTATTTTTAATCCACTGCCTATTTTCTTTTTTATACCAAAAGAAAAACCGGTGCTGTTCTTCTTTTTCAAGTTTGGTTTTAGGCGTTTTCATAGGTTTTAAAGAATATGGATGGTAACCACTATAATAAATTACAGTTGCCACAGTCATTGGGGTTGGCGTAAAGCCTTGAACCTGTTCTAATTGAAAACCCATATCTTTAGTTTCTGCCGCTAAATTTGCCATATCTTCCAATTCACATGCCGGATGACTTGAAATAAAATATGGAATTAATTGAAGGTTGAGTTTTTTTCGAAAATTAATTTTATCAAATCGTTCTTTAAATTTATGAAAATATGTGAAAGAAGGTTTTCGCATTAACTTTAATACCTTATCTGATGTGTGCTCAGGAGCAACTTTTAACCTTCCTGAAACATGTTTAGTAATTACCTCTTCCGTGTAAGCATCCAATTCCTTGGCATTTGCTTTTTTATTAAATTCCGGCACCAGCATATCATACCGTATTCCACTACCAATGAATGATTTTTTAATTTTAGGGTGTTTATCAATAGCCTTATACAAATTGGTTAAAGGTTTATGAGAGGTATCTAAATTATGGCAAATTACAGGCGATATGCATGATGGAGAAATACATTTATCACATATTTCCTGCACCTTTCCCTTCATCTTATACATATTTGCTGAAGGCCCACCTACATCACTTAAATATCCCTTAAAATCGGGCATATTGGCAACTTTATCAACTTCTTTTAAAATAGAAGCTTCACTTCTACTGGCTATAAATTTACCCTGATGTGCTGAAATGGTACAGAAACTACACCCACCAAAACAACCACGATGAATATTGATTGAAAATTTAATCATTTCAAAGGCAGGAATTGCTCCCCGTTTATTGTATTTAGGGTGTGGTAAGCGCGTATATGGCAACTCAAAAGAAGCATCAATTTCCTGCTCTGTCATGGTTTGATAGGGCGGATTTATGACCAATTTTCTAGTTCCAACCTCTTGAAAAATTCTGTTTGCATATAATTTATTAGACTCCTGTTCAATAACTTTAAAATTGGTAGCAAACTTCATTTTGTCATCCAAGCAAGTTTGGTGAGAATGAATAGTTATATCACGCCAATTCTTGTTTTTAGGAATGGTATCTTGATTACTTAATAAAAAGGCTGTTTGCTTAACCGTTTTTAAACTTGAAAAAGGAACACCTTTTTGCAACAAGTTCACAATTTCATGTAATGGTTGCTCTCCCATACCATAAACTAGTAAATCTGCTCCTGATTCTTCTAAGATAGTTGGTTTTAGCATATCACTCCAATAATCGTAATGGGTTATCCTACGCAAAGAAGCCTCAATACCGCCAATTAAAACCGGCACATCGGGAAATTTTTCTTTTAGAATTTTTGTGTAAACTGTAGTGGCATAATCGGGTCTAAAGCCTTTATCTCCATTGGGTGTATACGCATCTTTATCACGGCGCTTTTTACTTGCCGTATAATTGCTTACCATGGGGTCCATACAACCTCCTGTTACTGCAAAAAATAAATTTGGTTTTCCCAGCTTGGTGAAATCTTGCAGATTATCGTGCACACTGGGTTGAGGCACAATGGCGACTTTTAGCCCAAAACGCTCTAAAATACGACCCACAACCGCCATCCCAAAAGCAGGATGATCCACATAAGCATCACCACTAAACAAAATGACATCTAATGAGTCCCATTTTCTTAGTTTTACTTCTTTATTAGTAGTTGGAAGCCAATCTGAGAGTTTGTTTACACGCATATTTTGCAAAAATACGCTAAATAAACCATTTTAATAAAAAGCGAAATTGAAACAAATTTTTAAAGTAATGTTAATTAAGGTTAATGAGTGTTAATGCAGTTAAACCAACTGTAAAAATCCCGGTCAAAAAAAGTGAATTTAAAACATATATTATGAAAAAATTAATGGGAATGTTGGTAGTATTCGTACTTTTTGTAACATTGGGCTACAGCCAGCAAAAAAAAGAAAGGGCAAGTAAGATTAATGATTTTACACCGGAACAAATTGCGACGCTAAAATCCAAAAAAATGGCATTGCAATTAGATTTAAATGAAAATCAGCAACAAGAAGCTTTTAAACTATTTAAATCTTTTGCCGAAAACCGTAAAAACAATTTCAAATCTTTGAAAAAAGAAAAATGGCCTTTACTTACTTCTGATGAAAAATTTAAGTTGAAAAGTGAACAATTAGACCACCAAATTGCACAAAAAAAAGCGCTTCAAAAAATTCTTTCAAAAGAACAATTTGAAAAGTGGGAAAAATCAACAAAAATGTGCAAACATTACAAAAAGCACAATAGGCGTAGTAATAAAAAATAGCGATAATTTATCTATAAAAAAAAGCAAGCCTAAAGTTTTAGGCTTGCTTTTTTTACTATTATAATTTGATACTGTACTGCTTATCATCGGGATTATTAATTGAATTAATTGTAAACAAATGCATTTTTTCACCTTTTCTATACAATTTAAATACTTTTACTTTATCAAACTGATTTGGCTTACCCCAATTGTAATACATAGTAACTTTTAAATAGGTAGGTGCGTATTTTTTATTACCAAAATAGTTTAAATTGACCAGCCAATTACTTTTGTCGAAATTTTCAATATAAAACGCCTCAGAAGAGTACCCTTTTATTTTTTCATCTTTTATTCTTTTTGCATTCTCTGCATACGTATGCCTGAAATTATAAACCTGTTTATTTGGATTTACAAATTCAATTTCGAACTCGGCTTCAGAGGTATTCCACTCAAAAACCATTCTAACATCGTAGGTTGTGTTTTTTGGATCTACTACTAAAAAATTTTCTTTAATTTTTGCCTCATCACTTTTATTCACATATATATTTTCCATCTCCTGATACATAATATTACCAATGCCATTACCTTGAAGTTCATTACCACGATAGAAATAGTTCATATAAAATTTCCAGGCATTGTCAAATTGCTTCAAGTGAGCGTATGAATTAGCTAAATCTCTAAATGATTGTACATATCTAGGTCGAATTTTAATTATTTTTTTGTAAATATCTAATGCTCTTTGATGATTCCCTCTTTCTTGATAAACATATGCCAACGCCTTAAGAGCTTCAGGATCATCTGAGAATTTTTTATCTAATTCTGATAGAATTTCAAGAGCTTTTTTATTATTGTCAAACTTATTTTGAAAAACAGCTGCCATATCTAAAAAATAATCATAGTTATTACTATAGGAATATGATAGCTTTTCGTATTCTGAATAAGCTTTTTCAATATTTGTCACTTCTTCAATAACCTTCAAATAATAAGGCTTCAACTTGCCATACACATTAAAAATTTTAGCATCTCCTTTGTAATAATTATTATTTGTGTACAATTTTTTGTCGGTTAAAGAATATTTTTGGGCAAAATATGCGCTTTTTGTTCTAACAATTATAACGCCTCCAGCCCCTAGGGATCCATATTTTACTGTTCCTGATAATGAATTTATTAACGTTATATCTTTAACATTTGCTACATCAACATGAAAAGGTTCATCATTAAAAAGAACACCATCTACCTCCCAAAGAACTGAATTATTCAAATACAAAGACCCTGTTCCCCTTAGAAATGAGCCCTTATAATTAGGTATTTTCCCTCTTAAAGCTTCACTTAGGGTAATAGCAGATGCATTTAAATCTTCTCCTTTTACATAATACAATGAATGCCCCGCCCTATCCACATTTAAATCTCCCCTAGCGGTAGAAATTTTATCAGGTTTTCTCTTTAGTCTTGATTTTGATTTTGAATTTGAAACACTTTTATCTATTACAGTAACTTCATCCAATTTATTAACTCGCGGATTCATTTCAATATTTAAAATATTGGTAACATCCTCAATTATAATTTTAACAGAATTTAACCCTGTATATGAATACTTTATTGTTTCACCGGCTCTTGCCTTGATTTTGTACAATCCCTTATCATCTGATTTAACTTTCCTATTTGAATTTTCAACAATAATATTAGCCTCCGAAATTGGTACTCCAAAACTTGTAACACGACCGGAAATTTCCTTTAAAATGGCTAAATTAGATATTGGAAGTATCTTGTTCTGAGAGGAAGAAGGAACTTGGCCAAAAACACTAAAAGTAATAATAAAACTTATAACTAAAATAAAGACTGATTTTTGATTCTTTTTCATAATAAACTGATTTTAAATTTGTTAAATATAATTTTTTTTACAAAAAAATAAAAATTAAAAATGTTAATTTTTTAAAATCAGTGTTTGTCCAATAGTAATATTATTGGAGTTTAGTCCATTTATTTTCTTTAAATCTGAAACCGATAATCCGTATTTTTTTGAGATAGAATATAAGGTATCCCCTTTAACAACCCTATGGGTATTGCTTTTGGCAAATTTTTCTTTTTTAAATTTTTTTCCTAAAACTTTAGTATCGAATTTGTCCAAATTATATTTTTCAATTATAGCAATTAATTTTGCCGGATATCGCCTATCAGTGGCATAGCCTGCCTCACTTAACCCTTTAGCCCAACGTATATAATCACCTTTTTTTAGTTTAAAAAGTTTGGCATAGCGCTGTCTTCCTGCTAAAAAAACTGAGTGGTCTCTAAACGACGTTCTAGGGTCTTTATAAACTCTAAAACACTCTCCCTTTTCATCATCATCATAATAGGTGCGTTTTCCTTTCCATCCTTTATGACATTTTATGCCAAAATGGTTATTCGATTTCTTTGTAAGCTCACTATTCCCACTCCCTGATTCCAAAATTCCCTGGGCTAATGTAATACTGGCAGGTATTTTAAACACGCGCATTTCTTCCATAGCAACCTCTTTAAACCTATTAATATAAGCCTCAGTTGAGTTTTTTATGGATGTTGTTTTCTTAGTTGCCTTTGGTTTGTCAATTTCTGCCAATGGAGGAACCGCAACTACTTCAACAGTATTTTTTTGTTTTTGTTGAGCAATTTTCTTTTTTGATTTACAACTTATAAAAACACTCACTACCATTAAGCAAACCAACCTATATTTTAACCTCATATTTTTTGAATCTAATTTTAAATTATTTATCAAGCAATGGCATACCTTTCTTTTTTAGCAATAAATTCATCCCATCAATACCTTGAAGCCCACCTGTATGTATGGCAAGTATTTTTGTGGCGCTTTTAAAAGTACCTTTTTTAATTAAATCGTTTAAACCAAATAACATTTTTCCTGTATAAATTGGGTCTAATGGAATATTGGTTTCGCTTTTAAACTTATTGATAAAATTAATTAATTCTACCGAAACTTTGGCATAACCTCCAAAATGATAGTTAGTATTTAAACTCCAATTTGTATTACTTAGTACATATTTTTTTATTTCATGTTTTAAAAAATCGCCCTTTAATGCCGGAAATCCCATAATTTTTTGGTGCTTATGTGCAGCATTTATAATTCCTGAGATAGTACCTCCTGTACCAACGGAAGTGCAAACTACATCAAACTCTTTTTCAGCATCCATTAAAATTTCCTGACATCCTTTTACAGCTAAGGTGTTAGTTCCACCTTCAGGTACCAGATAAAAATCACCAAACCTATTTTTTAAATCTTCAATAAAAGTTACATCATTTTTATTTCTGTAATCGCTTCTCGAAACAAAAAGAAATTGCATATTTTTTCCTGAAGCAAATTTCAGCGTTGGATTATTGTTAACGTAATACTCAACATCCTTTTTAAACTCATCGCCTCTTATAACTCCAATGGTTTTAAAATTAAATTCAATACCCGCTGCAGCTGTTGCAGCTATATGGTTTGAGAAAGCACCGCCAAAAGTTACCAGCGTTTTTTTATTTTGATTGAACGCTTCAAGCAAATTGTATTTTAACTTACGGTATTTGTTTCCTGATATTTCGGGGTGTAATTTATCTTCTCTTTTAATAAAAAGTGAAACACCGGAATTGATAATTTCCGAAAAGAAAACTTCCTGTATTTCACTATTTTTATTTGTTAAAAACAAGGTTAATTAATTTGAATTTTCGATTTTTTCTTGAAGCTCAGACCAATCTTCCATGAGTTCATCTAACTTATCTTTTTTTGACTGATACTCTTTAAAAAAATCCGGATTTGAGGTTACTTCTTCAGCATTTTCAAAAATGGCTGCATCCAAATTTAAAATTTCGTTTTCAAGGGTGGCAATTGTGCTTTCTACTTTACTCAGTTTATTTTTAATTTTTTTTAAATCTTTTTCCCGTTGCTTATTTTCCAAATAGGCTCCTTTACCAGAAGTTTTAACATGGGTATCAACCACAGTTTTTTTCTCTACTTCGCGTAAATCATTTAACTCATGTTGCGATAAATAGTATTCAATATCTCCTAAATATTCTTTTATCCTGCTATTTTTAAACTCATACACTTTATTGCTTAAACCTTGTAAAAAATCACGATCGTGAGAAACTAAAATCAAAGTTCCCTCAAACTTTTGCAAGGCCTGCTTTAATACATTTTTTGATGCAATATCCAAGTGATTGGTAGGCTCATCCATCACCAAAACATTAAATGGCTTGAGTAGCATTTTGCACAAAGCCAACCTATTACGCTCACCGCCCGACAGTACTTTTACTTTTTTATCTACATCTTCACCACTAAATAAAAAAGCACCTAACATATCTCTAACTTTTGTTCTGTTTGCATCTGAAGAAGCATCTTCCATTGTTTGCAATACTGTTTTTTCAGCATTCAAATATTCGGCCTGATTTTGAGCAAAATAGCCTAAAGCTACATTGTGACCTAACTTTAAATCACCATCAAAATCAATTTCTCCTACAATCATTTTTGCCAAGGTTGATTTACCCTGCCCATTTTGTCCAACAAAAGCTATTTTACTATTACGTTCAATGAATAAGTCAACATCTTTCAAAACCTGATTTTCGCCATAATTCTTTGCCAAATTTTCGGCTTCTATAATTATTTTACCGGGCTGGACTGAAATAGGAAACTTAATATTTAATACCGAATTATCATCCGCGTCAACTTCAATGCGCTCAACTTTTTCGAGCTTTTTAATTAAAGATTGTGCAAATGCAGCCTTTGATGCTTTGTATCTGAATTTTTCAATTAACTGCTCGGTTTGCTTAATTTCTTTTTCTTGATTTTTTTGTGCTTGCAGCTGCTTCTCTTTTATATCTCTTCTCAACTCCAAAAATTGAGAATAAGGCTTGTTATAATCATAAATTTTACCTAATGAAATTTCAATAGTTCTGTTGGTTACATTGTTTAAAAACATTTTATCATGTGAAACCAGTACAACAGCTCCTGCATAAGATTTTAAAAAGTTTTCCAACCAAATAATAGACTCAATATCTAAATGGTTTGTAGGTTCATCAAGCAGTAAGATGTCATTTTTTTGTAATAATAATTTTGCCAGTTCAATACGCATGCGCCAACCACCCGAGAACGTTTCGGTGAGTTTATCAAAATCTTTTCGATTAAATCCCAGCCCCTGTAATATTTTTTCGGTTTCACCTTGGTAATTGTACCCTCCTATTACATCATATCTATGAGTTAGCTCATCTAAATCATGCAATAATTTCTGATAGCTTTCGGACTCATAATCTGTTCTTTCAGCTAATTGCTTATTAATTAATTCTAACTGAGTTTCAACATGTTTTATTTCTGAAAAAGCCGTGTATGCTTCTTGTAAAATGGTTCTACCATATTCAAACTCAATATCCTGTTTTAAAAAACCAATACTGGTATTCTTTTCAAAAGCCAATGTCCCCGAATCAAATTCTATTTCTTTTGCAATAATTTTAAGTAAGGTAGATTTTCCTGCGCCGTTTTTTCCAATTAAACCAACCCTATTACCTGCATCTAATTTAAATGTGATGTTAGAAAATAGTGTTGTTCCACCAAACGAAATAGATATATTATGAGCATTCAGCATAAAAAAGTAACTTAAATAGGTGCAAATCTATTACAATTTTGTAAAACTATACTAGTTGCTTAAAATTACCTGCTAAAAAAGGTTATTTGAAAACTAATGAAACCGGTTCAACGAAATTTCTTGTGAAATAGGTTTATTACCTTCTAAATTATTGTATAAAATTTTTGCCATTACCGGAGCCAACATAACGCCTCGTGTTCCCAGTCCATTTAAAACTGCAATGTTATCATATTTGTGATGTCTCCCAACCAAAGGTCTTCTGTCAATTACAGTTGGCCGAATACCCGCAGTATGTGATA
>CAYFFC010000002.1:112664-130308 GCA_964342295.1 uncultured Lutibacter sp. | reverse complement strand
CCAACCAAAGGTCTTCTGTCAATTACAGTTGGCCGAATACCCGCAGTATGTGATACTATTTGATAAGGAGTTGAAATGCACGTATTTAATTTTCTAATAAGTTCCTGTCTGCCTTCGTCAGTTGCATTATTACTCTTATCAGTCCAATTAAACGTTGCTCCAACTTTGTATAAATCATTTCCCAAAG
The DNA here is from genome assembly GCA_964342295.1 of uncultured Lutibacter sp. Classification (GTDB taxonomy): domain Bacteria; phylum Bacteroidota; class Bacteroidia; order Flavobacteriales; family Flavobacteriaceae; genus Lutibacter. The sequence goes on along the minus strand of CAYFFC010000002.1, from coordinate 130,121 downwards.
GAAGTACAAAAACAGCTCCTTTTATTAAAAAATCTACTTTTAATTCAGGAGCCTTTATAGTTATTAACTCACCTTTGGTACCTTGTAATGGTAATTCATTAAAAAACGGATTGGCTTTGATACCAAAACCCTCACAAAAAACAATTTTTGAGGCACTTATATTTTTATACCAAACTTCATTTTTACAAATTTCCAATAAGTTGTATTCAAACTCTTCTTCTATAATACGTTTTGTTTGATGCAAATATTCATTAAAATCAGCAAGTAAACTATTGGTATCAATTCTGCCGGTATTTGTTACAATGCCATAGCCATTTTTGGAAATTACACCTTTATTTAATGTATGGAGTATCTCTGGTTTCAGGTACTCCGACAAAAACGGTTTATCAGCAGCAACAAACCAATTGTTTTGCTCCTCTATCGACTTAAATATGCGGTAGATATCAACACTATAATGGTATCTTTTTTTAAATTGTTTCTCAAATTCAGTATAAAACGGTAAGGCTGTTTTAAGTTGCTTTGTACCATTCCAAACCGGTGTAAACCGTTTTAAAATAACCGGATTATACATGCCTCCCGCCACTTTTGAAGCACGTTGCGAATTATTTTCAAAAACTATATATGTTTTATTGTTTTCGTCAAGCGCTCTGCAAAATGCAAGTCCGGCTAAACCTAAGCCAACAACCATATAATCTACTTCCATAAAAACCTTTGTTTTACAAATAAAAAAAACTCCTGAATAACAGGAGTTTTAAAAATTATGTTTTTTCGTTTAATAATTCCACATATCAAGTTCCTTGTTACGAATTTCGTCTTTAATTTTATTAGATTCTATTACTTGGAACAATGCATTTCCTTTTACATATTCGGCTACATCTCTATCTCCGTAAATATTTTCTTCGCGGTAAATAATTGAATTAAATCTTCGAGCATTTAAAATATGATCGAAAGAAATTGGATAAGCCGAATTTTTCTGGTTAAAAACTTTCATCGTATGTAATACAGGTCGGGCATCAGGAAACCACACCCAAAATAAGGCCAATTGTTCTGATACATCCAAATCTTCACGTCCCATAATTTGCACATCGGGTGCAACCGGCGCCAAGGCAAGTAACCTGTATTTCAGTTCTCCTTGGCGTTTATCAAAATACCAGAGCCCTTTAATTTTAAAACCTTCAATATCTTGTGAAGTCAAATTTATTTTATCAATATATTCGTCAATATCAGTATTACCAGCATTTAGTTCGTCAAAACCGGCATCGGTGGTGTCGATTCGATATAATTTACTATTAATTTCAGCTTTTGTCATTTTAGCGGTAAAGTATGAATCGTCATAAACTTCAGTTATTTCGCCTTTTTTTATACCTCTTAATAGGGTATCAAAAAGCGAACGCCTATTAGACGGAACACTTGATGTATCAACAGGATAATACATAGGCAAATTAATACGTTCATTCAAATCTATGTATTCCCAAACCACCTTAGACCACAATATATCTCTATCATCAATATAACCATATTCCAATGGCTTATCGTTGTCATAAGCTAATTGCTCAGCGGTTTTTTTTCCAATATCAGAAGGTTTTTTGGCATTTAACAAATTGGATTGTGCTATTGCATTTTGAAACAACACAAATGCCAACATTAAAATCCCAATATTATTCCTGTTCATCATTTAAATTTTTATTTATTGTATTTCAATACTAACTGCTGTTGCATTTTTAATTTTATAAGAAGTATTTCCTACTAACGAAGATTTTATATCAAAAATTGTTACAACATCACCTCTTCTTGCCTTAGCAATAGCTTTTTTAGCTTGCGCATCCATTCTATTTCCACGAACCACTACAGCAGACTGCCCCGGAACTTTAATTGTAAAACCGGTAGTATTTAATGTTAAATCAAAATCAAAATCAGGCAATGCTGCTCCAACCGTAGCATTGGTTAAACTTGTTTTAGGCATTTTAACATAGCCTATTTGTTTTCTGATGGAACCTTGTGGTGATGGTATATCCTTTATTCTAAAATTTTGTGAAGTACTCACTGAAGTACCATTTGGTAATTTACCGGTAACCCTAATAGTTACTTCCTTACCGGAAGCCGGTGTCATAATATATTTACCTATACCTGAAGCTTTTCTTAAGCCAGCTCCTGAGGCCGAAACTAAATTATCTGCAATTCCGGGAATTGATATGGTCATTGGGTTAGGCACTCCCCTATATACCACATTCATCTTGTCCGCCGAAATTACCGCACTATTAGGTTTAGGTATTACCGCATACGAACTTTCAATAGGAATTTCAATAGGCTTTCCATCTTCAATAAATACAAATTTCCCTTTTATTTCGCGTTCTCCAACTCCTCCGGCTGGAAAATCCAACACAGCTCCTCCCTCTTCAATAGTAGTAATTTGATTTCCATTTACAACTACTTCTGATGGTTTTAACGAAGCATCATAACGTCCTAAAACTACTTTTCCTTTAAAGTTTTCTCCTTGAAAAAATGCCGATTTCTCAGGAATTAAGATAGTTTTATAATTAGACATTGAAACATCACTTTCTAACTGCCCTCCTAATAGATTACCATAAATTTCAGATTGCGTGGTTTTAATATCGGTTTGTAAAGACGTTAAATTGGTTACAGTTGATATTAATGGAAACCCTTGATATCGGTTATTTAACCAAGCTTGTTTACCATCCTCTGTATCTTGTGCTAAGGTACTAAATCGCCTGGTTACATTTGCAGCCAACGGATGATCTTGACCAATAATTTCAAGTACCTCTGTTCTAAAGTTGTTGATATTATCTAAAAAATTTTGCCCTGCTTCTGTAAATCCATCGCCATCAAAAAAATATTCATCAACCAAACTGGTTTTTGACATAGACTCATAATCGGTTTTATCGTCTAAATCTTTCGTAAATTCTATTTTTAAATTTTCAAGATAGGTATTAAATGTTTCGGACTTTTCATTTAAAGCTTTGGCCTTTTGGTACAATACCCCATATTTATCGGGCTGCTCATTAGATTTAGTCTCTAAATTACTTAAAATTGCCGTATTTTTCTCGGTGGCCGTTTGGTTTGCTTCTGAAAGTTTTTCATTCATATAACCAAACGATGATAATACTTCGGGCCCAATTTGTATTGCCAACATAGCAATAAAAATTAGGTACATCAAGTTTATCATTTTCTGCCTTGGTGATAATTTTCCTGATGCCATAACTAATTAGTTTTAAAATTGATACTTAAACTCATTATTTTAACTAATTAGTTTTTACTTGACATTGCAGAAAGCATGCCTCCATAAACTTCGTTTAAGGAAGCTAAATTCGAAGCTAACGACTCCATTTGCTCTTTAAGCTTACCTGCATTTTCTGCTACTTGCCTGTTAATATCAGCTTGTTTACTGGCACTTTCAAGCTGATTTTTATATAAATTATTTAATGATTCCATTTGGGCCGCTGCCATAGATAATTGCTCGCTGTATTTGTTGGTTGCTTCAATAGAGTTAACCGCCGGGGCAATATTTTCTGCAGCGCCTTTAAAGTTTTGGATACTTTCTCCTAAACTTTTCATTAAACCGGCATCTAATTTAGCATCCTTAAGCAATTCATCTAATTTTTTAGACAACATACTTTGTGCTTCTCTGGCTTGCATACGGTCTTTATCTCTCTTTTGCCCGGTGGTAAGCTCCGGATACACCAAAGACCAATCTAAATCTTCTTCAACCGAATCAAAGGCGGATATAAAAAATACCATTGCCTCCACAGCCATTCCAATTGTTAACATTAAACCACCATATGGCCAATGTTGAATTTTAAATAATGCTCCTAAAATTACAATTGCTGCTCCAATACCATAAGCATAATTGAATAATTTTTTTCTGTTTTTTGATTGTGCCATACTATTTTATTTGTATTAGTTAGTTGCTTATTAATTTCCACTTATATTACTGCCTAAAAAGTCTTGAACGGTTCTAAAACCTACATAACTTCTAGCCGAATCTGCATATTCATAATCTCTTGTACTTACTTGTAAAAAGTAAGCTACGTCTTTCCAAGAGCCTCCTCTTATAACTTTTCTATGGTTCTTTGATATTTCAACATTCGGATTCATTGTTGACCCAATATAATAAGAAGCTTCGCTGTAGGCTGTATTTGTCCATTCCGACACATTTCCGGCCATATTATACAATCCGTAATCGTTTGGATTGTATGATTTTGCTTCAACGGTGTAAAGTGCCCCATCTACAGCATAATCACCTCGGCTTGGTTTAAAGTTTGCTAAAAAACAACCTCTGTCACTTGTAGTGTATGGGCCACCCCAAGGGTACGTTGCATAATCTAAACCACCGCGAGCTGCATATTCCCATTCGGCTTCAGTAGCCAACCTGAAATATGGAACAGAGCTAGGATTTTTTCTTGAACTCAAAAAATCATTTTTCTTTTTGGTTCTCCAACTGCAAAATGCTTTCGCCTGGCTCCAAGTAATTCCAACAACAGGATAATCATTATAAGCTGTATGATAAAAATAGTCTTGATGCATAGGATCGTTGTAGGAATAGTTAAAATCTTTTACCCACACTGTTGTATCCGGATACACTTCAACAATTTCATTTTTTATAAAGTCTTTTCTGTTTCCTTTATTTCTGGCAGCACCTTCCCAATCCATCCAAGCGTAATTGAATTTTAATTTTTTGGTATCTAAAATTCTTCTTCCATCAAAACTATTTTCCAAAGGAAGATACATAGAGTCCATTACCTCTGCATAATATTCGTTGGGAAAATCATTAACACTCCAAACCAACTCTTCATCCCAATTTAAGGCCCTACCCAATAACGGAGAGTTTACATCGCCTAAACTACCGTAATTATCCATCATATATTTTTGATACGGAGTCATATCGGCAGTATCAATATTTTTAAATTGATACGGTTCTAACACTACATTTGCTTCATCTGACATTAATTCTGACAACAATGCTAACTGAGTTCTAACAATGGAATCTCTAACCCAAAATACAAACTCTTTATATTCGCTATTGGTAATTTCTGTTTCATCCATATAAAAGGGGCGGACGGTTACGGTTCTGGTTGGTGAATTTAAAGAACCTGCAATGTCTTCATCTTCTTTACCCATGGTAAACGAGCCTCCCGGAATTAAAACCATACCTAATGGTTTTTTTGAATGCCATTTTGTTTTAGTTTGGACACCTACCAGTTCTCCTTGATCACTGGAGCCACAACTATAAACAAAAAGTGCTAATAAAATATACAATGATATTTTCTTCATAATAATTTTCTTCATCTGTTAAGGCAAACCTATTACTAATTATTTTAAAAAACAATATTTTTATTCAATCTAATAAAACAGTTAAAACACAATTTTATTATGAGATTTTATAATTTTTTATATCAATTTTTTTAAAGTCCTAATCCACCTATCCGGTATTTCTTCATTTGTAGCACTCATATAATCTTGATATGTACAAGGTATTAACGCATGTCTCTTAAATTTATTATTGGTATTTAACGTAATTTCCATCCACCATCTTCCGCTTTTATTACTTTTATGAAAATTCAACACTTGATCATCTATGGGAACGATAAATTTTTGGTAATTATCTTTTAATCCAAAAGGATAATCATTGGCTCTATAATTTACTCCTTCAATAAAATACCAAATCATTTGAGCTACCAGTTGGGCGGTTTGATTTTTAATGTCATATTTCTGATTATATTCATATATTCCAAAGGAGGTTAATTTATCACTAATACCCGCATACCTTGCTATAGCACAAATTTCAGCTCCCGTAAATCCGTTAGGAGACCCATTTGCATTGGCGGGTGCTTCGGCGTTTTTAACTGATGATAAATCTATTGAAACAATATCAGAATCTCTTAAAACAGGCTCCACAATTTGCAATGAATTGCTTACTTCTCCCAAACGATGCGATTCAAAAAACAAACTCTCTAATAAATCTATTTCTTCCTGAGCATTTAAATACGTTTGATAACCAATATTGCAATAGTTAAACAAATTGTGTGGTTTGTTCATTACTATTTTACTTAAATATGAGCCGGAAGTAAGTTCATCATCTATGGCTCCTAAATCAAATTTACTATCAATAGCTGCAATATTTACAGATTGTTCTAATGTATCATAAGCTCGATAATTAGCATAGGTTAGGTCTTGACCACCTCCCAAAATTACCGGAATAATATTATTTTTCAATAAATAAGCTACAAGTTCCTCAAGGGCAAAATAAGTATCTTCAACAGTATTTCCTTGCGGGATATTTCCTAAATCTGCTACATGTACAGGCCAGTTACCCGGATACAGTTTATAAAATTCTTTTCTTATTTCGTTTAAATTTTTACCCGTACCATCATTACCTATAGAAGCCCGATCTTCTTCTACACCAATTATTGCAATTTTTGTAGTTTCTAAGTCAGGAAAATTTGCTACATCAGTATAAATTTGAATACATTGACCAATTGGTTTATTGGCTTGCATTTTTGAAAAAGCCAGTACAGCTTCATCTATAGGCTTAAGATATTCGAAATTCATTATTAGGGGTTCGTTTCTTTCTGAATTTTAGAGCAAGATAGCTATTTTTTTTATTTTTTAGCAGATTTTCTTTTCGTTGTTTTTCTTTTAGGGGTCTTTTTTTCAATCAATTCTTTAACTTCTTCAAGTGTTAGTTGAGCCGCATTTACTGTTTTAGGTAACTCAATTTTAAGTTTACCTTTAATAATATTAGATCTTCCCCACCTGGCTTTTTCAACTCTTATACCTTCTTCTTCCCAGTTATGAATAACTTTCTCTATTTCCTTCCTTTTTTTATCTTCAATAAGTTCAACTATATCGTTTTGAGACAAATTATCAAAGTCGTATTTTTTATTAACGTTTATAAAAATGTTGTTCCACTTTATAAAAGGTCCAAAACGCCCAACACCTTTTTGTACCGGCAGATTTTCATATTCGGCTATAGGGGCATCCGCTTTTTGTTTTTCACTAATAAGTTCAACCGCCCTGTCTAAATCTATACTCATAGGGTTTTCGGTTTTTGGAATAGACACAAACAACTTGTCAAATTTAATATAAGGCCCAAAGCGACCACTGGCTACAATCACCTCTTTACCTTGATAATCGCCAATAGTTTTTGGCAATTTAAAAAGATCTAATGCTTCTTCAAAAGTAATGCTACTAAGAGTTTGTGCACCCTGTAAACTCGCAAATTTAGGTTTTTCCTCATCGGTTGCTTCACCAATTTGAACCATGGCTCCAAATCTTCCTAAACGGGCATATACATTTTTACCACTTTCAGGATGCACCCCTAACAAACGTTCTCCTTTTGCCCTTTCGGCATTTTCAGATACGTCTTCAACCATAGGGTGAAACGTTTGGTAAAAATCTTTAATCATTGCAGTCCAATTTTCGTTTCCATCTGCTATTTCATCAAATTCGGATTCAACTTTGGCCGTAAACCCAAAATCGAGAATATTTGAAAAATTCGCCACCAAAAAATCGTTCACAATATTTCCTATATCGGTCGGAATTAATTTTCCTTTGTCAAAACCTACTTTTTCCGTAAGTATTTTACTCAAAACTTCGTTATTTTTTAATGACAGTTGTGTATAGTTTCTGTCCTTTCCTTCAATAGTCTTTTTTACAATGTATTCTCTACGTTGAATAGTAGAAATGGTTGGAGCATAGGTTGATGGACGCCCAATTCCTAATTCCTCTAAACGCTTTACCAATGATGCTTCAGAAAACCTGTAAGGAGCCTTAGTATAACGTTGTGTTGCTGTAATATAGTTTACGGTTACATACTCGCCTTTGTTTAGCTCCGGTAACATTCCTGCTTGTTCCTCATCTTCATTATCAGTTCCTTCCAAATACACTTTTAAGAAACCTTCAAATTTTATCATTTCTCCATTAGCAGTAAATATTTTATTATTGTTGGAGTTATTTATTTTTACATTGGTACGCTCTAAAATTGCATCGCCCATTTGTGAGGCAAGCGTACGTTTCCATATTAAATTGTACAACCTTTCCTGATCAAAATCAACAGAAACTGTATGGCGCGACATACTGGTTGGCCTTATAGCTTCGTGCGCTTCTTGAGCCCCCTTTGCCTTGTTTGTGAAATTTCTAGGTTTGCTGAATTTTTCACCATACAAACTAATAATTTCTTGTTGTGCCTCTTGCTTGGCATCTTCAGATAAGTTTACACTATCTGTTCTCATATAAGTTATCAAACCTGCTTCATAAAGTCGCTGCGCCATTAACATTGTTTTTGCAACCGGAAAATTTAGTTTCCTGGAAGCTTCTTGTTGCAATGTTGATGTTGTAAATGGTGGTGCTGCCGATTTTTTTGCCGGTTTTGTTTGCAAGTCATTTATTAAAAATCCGGCGCCTTTGCACGAGTTTAAAAATGCTTGGGCGTCTTCTTTAGTCTCAAAATTTTTTGGTAAAGAGGCCTTAAACTTTTTCCCTCTTTCATTTAAAAATTCAGCAACTACTTTATACGATGCCTTTGGTTTAAAACTTTGAATTTCACGTTCGCGCTCAACAATTAATCGAACAGCTACCGACTGTACACGGCCCGCCGATAATCCGCCTTTTATTTTTCGCCACAATATCGGAGACAACTCATATCCAACCAACCTGTCTAACACCCTTCGAGCCTGCTGTGCATTTACCAAGTTGTAATTAATACTTCTAGGGTTTTCAACAGCTTTTAAAATGGCCTTTTTGGTAATTTCATGAAAAACAATACGTTTGGTTTTTTCTTCATTTAACTTTAGTTGTTCAAATAAATGCCAGGCTATGGCCTCTCCTTCGCGGTCTTCATCAGAAGCCAGCCAAACCGTAGCTGCTTTTTTTGCTAAATCCTTTAGTTTTTTTACAACTGCTTTTTTTTCAGAAGACACTTTATATTTAGGTTTAAAGTCGCCTTCAACATCAATACCAATTTCTTTTGACGGTAAATCTGCAATATGCCCAAAACTTGATTCTACCAAAAAATCCTTTCCTAAAAATTTTTCTATTGTTTTTGCCTTTGCAGGTGACTCTACTATAACTAAATTCTTCGCCATACTATATTCAATTCAATTTCTTATACGCTTCAACGCCAATTTGTAACTTCAGAATTTTGTAAAAAACTGAGTTTTTGGAATGCAAAAGTATGTAGAATTTTTTTAATTCAAATTTTTTCAACTAAAATACACCCTTATTTTTCGACCAAACGCCTGTTAAATTTCTGCCAATTTGTCATATTTTTAAATTATTGGTTGTATCTTTGCAAACCAATAAAAAATATATGGGTAGCGAAAAAGTAATAGAAGAAAAAAAGCAAGGACAAGCACTGTTAACCGAACCAATTGAGGGGAATTCTAAAAAACTTTATATAGAAAGTTACGGCTGTCAAATGAACTTAAATGACAGCGAAATTGTAGCCTCAATTCTTTCGGAAGGAGGGTATAATACTACACATTTGCTTGAAGATGCCGATTTGGTTTTGGTAAACACCTGCTCTATACGAGAAAAGGCTGAACAAACCGTTAGAAAGCGATTGGAAAAATACAATGCTGTAAAGAAAATAAATCCTTCTATGAAAGTAGGTGTTTTAGGTTGTATGGCAGAACGCCTAAAGGCTAAATTTTTAGAAGAGGAAAAAATTGTAGACCTGGTTGTTGGCCCTGATGCCTACAGAGATTTACCTAATTTATTAGAAGAAGTTGAGGCAGGAAGAGACGCTGTAAATGTAATTTTATCAAAAGAAGAAACCTATGCTGATGTTTCACCTGTTCGATTAAACACCAACGGAGTTTCTGCATTTGTTTCAATTACAAGAGGCTGCGATAATATGTGTACTTTTTGTGTAGTACCTTTTACCCGTGGACGAGAACGAAGCCGTGACCCACAAAGCATTTTGGAAGAAATTAGAACCTTAAAAAATAATGGTTATAAAGAAATAACTTTACTGGGGCAAAATGTTGACAGTTATTTATGGTATGGTGGCGGATTGAAAAAAGATTTTAAAAAAGCTTCATCAATAGCTCAAGCAACTGCCATTGATTTTGCTCAATTGCTGGATATGGTTGCAGTTGAATTTCCAAAAATCAGAATCCGATTTTCTACTTCAAACCCTCAAGATATGAGTTTAGAAGTAATTAAAACCATGGCAAAACACCCAAATATTTGTAAATATATCCATTTACCTGTGCAATCAGGCAGTACATCGGTTTTAAAAAGAATGAACCGCCAACACACCAGAGAGGAATACATCGAGTTGATTGATGCCATTAAAAAAATAATTCCTGATTGTGCATTATCACAAGATATGATTGCCGGTTTTTGTGATGAAACCGAAGAAGAGCACCAAGAAACCTTAAGCCTTATGGAATATGTAAAATATGATTTCGGATTTATGTTTGCTTACTCAGAAAGGCCTGGAACACCAGCTGCAAAAAAAATGGCAGACAACATCCCCAATAATGTTAAAAAAAGGCGATTAAACGAAATTATTCAATTACAACAAAAACACGGCTTGTACAGAATGCAAGAGTTTGTGGGTAAAACAGTAGAAGTATTGATTGAAGGTTCGTCAAAAAAATCGGACTTACATTGGAAAGGAAGAAATTCACAAAATGCGGTAGTTGTTTTCCCTAAAGGAAATGAAACAATTGGTGATTTTGTAAATGTTTATATTGAAGATTGTACCTCGGCAACACTAATAGGAAAAAGAAATTAAAAAAATTATGGAATCGTTACAAGTAATAAAACAACGATTTGGAATTATAGGAAATGATACCCATTTAAACCTTGCACTTGAAAAAGCAGTAAGAGTTGCCCCCACTGATATTTCTGTATTGGTAACCGGTGAAAGTGGTGTAGGAAAAGAATTTATTCCTAAAATTATTCACTACTTATCGCATAGAAAACACGCAAAATATATTGCTGTTAACTGCGGTGCTATTCCGGAAGGAACCATTGACAGCGAATTGTTTGGTCATGAAAAAGGTGCGTTTACAGGTGCCACAGCAACAAGAAAAGGCTATTTTGAAGTGGCCGATGGCGGAACTATTTTTTTGGATGAGGTTGGTGAATTACCACTTACTACACAAGTACGTTTACTTAGAGTATTAGAAAACGGTGAATTTATTAAGGTTGGTTCATCAAAAGTCCAAAAAACCAATGTAAGAATAGTAGCAGCAACTAATTTAAATATGCATGAAGCTATTGGTAAAGGGAAATTTAGAGAAGATTTGTATTACAGATTGAGTACTGTTGATATTCACCTTCCGCCATTAAGGGACCGTTTATCAGACATTCATTTGTTATTTAGAAAATTTGCGGCTGACTTTGCTCAAAAATATAAAATGCCAACCGTAAGACTTTCTGCTGATGCAGTTAAAATACTTGAAAATTACGGATTTCCGGGTAACATCCGTCAGCTAAGAAATATTGCCGAACAAATTTCGGTAGTTGAAGAAAAAAGAGAAATTACTCCAGACCGGTTATTGTTGTATCTCCCTTCAAAGGGTACCAATTTACCTAGTGTTATAGAAACAAAGAAGTCGGGTAACGATTTTGCTACAGAGCGTGAAATTATGTACAAGATTTTGTTTGATATGCGCAATGATATAAACGACCTGAAAAAATTGACCCTTGATTTAATGAAAGCAGATGGTGTTGACAAGGTAAAGGAAGATAATAAGAAATTATTACAAAAAATTTACAGCAAAGAAACTGAAAAACTTCCTGTTGAAAATGAAGTTGAGTTAGTACGTATAGATAAAACTTATGAAGACAGCAATAACTATGAATTTGCTGAAACTATTGATGCCGATGAGAGTTTATCAATTCAGGAAAAAGAAATTGAACTCATAAAGAAATCGTTAGAGCGCAATAAAGGAAAACGCAAATTAGCAGCTAAAGAATTAGGAATATCCGAAAGAACTTTGTACAGAAAAATTAAACAATATAATTTATAATATGAAATTCCTAACTTTGGCAGTATTAAATTTAAAAATTAGGTATTCCAATTTTATGCAAAAATTGCAAGTTTTCCTTTTAATTTCTCTACTTATAAGCACGCAAAGTTGTGGCATTTATTCTTTTACAGGTACAAATATACAGCCTGATGTTAAAACGGTTCAAATAGATTTTTTCCCAAATAACGCAGTATTAATTGAACCTTCATTAAGTCAAACCTTTTACCTGGAATTACAAGATTACTTTTTGCAACAAACCAATTTGGATTTGGTTACATCGGGTGGCGACCTTCAGTTTGAAGGCGAAATTATTGGGTATAAAATTAATCCAATGACTGCTACTGCACAGCAAACTGCTGCACAAGACCGACTAACAATTACGGTAAATGTTCGTTTTTATAACAATAAAAATGAAGAAGATAATTTTGAGCAAACTTTTTCTCATTATTACGATTACGATGCTAATGCGCAACTAACCGGGAGTTTACTTGAAGATGCTTTTGATGAAATTTTGGAACGTATCATACAAGATATTTTTAACGCTTCAGTTGCAAAATGGTAATTTATGGATGCTTCAGAATTGACATACTTGCTAAAAAACCCTGATAAAATTAAAGGCTATCACATAAATTCTCTTGAAGAAATTACACAAGAATTTCCTTTTTTTCAGGCAGCAAAAGCAATTCAGTTAAAAGCATTAAACAACAGTAAAAGTTTTAAGTACAATCAGGCCTTAAAAAATACTGCAGCTTACACAATTGATAGAAATGTATTATTTAATTTTATTACCTCACCTGTTTTTGCAAACAACTCAGCTATAACACCTCAAGAACCTGAAGAGATAAAGGTTATGGAAGCTGAAACAGTTGATGGAAAACTAATACCATTGGAAAAATCACAGGAAATAGAAGAAAAAAGTGCAAGTACTATTTTGAAAATTGGAGAACCCATTGCGTTTAACAGTACCGAAGCACATTCATTTAATGAATGGATGCAACTTATAAGTCACACTCCTATTTCAAGGCCTTTAGAAGGGGTAAAAACAATTCAAGAAAAATCTGATACTGATACTAAAAATCATTTAATTGATAGGTTTATAGAAAAAAATCCAAAAATTAAACCCGTAAACAAAAACTTCAAAAGTACTGATATTTCTGCAGAAAGCTCTGAACACAACGAAAGTTTAATGACAGAGACATTGGCAAAAGTGTATTTAGAACAAAAAAAATATGATAACGCTATTAAAGCATACCATATATTAAGTTTGAAATATCCAGAAAAAAGTGGTTTCTTTGCAAACCAAATAAACGCAATTAAAATTATACAAAAAAATAAATCATGACATATACATTATTTTTAGTTTTGATTATGGTAGTAGCATTATTGCTAATATTAATTATAATGGTTCAAAACCCTAAAGGTGGTGGGCTATCATCTTCATTTGGAGGAGGTGGAACACAATCGCTTGGCGGTGTTCAAAATACAACCAACTTTTTAGATAAAAGTACTTGGACGCTTTCAATTATTTTACTCGCATTAATTCTGCTATCGAACTTTGCCGCGCCTAAACCAAATGCTGTTGATACAAGTTCTGAAATTGAAAACACTATTGAAAATAGAGAAATTCCAAATGAAATACCTCAACCGGTAAATACCACTCCGGATGATACCAATCAATAAAAACACTTCTAAATTATTTTAAATGCCAATGTGTAATGACACGTTGGCATTTTTATTATTACAAAACCTTATTAAAAGTACATTTGTCAGTTTTTCTAAATTGGCATACTTTTGGAAAACTTAATTCGAAGAATTACTAATTTATAAACATATTACAAATGAGTAAAATTAATATTAAACCATTAGCTGATAGAGTTTTAATTGAACCAAAAGCAGCTGAAACAACTACTGCATCTGGATTAATCATTCCTGATTCTGCGAAAGAAAAACAACAAAAAGGAACTGTTGTTGCAGTTGGAACAGGAACTAAAGACGAACCCTTAACCGTAAAGGTTGGCGACACAGTTTTATACGGAAAATACGCTGGTACTGAACTAATTATTGAAGGTACAGAGTATTTAATAATGAAAGAAAACGATATTTTAGCAATAGTTTAAATAAAAGATTAAAAAATGGCAAAAGATATAATATTTGATATTGAAGCACGTGACGGATTAAAGCGTGGGGTTGATGCATTAGCAAATGCAGTAAAAGTAACTTTAGGACCAAAAGGAAGAAATGTAGTAATTGGGAAAACCTTTGGAGGGCCATCAATTACTAAAGATGGTGTAACAGTTGCTAAAGAAATTGAACTGGAAGATACCCTAGAAAACATGGGTGCACAAATGGTTAAAGAAGTTGCTTCCAAAACCAACGATTTAGCAGGTGACGGAACCACAACTGCAACCGTTTTGGCTCAGGCAATAGTAAAAGAAGGATTAAAAAACGTTGCAGCCGGTGCTAACCCTCTCGATTTAAAGCGTGGTATTGATAAAGCTGTTCAAGCAATTGTTGAAAACTTAAGAAAACAGTCTAAAAAAGTAGGTGACAAAACTGATAAAATTAAGCAAGTTGCATCAATTTCCGCTAATAATGACGATACCATTGGTGATTTAATTGCTAAAGCGTTTAAAAAAGTTGGTAAAGAAGGCGTAATTACTGTTGAAGAAGCTAAAGGAACAAGTACTTATGTTGATATTGTTGAAGGAATGCAATTTGACAGAGGCTACTTATCGCCTTATTTTGTTACTAATGCCGATAAAATGTTAACAGACCTTGAAAATCCGTACATTTTATTGTTTGAAAAGAAAATCACCAATTTAAAAGATTTATTACCAATTTTAGAGCCGGTTGCCCAAAGCGGAAAACCATTATTAGTTATAGCTGAAGATGTTGAAGGTGAAGCCTTGGCAACTTTGGTGATGAATAAATTAAGAGGCGCCCTTAAAATTGCCGCAGTTAAAGCCCCTGGGTTTGGTGATAGAAGAAAAGCTATGCTTGAAGATATTGCTGTTTTAACCGGTGGTACTGTTATTTCTGAAGAACGCGGGTTATCTCTTGAAAAAACTACGCTTGATATGCTTGGTACTGCTGAACGTGTTACAATTGACAAAGACAATACTACAGTTGTAAATGGAGCCGGAGACCACGATGAAATTAAGGCAAGAGTAAACCAAATTAAAGCGCAAATTGAAACTACAACATCTGACTACGATAAAGAAAAATTACAGGAGCGATTGGCTAAACTAGCCGGAGGTGTTGCTGTATTGTATGTTGGAGCAGCCAGTGAAGTGGAAATGAAAGAAAAGAAAGACCGTGTTGAAGATGCTTTACACGCTACTAGAGCTGCAGTTGAAGAAGGTATTGTTGCCGGTGGTGGTGTAGCACTTGTTAGAACTAAAGATGTATTACAGTCAATAACTACTGATAGCCTAGATGAAGTTACCGGAATTAAAATATTAGACCGTGCTATTGAAGAACCATTACGACAAATTGTTGAAAATGCAGGAGGTGAAGGTTCTGTTGTTGTAGCAAAAGTTATTGAAGGTTCTGGTGATTTTGGATACAATGCTAAAACCGAAGAATATACAAAAATGCTAAAAGCCGGTATAATTGATCCTACTAAAGTTACCAGAATTGCTTTAGAAAATGCTGCATCGGTAGCCGGTATGATTTTAACAACGGCTTGTACTTTAGTTGATATTAAGGAAGAAGCTCCTGCCGGACCTCCAATGCCTCCTATGGGTGGTGGAATGCCGGGAATGATGTAATAAACATATATATTTGTGTTAAAAAACCGCTTTACTTAAAGCGGTTTTTTTATGAATTGCTCCCAATTTTTTCTATGAAGCATTTCATATTACTTTTTCAACCATTTATTTAATATTCTGATACTCATATAAGTTAAGCCTTAAAAATCGGCGTTTTTATTTGAAACATAAGGAAAATGATTTTATCTTTATAAAACAAAAAGACAATTGTTCCCCTCATTTTCCCCTTACTATTCAACAAATAACAACTGTTTATTACAAGTTAATGTTGAGGGTACTAATTAAAAAAGAAGTTAAATGAAGGCTACCAAACTTTTAACACTACTAATTTTATTAAGTGGTATATTTGCAACAAACGTGTTACAAAACACTCAGGAAGAATTAACGAAAAAAAATAATGAAACTTATCAAGATTATTTTTTGGAATGTAAACAAATAATTAGTGGTAAAGTAGTTGATAAAAATACAAATAGCGTTATTTCAAACGCATTGGTAACTTTATTTTTAAACGGAGAAGAAATTAAGATTGCAAAGGTTAACAAAAATGGTGAGTACTCATTTACAGTAAATTGTAACCTAAATTACAAAATTGTAGTTACTGCCGAAAATTATTTTAAAGAAACCTATCAATTAATAACAACTAATACCAATAATACTATTAACAAACGGAATTTTTACTTACAAAATGAATGCTTTCAAACAATTACAGGTACGGTAATAAATCAGTTAACCGATGAAATTATAACCACAGCTGCCTTAACACTTTTTTTAAACGGCCAAGAGGTTGAAAATATTGAAGTTGACAGTAACGGGTTGTACTCATTTAAAGTTCGTTGTGATTCTAATTATTACATAAAAGTTGCTAAGCAAAATTATATAACTGATATATACGAATTTAAAACTTCAACTAATGTTAATAATGTAAATCACCACAATTTTATTTTGGAACCCGAGTGTGTTCAAACCATTAGTGGCACTATTTTAAATAAAGTAACAAATGAGCCTATTAGTGCAACATTAAAATTAATGTTAAACAATGTTGAAATTGAACGTATTGAAGTAAACAATGATGGAAAATATTCAGTAAAGTTTCAATGTACTACCAACTATAAAATTGTTGCCACAAAGCCTAATTTCTTTGAGGATTCTTACAATTTTTTAACCGATTATATTGAACTCAATCAACCTGATTATTTTCACCTCAAGAAAAATCTGTATTTAGAACCTAACGAATGTTTTCAAACGGTATCCGGTACTGTTTTAAATGCAAATACAAATGCTGTAATTGAAAATGCAACAGTAGTATTGATTTATCAAAATCAGGAAATTAAAACTTTTCAAACGAACGAAGATGGTAGTTATTTGTTTAATGTAAAATGTGACCATAACTATGAATTGAAAGCGATTAAGGAAACCTTGCAATCTGAACTTACAAATTATAAGGCATCATCTGTAAAGAACGAAAAAGGTATACAAGACTTATTTATAACTGAAGAATCGTGCAGCCAAATTATTTCCGGAATTATTGTCGATAAAAATACAGGCCTTACCATTCCAAACTCACAAGTTGCTCTTTTAGAAGGCAATTTAGAAATTGACTCGGTTACTGTCGATGCTTCCGGCAAGTTCAATTTTACTGTGGAATGTGATAAAAATTATACAATAAATGCAGTGAACAACGATTA
>CAYFFC010000002.1:89358-112564 GCA_964342295.1 uncultured Lutibacter sp. | reverse complement strand
TGATGCAAACATTTCAAAAACATTGGAATTAGTTCCGTTAGACTGTAACCAAACTGTAACCGGAACTGTTGTAGACAAAAATACAGGCCTTACCGTTGCCAATTCACAAATTACGCTTATGGAGGGAACTTTGGAGGTTGATAAAACAATTTCAAACACTAACGGGGTTTTTACTTTTGAACTAAATTGTAAAAAAAATTACACGTTGGTTGGAGAACATGAAAATTACTATATTAAACTTGTACAACTTTCTACTGATACTGAAAGAAATAAGATTCACAACCTAACCATAAATCTTTCTGAAAAAGAATGCAATCAAACTGTAACCGGAATTATAAGGGATAAAATTACCAAAAAGCCTTTACCAAATACCACAATTTCGTTATATCAAAATTATCAAGTAATTGAAACAGCAACTGTTGGAGCTGATGGTGTTTATGAGTTTAAAATAAATTGTGCTTCAACCTATAAATTAACTGTATTTAAAAACAACAATTTAGAGTCATTTAGAATTAGAACCGCTAAAGACAATGAAAGAGTCTTAACCTTACATATTGATATTGAACCACCTATTTGCAAACAATATATAAATGGTACAGTAGTCGAAAATTTAACTAATAATGCTATCCCAAACGCAAAGGTTTCATTGTTTAACAGTGGGAAAAAGTTATTGGAAACCATAACCGATTCCAACGGTACATTTTACTTTGAAATTGATTGCAATAAAGACTATGAAATTAGAATTGATAAAGCAAATTACACAAAAGGTGTTCAAAAAATAACTTCCCCTAATACAAACGCCTTCTCAAATCTTGTTGAAATTACACTAGAACCAATAATTAAATTTACAGAAAAGAATGGTGTAAAATATATAGAAACTAAACCAATTATTTTTGAATTAGATGAATATGAATTGAGTAATGAAGCAAAAATTGAATTAAATAAAGTAGTATATAATTTAAACCAGCATCCAACCATAAAAATAGATGTAAATTTCCATACAGATAGTAGAGGTCCCGATGCATATAATATGGAATTAACCATTAAACGTGCCGAGACCACCAAAGATTATTTGGTATCAAAGGGTATTAACCCACAACGAATAATTGCCAATGGCTATGGAGAAACACGTTTATTAAACCGCTGTAGCAATAACGTAAATTGCAGTGAATCGGAACACGCAGTTAACAGACGTGCAGAATTTATTGTTTTATTTGATTAATTAATCGATTTTATCAACACGTATTTTTTGATAATAAAACGCCGGGATTAATAGTAGTAAAAATAAGGGTTGAATTAGAAAACGACGCACATAAAAAACAACATTATAGTTGTTTATTATTGTAAATTTCAACTCAACATACAAAAGCAATCCAAAGATTACGAATGCACCTATATAAAATTTCACAGAAAATTTTAGAACATTTTTACTTTTAAAAATCAAGAATAATATACCTAATGATAATCCTGTATTAAGTAGGTACCTATAAAAAATATTTACAAAATACCTTCCATAATCTAATTTAGGTATTTCTAAATGCAAATAATCATTCTTAAAAAAAACAAGTAACGGATCGTAAAAATAAGGCTGTAAAAATAACCTTATTGCAATTAACAACAAAATCAATATACTTAGTAAAATTATACGTACTGTTTTGCTCATTTTTTAGACATTGAAAACTTCTTAATCCATACAAACCACAACAAAAATGTAATACCATAAATTATTGCCGGAAATACGGCATCGTGCAATAATTTCTCATATTCAGGATATTCATAAATGGCAATTGAAATTAGCGCGATTCTAACTATATTAACCACATAAATAATTAAACTACCAAACAAAATATACAATAAAGTAGTTTTAAATTTACCCGCAAAAGCAATAATAAAGGCGATAAATAATATGATAATACTAACAGCATTACAACCTTCAAAAATTCTGGCAACATACTGTTTATTCAAGAACAATTTTATAGTTAATTCACTAAGGTGTTGTTCAATTTCCGCTTCATAACCTAAAGCATTTAACACAAACTGTGTTTGAACCGCAACATTTTTTGTAACAGGTGCACAAGCAAAATAATTACCTGTTTGCTGATTTTTAGATAAATAAAATGAATAAATAGCAAACAATAACGCATAGGCACCAAAAAATTTAATTAAAAATATTACTACCGTTTTATTGCTTTTCACTAAAAAAGAATTTTAATTTTGCATAAAACTACAAATTAAATATGAACACTTCCCTATTAAAAGAATCAATTAACCGTATCATTAATCAAGATTCCAACACTAATGAAAAACTTCAGAATATTTGTGATTTATTAAAAACTGAAATTAATTACTACGATTGGGTAGGCTTCTATTTTAAAAATGGAGATAAAAATGAGCTAAAACTAGCACAGTTTTCAGGTGAACCAACCGAGCATACCATCATTCCGTTTGGAAAAGGAATTTGCGGACAAGTAGCAGTTAGTAATAAAAATTTTGTAGTACAAGATGTTTCAGAACAAGACAATTATATTTCATGTGGATGGAAAGTTAAAAGTGAAATAGTTATTCCTATTTTTAAAAATGGTCAAAACATTGGACAAATAGATATTGATTCGCATACAAAAAAACCATTTACTAAAAACGACGAATTGCTTTTGGAGTATGTTTGTGAAAAAGTTGCAGAACTTTTATAAAGATTTTTATATTTGTGCTTTCTATCATATTTTCAATTAAAGCCGTGTTAAAAAAATCCCATAAAAAAATTAACCGAAAATATATTTTACTTTCTAAAATTCCATTGATAAATAAAATTGCAAAAACAGTTCCAATTTCAACATCAGAAAATTACAATGAAATGGTTGCAGGATTTCATTCAAAAATTAAACGAAATTAATTTTATTTAAACTTTGTGCAGTATTGTTTAAGCTACTGATTATTATTAGCTTTGCGAAAAACAAACAATACAACACATGAATACTACTAAAAAAGCAAAATCAGCATTAATTTCTGTTTTTCATAAAGATGGATTACAACCAATTGTTGAAAAATTAAACAATCTTGGCATAACCATTTACTCAACCGGTGGTACCGAAAAATTTATTAGAGAACATAACATACCTGTTGTACCTGTAGAAGATTTAACATCATATCCTTCAATATTAGGCGGGCGCGTAAAAACATTACATCCAAAAGTTTTTGGGGGTATTTTAGCAAGGCGAGAAAATAAAAACGATCAAAATCAAATTCAATCTTTTGAAATTCCTGAAATTGATATTGTTATTGTTGATTTGTATCCGTTTGAAAAAACTGTTGAAAGTAATGCCACAGAAAGCGAAATTATTGAAAAAATAGATATTGGAGGAATTTCCCTTATTCGTGGGGCAGCAAAAAACTACAACGATGTAATTTGTGTTTCATCAATGGAGCAATACGATTCGTTTTTAGAAATTATTTCAGAAAACAACGGCGCTACAACTTTAAACCAACGAAAAGAATTTGCAGCAAAAGCATTTGCTGTTTCAAGCCATTACGACAGTGCAATATTTAATTATTTAAATACTGATAACCATGCATTTAGAGCAAGTTTTAACCAGGTCAAAACACTTAGGTATGGTGAAAATCCGCACCAAAAAGGCTACTTTTACGGTAATTTAGAAAATCTGTTCAACAAATTACACGGTAAAGAACTGTCTTACAATAACTTACTAGATGTTGATGCTGCCGTAAATTTAATGTCCGAATTTAAAAATGATGACCCTACTTTTGCCATATTAAAACACAATAATGCCTGCGGATTAGCGCAACGAAAATCATTAAAACAAGCCTATGCAGATGCCTTGGCAGGCGACCCTATATCGGCATTTGGAGGAATTTTAATTGCTAACAAAACTATTGATTTAGAAACTGCCGAAGAAATTCATAAACTTTTTTGTGAGGTTGTGATTGCTCCTCATTTTACTGATGATGCCCTTACTGTTTTAAAAGGCAAAAAAAACCGGATAATTTTGCAACAGAAAGATATAAAATTACCTGATTTTCAATACAGAACTGCCTTAAACGGTATATTATACCAAGATAAAGACAACAAAACAGATGACAGAAGCGTTTGTAAAACAGCCACTAATATGGAACCGGATGATAGAGCGTTTGATGATTTACTGTTTGCCTCAAAAATTTGTAAACACACAAAATCAAATACCATAGTTTTAGCAAAAAACAAGCAATTATGTGCTAGTGGAACAGGGCAAACTAGTAGAGTTGACGCTTTAAATCAAGCCATTGCTAAAGCCAACCATTTTAAATTTGATTTAAACAAAGCAGTTATGGCAAGCGATGCATTTTTCCCGTTTCCGGATTGTGTTGAAATTGCACATAAGGCAGGCATAAGTGCTGTTATTCAGCCGGGAGGTTCTATTAAAGACCAATTATCTATAGATTATTGCAACAATAATAAAATGGCTATGATATTTACAGGAACAAGACATTTTAAACACTAATTTTACTAACTTTGTGAAACTCTTATTTAAACTTTTAATAAAACAACAATAACGCATGGGTTTTTTCGACTTTTTGACCGAAGACATAGCTATTGACTTAGGAACAGCAAACACCTTAATTATTCACGATGGAAAAGTAATAATTGATGCCCCTTCTATTGTAGCAAGAGACCGTAATACCGGTAAAATTATCGCTACCGGAAAAAAGGCAAGTTTAATGCAAGGAAAAACTCATGAAAACATAAAAACAATTAGACCGTTAAAAGATGGTGTGATTGCAGATTTTGAAGCTTCAGAACAAATGATTAAGGAATTTATTAGAAATATTCCCAGCATTAAAAAGAAGTTTTTTGCACCTTCCTTAAGAATGGTAATTTGTATTCCATCAGGCATTACTGAAGTTGAAAAGCGCGCTGTAATAGACTCGGCAGAACATATGAATGCCAAAGAAATATATTTAATTCATGAGCCTATGGCAGCAGCCATTGGTATTGGAATTGATATTATGCAACCAAAAGGAAATATGATTATTGACATAGGAGGCGGAACAACAGAAATTGCTGTAATTGCACTTGGTGGAATTGTTTGTGATAAATCGGTAAAAGTTGCCGGAGACGTATTTACTGCGGATATTGCTTATTATATGCGTACCCAACACAATTTATATATAGGTGAACGCACTTCAGAAAAAATAAAAATTCAAATTGGTGCTGCCACAGAAGACTTAGAAAACCCACCTGAAGATATGTTGGTACAAGGGCGTGATTTGTTAAGCGGCAAACCAAAACAGGTCCAAGTTTCGTTCAGAGAAATTTCAAAAGCGTTAGACAAATCTATTTTACGCATTGAAGATGCTGTTATGGAAACGTTATCTAAAACACCGCCTGAATTAGCTGCTGACATATACAACACCGGTATTTACTTAGCAGGTGGTGGTTCTATGCTTAGAGGATTAGACAAGCGGCTTTCAAGAAAAACAGATTTGCCGGTATATGTTGCCGAAGACCCGTTAAGAGCGGTTGTAAGAGGTACGGGAATTGCTTTAAAAGATTTAGAAAAGTACAAAAATGTATTAATGAAATAGTATCATTTCAAATAAAACCCTATGCAGCAATTGGTTTATTTTATCAAAAAATTCAGATACTTTCTGCTGTTTGTTTTATTAGAAGTAATTGCGCTGCTTTTTACCATTCAGCAACAAGCATACCATCAAAGTAAATTTATAAATTCAGCCAATGCTTTAAGTGGTGGCTTGTACAAAAAATTAAATAACTTTCAGGAGTTCATAAATTTAAAGTCTGAAAACAAGTTATTAATTGAAGAAAACATTCAACTCAAAAACTATATTGATAAGCAAAATTTTAAGAGCCCCATAACTACTCATCAAGTTACCGACAGCACAGTTTTTCATCAAAAATATGAGTTTCTTTACGCTAAAATAATCAATAACAATTTTGCGAGGCAAAATAATTATTTAACTATTGATAAAGGATTGAAACAAGGTGTTTTATCCGACCTTGGAGTTGTGAATTCTAAAGGAGTAATTGGTGTAATAAAAAATGTTTCGGGAAATTATGCAACGGTTTTATCCATCCTTAACAGCACATCAAAAATAAATGTCCGTTTAAAAAACAGTCATCATTTTGGCACGTTGGTTTGGAATGGTAAAAATCCCAATATTGTACAAATTATTGACATCCCCAGGCAAGCAGTTATTAAAGTTGGTGATTCAATTATTACAGGCGGTAAATCAGCAATTTTCCCGGAAGGAATTCCTGTGGGTACAATAACCAATTTTAAGTTTGAAAAAAACAAATACCGAGAAATTAATGTTTCATTGTTTAATGATATGACCGCATTAGGCTACGCACAAGTAATAAAAAATTTACATAAAACAGAGATTCGAAATTTAGAACTAAGTATCGATTATGAATAAATTAATTTTTAAAAATACAATACGTTTTTTTTTATTGGTTTTTTTACAAATTGTAGTTTTCAACCAAATAAATTTATTCGGCTATATCAATCCGTTTATTTACATCATTTTTATTTTTCTGTTTCCCATTCGTAAAAACATAAGTTGGTTATTGATACTGGGTTTTGCTTTGGGTTTGTTTATTGATATTTTTTCAGATTCAGGCGGAATTAATACTGCTGCAACTGTTTTTATTGCATTCATTAGACTCCCTATATTGAAAGCAATAATGCGAAAATCAGATTTCGATTATTTACTTTTTAACATTTTATCGCTTTCAACCGGGAAATTTTTCGCTTATATTTCCGTTTTAACGCTAATTCATCATTTTATAATATTCTCATTAGAGTATTTTAATGTAAATGCAATTGTTGATATTTTGGTAAACACCATTTTTACAAGTATATTAACTGTAGTTGTTAGTTTATTTGGAATATTACTTTTTTCAAAAAACAAATGAAAAGAACAGGCTTATTATCGTTTTTAATAATTTTTTTCGGAATAGTATTTATAATCCGACTTTTTTATTTGCAGGTTATTGACAATTCATACAGCATTCCAACCTTAAATAATTCAGCTGTAAAAGTTACCTATGATTATCCTGAAAGGGGATATATTTATGATCGAAACGGTGTTTTACTTGTAGCCAATCAACTGTCCTATGATATTATGGTTATTCCGCGCGAAGTAAAGCCTTTGGATACAACTGAATTTTGTCGTTTACTTAAAATTAACAAGACAGAATTTTTAAAAAGATACAACAGAGCCAAACGATACTCAACACGAATTCCTTCAACCTTTTTAGCTCAGTTATCAAAAACAGATTATGCCTTTTTACAGGAAAAAATGCACAAATTCAAAGGTTTTTATATTCAAAAAAGATCTTTACGTGAATACCCTTTAAATTCTGCAGCAAACGTATTGGGTTATATAAGTGAAGTTAATGAAGCTTTAATAAAGAAAAAACCTTATTACCAATTAGGAGAATTAATTGGTACGGCCGGGGTTGAAAAAACCTATGAAGATGTTTTACGAGGAGTTAAAGGTGTGAAATATATCCAACGAGATCGCTTCAACAGAGAAATTGGCTCGTACAAAAACGGTATTTATGACACGTTAGCTGAACCCGGAAAAGACATTACCTTAACATTAGATGCGGTATTACAAAAATACGGCGAAGAACTAATGATCAACAAAAGAGGAGGTATTGTTGCAATTGAACCTGCCACGGGAGAACTATTAGCTTTGGTCTCAACCCCAACTTACAACCCAAATTTAATGGTTGGAAGAGAGCGCTCTAAAAATTTTACCAAGTTATATTTAGACAGCATTAGCAGACCATTATTTGACAGAGGCTTGCAAGCCCAGTACCCTCCCGGATCGCCTTTTAAAATTATAACAGCTTTGGCCGCATTACAAGAAAATGTAATTAATACATCTACTACAGTACGGTGTTATGGGGGTTATCGTTACGGCTCAAGGGAAGAGGCATTTATGAAATGTCACAGCGGCACCTTTGGCAGCCCTGTAAATTTAAATAAAGCCATTTACCGATCTTGTAACAGTTATTTTGCAAATGCATATAGAAAAATCATTGAAAAATACCCAACTCCAAAAGAAGGTATGGATGCTTGGAATAGGCATGCCGAAAGTTTTGGTCTTGGAAACTATTTGAACAACGATTTAGCTGTAGGGCAAAAAGGTTTGATACCCGATGGGAATTTTTATAACCGATATTACCCCAATGGTAGCTGGAAAGCCGTAACCACTATATCAAATGCCATAGGACAAGGTGAGGTACTTACTACCCCTATACAACTGGCCAATATGACTGCTACAGTTGCCAACCGAGGCTATTACTACACGCCGCATATTGTAAAAAATATTCAAGGAAAGGTATTAGATAAAAAATTTACTTCCCCCCATCAAACAACAATTGACAAAGAACATTTTGAGCCCGTTATTGAAGGTTTATTTAATGTTTTTGAACACCCTAATGGTACTGCAACTTGGTCAAAAGTAAAAGGTCTTGAAATTAGTGGTAAAACGGGTACTGCCGAAAATCCACACGGACAAGACCATTCTATTTTTATTGCTTTTGCCCCTAAAGACAATCCAAAAATTGCCATAGCGGTTTTTGTTGAAAATGGCTATTGGGGATCACGTTGGGCGGGTCCTATTGCAACTTTAATGATTGAAAAATATTTGAATGGCAAAACAATTAGGCCCTGGATAGAACAACGCATGCGCAATGGCTCTTTACAAGATGAATATGAAAGACAATTATTAGTAACAAATACGGAAATTGAGAAGTAGAAAAAAAAATATTTTTTATGGCATTGATTGGGTACTTGTGTTATTTTATGTAGTACTTATATTTTTAGGCTGGATTAACATTTATTCGGCTACTATAACCGAAAATAATTACAACCTGATTAATTTTACAACCGAATACGGCAAACAGTTAATTTGGATAGCCCTCAGTTTCCCCCTCATCTTATTAATTCTTGCTTTTGATGCAAAATTTTATGAAAAATTTGCTGCTGTAATTTATTTAATAAGTCTGTTATTTCTACTAGGACTGTTTTTTATTGGAAAAAATATAAATGGTGCAACCTCCTGGTATGATTTTGGGGGATTCAGCCTACAACCCTCAGAGTTTGCAAAAGCTGCAACAGCATTAGCTATGGCTAAATTAGTAAGTGACAAACAATTTAACTTAAAAAAAATCTACACCCAATTACAGTCATTACTAATATTATTTTTACCGGCCGTTTTAATTACCCTTCAACCTGACCCGGGTTCGGCACTTGTATATTTTGCCTTTGTTTTTGTTCTTTACAGAGAGGGCTTACCAATTTACTATTTAACTATAGGTTTTATAGCATTATTACTGTTTATATTAACGCTGTATTTTGGATTTTTATACACCTTATATGGAATTATAGGGTTTTTCATATTGACAATTATATACTTTGTTCTATATCAAAAGAAAGCTTTCAAAAAAGGAAAGCCTAAATTATTTGGTCTTTTCTTAATTTCAGTAATTTATTTATTTAGTGTTAATTTTATTTTTAATAGTGTTTTTGAACAACGGCATAGAGATCGGTTTAATATTTTATTAGGAAAAACAATTGATGTAAAAAGCATAGGATACAACACAAATCAATCGGTAACCACTATTGCATCAGGGGGACTTACCGGTAAAGGTTATTTACAAGGTGAACGTACTCAGGGAGATTTTGTTCCGGCACAGCAAACCGATTATATTTTTTCAACAGTTGGTGAAGAATGGGGGTTTATTGGCAGCTCAGTTGTAATAATTGTTTTTATTTTTTTTATGCTACGCATTATTAATATTGCCGAAAGACAAAAATCTAAATTCAGTCGAATTTACGGTTACAGCATTGCCGCCATTTTCTTTACGCATTTTGTTATAAATATTGGGATGGTTATTGGCTTATTGCCAACCATAGGAATTCCATTACCCTTTTTTAGTTATGGGGGCTCTGGTCTTTGGGGATTTACAGTACTATTATTTATTTTTATAAAACTTGATTCTAATAGAACCTATGAATGGTAACTTAAATTTTGAGCAAAAAAAAACATTCTAAAAATAGAATGTTTCTTTAAAAATTTTAAGATATAAACTTTATAGTGCAGCCACGTGCTTAGCTAACTTAGATTTTAAGTTACTCGCTTTGTTTTTATGAATAACATTATTTTTAGCTAATTTGTCAAGCATTCCTGCTACTTTTGGAAATAATTCCTCAGCCTCCTTCTTGTCGGTTGCAGCACGTAAATCTCTAACAGCATTACGAGTTGTTTTGTGCTGATATTTATTTCTTAATTGCTTAACGCGACTACTTCTAATTCTTTTTAATGCTGACTTGTGATTTGCCATTCTTAATTTGTTTATTTACCTTTTGTAGTCCGTAGGGGAATCGAACCCCTGTTACCAGGATGAAAACCTGGCGTCCTAACCCCTAGACGAACGGACCATTATTGCTTTTACTGACGATTCT
This sequence comes from uncultured Lutibacter sp., assembly GCA_964342295.1. GTDB lineage: Bacteria > Bacteroidota > Bacteroidia > Flavobacteriales > Flavobacteriaceae > Lutibacter. The sequence continues at coordinate 102,071 of CAYFFC010000002.1, read as the reverse complement.
ATTTCGTCATTGCGGATGCAAAAATACAACTATTTTTTATTCTGCAAAATAATTTTCAAAAAAATTAATATGCTTTCGCAAACAATACTCTTTGCTCAGATTTACTACCTGTTAAAATGCATTTACCCTCTTCAATTTTATTATTTAATGGAATACATCTAATGGTTGCTTTTGTAAGCTCTTTAATACGTTCTTCAGTAGCCGCAGTACCATCCCAATGTGCTAAAACAAACCCTCCCTTAGTATTTAACACCTCTTTAAATTCATCAAAAGTATCAACTTTTGTAATATGAGATTCACGATAATCTAAAGCTGTTTTAAATAAACGCTCTTGCATTTCTTCTAAAGTTTTTTCTACAAAATCAACAACATCGTTTTGAGAAACACTTTGTTTTTCGAGGGTATCTCTCCTAGCTATTTCAACAGTATTATTTTCCAAATCTCTAGGCCCCATAGCAATTCTTAATGGAACACCTTTTAATTCATATTCGGCAAATTTCCAGCCCGGTTTATGAGTGGTTCTTTTATCAAATTTAACAGAAACACCTTTTTTACGGAGAGCAGCAGAAATTTCCTCAATTTTTTCAGAAATGGCTTCTAATTGCTCATCTGTTCTATGTATTGGAACAATTACCACTTGAATTGGGGCTAAATTTGGAGGTAATACCAATCCTAAATCATCTGAATGTGTCATAATTAACGCCCCCATAAGTCGTGTTGAAACCCCCCAAGAAGTTGCCCAAACCAGTTCTTGCTTTCCTTCTTTTGAGGTGAATTTTACATCAAAAGCCTTAGCAAAATTTTGACCTAAAAAGTGTGATGTTCCCGCTTGTAATGCTTTACCATCTTGCATCAATCCTTCAATACAGTATGTTTCAACTGCACCGGCAAATCGCTCACTTGCTGTTTTTAATCCTTTAATTACTGGCATGGCCATAAATTTTTCGGCAAAATCGGCGTAAATATTCAAAATCAATTCAGCTTCATCAATAGCTTCAGCCTCTGTTGCATGCGCTGTATGTCCTTCTTGCCATAAAAATTCAGCGGTTCGTAAGAAAAGTCGTGTTCTCATTTCCCAACGAACAACATTGGCCCACTGGTTAATCAATAGGGGTAAATCACGATAAGATTCAATCCATTTTCTGTAAGTGTCCCAAATTATGGTTTCAGAGGTTGGCCTTACAATCAATTCTTCCTCCAAACGAGCCTCAGAATCAACCACAACTCCACTGCCATCATCGGCATTTTTTAAACGGTAATGAGTAACTACGGCACATTCTTTTGCAAAACCTTCAACATGGTCTGCTTCTTTACTTAAATATGACTTGGGTATAAACAAAGGAAAATAAGCATTCTCATGACCCGTTTCTTTAAACATTTTATCAAGTGCTGCTTGCATTTTTTCCCAAATGGCAAATCCGTATGGTTTTATAACCATACAGCCTCTTACTCCTGAATTTTCAGCTAAATCTGCCTTTACAACAAGCTCATTGTACCACTTAGAATAATCCGTTTCTCTCTTTGTTAATTTCTTGCTCATAATTTAGTTTTGGCATAAATATTGCGTATTTTTATATAAAAAAACACTAATTGGGCAAAATTAGTTCTTTTTTTGAATTGTTCAACTATAAAAATCATTTCATTATGAAAGCACGCTATTCTAAAAAATCAACAGTTTTTAAACTTAGTTTAATGTTGATAATTTTAACAAGTTTATACGCGTGTGGATCATACCAAAGCGTGTATAATTATGATGATGACGGGATATATACCTCAGAAAAACCGGTTCGACAAGATGTTACAGCAACTACACCAGTAAATGAGTCTACCTTTGATACTAATTATTTTTCTGACCAGCTTCAGGAATTGGAATATATGAAAGAAGACGAGATTTTTACTGATATTGATGACTATTACTACACCAGTCAACAACAAAAAGATTCTTTAGATATTTCAAATCGTACTCCTTGGGAATATACAGAAGGAGAACCTTCTATAAATTATTGGGGTTCTAGTTTTTACTGGTACAGCCCGTTTTATGATTATTATGGCTACGGATACCCTTATTATGGGTATGGATACGGCGGGTATTATGATTACCCTTATTATGGATATGGCTATGGAGGATATTATGGCTATCCTTATTATGGATATGGGTACGGAGGATACTATGGCTACCCGTACTACGGTTTTGGTTTCGGTGGATATTATGGGTATCCTTACTATGGTTACTATGGCTATGGTGATTATTACTACTATCCTTATTATGGTTATGGAAGGTCATATAGTAGTTATGGAAAAAGACGTAATGCCTATAGTACTAATACAAGAAGATATGGTAATTCAAATTCATCAAGTATAAGTCGTAGAGGTAGCAGCGTATCACAAAATAATAATAGATCCTCTCGTAGTAGAAATTACAACAACCAAGTAAGAAGAAATACCAATAGGCAACCAACTACAAGATCTAATTACAGATTTAATAGAAGTAATGGTTTTAGAACCAATTCGCCTTCTATTAGAAGAAATATGGCAAGTTCTTACAACCCTAGATATAGTAAATATGCTATAATTAGAACTAATCCTAATCAAGGAAGAAGCAGTACAAGAAACTATTACGATTACAACAGAAGAGTAAAAAGTTCAAATTACAACAGAAGCAATAGTTATAACCGCAATTCAAGAGCCAACACAAGAAGTAGTTCACCTAGATATAATAATTCATCTACAAGAAGTTCATCATATAGAGGTTCTTCATCATCTATGTCTAGATCTTCAGGAATGCGGTCAAGTGGAGGCATGAGATCAGGTGGAGGACATAGCTCCAGAAGACATTAATAATTGACAGTTTAAATAATTTTCACACATTATGAAAAGAATATTTTTAATCGCAATGTTGAGCATTGCTTATGTATCAATTGCTCAAACACAAAGTTATACTGATATAGGAGTATTATTTTCCCAAGAAACTATAAATGGTACAGCCAGGTTTAATGGTATGAGCGGAGCCTTCGGTGCGCTTGGAGGTGACTTGTCGGCAATGGATATAAATCCGGCCGGAGCAGCCGTTTTTATAAACAGTGAGTTTTCAACTTCACTTTCTATAAGAAATACCAAAACATCGTCCTTTTATTACGGAAATTCCGAAATAACTGACAATGATTACACCAACTTATCTCAAGCTGGAGGCGTTTTTGTTTTTAGAAACAACAGCAATCGCTCTGGATGGAATAAAATGGCAATTGGTTTTAATTATAGTATAGCAAATGATTTTGAAAACCTATGGTTTGCATCAGGAAATAGCAATTTCCCTACTTGGATTTACGATCCTGATGAAAATAACAACACCTTGTATCTAAATTCTGATGGTCAATATTTTGAGAATTTTACTGATGGTAAAAACAATAAATACACTTTCACGTTCGCATCACAATACAATGACAATCTTTTTATAGGAGCTTCAATTAGTTCGTATGATGTTGAAAATTACCAACGTGTGTTACTTGAAGAATACAATAATGATGGTAATGGAAACTTGCTTGATGCATCACAAACTCAAGAACTTTTTACTTATGGTGATGGTATCTCATTTAATTTAGGATTTATAGCAAAGGCAAATGAAAATATTAGGTTTGGAGCTTCTTACCAATCACCGGTTTGGTACTCTTTAGCTGAAGATTATGTTGATTTTGATTCAGAAATTTGGGTAAGCAACACTAATGAAGTATATACAGAATATTCCGGCGTAAATGCTTTTGATTATAGATTAAGAACTCCAAGTAAATTTACCGGTAGTTTTGCATATATTTTTGGCAAACAAGGTTTGTTTAGCTTAGATTATATTTACAAAAATTATAGCAAAATTCAATTGAGTAATGCCAACTTTTCAGATGAAAACAATGAAATATTAAATAACTTTCAAGGTGCCAGCGAATTAAGATTAGGAACTGAATGGCGCTTTGACAATATTTCTTTAAGAGGAGGGTATCACTTTGAACAAAACCCAAACAAAGCCGCAATTAATTCAGATAATATAGAAGGCTATTCATTTGGAGCAGGAATTAAATTCAGAAGGGCAAAATTAGATTTTGCTTATCAGAAGGCTTCCAATACAAATTTTTACGACTTTTACCCACAATACAATGAGGTTAATGTAACGGAGTTAAATTATGACAACTCAAGATTTACAGCTACTTTAGTTTTAAGCATTTAAACTATTCATCCAATAAAAAAAACGCCCCGGGTTCGGGGCGTTTTTTCAGTTTATCTGCGCTTCACCTAAATATGTTTTAGTACTTTTGCACAAATTATATAAATAATGAATTCAATTAGTTTAAAAATAGAAGCAACAAAAGTTGCAACCATTATAAAATACACAGCAAATAAGGTTTTAACCAGTGGGAGTTATCAATTTAACAACATTGATGAAGCTAAAAACTCACCTCTTGCACAGGAATTATTTCATTTACCGTTTGTAAAACGCGTTTTTATAAGTGCTAATTTTATTGCTATTGAGCGATTTTCTATAATTGAGTGGGCAGATGTTCAAGAGGAAGTAAAAGAACAAATTGAAAATTACTTGAGCAATGGAGGTGATTTAATTTTAGATGAAAAAACTTCCAAAAAGATTCCTGTTGAAGTGTATGCCGAAGTAACTCCAAATCCGTCGGTTTTAAAATTTGTTGCCAACAAAATACTGGTTGAAAACGATTTTGAATTTAAGAATATTGACGAAGCAAAACATTCACCACTGGCAACGGAGTTATTTAAATTGCCTTTTGTTAAAGAAGTATTTTTATCGGAAAACTATGTTTCCATTACCAAATTTGATGTTGTTGAATGGAATGATGTTACCGTAGAGGTTAGAAGTTTTATCAAACAATTTATTGCAAACGGTAACACTGTTGTTTCTAAATCAGATGAAATTCAAATATCTTCAAAACCGGAGAATATAAATAATGAAACCCTAGATGATGTATCAATACAAATAATAAGTATTTTAGATGAATACATTAAGCCTGCAGTTGCTGCTGATGGTGGTAATATTTTATTTCAATCTTACAGCGAGCAAGAAAAAACCGTAAATGTAATTTTACAAGGTGCATGTAGTGGATGCCCATCATCTACCATCACCTTAAAAAATGGTATTGAAAACATGCTGAAACAAATGATTCCGGGGAAAATTGAGCAAGTAGTAGCAATCAACCAATAACTTATATGGCAAAAAAGGTAACCCCTTACAAAAACTCTGACCTTGGTAAAAAAGAACAGGTAACTAAAATGTTTGATAACATTTCAAAGGAGTATGACGGATTGAACCGTGTAATTTCTTTTGGAATTGATATAAAGTGGCGAAATAAAGTTGTAAAAATTGTTGATAAAACTAGTCCTTCAGTAATTTTAGATATTGCCACCGGAACCGGCGATTTAGCCATTAACCTTGCTAAAACAAAAGCGCATCAAATTATTGGGTTAGACATATCAGAAGGAATGCTGCAGGTTGGAAGAAAAAAAGTTGAAAAACTACAGCTTTCAAACACTATTGAAATGGTTTATGGTGATTCTGAAAACATTCCATTTGACAATAACACCTTTGATGCAATTACAGTTGCCTTTGGGGTTAGAAATTTTGAAAACTTAGAAAAGGGGCTTTCAGAAATTTTTCGTGTTTTAAAGCCGGGTGGAACTTTTGTAGTTTTAGAAACTTCAGTACCTACCAAAACACCTTTTAAACAGGGCTATGCAATTTATTCAAAATACCTATTGCCTCTTATAGGTAAACTATTTTCAAAAGATAAATTGGCCTACAAATATCTGTCGGATTCTGCTGCTGCTTTTCCTTATGGAACAGCTTTCAACAATATTTTAAACAAAACGGGGTTTATAAATGTTGTTGACCAGCCACAAACGTTTGGTGTTGCAACAATTTATATTGCAAAAAAGTAACAATTATTTAAAATTGATGTTAGTAAGTTATCCAATGAAAAATAAGATTATCGCAACATTTGTTTTAATACTTTCTATATCAAATTTATTTGGCCAAAAAAGAGATATTGTTGAATACAAACAAAATTGGGATAAACAAAAAATATTTTGGGGCTATTACTTAGGAATTAACAAAAAAGACTTTAAAATTTCATACAATACATCTGATGCTTTTGTAAAAGTGAATGCATCTGTAGGTTTTAATGTTGGTTTGATAGGAGATTTACGCTTACATAAAAACATAAATTTACGATTGGAACCCGGATTATCAAGTAATACAAAAACACTTGAATTTACAAATATTGTTGGCACTGAAAGCCAAACAATTCGCGAAGTAAATGCTACCTATTTAAGAGTTCCTATGTTATTAAAATTTAGCGCCAACCGATTACACAATATGAGACCTTATGTATTGGGAGGAGTATCGTATGATTATAATTTTTCGAGCAACCAAGACAACCCGGATGACAATGCCAGTGGCGAGTTTAGAATGAAAAAAAACAATTATACTTATGAATTAGGAATTGGGGTTGACTTGTATTTACCTTATTTTATTTTTTCACCTTCAATAAGAGGAGTATTTGCCATAAATAATGAAATTGTTCGAGATAACGACCCAAACAGTCCGTGGACAGCACCAATTGATTATTTTGGTACTAGAGGCGTTTTTATAAAATTTGCATTTCATTAAATTTCTGTTCGCTTAAATTCACTAAGTAATATGGCAGTTGCCGTGGCTACATTTAAACTTTCGGTTTGTTGTAAATTTCCAAATCTGGGAATAGACACTTTATAATCAGCCAACTTTAATAGTTCTTCTCCAATACCATTAGCCTCATTTCCCAAAATTAAAATCGCATCTTTTGGCAATTCCTGTTTGTAAACAATATCACCTTTCATATCAGTTGCAAATACCGGCAAATTTGTGTTTCTTAAGTACTCTATTAAATCAGTGTAATTAACAGCTACCCGTGTTAATGATCCCATTGATGCCTGTACAACCTTAGTATTAAAGCAATCTACTGTATTTTTTGAACAAACCAATTGATTTATACCAAACCAATCACACAACCTTATAATAGTACCTAAATTTCCCGGATCATTAATTCCGTCTAACACAACAATTAGACCTGCATCATTTTTTATTATAACATTGGGTATTTTAAACAGTGCAAACACCTTGTTGGGAGATTTCAAGCCGCTTATTTTTTTTAATTCTACTTCCGAAATTAATGAGCGCTCTTCAACATTTGTAAATAGAGAATTGTCGGTCAAAAAAAGATGCGACAATTCATAATCTGAATTTAAAAATTCATCCACAACTTTAATTCCTTCAGCAATAAATAAATTATGCTTTAATCGGTACTTTTTTTGTGATAAACTCGTTATTAATTTTAACTGATTTTTACTTAAAGTCATGAATTTATATCTAAAAAATTGTAATTTGGTAATACCTTTAAAAGTTTTACTTTTGAAACAAATTTAAACGCTTATTTATTGAAAAACAATTTTGCAATATTAATATTATTAATTAGTATAACTATTAGTTTTTCATCGTGTAATGCGGTTAAGTATGTATCAGAAAAAGAACAGTTGTTAACTAAAAATGTATTATATGTTAACAATAAAAAAAATGTTGATGAAGAAATTACCGATTATATTGTTCAGCGCCCTAACCAGTTAGTTCTTGGAATTCCTCTTCCATTACATTTTTACAACGTAGGGAACAAAAATTTTGAAACTGATTTTGAAAAATGGAAAGCAGCAAATCCGAGATGGTATAAATTTACCTCAGGTACTTTTTCTGAAAAACAAGCACGCGGTATTAGAAATTTTAAATACAACATGCACCAATGGTGGTTAAACAATGGAGAAGCACCCATAATTTTTGATACTAAAAAAGCCCAAACTACCATCAGTAATTTAACCCAACATTTTTACAACGAAGGATTTTTCAACGTAAAAGTTAGCTATAAAAAAATTGACTTACCAAAAAAAAGAGTTGCAATTAACTATCTTGTAGAAACTGAAAAAGTTTATAAACTCGATAGCATTTCAACAAATATTGAGTCTGAAGTATTAGATTCTATTTACACCAAAAATAAATCTGAATCTTTTATAAAAAAAGGAAACCCGTTTAAGTTATCATATTTTATTGACGAACAAAACCGACTTACCAATTTATTTAGAAATTCAGGTATTTTCAGATTTAACAAAAATGCCATTGGTTTTGAGGCTGACTCATCACATGCCAATTACAAATCGGATGTGGTTTTATTAATTAATGACAGTATTGCCAATGTTCCGTTTAAAATTCAAAAAATTAAAAACATAAATGTTTATACAGATTTCTCATTCAATACCAAAGACTTGCCGGTAAAAGACAGTATCCAATACAATGGTTATTCGTTTTATTCACAAAACAAACTAAAGTACAATCCAAAGTATTTATTACATGCTGTTTTTATTGAAAAAGATGGAATTTATAAAGATGAAAATAGAGAATTAACCCGAACACATTTAAGAGGGCTGAACAATTTCAGGTCGGTTGACATAAAATATACTGAACTTGAAAATGACATGTTACAGGCCGATATTTACCTTACTCCCTTAAAAAAATATTCAATCGGTTTTAATACAGAACTAACAACCTCAAACATCAGGCAGTTAGGAATTTCAGGTAAACTTTCATTTTTAAACCGAAATATTTTTAAAGGTGCCGAAATATTACGATTTTCAATTCAAGGCTCTTTTTTAGACTCCAAAGATGCCGCCAAAAACGATCGATTATTAAATGCCTGGGAAGCCGGGGGTGATGTTTCATTAGAATTACCACGATTTTTGCTACCCATTAAAGTTGATAAAATAGTGCCTAAAAAAATGGCTCCTAAAACCACATTTACCATTGGTACAAGTTTGCAAAAAAACATTGGTTTAGACAATCAAAAATTTACCGGAATTATTGATTATACTTGGGAATCATCAAAAACAAAAAAGCATAGCTTTCAATTAATTAATGCTCAAATTATTAAAAATCTGAACATCGATTCCTATTTCACAATTTACAGGTCGGAGTTTGACGAAATACAATCAATTGCCACAACCTATTTTGATGAAACTTTAAACCCAAATAATGTAATTGACTTTATAAATAATACAATTGATTCTAATTTTGAGCAAAGCAATCCTACCGAATTTAAACTGGCACAAAACATTAAAAACAGGTACGATATTATTACAGAAGATGTTTTGGTACCAACAGTAAATTATACCTTTACCTTTAACAACAGTGAAAATTATAAAGACACCAACTTTTCTTTTTTTAGAGCCAGGTTAGTTTCATCGGGAGCTTTAACAACTTTTTTTGCATCAAACAAAGATGCACAAAACAATAAAATTTTATTTAATACACCCATTGCACAATATCTTAGAACCGATTTAGAGTACAAAAAGTTCTGGGATTTAACATCTGAAAATGTATTGGCTTTTAGAAGCTTTTTTGGTATAGCCGTACCTTATGGCAATTCATCAACAATACCTTTTACCAGAAGCTATTTTATTGGTGGCCCTAACGATTTAAGAGCTTGGCAAATCTATGATTTAGGTCCGGGTTCATCAAAAAGTGGGTTGGAATACAATGTTGGCAATCTCAAATTTTTATCAAGTTTGGAATATCGTTTTAAAATTATTAACAGTATTAAAGGAGCCTTATTTGTTGATGCCGGAAATATTTGGGATATAACAAATTCTGAAGTAACAGCGCCAAACGAAAAGTTCATCGGATTTAATTCAATAAAAGATATTGCCATTGGCTCAGGCTTTGGAATACGGTATGACCTTAGTTTTATTTTATTGCGTCTTGATTTAGGTTTTAAAACTTATGAGCCTTACTTAGAAAACAACAATAAATGGTTTACAAATTACAATTTTGGTAAAACGGTTTATAATTTTGGTATCAGCTACCCATTTTAGTGGCTTAAAAAATAACTATTTCGATTTCGTTTATTTTTTATTTCGAATTTATTTTAACAACTTAAAAATAGTAAATTTGCTTGATATAAGTTATCTTTAAAATTTTATAAAATATTATGAGTCACACAATTAAACCCGGAGTTGCAACAGGAAATCAGGTTCAGGAAATTTTTAAGCTTGCCAAAGCAAAAAACTTTGCCTTGCCTGCAGTTAATGTTGTTGGCTCAAACACCATAAATACAGTTTTAGAAACTGCCAAAGAGTTAAATTCACCTGTAATCATTCAATTCTCAAATGGCGGCGCTCAATTTAATGCCGGTAAAGGGTTATCAAACGAAAATCAAAAAGCCGCTATTGCAGGTGCAACTGCAGGAGCAAAACACATTCACCTTTTAGCGGATGCATACGAGGTTCCCGTTATTTTACATACCGACCATTGTGCAAAAAAATTATTGCCTTGGATTGATGGTTTATTAGATGCCGGAGAGCAGTTTTATAAAGAAAATGGTAAGCCATTGTTTAGTTCTCACATGATTGATTTATCTGAAGAACCCCTTGAAGAAAATATTGCCTTATGTAAAACTTACTTAGAACGAATGAGCAAAATGGGTATGACCTTAGAAATTGAATTAGGTATCACAGGAGGTGAAGAAGATGGCGTTGATAATACCGATGTTGACGTTTCAAAATTATACACTCAACCAGAAGAAGTTGCCTATGCGTATGATGAGTTGAAAAAAGTAAGTGATAATTTTACTATTGCTGCATCATTTGGTAATGTTCATGGTGTATACAAACCAGGCAATGTAAAATTAACACCTAAAATTTTAGACAATTCTCAAAAATATATTGAAAGTAAATACGGAACTTGTACTAATCCTGTTGATTTTGTTTTTCACGGTGGTTCCGGTTCTTCGCTCGAAGAAATAAGAGAAGCCATTGGTTACGGGGTGGTAAAAATGAATATCGACACCGATCTACAATTCGCTTTTACCGAGGGAATTAGAGATTATATGCACACTAAAATTGAATATTTACGCACACAAATTGGAAATCCTGATGGAGCTGATATTCCTAACAAAAAATATTACGACCCTAGAAAATGGTTGCGAGAAGGTGAAGTAACTTTTAAAAAGCGATTAATAGAAGCCTTCAAAGATTTAAACTGTGTAAACACATTATAATTTTAAAATCTATATAGTTTAACAAAGAGAACATATAAAAAATATATGTTCTCTTTGTTTTTTTTAGTAATTTGCACCACCATATTTTCAACTAAAACAAAATAATATGTCATCTTGGTTTAAAAGAAAAGATAAAGGAATTCAAACACCTACAGAAAAGAAAAAGGATGTACCTAAAGGTTTATGGTACAAAACGCCTAGTGGTAAAATAATTGATACAGATGAGCTAAAAGAAAACTATTATGTTAGCCCGGAAGATGGCTATCACGTTAGAATTGGTAGTGCCGAATATTTTGAAATTCTTTTTGACAATAACGAATTTAAGGAGCTTGACACAGATATGGTATCAAAAGATCCCTTGAAATTTTCAGATAGTAAAAAATATACCGACCGCCTAAAAGACGCTTATGCTAAAACAAATTTAAAAGATGCCGTGAGAACTGCTGTTGGAAAATCATTTGGAAAGGATTTAGTAGTTGCAGCCATGGATTTTAAATTTATTGGTGGTTCTATGGGGAGCGTTGTTGGTGAAAAAATTGCACGCGCCATCGATTATGCCATTAAACATAAAACACCATTTGTTATGATTTCAAAATCGGGTGGTGCACGAATGATGGAAGCGTCTTACTCATTAATGCAATTGGTTAAAACTTCGGCTAAATTAGCACAACTCGCAGAAGTTAAAATTCCTTATATTTCTTTATGTACAGATCCAACAACGGGTGGCACAACTGCATCGTACGCCATGTTAGGCGATGTCAATTTTGCCGAGCCCAATGCATTGGTAGCATTTGCGGGACCAAGAGTTGTGAAAGATACTACAGGAAAAGAGTTACCTCCCGGTTTTCAACGATCAGAATTTGTGCTAGAACATGGTTTTTTAGATAAAATAATTGAACGCAAAAATCTGAAAAAACAAATTAATTTATATATAGATTTAATTCAGAATTTGCCAATTAGAAAATAAAAAAAGCGAGCAAAATGCTCGCTTTTTTATGATAAATTAATTTATTTATCGCATTCTTTTTCTAAGTGTTATTTCTGTTTCTTCTCCTAAACTGTTGGTAAATATTGCCTTATTATCACAAGTTCCATCACCAAAATTTAGGGTACCTGTAGCGTCATTTTTTTGAAGCTCAATAATACCGCTAACAATAAACCTACAAGCCATTTCACGTCTCAATGGCTCAACAATGTTTGCTGATATTGTTGTTCCATTTCTAAATTCAGCTTGCCAATTTCCGGTAATTAAAAATACATTATCACTCCATACACGTGTGTCATGACCTTCAATCCACTCTCTAACTTTTGTCCCTTTACGCGATGCAACTTCACCTTCAGGCCAAGTTACTGTAACATCAAAATTAAGGGTCGACTGCGGATTTCCATTTTCATTTTCTCGAACTCTTATCATGGTATTTTCCCCTTCAACCAATAAATCGTTAAAATAAAAATTATCGAAAGAGTAGGACGCTGTAAATGAAGCCGCATCAATATCAATTTCAAAATTCATAATTATAGCACCACTTACAACATTACCACTTGGCAATTCGCAACCTTCACCAAAATCTA
>CAYFFC010000002.1:36666-89258 GCA_964342295.1 uncultured Lutibacter sp. | reverse complement strand
ATAGCACCACTTACAACATTACCACTTGGCAATTCGCAACCTTCACCAAAATCTAAGGTTATACTTTTTGTAGTACCATTAATTACAATGGTTTTGGTCAAGCAATCAAGCATTCCACTTTTACCGGATTCATTAGACTTTGAAGAAAGTCCTTCACCTGAAAACAGAAAATCATCTATAACATTATTTACATCATCTAAAATATCATCGGCTTCAGCAATAGTTGCTGCTTCATCGGTAGAAATGGGGTCGGTTATAGCAAGGTTTTCACTTTTCTCACAACTGGTAAAAAATAAAATTCCCACTGCTAAAAATAATAGGTTTTTAAGTTTAAAATACTTCATTTTCATAAAATTAGGGTTTATAAGATTAACAAAAAATTATTTGAATTATTGTAATTAAGACCTGCTTTAAAGTAAAAGGTTTAATTTAAGTTGAAAAAAAATAAGGTTACTATTATAATTAATTGTTAATCAAAATAATAATGGTATATTTGCCGACTGAAAGCCAATTTATTGGTTTATACATAAAAATTATTAATAAAATTAATGTTAGCATGTACTTAACAAAAGAAAAAAAAGCAGAAATTTTTGCAAAACACGGAAAATCGGCTACTGATACCGGTTCAACTGAAGGTCAGATCGCCTTATTTACGCATAGAATTAACCACTTAACTGAACACTTAAAGAGTAACAGAAAAGATTTTAATACCGAGCGTTCATTAGTTAAATTGGTAGGTAAAAGAAGAAACTTACTTGACTACCTAATTAAAAACGATATTGTTAGATATCGTGCAATTATAAAAGAATTAGGATTAAGAAAATAATCTTACCATTAAAGAGGCTGTTATGCCTCTTTTTTATTTACTTTTATTGCATATTAAAGAAAGCATAAATTAAACTTTTCATTGGTTCACACACAACACAACAACAAACCAATTGTTTAATTAAACTAAAAATTATTTATGATACCTAAGGTACATACACAAACTATCGATTTAGGAGATGGAAGATCTATCTCCATTGAAACTGGAAAATTAGCAAAACAAGCCGATGGTTCGGTTGTTGTAAGAATGGGTGATGCAATGTTACTTGCAACAGTAGTTTCTGCAAAAACTGCTAGCCCGGGGATAGATTTTCTTCCTCTAACTGTTGATTACAGAGAAAAATTTGCTGCCGCGGGAAGATATCCCGGAGGTTTTTTTAAGCGTGAAGCCAGACCTAGCACTGAAGAAATTTTAACAATGCGCTTGGTTGATCGTGTTTTAAGACCCATGTTTCCAAAAGACTACCATGCTGAAACTCAAGTTATGATTCAGCTCATGTCGCATGACGAAAATGTTATGCCCGATGCTTTGGCAGGGTTAGCAGCTTCTGCAGCTTTAGCAATTACTGATATTCCTTTTGAATGCCCAATATCAGAAGTGAGGGTTGCAAGAATTGATGGGGAATTTGTTATTAACCCAAGTAGAGCACAACTTGAAAATGCCGATATAGACCTAATGGTAGGAGCATCTGAAGATTCTGTTGCTATGGTTGAAGGCGAAATGAAAGAAGTTTCAGAAGAAGAAATGACAGAAGCTATTAAAATTGCACATGAGGCTATTAAAGTCCAATGTAAGGCTCAAGAAGCACTGGCTCAAGCAGTTGGCAAAAAAGAAACTAGAGCATATGATCCTGAAGAAACTGACGAAGAATTAGAAGCTAAAATACATGAATTGGCATACCAAAAATGTTATGATATTGCCAAAGAAGGAACATCAAAGCAAGAACGCAGTGAGAAATTCGCAGCTGTTTTAGAAGAAATTAATGCTTCTTTTACAGATGAGGAATTGGAAGAAAAAGGTGCATTAATTTCAACGTATTATGGAAAATCACAAAAAGCTGCTGTTAGGAATCTAACTTTAAATGAAGGTCTACGTTTAGATGGTAGAACCACAACTGATATCAGACCAATATGGTGTGAAGTAGATTATTTACCATCAACTCATGGCTCTTCAATTTTCACCAGAGGTGAAACCCAAGCGTTAGCAACTGTTACATTGGGGACATCAAGAGAAGCTAACTTAGTTGATATGCCAACTTACCAAGGAGAAGAAAAGTTTTACCTCCATTATAACTTCCCTCCGTTTTCAACCGGGGAAGCACGTCCGTTAAGAGGTACCTCACGAAGAGAGATTGGTCACGGAAATTTAGCTCAGCGCGCCCTAAGTGGTATGGTACCGGATGATTGTCCTTATACTGTAAGGGTTGTATCTGAAGTTTTAGAATCAAATGGTTCTTCTTCAATGGCAACCGTATGTGCCGGCACAATGGCGCTAATGGATGCCGGGGTACAACTTACAAAACCCGTTTCCGGAATTGCCATGGGATTAATTTCTGATGGTGAAAAATATGCCGTACTTTCTGATATTCTTGGTGATGAAGATCATTTAGGTGATATGGATTTTAAAGTTACCGGTACTGCCGATGGTATTACAGCTTGTCAAATGGATATTAAAATCAAAGGTTTGTCCTACGAAATTTTGGTAAAAGCATTAAAACAAGCCAGAGACGGCCGCTTACATATTCTGGAAAAACTTACTGATACTATTGCAAAACCAGCTGAAACTGTTAAACCACATGCACCTAAAATGGTTACTACAACCATTCCTGGTGATTACATTGGCGCTTTAATTGGACCGGGTGGAAAAGTAATTCAGGAATTACAAAAAGAAACTAACACAACCATTGTAATTGAAGAAGTTGATGAGCAGGGAATTGTTGAGATTTTAGGTACTGATCAAAAGGGAATTGATGCTGTTTTAGCAAAAATAGCTGCAATAACATTTAAACCTCAAGTTGGCAGTATATATAATGTAAAAGTAATAAAAGTGTTAGATTTTGGTGCTGTTGTTGAATATACTGAGGCTCCCGAAAATGAAGTATTACTACATATTTCTGAACTTGCTTGGGAACGTACTAATAATGTAACCGATGTTGTTAATGTTGGCGATATTTTTGATGTTAAGTACTTTGGTCTTGATCCAAGAACAAAAAAACCTAAAGTATCTAGAAAAGCGTTGTTAAAAAGACCTCCTAGGCAGGAAAGACCTGAAAGGAAAGAAAGAAAAGACGCTAAATAATTATTAAAGAAAAGCTTCCAATATAAGGGAGCTTTTTTGTTTTCTTTAAAAAAATAATAACTTTTTAGAAATTTTTTGTAACATTTCTAAAAATACCACGTATATAATTGTAGACCGTATTATTAAAAAATAACTATTACTACTACATGAGACAACTTAAAATTACGAAGCAGGTAACCAATAGAGAAACTGCTTCCTTAGATAAGTATTTGCAGGAAATTGGAAAAGTTGATTTAATTACTGCTGAAATGGAGGTTGAATTGGCGCAAAGAATTAAGGCAGGAGATCAAGTTGCTTTGGAAAGATTAACAAAAGCAAACCTTAGATTTGTTGTGTCTGTTGCTAAACAATACCAAAACCAGGGCCTAACCCTACCTGATTTAATTAATGAAGGAAATTTAGGATTAATTAAAGCAGCAAAACGATTTGACGAAACACGCGGATTTAAATTTATATCTTATGCTGTATGGTGGATTCGTCAATCAATTTTGCAAGCCCTAGCAGAACAATCTCGAATTGTGCGCTTGCCTTTAAATAAAATTGGTTCTATTAATAAAATTAATAAAATGTACGCCTTTTTAGAGCAAGAAAATGAAAGGCCACCATCTGCTGAAGAAATTGCCAAGAAATTGGACATGACTGTAAATGATGTTAAAGAATCTATGAAAAATTCAGGCCGTCATGTATCCATGGATGCTCCTTTAATTGAAGGTGAAGACTCCAACTTATACGATGTTTTAAACACTGGAGAATCTCCAAATCCTGATAAGTCTTTGTTGCACGAATCATTGAAAGTTGAAATTGAACGTGCCTTGGAAACGTTAACTCCCCGTGAGGCTGATGTTGTACAATTATACTTTGGTCTAGGAGATGCGCACCCAATGACACTTGAAGAAATTGGAGAAACCTTTGATCTTACGCGTGAACGTGTACGTCAAATTAAGGAAAAAGCTATTAGACGCTTAAAACATACATCAAGAAGTAAAATATTAAAAACGTATTTAGGATAACAAATAGTTTTATACTATTCGTTTTTTGATTAATGAATGAAAAACTCTTGAAAATTTCAAGAGTTTTTCTATTTAAATGATACTTTTGCAAAAACAACATCAATCAACATGAAAAAAATTATAGCTCCTTCAATGCTTGCAGCCGACTTTGCAAATCTTCAACGCGATGTAGAAATGGTAAATCAAAGTGATGCTGACTGGTTTCACATTGATGTTATGGATGGTGTTTTTGTTCCTAATATTTCATTTGGAATGCCGGTTATAAAAGCCATTAAAAAACATGCGAAAAAACCAATGGATGTACATTTAATGATTGTAGATCCTGATAGATATATAACCAATTTCAAAAAAGTTGGAGCCGATGTATTAACAGTTCATTATGAAGCATGTACTCATTTGCATAGAACTGTTCAAGCTATTAAATCTCAGGGAATGAAAGCAGGTGTATCCATAAATCCACATACACCTATTGCCGTTTTAGAGGATATTATTACGGATTTAGATTTGGTATTGATAATGAGTGTAAACCCCGGATTTGGAGGGCAAAGTTTTATTACAAATACCTATAAAAAAATTGAACAACTAAAAACTCTAATTGAATTTTCTAATTCAAATGCAATTATTGAGGTTGATGGAGGCGTTACGGATGCGAATATTGAAAAACTAGCAAAGGCAGGTGCAAATGCTTTTGTTGCCGGAAGTTTTGTATTTAAAAGTGAGCATCCCCAAAAAACGATTCAAAAATTAAAATCTCTCATCTTATAGCATTCATTGTACACTTTCCAACTCGTATTGCTCGAGCAAATATTTCAACAAGTCGGTAGTTGTTACAATTCCTACCAATAAATTATTGTCAACCACCGGTAGCGCATGAAATTCGTTTTTCGCCAAAATTTCAACAACTGTTTTTATCGTAACATTTACATTAATAACAACAGGGTTTTTAACCATAATTTGAGCGATATTCAACATATTATAAACCGCATTATCAATTTTAATTTCATTGGAATCGAAAGAATCTAAAAAACTAATCCGTTCTAAATCGGTTAAACTAAGCATTCCAATAATTTGATCATTATCTACCACCGGAATATGCCTTATATGATGTTCCTTAAATAACCTCTCAGCTTCATATAAATTGTCTTCCAAACTTATAGTAATAAGCTTCTTAGTCATAATTTTAGATACAGGTTCAAGACGTTTCATAAGTCAGAAATTTAAGTTTACCTTAAATTTAACTAATAGATTATGAAGTATTTATGATTAAAATCATTTTACAGAATTATCCAAGCATTTTTTATTAAACACATTTCTTTAAGTTAACCTTACCTTATTAAATAATATTAACCAATAAAACTTAAATTATAATTTCAACGTGAACTAATAATGTAGTTAATTTTTCAGGGCTTAATAAGTTCTTCTTTTATTGCATAAACTATTAATTCAGATGCACTGCGAATACTTAGTTTTTTAAAAATATTTTTACGATGAGTACTTACTGTGTGATAACTTACATTTAATTTTTGGGCAATATCTTTAGTTGTAAAACTCTCTGCAATTAATTTAACAACTTCAACCTCTCGATAACTGAGTGAAACCGGTTGGCAATGGTTACAAATAGAATCTCCGGAACAATTATGGGTTACCTTTTCCAAAATTACATCCATAACTCTCCCACAAAAAAACTTCTCATTAACCATTAAAGCAGAAATCGCATTCATAATTTCATCTTCATCACATTCTTTCAATAAGTATGATTTAACACCATAATCCAATACTTGGAGCACATCTTGCTTGCTTTGATTAGTAGTTACCACAAGTATATTAATATGCGGAAAGTTTTCTTTGATATAAGCTATATCACCAATGTTAAAATAGTTAGGAATAAAAAAATCGATAATTACAATATTTGGAATAGTAGCATTTATTTTATCAACTAAATCACTACTATTTTTTGCTTCTCCGCATATTTGTAAATCACCTCTTTTAGAAAGGAGCGATTTAAGTCCTTCCCTTGTTAGCGTGTGTGCATCAGCTATGAGGATTTTAGTTTTCAAAACTATTTAGATTAATTCTAAATTACAAAGAAACGGATTTATTCTGTCACTAAAAAATAATTTTCAAGTAATTTACAATTTGAATATTCTATTATTATAATGAACAGGTATATCTATTATATCCTACTTTGAAAATCAACAAAAGAAAACTCTCAAGCTAAAAAACAAAAGCAAGCTAAAAAATTTAGCTTGCTTTATTTTCAACTTTTTGTTGATTTATTCGTGACCCCGGCAGGATTCAAACCTGCAACCGCTGGAGCCGAAATCCAGTGCGCTATTCAGTTGCGCCACGAGGCCAAATATATTATTTATACCAACAATTTCTTAACAATTGTTGATATGGCCTTTCCGTCAGCCTTACCAGCCAATTGTTTTGATGCCATTCCCATTACCTTACCCATATCTTTCATTGAGGTAGCACCTATTTTTTCAATTAGCTCGGCAATAATTTTATGCAATTCATCAACACTTAATTGCTCGGGTAAAAATTGGGCAATTATTTCAACCTGTGCTAATTCCGGTTCCGCTAAATCATCTCTACCTTGCTCTTTATAAACGGATGCACTATCTTTTCTTTGTTTAACCAATTTTTGCAATAATTTAATTTCCTCATCCTCAGTCAATTCTTCTGATGCTCCCGATTTTGTTTTTGCTAACAAAATCTCTGATTTTATTGCTCTTAATGACTCTAAAGCTAATGAATCTTTACTTTTCATAGCTTCTTTTATTTTAACCATCAATTGTTTTTGTAAACTCATAATTGAAAAAATTTGATTATGCGAAGATAAAAAAAAAGAACTCGAAAATCATTTAAATTTAAGGAGATTTTCGAGCTCGAAACTTAGAAAACAATCTTAGGGTTCTCGTCTCTGGGCAAAATTTTAATCTACATTATCATGTAAAAACGAATTGTTGGAACGCAATTGGATATCTTCATTTCCATCAACATCTAATGTTGTTCTGGATTGGTTAGTTTCAGATGAATGTGTAGTTTCATTTAATTCGACCCCCATACGTTTGTAGGCCGGTTCTTTCTCAATTTCGTCGATATTTTGAGATACTTTATTTATGAATTTATAATTGAATTTTTTCATTTTCTCCCTACGCTCAGCAGCTCTTTTTTGCAACTCGGCAATGGTCAAATCCAACGGTGAAACTTCTTTATAATCAACAACTTCCTGCTCATTAATATCAATTTCGGTGTTAGGCTCAGATCTAAGTGTGAAATTCAATTCCTCATTCACGGATTTCTCAACTTTTGGCTTAGAGGCTTTTGAAAGATTTTCTTCAAGTTCGGTATAGTCTTCTAATGAAAAATACACTTGTTCTTCTTTCACTTTATTCTCTGGTTTAATTTCTTGATGATCAACAACTTCAATATTATGGATATTAACTTCTTTAGGTTCCTTTATTTCAGGTTCACTTCTACTTTCAGAAATAGGCAAATCAAAAGTGAAAGATATTTGATTTTCACTTGGCTCTTCAATGATTTCCGGCTCATCATCATTAGAATTTATCGTGGTAATAATAAAATCATCTGAATTTTCAGCAGCAATTTCATCATAAACAACATCAATATTTTTAATAAATTCTGTAGTAGGAACCATGTTGAAGTCATCTTCTATTTCTTCACCTAAATCATAAACTACCTTATCTTTAGCAATTGGCTTATTTGTTGACTCGGAAAAATTATCGTTAGGAGATATATTATCTTTTTTATCTGAAAAATCATACGTGGCTTCCTGCTCTAAATCCAGCGTATGTATTATTTTCTTCGCTTCTGTATTAGAAATTTCATGTTGTTGGTCTTTATTAAAACCTGTGGCTATTACCGTAACAGAAATGGCATCGCCTAAAGATTCCTCATCACCTACCCCCATTATAATGTTTACATTAGATTTAGCTTCGGACTGGATAAAATCGTTTATTTCACCTATTTCATCAATTGTAATTTCTTCTGTACCCGATACAATTAACAACAGTACATTTTTTGCACCTGTAATTTTATTATCGTTTAACAATGGAGAATCCAGTGCTTTAGAAATTGCTTCTTCAGATCTGTTTACACCAGATGCCGTTGCCGATCCCATAATAGCAGTCCCACTATTTGAAAGCACCGTTTTAGCATCTTTTAAATCTATATTTTGCGTATAGTGATGTGTAATAACTTCAGCAATTCCTCGCGCCGCTGTAGACAATACTTCATCGGCTTTTGAAAAACCGGCTTTAAAGCCCAAATTTCCATAGACTTCTCTTAATTTATTATTATTAATTACTACCAGAGAATCAACATATTCTCTCAATTTTTCAATACCTTTTTGAGCCTGATCGTTACGCATTTTCCCTTCGAAAGAGAAAGGCATAGTTACAATGCCAATTGTAAGTAAATCGAGTTCACGAGCGACTTTAGCAATAATTGGAGCGGCCCCTGTACCGGTACCTCCACCCATACCAACAGTGATAAATACCATTTTAGAATTTGTGGCGAGCATGTCTTTTATTTCCTGAATGTTTTCCATTGCTGCCTGCTCACCAACAATTGGATTTGCCCCTGCGCCTAAACCTTCAGTTAGTGAAACTCCTAATTGAATTTTTGTTGGAACCGGGCTGTTTTGCAATGCCTGAGCATCGGTATTGCAAATAACAAAATCAACGCCATTAATACCTTGTGAGTACATGTGGTTAACGGCGTTTCCGCCTCCACCTCCAACTCCAATAACTTTTATAACGTTAGACTGATTTTTAGGTAAATCGAAGGATATGTTGTTAAATTCTACGCTGCTCATAATAATTTTATTGGTATTTTTCTTACTAATTATTTTTTAATTTTACTCTGCATTATCTAAAAAATCTCTGAATTTATCAGCCCATTTTTCAAATATTGATTTTTTAATTTCTTTTGGCTCTACCATTGTTTCGGAAACACCTTCTGTATCGCCGGATTTTGATTCTTCTCCAAAAGAAATGCCTGTGTTTTTAGCCTTTGCCTTGTCAATTATATTTAAACCGTTCATTAATAAACCAACTGCTGTAGCATATTGTGGGCTTGACAAACTTTCATCCGAATCACCTGCTAAATTTTCATTGGGATATCCTATTCTTGTATCCATTCCGGTAATGTATTCAACCAACTGTTTAAGGTGTTTTAATTGTGCACCTCCACCGGTTAAAACAATTCCGGCTATTAATTTTTTCTTAGGTTCTTCATGTCCGTAATTTTTAATTTCCAAAAATACCTGTTCAATAATTTCAACTACTCTGGCATGAATTATTTTTGATAAATTTTTTAAGGTTATTTCTTTTGGATCTCTCCCTCTTAAACCGGGTATGGATACAATCTCATTATCTTTATTTTCTCCCGGCCAAGCAGATCCAAATTTAGTTTTCAACAATTCGGCCTGTTTTTCAATAATTGAACAACCTTCTTTAATATCATCTGTAATAACATTGCCACCAAAAGGTATTACGGCTGTGTGTCTTATAATTCCGTTTTTAAAGATGGCTAAATCTGTTGTACCTCCACCAATATCAATTAAAGCAACACCGGCTTCTTTTTCCTCAGTACTCAAAACTGCTTCTGCAGAGGCTAAAGGTTCTAATGTAATACCGGCTAAATTTAATCCTGCACTTTTAATACAACGTCCAATATTTCTGATAGATGATACTTGCCCAACCACCACATGAAAATTGGCTTCTAACCTACCACCATACATTCCAACAGGTTCTGTAATTTCAGCCTGACCATCAACCTTAAATTCTTGAGGTAATACATGAATTATTTCTTCGCCGGGAAGCATCACAAGTTTATACACTTGCCGCTCTAATTTATCCAAATCATCTTCACTAATAACCTCTTCAGAATTCGGTCTTGTTATATAATCACTGTGCTGCAAACTTCTAATATGTTGTCCGGCTATGCCCACAACCGCTTCTGTGATTTTTATCCCTGAAACTGCAATAGCTTCATCAACAGCCATTTGAATTGACTGAATTGTTTGTGTAATATTATTAACCACGCCGCGATGTACGCCTAAACTTTTTGCTTTTCCGGTACCAAGCAACTCAATTTTCCCAAATTCATTTCTACGACCAATCATAGCAACAATTTTTGTTGTTCCTATGTCTAATCCTACTGAAATATCATTTTGCTCCATATTCTACTATTTTGTACATACAACACGGTTGTTGTATTTTAGGTTTAATGTTCTATAATTTGCAATGGTTTTATCGGCAATTGCTTTTACATAAAACGCTTTTAAATTTTTAAATTTTTGAGTTAAACCATTAAGATTCCCCAAAATTATTTTATGATGGTTGTCTCTGGTATGTAATACAAACTCTTCATTTGGCAATTTTTGTATTCCAACCAACTCATTTCTTAAAAATTCATCTTTTAATATTTCACTTGTTAAAAAATAAATCTTCGAATTATCTTTCTCATCAACATCACCGGTTACCAATAATACCCTGTCAGCGTAAATTGGTGATAAAGGCATTGTTTTCCCTTGCTTGTCAATATAATAGCTACCTCTATTTACTACTACCCTAGCTATTGGGGTACGCTGTTGCACTTTAGCAAATAGCTCTCCATTAACAGTAGTGAAAACCGAAACATTTTCAACCATGGGATGTGATTGCACATTTACTTCTAGTTTATGTAAATCTATAACAGATTTTGATTGATTTTTAACCGTCTTGCCATTTTGTATTAACAATTTATTAACCATTTCATAACTCATAAAAAGTTTACTATCACCTTCAAACTCAATTTTTATATTTCTAATTTTTCTTGCTTCATTTCTATTATTAGAAAAACCGTATAAAATTGCCAACAGAGCAATTAAAAAAACACCTTTTATGTATGTCCAATTAATTTTTTGCATGTAAACTTTTTTTAACTTCATTTACAAGTTCACTTATATCTCCTGCACCCATCATAACAATTATTTCAGCGTTAGATTTAAGTATGTTTTTTATCAAATCTTTTTTTGAAGAAAGCATTTTTTGCTTCAAACTAATTTTATCCAATAACCAACCTGATGTTATTCCGTTGATTTGTTTTTCTCTTGCCGGATAAATATCTAGCAAAATCAATTCATCAAAAGCTTCAAGACTTTTGGCAAATTCATCACAAAAATCTTTGGTTCTGCTAAACAAATGTGGTTGAAAAACTGCCAGTGATTTTTTTGTTGGATACATTTCCGTTATTGCATTTGCCACGGCATTTATTTCGGTTGGATGATGTGCATAATCATCTATTAAAACCAAATTTTTTGTGTTTATTTTATAAGAAAACCTTCTTTTAATACCTTTAAATGTTAGTAAAGCCTTGGCAATAGCCTGGAGTGAAATTCCGTAACTATTAGCCATTGCCAAAGCCGCCACCGTATTTAGCACATTATGTTTTCCCGGTAAATTTATTTTTATGTTTTGTATATAATCTGTAGGTGTTTTTACATCAAAAAAGTAGCTACCGTCTTTTATGTGTACATTTTTTGCGTCAAAGTCGGCATTTTCTTCAATACCGTAAGTAATGCCATTGATAGGTAATCCTTTTTTTACAATGAGTTTTTCTGATACTTTTTCTGAAAATTCAAGAAATGATTTTTCCATCTCAAATAATTCTCCATAGATATCTAAATGGTCTGCATCAATTGAAGTTATACCAGCAATGTTTGGACTTAAATGAAGAAATGATCTATCAAACTCATCGGCCTCTACAATAGAAATTTTGTTGCCGCCTACAATTAAATTCGAGTTGTAATTCTCTGAAATGCCACCTAAAAATGAAGTAGCCTCTAATTGTGATTCCTTAAAAATATGCCCTAATATTGAAGATGTTGTGGTTTTACCATGCGTACCTGCAACTGCCAAACAAAATGTATTTTTTGTAATTAACCCAAGAACCTCAGCCCTTTTAAAAACATTAAAGTTTTGCTTTGTAAAAAAAGTTAACTCGTTATTGTTTTTTGAAATGGCCGGTGTATAAACAACTAGTGTATTTTCTTTATTTTTAAACACATTTGAAATACTCTCTACAGCATCGCTAAAATGAACCGCTATTCCAATAGCTTCCAATTTTTTTGTAATAGCCGTTGGCGTTTTATCATAGCCCGCTACATTTTTACCTAACCTGTTAAAATAGATTGCAAGGGCACTCATACCAATACCTCCAATACCAATAAAATAGATGTTATGTAAGCGTTCCAAATTCAATTTAGTTAATAATTAAATTTTCAATTTCTTTTACAATATTTAGGGTTGCATTTGGCAAAGCCAATGCTTTAATATTGTTACTTAATTTTCTTTGTAATTCTTCATCATTAAGCAGCTCCATAAACATATTTTTAAACAGTTTTACTTCAGACTCCTTTAACATTAGTCCGGCATTTTTTGTAACAACCGCCAAGGCGTTTTTTGTTTGATGATCTTCTGCAACATTTGGTGAAGGAATTAAAATTACAGGTTTACCAACTATACAAAGTTCTGATATAGCGCCTGCTCCTGCTCTGCTTATAATAAAATCAGCAGCCGCATACGCCAAATCCATTTTGTTTAAAAATGCATGTGTTTGCACACCATCAAGCGTATTGTATTGTTTAAATTCTTCAAAATAAAGTTTCCCTGTTTGCCAAATCACTTGAATATTATTTGAGGATAAACAATCAAGGTTTTCTTTTATTAAGTTGTTTATAGATCTTGCACCCAAGCTACCTCCCAATACCAATAGTATTTTTTTGTTTTGTACAAGATTAAAATAGGTAATTGCTTCAGCTTTTTTGTTAGCAATATGCAATAAATCCTGACGCACAGGATTTCCTGTTTTGATGATTTTTTCAGCAGGAAAAAACCGTTCCAAGCCATCGTAAGCCACACAAATTTTATCGGCACTTTTAGCGAGTAATTTATTGGTAATCCCCGGAAAAGAGTTTTGTTCCTGAATTAAGGTTTTTATTCCTTTTTTATTAGCGGCAAACAATGTTGGTCCACTTGCAAACCCGCCGGTACCAACAACAATATTTGGTTTAAATTTTTTAATTATTTTAAAGGCTCTGTACAAACTACTTAGCAGTTTAAATGGAAATAATAAATTTTTAAACGATAACTTTCGTTGAATCCCTGAAATCCACAAACCTTCAATATCGTAACCCGCTATAGGCACCTTTTCCATTTCCATTCTATCTTTGGCACCAACAAACAAAAATTTAGCATTTGGGTACTTATGTTTCAATTCATTTGCAATTGAAATAGCCGGATAAATATGTCCACCGGTTCCCCCACCACTTAATATGATATTAATTGATTGTTTCATGTAAAACATTTAAAGGGTTATTAATATCACTTATCTTCTTTTCAGTTTCTCTGTCAGCTGTAACGCTTAAAATAATGCCAATCGCAAAACAGGTCATCCAAATTGATGTACCTCCACTACTTATTAAAGGTAGCGTTTGACCTGTTACAGGAAATAAATTTACTGCTACAGCCATATTAATAAGTGCCTGAAAAATTATTGGCAAACCTACGCCAATAATTAACAGTGTAGCGAAAATGGTAACAGCATTTTTTGCTACAATTACAATTCTAATTAACAACAATAAATAAGCGGCCATAACAAATAAGGCACCAATTAATCCAAACTCTTCAATAATAATAGCAAAAATAAAATCGGATGATGATTGCGGTAGAAAATTTTTCTGAACACTTTTACCCGGGCCTCTACCTTTAAGTCCGCCGGTAGCAATAGCTATTTTTGCCTTTTCAACCTGATAACCCTCGTTAGCATCACCTTTCGAAAAATTTTCAATTCTGCTAATCCAAGTGTCAACCCTATTTGGCATGACACTTGGAAATGCCTTTGCTGTAAGCACAAATAGGGTTAAAAACACAACACCTATCCCCACAACAGATGCTAAATATTTAAAAGGATACCCACCAATAAAAGCAACAACCAAAACCATTACAAAAGCAATGGCCGTAGTTGAAAAGTTTGCCGGTAAAATTAATCCTAATGTTATACAAACAGGCAACCATAACTGCCAAAGACTTTCTTTAAAAACAATTTGTTGACCTTTATTTCTTGATAAATAACGTGCTACATAAACCATTAACACCAAACTTGCTAAGGTTGATGTTTGAAAACCTATACCTATTAACGGAATTTGAATCCATCTGCTTGCATTCGCCCCACCAATTGTAGTTCCCTGTAAAAGAGTAACAATTAATAAAATAATTACAAAAGGAAATATTATTACTGAAATCCCACTAAAGTAACGGTAAGGAATTTTATGAACTCCATAAATTATTAGAAACCCTAAAAAAAGTAATACAAAATGTTTAAATAAGTGATAGGTAGGTGTTCCGGAATTTACAACATAAACCAAATTAGTACTGGCGCTGTATACCGGCATAAAAGAGATAATTGCCAATATGGTAACAATGGCCCATATTGCCCGGTCTCCTTTTATATTTTTAAGTATATTATTCACTCTTTTACTCGTACTTCATTTATTTTTTATAATGACCGAACAGCCTGTTTAAATTTATTACCTCTATCTTCATAGTTTTCAAATAAATCAAAACTTGCACAGGCGGGTGACAATAAAACAGTATCTCCTTTTTCAGCTATTTTATAAGCCACTTTAACAGCCTCTTCGGCACCGGCTGTTTCCACTATTAAATCAACCACCTTGTTAAATGTCTGTACTATTTTATGATTGTCAACACCTAAACAAATAATGGCTTTTACTTTTTCTCTAACCAAAGGCATTAAATCTAAATAGTCATTACCCTTATCAACACCACCAACAATCCATACAGTTGGGTGTTTCATGCTATCCAACGCATAATATGTTGCATTTACGTTAGTTGCTTTAGAATCGTTTATATATTGAACTCCATTAATTTTCAATACTGCTTCCAACCTATGTTCGGCACCTTCAAAATCTTCTAAACTCTCTCTAATAGTTTCTTTTCTAACATTTAATAAAGAAGCTGCCATAGCTGCTGCCATCGCGTTTTTTGTGTTGTGTTTTCCTTTTAAAGCTAACGTTGATATGTTCATTATTTTTTCTTCGTTTTTATTTTTTAGTATGATATTATTATCTTTTAAATAGGCACCCTGATTTAATTTATTTTTCAATGAAAACGGCATTAGCACAGCTTTTATCGTATTTTGTTGCAACCATTTTTGTATTACTGTATCATCAAAATCATATATTAAAAAATCATTTTCAGTCTGATTTTCAGCAATTCTGAATTTTGAAGCCACATAATTTTCAAATTTGTTTTGATACCTGTCTAAGTGGTCAGGTGTTATATTAGTTATTACCGCAACATGTGGCGCAAACTTTAGAATTCCGTCTAATTGAAAGCTACTCAGTTCCAAAACGTGGTAATCAAATTCATTTTCTGCAATTTGCTGCGCAAAGCTCATTCCTATATTGCCACCCATTCCCACATTTAAATTCGCTTTTTTTAAAATATGGTTGATAAGCATTGTTGTAGTTGTTTTACCATTAGAACCTGTTACGCCTACAATTTCTCCTTCGGTATATTTTGAAGCAAACTCTATTTCAGAAATTACTGGTACACCTCTTTTTTTAAAATTTTCAACAATCAAAACTTGATCTGGAATTCCAGGACTT
Organism: uncultured Lutibacter sp.; assembly: GCA_964342295.1. Classification (GTDB taxonomy): domain Bacteria; phylum Bacteroidota; class Bacteroidia; order Flavobacteriales; family Flavobacteriaceae; genus Lutibacter. The sequence continues at coordinate 73,423 of CAYFFC010000002.1, read as the reverse complement.
TTAACAACTAAATCTGCTTTAAACAATTCAGCTAATGCGTGTGAATTTTCCTCAAATGAAATGTTATTATTTAAAAGAACTTGTTTATATTTCTTATGAATATTGCTATTATCAGAAACTAATACCTGATATCCTTTTTTTAATGCTAGCAAAGCCGCTCCCACTCCACTTTCTCCGGCTCCTAAAATCAACAGCTTTTCCATATCAGGTTAAATTTATTTCAATTACAGTTACACTGTCAACTACCTTAATTTTAAGGTAACAATAGTTAGTACCGCCAGCATTATTCCAACAATCCAAAACCGGGTAACAATTTTACTTTCATGATACCCCGATTTCTGATAATGATGATGTAACGGCGACATTTTAAACATCCTTTTTCCTTGTCCAAATTTTTTCTTGGTGTATTTAAAATAGCTTACTTGCATTATTACCGATAAAGTTTCAACTAAAAATATTCCGGAGAGCATTGGAATTAATAATTCCTTTCTTACCGCAATGGCTAAAACAGCTATGATACCTCCAATAGTTAAGCTACCTGTATCACCCATAAAAACTTGAGCCGGATAGGTATTGTACCATAAAAAACCTATTAAACCACCTACAAAAGCTGCAATAAAAATGGTCATTTCTCCAGAGTTTGGAATGTACATCACATCTAAATAATTGGCAAAAATGATATTTCCGGATACCCAGGTAAATACACCCAAGGTCAACACAATAATTGCGGAAGACCCGGCCGCCAAGCCATCAATTCCATCAGTTAAATTGGCACCATTTGAAACAGCAGTAATGATAAAAATAACTATTGGGATAAAAATTATCCAGGCATATTTTCTTAAACCATCACCAAATAAATCCAAAACAGCAGCATATTCCAGCTCGTTATTTTTAAAAAAAGGAATTGTGGTTTTTGTTGATCGTTGTGCATCAGCAAAAAACACTTTTGAACCATCTTCCTTCACTATTTCAACCCCTTGAGGAAGTTTCTCCTTCATTGTTACAGCCGGATGAAAATAGAGCATTGCACCAACAAAGATTCCTAAGGTAATTTGGCCTAAAATTTTAAAACGCCCTTTTAAGCCTTCCTTGTCTTTTTTAAATATTTTAATGTAGTCATCAACAAAACCAATAATACCCATCCATACCGTAGTAACAACTAAAATTACGATGTACACATTTTTAATTTGGGCAAACAGCACTACCGGAATTAACGTTGCCGAAATAATTATAATACCTCCCATTGTAGGAGTACCGGCTTTTTCTATTTGACCGGCAAGTCCTAAATCCCTAACAGATTCACCTACTTGTTTTCTTTGCAAATAATTTATAATTTGCTTTCCATAAATGGTTGATATTAACAATGAAACAATAAAAGCCATTGCCGACCTGAACGAGATATACTGAAATAAACTCGCTCCCGTAAGGCTGTAGTGGCTTTCTAAATATTCAAATAAATAATATAACATTGTTTTAAATTTCTATGGCTTTTAATTGATTTGTTATTTGCTGATAATCATCAAAAAATATGCGTTCCCCGTTTGTTTCCTGGTACGTTTCATGTCCTTTACCGGCAACCAAAATTATATCGCCTTGTTTGGCAAGTTTAACAGCTGTTTTAATTGCCTGACTTCTACTTGTAATAGCAATAATTTTTTTAAGGTATTGTGATTCCACGCCAGCCTCCATTTCTTCAATAATTTTATCGGGATTTTCACTTCTTGGATTATCGGAAGTAAAAATAACCTGCGAACTTAATTGGGAAGCTATACGCCCCATAACGGGGCGTTTAGCCGTATCTCTGTCACCACCGCATCCCACAACGGTAATCACATCCTCGTTCTTTTTTTTAATTGTATTAATTGTCTCTAATACATTTTTTAAAGCATCCGGTGTATGCGCATAATCAACAATTGCTCTTATAGCGCCTTTAGATATAAAATATTGAAATCGGCCTTCAACGCTCTCCAATTCACTAATTAATCGTAATGATTCATCAGCATTTACCTCTAATAATTGTGATACCGCATAAACTGCCAACACATTGTAAGCATTAAAGCTACCAACTAGTTTTGTCCAAACCTCATTTTTATCAATGTTCAACATTAAACCGGTAAATTCATTTTCTATAATTTTGGCTTTGAAATCAGCTAACGTTTTTACAGCGTATGTGTATTTTTTCGCTTTGGTATTTTGAAGCATTACCATACCATTTTTATCATCAATATTTACCAATGCAAAAGCCGATTTTGGTAATGTATCAAAAAATGCCTTTTTCACATCACGGTATTCCTTAAATGATTTATGATAATCTAAATGGTCATGCGTTAGGTTTGTAAATACACCTCCGGTAAATACCAAACCTTCTGTCCTTTTTTGATGAATGCCATGTGAGCTAACTTCCATAAAGCAATGGGTTACACCATTTTCAACCATTTCATTCAAGAATTTGTTAATTATTATTGAGTTTGGAGTAGTGTGTGTTGCCGCATATTGCTTGTTGTGAACTAATATTTTTACGGTAGATAGAAGCCCCACTTTACAACCTGATTTATCAAACAAATTATACAATAAGGTTGCTATGGTTGTTTTACCATTGGTACCTGTAATACCTATTAGTTTTAGTTTTGATGACGGGTTGTTGTAAAAATTGGAAGCAATTTGCGCTAAAGCACTATTGGTGTTGTTAACCTGAATATAGGTTACCTTCTCTTGCAACTGCTGAGGCAAGTTTTCACATACAATTGCTATTGCTCCTAATTCAATGGCCTTATCAATAAAGTTATGCCCGTCAAACTTCAAGCCTTTTTGTGCAACAAACAATCCGTTTAGTTCAACCTTTCTAGAATCAATCTCAATTGATGCAATCTGCTTATATAAACTACCATTTTTTGCAGTCACCTCAACATTTAACAATATGTCTTCCAACAATTTCACTTAAACCAATTTTAATTTGATAATTTTACCCTTTTCTAATTTTTCACCCGGATTTATAGATTGATTTTTTACTTTACCATTGCCTTCTGTTAATACCTTCAAGCCCAAATTTTCAAGTAAAGGAATGGCGTCCATAGCCGCCATTCCCTCTACATTTGGGATCGAATTATACTCCTTGTTAGACCTGGTATAGTAAGAATTAAATTTTTGTCGAATTCTTTTTAATGGAGGTGTTTCACCTTCAATTTCATTAATTATATGATTTGACGTATATATTTTTTGAGCAATATCTTTAAAAACCGGTCCGGAAACATCAGCACCATAATACCCCTTTTGAACTTTAGGTTTATGAATAACCACTATGCAAGAATATTCCGGTTTTTCAGCAGGAAAATATCCCGTAAAAGATGAGATATACCTTCGGTTTGAGTTCCAATCATCTTGCCAATACTCTGTTCTGGCAGTTCCTGTTTTACCGGCCATAGAAAAATTTTCGGAATATAATTTCTGGCCGGTACCTCTTACTACTACATTTTTAAGCAATTCTTGAACTTTCTTAATGTTTTCTTTTGAGCTAATTGATGCATCAATAATTTCTAAATCAAATGATTTTAAGAGCTGGTTATGAAACCGAACCTCTTTAACAAACCGAGGTTTTACCATTTGCCCGTTATTAGCAATAGCATTATAAAATGTTAAGGTTTGTAATGGTGTTAAGGTTAAATTGTATCCATAAGCTATAGATGGAAGCGCATTCTTACTCCATTTTCTATCGCCCGGCGCCGGTATTTCAGGGCTGCCTTCGCCCTTAATAGGCAACCCTAGTTTTTCATTCAAATGCATTCCTTTTAGTAAATTGATAAATTCATCGGGATTTTCACCAAAATTTTCATCAATCAATCTGGCAAAACCAATATTCGAGGATACCTCAAGTGCTCTTGCTGCCGAAATTTCACCATACCCCCCTCTTTTAGAATCGTGAATATTTCTACCATACATTCTGTATTTCCCCTCTCCTGTATCAACAACAGTTCCGGTATCAATTCGACCTGAGTTTAATGCTGCCACCAATGCCATTAATTTAAATGCTGAACCCGGCTCGTGCGATTCATATACTGCATAATTCCGCATTTCATAATATTTTCCGCTGTTGGTTCTCCCTAAATTTGAAATTGCCTTAATTTCACCTGTTTTAGTTTCCATAACCACCACACACCCGTGGTCGGCACTGTAATATTCCAATTGCCTCAACAGTGAGTTATGAGCAATATCCTGAATATTGACATCAATAGTAGTTATTACATCTTTACCGTCAACCGGTTCTTTCTCATTGTTATCATTAATAGGTTTCCATTGTCCTTTGGCTATCTTTTGCTTCATTCTCCAACCATACTTACCTCTCAAATATTTTTTAAAAGCACCTTCAATTCCCGGTGCTCCTCTATAGTTATCATAACCAATGGTTCTTTCTGCAATTTTTCCAAGCGGATGCGCCCTAACGGTTGACTGCTCAGCTATAAAACCTCCTTTATAAATTCCTAAATTAAAGATGGGAAAACCTTGAATTTTTTTATAGTCGGAATAGCTTAATTTCCGGGAAATTAACAAGTACCTGTTTTTGTTTACTCTGGCTTTTCTAATTTTATTTTCCCATTGCGCCGTATATCCACCTAACATTTTAGCCAACTCTTCAGCTAATTTTCTAACATTTTTTTCAAACACCTTTTCATTTACCGTTACAGGATCCATACGTATCTCAAACTGCGACATGGAAGTTGCTAATAAACTACCGTCATTTGAAAAAACATTTCCTCTGTTTGCAAAAATGGTGTCATTTCTCAATGTAAGTTGTTCTGCCAAATTGCGGTACTTTTCACCATTGGCATATTGTATATTTGTAAGCCTAACAACAATGCCTATAAAAAATACAAGCGCAAAAGCAAAAACTATGTATAACTTATTTAATATGCCCTTTTTACTAACAGCCAACTTGTTATTTTTTTAATTTCACTTTTATAACCTGCGGTGGAATTTCACTTGGTTTTAAACCCATTTCCGACACCTTACTTCTAATGGTTGATTCTAACTTCAATCGCATTGAAATTGAACGTGCATCAACAAATTCAGCTCTTAACTCCTTAATCTCCCTATTTAACGCTGCAATTTTCATGACTTTTTTATCAGAACTATGCGAACTCGCTATCATTAAAAGCATTAAACCCACTAAAAAAACAATGAATTTCCAGTTCTTTAAGGAATCTTCACTTATTAAAAAGTTTCCCTTTAGTACACCGTATATTTTTTTTTTAGTTTTCGACATTTAAGTTCGTTCAGCTATCCTGAGCTTTGCGCTTCTTGCCCTATTATTTTCTTTAATCTCTTTATGGGTTGGCACAATCATTTTTCCAACTTTTTTTAAAGGAACATGAACGTTTCCATAAAAATCTTTTTCAGGTTCTCCTTCAAATTGTCCGTTCTTTATAAATCGCTTAACCAACCTATCTTCCAGCGAATGATACGATATAACACTAATCCTCCCATCTTGATTAAGCAATTGAGGAACTTGCAGTAAAAACTCTTTTAAAACCTCCATTTCTTGGTTAACCTCCATTCTAATTGCTTGAAATATTTGCGCTAATACTTTATGCTCTTTAGCTTTTGGGATGAATGATTCTAAAACATGCTTTAAATCGAAACTGGTTTTAATCTCGTTTTGAGCTCGAGCTTCAATAATTTTTTTCGCCAACACTCTTGAATTTCTCAATTCTCCATATTGAAACAATACTGAACTCAGTTGCTCTTCAGTGTAATTGTTTACAACTTCTAAAGCCGACAATTCACCTTCCTGATTCATTCTCATATCTAAATCTGCATCAAACCGAGTTGAAAACCCTCTATCAGCTTTATCAAACTGATGTGATGAAACCCCTAAATCAGCCAAAATACCATCAACTTTCTCAATTCCGTAAAACCTTAAAAACCTTTTTATAAACCTAAAATTTTGTGGAATTAATGTAAACCTGGAATCTTCAATAGTATTTTGCTGTGCATCTTTATCCTGGTCAAAAGCATAAAGTTTACCTCTGTTACCTAACCGATTTAAAATTTCCATTGAATGCCCTCCACCTCCAAAGGTTACATCAACATACACACCATCCGGTTTTATATTTAAACCGTCAATACTCTCTTTTAAAAGTACAGGACTATGATACTTCATCTTCATTCTCATTTACATTACCCATCACTTCTTCTGCCAAATCTGCAAAATCAATCGCAGCCTCATCAATGGCAGTTTCATATTTATCCTTATCCCAAATCTCAATAATGTTAACAGCTGAAGAGAGTACAACCTGTTTTTGAATACCGGCAAAAATTTGTAAATCTTTAGGTATAAGCAACCTTCCCGAAGCATCGAGCTCTACAATTTTTACCCCCGCAGTAAATCGCCTTATAAAATCATTGTTTTTTTTCACAAACCGATTCAATTTATTGACCTTTGCCATTAAAATATTCCATTCAGACATTGGATACAATTCAAGACAAGGCTGAAAAACTGCACGCTTTACAACAAAACCATCTTGTAAAACAGGCAACAATTGTTTCTTTAATGCCGAAGAAATAGCAACCCTTCCTTTGGCATCTGCCTTACACTCATATGTTCCAATTAAATTTATCATGACTTAAGTACAATTTCAAAAATATAAATTTTTTCCCACATTTTACCACTTTTATCCACTTTGTTAATAACTTTTATCATTTCTAATTATTTTTAATTTAAAATTTTGAATAAGAGCTTGTTATATTATTAATTGGCACAATTAAGTAAAAAGGTGTATTTTGGAAAAAAAGGTTACCTTTGTGGCTGGCTTAAAAATTGAAAATTAATGAGCATTGATCTTAAAAAAGAAGGGAAGTTCAGCTACTTAGAATCAGGTGAAGGGCAACCTATAATTGTTTTACATGGGCTTATGGGCACTCTTAGCAATTTTGAAGGTGTATTTAACCATTTTTCAAAAAACGGTTACAGGATACTTATTCCTGAACTACCTATATATACCCTACCCCTGCTTAAAACTAATGTAAAAAATCTTTCTAAATTTTTAAAAGAGTTTATGGCTTTTAAAAATATAAACAGTGCCATTTTATTGGGCAACTCCCTTGGTGGTCATATAGCACTGTATTTTACTAAGATGAATTTAAAAAATGTTGATGGTCTTATTTTAACAGGAAGTTCTGGTTTATACGAAAAATCAATGGGAGACACCTACCCGAAAAGGGGAAATTATGAGTATATAAAAACCAAAACACAAGAAGTTTTTTATAATCCGAAGGTTGCTACCAAGGAGGTAGTTGATGAAGTTTATGCAACGGTAAATGACCGGGTTAAAGTTGTTAAAACCTTAGCCATAGCCAAAAGCGCTATACGACATAATATGGCGAAAGACCTGCCCGACATGAAAACGCCTGCATGTATTATTTGGGGGGAAAATGATACAGTAACTCCTCCTGAAGTTGCTGAAGAATTCAATAAACTTTTACCGGATTCTAATTTATATTGGATTGAAAAATGCGGGCACGCACCTATGATGGAATATCCTGAAACTTTTAACCAAATTCTTCATAACTGGCTAAAAGAACGAAATCTCTAAGCCATGAAAATTAAACAGGCTAATTTTGTTATAAGCAACACTAATGTTGCCAAATGCCCAAAAGAAATGCTGCCTGAGTACGCCTTTATTGGCCGATCAAATGTTGGCAAATCCTCACTTATTAACATGCTAACCGGTAAGAGCAAGCTGGCAAAAACATCGGGAAAACCAGGAAAAACACAATTAATTAATCATTTTTTAATAAACGATAATTGGTTTTTGGTAGATTTACCCGGATACGGATATGCACAGGTCTCTAAAGCCAAACGACAATCTTTTCAAAAATTTATAAAAGATTATTTTTTAAAAAGGCAACAGCTTGTTTGTTCTTTTGTTTTAGTTGACGTTAGGCTTGAACCTCAAAAAATTGATCTTGAATTTATGAAATTTTTAGGCGAAAACAACATCCCTTTTTGTATTGTTTTTACAAAAGCCGATAAATTAAAAACCTCCCAACTTAACAGAAACATCCAATTTTATAACAAAAAAATGACATTGTCGGATTGGGAAACTATGCCTCAATTTTTTGTGACTTCAGCCACTGCAAAATCAGGAAGAGAGGAATTATTAAGTTTTATTGACGAACTTAACCAAGAAGCGTACCAACATTTCAAATAATGGCTTCAACAAAAAATAATTTAGAGGTTTTATTTGAGGACAATCACCTAATTATAATTAATAAACGGTGTGGAGATATAGTTCAAGGAGATAAAACCGGTGATACACCACTTAGTGATGTTGTAAAGGATTATATTAAAGAAAAATATAATAAACCCGGTAATGTTTTTTTAGGTGTTGTACATAGATTAGATCGTCCAACCAGCGGTATTGTAGTATTTGCTAAAACATCAAAAGCTTTAGAGCGTTTTAATAAAATGCTACGCGAAAAAAAAGTTAAAAAAAACTATTGGGCAATTGTAAAAAACAAACCTCTAAAACAAAGCGGTACTCTTAAAAGTTTTTTAAAAAAGAATCCGAAAAATAACAAATCTACTTCTTTTAAAAAGCCTGTTGATGGCAGTAAGGAAGCTGTATTGCATTATAATTTAATAAAATCATTAAATTCATATCACTTACTCGAAATTGATTTAGAAACAGGGCGACATCATCAAATTAGGTGTCAGCTAGCAACCATTGGTTGCCCAATCAAGGGAGATTTAAAATATGGTTTCAACCGAAGTAACAAAGACGCAGGAATTCATTTACATGCACGTAAAATTGAATTTGTACACCCGGTAAAAAAAGAGCCGGTTAGTATAGTTGCTCCCCCACCAACTGACCCTGTTTGGGGTGCCTGTATGTAACTATTTCATCTTTAAGTCTGTTAATCAATATTAATTAGGTTAATATCACTTTGTTTCACCTTTTTATTAAGCTCTTTTACATCATCATTAAAAATACGCTGTATTGCTTCTAACTCCTTATTTATCATTTCAAAAATTTCTTTTTGAAATGCCACTGATTGATCTGTTGGTTTAAAATCTCCCATACTATTTAATGCGTTCAGATGCGCCAGCTTATTGTTTAGTTTTATAGGAAAATTAAGTGGGTCTTGAGAACTTTTACTCTTAGTTTGATATAGGTTGTTTTCGTGTTTAGTTAACGACTTTTTAATAGTATCAGCCAACTCAATTAAATCCTTATACTTATCTGATTCACCGATATTTTCTTTTAGTTGTTTCAGTTGCTTTTTCGCTTTGGAAATATTTTTTAACGTTTTATGTACTTCGGATAATTTTTCCTGGCCTTCAGTTATAAAATCAAACTGCGCCTGTAAATCACCCAAACTTGCATTGCTTCTTGGATCTTTTAATAAGTTGAAATTTTGCTCCGTTAGTTGTACTCCGTTTTTGTTCAAAGAAACTTTATATGTGCCCGGCAAAGCGATTGGACCGGTTAATGAAGCCCACCATAAAATCATACCTTTAACTTTTTCTGCATCAGGATATTTCATGTTCCAATTAAAAACATTTGAACCATTTTTTACTTTTAATTTTTCTTCTTGTTGCTTTTCATCGGGATACGTTGAAAAAGTTTTTATATGTTTTCCTGAATCCTCAAAAAAAGATAAACTGATGGTGTCTTTTTTATCATAATTATTAATAAAATAATTTATCAGCACACCACCCGGGTGATTTTTCCCCATGGTTTTTGATTTACGACTTCCTCCTCCTAACCTATAACTATCCATAGGTTTATATAAAAAAGCTTCTTTTGAAATAAGTGTTTTATTAATTTGATGTAAGGGGGTTAAATCGTCAATCATCCAAAATGAACGACCTTGGGTTGCCGCAATTAAATTATTATTTTTTATTGCCAAATCGGTAATTGGCACCATTGGTAAATTTAGTTGAAAACGTTCCCAATTAACCCCATCATCAAAACTAATATACATACCATTTTCGGTTCCGGCATACAATAAGCCTTCCCTATTTGAATCGGCACGCACAACTCGGGTAAAATGTTCTTCACCAATTCCGTTAGTGATTAATTTCCAACTTTTACCATAATCTTCGGTTTTATAAATGTATGGTTTATAATCACCTAATTTATAACGTGTACCAACAATGTATGCTCCACCTGCATGAAAAGGATCGACTTCAATACTGTTAATCATCATCCACTCAGGTATTTTTTTTGGTGTTACATTTATCCAATTTTTACCGCCATCTCGCGTTATATGTACCAACCCATCATCAGAGCCCGTCCAAATCAAATCTTTTTCGTATGGAGATTCAACTGCCGCAAAAATAGTTCCGTAATATTCAACGCCTGTGTTGTCTTTAGTAATTGGCCCTCCTGAGGCTTTTAGTGTTTCCGGGGCATTCCTGGTTAAATCGGGACTAATAACTTCAAACGATTGCCCTTCATTATAGGTTACATGCACATAATTTGAAGTGGTGTACATTTTCTTTTTGTTATGCGGTGAGAAAAAGATAGGGTAGTTCCACTGAAATCTGTATTTCATAGCTTCCGCTCCATGTCCCATCGGATTATCGGGCCATACATTTATTACTCTTCTCTCTTTAGTTTTATGATTCACTCTTGTCAACAATCCCCCATAACTTCCTCCGTAAACAATATCATTATTTAAAGGATCTACTGCAATATGTGCACTTTCTCCTCCCGCAGTTGGTTCCCAATCTCGCTCTCCAATGGCACCACCTGAAGTTCTATGAGCTATCCTAACGGTTGAATTATCTTGCTGGGCACCATAAATTCTATACGGAAAATGATTATCGGTAGTTACCCTATAAAACTGTGCGGTTGGCTGATTCATATAAGTACTCCAATTTTCACCTGCATCGAAACTAACTTGAGCGCCCCCATCATCTCCAATAATCATTCTTTGGTTATTTTCCGGTGCAATCCATAAATCGTGATGATCACCATGAGGAGCATTGTAGGTTTTATATGTTTTTCCCCCATCTGTTGATTTGTGGTAACGTACATTTAATACATATACAATATTTTCATCTTGCGTATCTGCATAGATGCGTGTATAATACCAAGCTCGTTGGCGTAATTTACGCTCTTTATTAATTAATTTCCAAGTTTTACCGGCGTCGGTAGATTTGTAAACGCCACCATCTTTATTTTCTATAATTGCCCAAACAATATCACTATTTATTGGTGAAACCGCTATACCGCTAATACCCCAAATTCCTTTTGGCAAACCTTCATTCTCAGATATTTTCTCCCATGATTCGCCTTCATCGTTACTTTTCCATAAATCTGAACCTTCCCCTCCACTTGACAAACTATAAGGAGTTCTTCTTACATTCCATGTCGAAGCATACAGAATTCTGGAATTATTCGGGTCCATAATTAAATCTACTGCCCCTGCATCGGCATTGGCAAATAATACTTTTTTCCAGGTATTACCCCCATCAACTGATTTATACACGCCTCTTTCTGAACTTGATTTATACAAATCTCCCAGAACCGCAGCAAAAACTATATCAGAGTTTTTAGGATGCACTCGAACACGCGCAATATGTCTCGATTTTTTTAATCCAATATGATTCCATGTTTTTCCGGCATCAACGGATTTCCACATTCCATCGCCTGACGATACATTTCCTCTTACTGTAACTTCACCATTCCCAACATAAATCACATTTGGATCCGACTCACTCACGGTAATAGCCCCTACTGAGCCGCCAAAAAATCCATCCGAAATATTAGACCACGTATTTCCTGCATCGGTAGTTTTCCATACCCCACCACCGGTAGCACCAAAATAGTATAGATTTGCCTTATTTGGAACACCTGTTACTGCAGCGCTTCTACCCCCTCTAAATGGGCCTATATTGCGCCATTCCATAGCATTATAATATTTGCTATTAAATTTGGATACTATCTTTTGAGCATTAACTTTGTGAACTGTTACCAAAAAAATGCAGCTAATTAGAAAAAAGTATTTTTTCATAATTTTTTAGTTGTTTGATTAATTAGAAACTTAGAAAGTAAATCTATTAAAAATATTTTTAATAAAAGCTACTAACTAAACATTGTATGAGTACATTACATTTAGCTAAAATAAATAAGACGATTCATGGTGAAATTATCATCAGCGGTTCTAAAAGCGAAACGAACCGATTGCTTATTCTGCAACAATTATTTTCTAATTTAATAATTAAAAACGCTTCGGATTCTGACGATTCTAAACTTTTACAACAAGCATTAAATAGTATCGCTAATGAAATCAATATTGGTCATGCCGGTACGGCTATGCGTTTTTTAACTGCTTATTTTGCTTGTAAAGAAAATCACCGTGTAGTTTTAACAGGGTCAGAACGCATGAAAAACAGGCCTATTAAAATATTGGTTGAGGCATTACTAATGCTAGGAGCAGACATTAAATACCTTGAAAAAGAGGGGTTTCCTCCTTTAAAAATTACGGGGAAGAAAATTACTAACAGCAATATTGAAATTGAAGGCAATGTTAGCAGTCAGTATATTAGTGCATTATTGTTAATTGCAGCCAAATTACCTAATGGATTAACATTAAAATTTAAAGGAGAAGTAACATCGGTACCCTATATAAAAATGACCCTTTCTCTTTTAAAAGAAATTGGTATAAATTGGGATTGGAAGGGCAATGCAATTACTATTTTTCCAAAATCGGAAATTTCATCAAAAACCGTTATAGTAGAATCCGACTGGAGTTCAGCATCTTACTTTTACAGTTTAGTGGCTTTAAATAGTCAATCAAAAATAAAATTACATTCCTACAAAAAAAACAGTTTACAAGGCGATGCAGTTTTACAGAATATTTATAAAAAATTAGGTGTTGAAACTAGCTTTAACAAAAGCTGCATTACAATTAAAAATACCGGTAATATTAGTTTAAAATCATTAAATCTGAATTTAAATAATGCGCCTGATATAGCTCAAACAATAGCAGTTACATGTTTTGGTTTAGGTATTTCTTGCCATCTAACCGGTTTACATACACTAAAAATAAAAGAAACTGACCGTCTGGTTGCATTAAAAACCGAATTGGAGAAATTAGGCGGGAAAGTTAGTATTACCGAGGACTCTTTAAATCTTTATCCATCATCCGAAATACATAAAAATATCTCTATTGCAACCTATGATGACCACCGAATGGCTATGGCCTTTGCGCCATTAGCCTGCAAGGCTCCCATAATTATTCAAAACCCTGAAGTTGTATCAAAATCATATGTGAATTTTTGGAACGATTTAAAAAAATTAAGCTCTTAAAAAGCTATAAAACAAACTTTTATTAAGAAACACTTGACAACGGCTATGCCGATGTTGTATATTTGCGCTCATTCAATAAAAAAGCACATGAAATTATCACATTTTAAATTTGATTTACCATTAGATTTGTTAGCTGAAAGACCGGCAGAACACAGAGATGAAGCACGTTTAATGGTACTAAACCGCAAAGAACAAACCATTGAGCATAAAATGTTTAAGGATTTGATTGATTATTTTGATGAAGGCGACTTAATGGTATTAAATAACACAAAAGTATTTCCTGCCCGCATGTATGGTGAAAAGGAAAAAACCGGCGCAAGAATCGAAGTTTTTTTATTAAGGGAATTAAATGCCGAAAGTAGGTTATGGGATGTACTTGTTGATCCGGCTAGAAAAATACGAATTGGAAATAAGTTGTTTTTTGGAGATGATGAAAGTTTGGTTGCTGAAGTAATTGACAACACTACATCAAGAGGGAGAACCTTGCGATTTTTATATGATGGTTCCTATGAAGAATTTAGAACTAAATTAGAAGAATTGGGTGAAACTCCACTTCCTAAATACATAAAAAGAGCTGTTGAACCTGAAGATGAAGAACGTTACCAAACCATTTATGCAAAACATGAAGGCGCCGTAGCAGCACCCACTGCCGGATTGCACTTTTCTAAACATTTAATGAAACGGTTAGAAATAAAAGGTGTTGATTTTGCCGAAGTAACGCTTCACGTTGGTTTAGGAACTTTTAGCCCTGTAGAAGTTGAAGATTTGTCTAAACATAAAATGGATTCTGAGCAATCATTAATTACCACAGAAACTGCTGATGCTGTTAACCGAGCAATTGACAACAAAAGACGCATATGCGCTGTTGGCACGACCGTAATGCGAGCTATGGAAAGTTCTGTTTCTTCAAATAATCATTTAAACCCGTTTAATGGATGGACAAATAAATTTATTTTTCCACCGTACGATTTTAGTATCGCTAATTGTATGATCACCAATTTTCACACTCCAAAATCTACTTTAATGATGATGGTTGCAGCCTTTGCAGGTTACGATTTTTTAATGAAAGCCTATAAAGAAGCCGTTAAAGAAAAGTACAAGTTTTACTCGTATGGAGATGCTATGTTAATTATATAAAAATTTATTATTGCAATTATTTGGTTCCCGCAATAGCGGGAATCTTTTTATAAACCCAAACCTAAATGGTTAAAAAAAAGGACATAAGAGCTTTATCTAAAGAAGAACTTCGTGCGTTTTTTGTTTCACAAAACAACAAAGCATTTAGGGGAAATCAGGTTTATGAATGGCTTTGGCAAAAAAGTGTTCATTCTTTTGAGGAAATGACAAATATTTCAAAGGAAACCCGCCAAATGTTGCAAACACATTTTGTGATTAATCATATAAAAGTTGACAGCTTACAACGGAGTAATGACGGCACAGTAAAAAATGCCGTTCGGTTACATGACGGCTTAATAGTTGAATCGGTTTTAATACCAACAGAATCAAGAACAACTGCCTGTGTGTCGAGCCAAGTTGGTTGCAGTTTAGATTGTAAATTTTGTGCAACCGCACGATTAAAAAAAATGCGTAATTTAAATCCCGATGAAATTTACGATCAAGTAGCTGCTATAAATAAGGAGAGTTTACTATATTACAATCGTAAATTATCTAATATTGTTTTTATGGGTATGGGCGAACCCTTAATGAATTATAACAATGTACTTAAAGCCATAGAAAAAATTACTTCTTCTGAAGGATTGGGAATGTCACCAAAACGAATTACGGTTTCCACTTCAGGAATACCAAAAATGATTAAAAAATTGGCTGATGACAAAGTGAAATTTAATTTAGCTATTTCATTGCATTCAGCTATTGATGAAGTTCGAAGTAAAATTATGCCTTTCAATGAATCTTTTCCTTTAAATCAGTTAAAAGAAGCTATAGAATACTGGTATTCGAAAACAGCGAGTAGGGTAACCTACGAATATGTAGTTTGGAAAGGAATTAACGACTCTAATGATGCTATAAATGCTTTGGTGAAATTTTGCAAATACGTACCTTGTAAAGTAAATTTAATTGAGTACAACCCAATTGATGATGGTGAATTTCAACAAGCTTCAGCAAATTCTATAAACAACTACATTAGTAATTTAGAAATGAACGGAATCGTTGTTAATGTTAGGAGAAGTAGAGGAAAAGATATAGATGCCGCCTGCGGACAATTAGCAAATAAAAGTTAGTTTTATGCTACTATTTTTATATTTTTGATTTTTAATGAAAATTGTAGCACAAATAAAACAACCTATTCTTACCGAAATGGAATTCTTTGAAAATAAATTCAAAGATTCTATGGCCACACAAGTTCCTTTATTAAACAGAATTACCCATTATATTGTTCGAAGAAAAGGAAAGCAAATGCGGCCAATGTTTGTTTTTTTAGTGGCTAAAATGGTTTCAAACGGAAGTTTTAGCGAAAGAACCTATCGGGGAGCATCGTTAATTGAATTAATTCATACCGGTTCTTTAGTGCATGACGATGTGGTTGATGACAGTAACCGCAGACGTGGTTTTTTTTCAATAAATGCTTTATGGAAAAATAAGATTGCTGTATTAGTAGGCGATTATTTGTTTTCAAAGAGTTTACTGCTTTCAATAGACAATAACGATTTTGACTTGTTAAAACTCATATCAATTTCTTTAAAAGAAATGACCGAGGGAGAGTTACTTCAAATAGAAAAAGCACGAAGATTAGATATTACTGAAGCTGTATACTTTGACATCATAAGACAAAAAACAGCAACCCTTATTGCAGCCTGTTGTGGAATAGGTGCTGCATCGGTAGGAAGTGATAAAGAAGAGGTTGAAAAAATGCGCTTATTTGGAGAGTTAATTGGTATTGCCTTTCAAATTAAAGATGACCTTTTTGATTATACCGATGCCAAAATTGGCAAACCAACCGGCATTGATATCAAAGAGCAAAAAATGACGCTACCCTTAATTTATACCTTGAATCACTGTTCTAAAGAAGAACGTAAATGGCTCATTAATTCGGTAAAAAACCATAATAAAAATAAAAAACGTGTTAAAGAGGTTATAGCCTTTGTAAAAGAAAAGGGAGGTATTGATTATACCAATTTAAAAATGAAAGAATATCATAAAAAAGCAGTTGCTATTTTAAGCTCTTATCCAGCTTCTGTATATAAAGATTCCCTTTTAACTATGGTTAATTACGTTATAGAACGTAAAATATAAGCTCTCTTCTAAACCATTAATAGACTAAACGCTAAACTTCAAAGCCAATCCCCTACTGCGCACTATTATAAAATACATCTTTCGATACAAAATAATTTATTGTAAATTTATAAACTAGCGATAACAGCATAAAAAATGGGAAATACATTTCAAATAATAATTGTTGCCCTCATTATATATGCAGGTGATGACAAGAAAACTAATAATAAATTAAGCAGACCAGAAAAATAAGAAGGCTAAAATAGAGAGAGCCTTGACAACCATTTTCAAGGCAAAAACTATTTTACGGTTAACTTTTACATTTATTATAAACACGGGTATTGCACTTTTGGTCTACCCATTACTGTTGATATCCGTAACATAGGAAAAAAATATTTGAATACCATGAATCCAATTTTTCAATATATTATTGTTGAGACTGTAAAACGTCAACTAAATAAGAAAGATAAAAAAACATCTTCAAAGCTTCTTGAAAGAGAAATCCATATTAGGAAGGTTGAATTTACCCATATACTTCAAGAAAGTTTTTTAATTTTATTGGGAGTTCTAGCGGCAAGTTTTGGTTTAAAAGGATTTTTACTTCCAAATTCTTTTCTTGATGGAGGAGTAACAGGTATTTCACTTATCACCGCTGAATTAACAGGGATATCCTTATCAGTCTTTATTGTATTGATAAATACTCCTTTTATACTGTTAGCTTTCTCAACCATAAGTAAGCAATTCGCAATTAAAAGTATTATTGCCATTATTTTACTGGCACTTGCTGTTTATTTTATGCCTTATCCGGCAATCACAACCGATAAACTATTAATTTCTGTTTTTGGAGGCTTCTTTTTAGGTTTAGGTATTGGATTAGCCGTTCGAGGTGGTTCTGTTATTGATGGAACTGAAGTTTTAGCTGTTTTCATTAGCCGAAAAACCTCAATGACAATTGGAGATATTATATTATTATTCAACATTATCATATTCTCATTTGCTGCTTATATTTTTTCAATTGAAATTTCTTTATATGCAATATTAACATACTTAGCTGCATCAAAAACTGTTGATTATGTAGTTACTGGAGTTGAAGAATACGTTGGGGTAACTATAATATCAGAAAGAAATGAAGATATAAGATTGGCTATTATTGAAAAATTGGGTAGAGGTTGCACTTTATATTCCGGTAAAAAAGGGTATGCAAAAAGGGGTGAACAATTGAAGCAAACAGATATAGTGTATACTTTACTAACTCGGTTAGAGTTGTCTAAGTTGCAAACCGAAATTGATAAAATTGATAAAGATGCATTTATTGTAATGCACAGTATAAAAGATGCTAAAGGCGGTATGATTAAAAAAAGACCATTAAAATAATTATTTACAATACACAATATTTTGTACTATTAAAGGCTAGCGCCATAGCAAATAATAATATTTGTTACTCGTTCAAATTAGACATTAATTTGATAGAAAAGAGCCTCGCGACTAACACTACACATTCAATTTCTGTAAAGCTAACAGTTCTTCCAAATGCTTGCGTGAATTTGATAATCTGGGTACTTTATGTTGCCCCCCTAATTTGCCTTGAGATTTAAGCCAATCATAAAACAATCCTTTTTGGGCAATATTAATTTTTGGCATTGTCAAGGTCATGTTATTATACCGTTTAGCTTCATAATCTGAATTGATTGACTTTAGGGCATTATCTAAAATTTCAGTAAAATAACCTATATTTTCAGGTTGTTGTTTAAATTCGATTAACCATTCATGTCCACCAGTATGATTACTGTCCATAAAAATTGGAGCTACTGTATATTCTAAAATTTGTGCATTGGTTTTTAAACAGGCTTGTTGCAAAGCGTCTTCAGCATTTTCCACTATTAATTCTTCTCCAAAAACGTTTATAAAGTGTTTTGTTCGTCCTGTAATTCTAATTCTATACGGGTTTAATGAAGTAAATTTTACAGTATCTCCAATTAAATAACGCCATAACCCACCGTTAGTTGTAATTACCATAGCATAGTTTTTATTTTTCTTTACATCGGCAAGTGGGATTGCTTCAGACAATTCTCCATTAAAATGTTCCATAGGTATAAATTCATAATAAATACCATAGTCTAACATCAACAGTAAATCGTACGAACCATTTTTATCCTGAATTGCAAAAAAACCTTCTGATGCATTATACGTTTCGTAATATTTAAAACTTTTTTTTGGAATCAATTTTTTAAACTGCTCTCTATACGGATTAAAATTCACCCCTCCGTGAAAATAAACTTCAAGATTTGGCCATACTTCCAATATATTTTTCTTACCTGTTCGATCTAGAACCTTATTTAAAATTACCAGCATCCAAGATGGTACCCCAACCAAACTGGTAATATCTTCGTTAATAGTTTCATCAACAATGGCTTTCATTTTTGTTTCCCATTCGCTCATCAGCGCAGTTTCCTGTTTTGGAGCACTGCTAAAATCGGCCCAAAAAGGTAAATTTTCAATAATAATGGCTGACAGGTCTCCAAAGTAGGTGTTATTATCTTCATATACAGCGCTGCTTCCTCCTAAACGTAATCCCTTACCGGTAAACAATTGAGCTGAATCATTATTATTAAAATATAGGCAAAGCATATCTTTTCCGGCTTTAAAATGACAGTCTTCAAGTGCTTCCTCGCTAACCGGTATAAATTTGCTTTTGGCATTGGTAGTACCACTTGATTTTGCAAACCATTTTATGGGAGTTGGCCAAAAAATATTCTGTTCGCCACGTCGGGTTCGTTCAATTAATTGTTCTATTGACTCGTATTGTCTAATAGGTACTTTTTCAGAAAATTCTTGGTACGATTTTATTTTAGAAAACCCAAAATGCTTTCCAATTTCAGTATCTTTTGCCTTATCAAGCAATTTAAATAACAATTCGTTCTGTACATCAACCGGGTATTTTAAAAATAACTCCATTTGATGCTTTCTTTTTTTCAAGAACCAAGAAATTATAGAATTAACTATTGGAAATGGCATTTTTTTATAAGTATCTTTATCGTTATAAATTTACTAAAAAAGTTTTTATGCATTACCAGGGAGTTTTAAAAAAAATGTTGACCGAAAACAATGAAGAAGTTCTGTATTACTTAAATTTTGAAAATAGCTTTTTAAACTTAAATCAGCTATTAAACAGAACCTTAGAAATTAGCTTTGAAGGGTATCAATGCCTAAACTGTGGTGAAGAGAAGAAAATTTTCAGACAAGGTTTTTGTTATGAATGCTTTTACAACAGCCCACAAGTAGGTGAATGGATTATGAAACCTGAACTGAGTACTGCACATTTGAATATTGAAGATCGTGATTTAGAATTTGAAAAAAAGGTACAATTACAGCCTCATATTGTGTATTTAGCTTTATCGAGTAATGTAAAAGTTGGTGTAACCCGTAAATCGCAAATTCCAACCCGATGGATTGACCAAGGTGCCACAAAAGCTATTGAAATTGTTGAATTACCAAACCGCTATTTAGCAGGATTAACCGAAGTGGCTCTAAAACAACACGTTTCAGATAAAACCAGTTGGCAAAAAATGCTTAAAAATGAAAACACTGATGCCGATTTAATTGAAGAACGCGAAAAACTACGAAAATATATACCAAAAGAAGCACAAAATTACTACTTGGAAAACAATGGGAAAATAACCGAAATAAACTATCCGGTTATTCAATTTCCAACCAAGATCAAATCGTTAAATCTTGATAAAACACCTGAATTTACAGGCAAACTAATTGGGGTAAAAGGACAATATTTAATTTTTGAAAATGGTACCGTATTTAACATACGAAACAATGAAGGTTATAAAGTTAAAATTACGGTAAGCTAACTTCAAAACAAGGTTATAAAAAAGCTTTTTTATGTTATTTTTTTCTGACTTTGTAAATGTTTCTTTTTAGGGATGACAGGGTCATTTACTTTATGTTTCACTTACATTTTATATCAGAGAACTTTTGTTTTTGTTACCTTTGACAAGTATATTTCAAAAAGTGTGCCAAAATATTTTAAATAACTTATTTTCAAATCATTGAACTATACGTAAAGCTACTTTTTTTATTTATTCTTTTTATTGAAAACATTCCATTGCAACCCAAATTGAATTACATGATACTTAGTATCCCAATGAGGCCCAAACCTAAATAATGTCCACCTCCCTGAAGTATCTACAAACCACCCATCATTTACAAATAAAGTATCTATATCTCTGGTTAACAGATATTTAAATTCTAGGGTGCCATTTACATTTTTAATAATTGGCACACTTAAATTGTAAGAAAGCTGAAAAGCAGCACGCCATTGGGTTCTTCCTTTTTTAACCTCTGTAAGCGTTTCACCAATACCAATACCAACCGAAGAAAAATAGTTTGGATTACGTTGTTTTTCTTTACTAATAAACGGAAAAGGCATTTTCCTTAAAATACTAAAAAAGAGTGCATCACGCCCTTGCTCTATCCCATTAAAAGGAGGAGTTCCGGGTGTTTCAAATTGTTTGGCAGTACTTATATGTTCCCATGCAAAATAATCTAAGCGCATTCCATATTTTTCGAACCAATACGTAACATTTAAATTAAACATAGGGGTTATGGTTGTGTAAACATAGGTTGTTTTTAATTCCTGTAACAATTCATTATTTTCATAATATCGAAACTTTAAATCTTGTCTTCCGGGAATTTGGATTCCGTATGAGGTTCCCACGGATATTTGAGCAAAACCGCTATTTATTACGCAAAAACAGACAACGATAAAACTTACATAAAATCGTTTTTTCAGATACGTTTTAGTCATTAGTACAATTTAAAAGGACAATTATTGAGTATATTAATTTAAAAAGTAACTTTGAAACAATAAATATGCCAAAATATTTAAGATTTTTCCATCTTAAATTAATGAAATTTCCTCTGCAATTTTTAACTTAAAACGTCTTTTAAATAAAAATACTATCAAATACAAAACCGGGGTATCTAACAATGCTATTAATATTTTGAACAAAAACCCGCTAAGCAACAAGCTTCCAAACATACTCCAAGGCAATACGTTAAACAAACTAAGCAATGAAATAACTGTAAACGTATCAATAAATTGCGAAGAAAAAGTTGAAAAATTATTACGCAACCATAACATCCTTCCTTTGGTTTTTCTCTTCCAAAAATGATAAATCTTAATATCTATAAACTGAGCAAACAAATAGGCTAACATAGAAGCCAACACTGCAATGGGAGATAAGCCAAAAACTTTTGTAAAGATTTCATTATTAATAGGTGAGTTATCAATAGCAGGTACATAATTGGCAATCAAAATAATTCCCATAGAAAATGCCGAAGCGAAAATTCCTGCAAGTACTACTTTATTAGCTTTTCTTTTACCATAAATTTCAGAAACAACATCTGTTATTAAAAATGTGATTGGGTAAGGTAATATTCCAACCGACAGTTCAAATTTAAACAAGCCAAACGGATTCCAATAAAAAAATTTTTGAAAAATTAAGTTCGAAACCACAAGGGCAGCAATAAACATTGAACCTAAAATTAAATAGATGGTAAAGGCTTCAGATTTTTTTTGACTATTCATTAGTAGTTAGTTGACACGAATATAGCAAATAATTCCTATTTTTGCCTTTTCAATTTTAAAACGAAACTTACAAAATGAAAGCATATATATTTCCAGGACAAGGTGCTCAATTTACAGGAATGGGGTTAGATTTATACGAAAAATCTCCTTTAGCTCAAGAACTGTTTGAAAAGGCAAATAAAATTTTAGGATTTGCCATTACCGATATTATGTTTGAGGGAACAGCAGAAGCTTTAAAACAAACTAAAGTTACTCAACCTGCAATTTTTTTACATTCCGTTATTTTGGCTAAAACTTTGGGGGAAGCATTTAAACCCGAAATGGTAGCGGGGCATTCTTTAGGGGAACTATCGGCTTTGGTTGCGAACGGAGCATTATCGTTTGAAGATGGTCTACAGTTAGTTTCAAAAAGAGCATTGGCTATGCAAAAGGCCTGTGAAATGCAAGCATCAACCATGGCGGCAGTACTTGGTTTAGATGATGCTGTTGTTGAAGAAACTTGTGCCGAAGTTGATGGCATAGTAGTAGCGGCAAATTATAACTGCCCGGGGCAATTGGTTATATCGGGTGAAATTTCAGCCATTGATAAAGCATGTGAATTGTTAACTGCAAAAGGTGCTCGTCGTGCTTTAAAATTACCAGTTGGAGGCGCTTTCCACTCCCCTTTAATGGAACCGGCAAGAGAGGAATTGGCAAAAGCAATTAAAGAAACTGACTTTAACAATCCAACTTGTCCAATTTATCAGAATGTGGTAGCAAAAGCAGTTACCAATCCGGCTGAAATAAAAGAAAACCTAATAGCTCAGTTAACGGCTCCAGTTCGGTGGACACAGTCCATTCAACAAATGATTGCCGATGGTGGTACTGAGTTTATAGAAGTTGGACCCGGTAAAGTTTTACAAGGTTTAATGCGTAAAATTGATAGAAATATTACTACCAATGGGTTTCAGTAATGGATAAATAAACAGAAAACGAGTTGTATGAACAACGCGTTTTTTAAAGATTTTTTGCGGTTTAAACATTTAGAGATTTTTCCTTATAAGTAAATATTATTATTAAATGTTTGTCTTTTTGTACCAAATTCATATATGAGCCTAAATTTTATGAGTTGTTGGTAGACCTACTTCCAAGGAATTGATTTAAATGAAACATTATAATAACCATCATTATCTTTTTTAAATTTAAGTTTTAATTTTTTTTCTTTTTCAAGATTCCATATATCTAAAAAGTCACAATTTATTCGGATAATTTTATATTTGCTAGAATTAAAATTCTGATTTAAGAATTTAAACTCATTTTGTATTAAAGTTTTTTTGTTCATAAAAGAACTCCAAAAATAAATTATATAGTACTCATAATTTTTAAAATCAGATATTTTTAATTGTTCATTCAAATCTAAATTTATTAAATTTTTGATTTTATCTTCGAGATTTTCATTTAATATAAACATTAAAGAGTCTTTATTTTTATTTATTATTTCTAAATCATCGTTTATACAAGTTGAATTTTTAAAGAATAATTTTTCTCCATTTTTGTTATATATATTTAAACCCCCTTTAAATGACAAGCTTAAAATTTTATTTAAAAAAATCGAATCTTTGATACCTTCCATATAATAATAATCATTTATGTTATCATTAAATATTTGGTTTCTAATATCTTTTAATTCCTCTACAGTAATAACTTCAGGGTTTTTAAATCCAATAATTATTTTAGATATACTAATACAAGAAGTTAAAAAAATCAGAATAAAGGCAGTGAAAAAAGCTCCACCTTTAATTTTGTTGAAATTATAATTCATCCCAATTTATTTGATTAAAATAATATATAACATATCCACTTTTATAATCATTGCTTACTTTATCCCTAAATGTTACATCATTATCTAATTCCACATCAGCCGCTTGTAATTGAGGTAAATTATAATCTTACCGTATTATTTTAGGATATTTAAGGAAATTTGATAGCAATTATTTTTTCTATAAAACAATATTACAAAAAAACTATTAAAACAAGTTTGTATTTTTTTGTAATATTATTTTGAAATCAGAATTTTACAATGTCTTTATTCTGAACGACCTGCTTTTTTACAAACACGTTATTTTAACTACCCTAAACTTTTTTGCCAATTCCAAGCTGAGAGCAAGGCTTCTTCTAAGGAATGTTTTGCTTTCCAGCCAAGTTCGTTATTTGCAACAGATGTATCGGCATAAGCAGCGGTTATATCACCTTCTCGCCTATCAACAAATTTATAGTTGAGTTTTTCACCGCTTACTTTTTCAAAACTTTTAATGATTTCCAATACCGAATTTCCTTTTCCGGTACCAATATTAAACACCTCAAACTGTTGCTTATTTTTACCATTAAAAAGCCTTTTTATAGCAACTATATGAGCTTCTGCTAAATCCATTACATGAATATAGTCTCTTATTGCCGTTCCATCAGGCGTTGGGTAATCTTTTCCAAAAATCGATAATTCTTTTCTGATACCTGATGCTGTTTGTGTTACAAACGGAATTAAATTTTGTGGCACACCAATAGGCAATTCACCAATTTTAGCAGATGCATGCGCCCCTATAGGGTTAAAATACCGTAAAGCTACTGCATTTAAATTGGAAATCTTAGTGGTATCTTTAATAATTTCTTCGCCTATTTGCTTGGTATTTCCATAAGGAGATGCTGCAGGCTTAATAGGTGCTTTTTCGGTTATTGGTAATTCATCGGCTTGGCCATAAACCGTGCAAGATGAGCTGAAAATAAAGTTATGCACCTTATTTAGGTTCATTTCTTGCAGTAAAAATACTAAGGCTGCAATATTATTTTCGTAATATTCCAAGGGCATATTCACACTTTCACCAACAGCCTTTGAGGCTGCAAAGTGAATAACACCATCTATTTTTTGATTTTTAAAAAATTTACCAATTGCCTTCTTATTTTTTAAATCGATATTAAAAAACTCAGGATTTATCCCGGTTATGCTCGCAATATTATCCAAAACCGAAATAGTGGCATTTGATAAATTATCGATAATTACTACTTCAAACCCTTCATTTTGCAAAGCCACAACAGTGTGCGATCCAATAAAACCCAATCCGCCGGTAACTAGTATTTTAGGCATTTTTATCTATAAAATTTAGCACTGTTTCACAAATAAAATCCATTTGCTCGGTATCCAATTCGGTATGCATTGGTAAAGAAAGTACGGTTTCAACTAATTCATTAGTTACCTTAAAATCTGTTTCAATATAGCGTTCATCAGTATAAGCTTTTTGACGATGTAACGGAACCGGATAATAAATGGCATTTGGAATTCCGGAATTTAATAAATGTTCATGCAATGCGTTTCTGTCAACATTTTTAACCTGTATTGTATATTGATGAAAAACATGGGTTGTAAAATCACTTACAACCGGTGTTACAATATTGCTATGACCTGAAAATTTTGAAGAATAATATGCTGCCGCTTTTTTTCGTGCATCGCAATAGGTATCTAAATGTTGTAATTTAATGCGTAAAACCGCAGCCTGCACACTGTCTAAACGCGAATTAACTCCTACAACATCGTGGTAGTACCGCTTATACATACCGTGATTTACCATACCCCTTAAGGTGTGCGCCAACTCATCATCATTTGTAAAAATTGCACCTCCATCACCGTAACATCCTAAATTTTTTGAAGGGAAGAACGATGTTGTTCCAACATTTCCAATTGTTCCAGCCTTCTTTTTAGTTCCATTGCTAAAAGTATAATCTGCACCTATTGCTTGTGCGGTATCTTCAATTACGTATAAGTTATGTTCTTTGGCTACCTCTAACACCGCTTCCATATTTGCACATTGGCCGAATAAATGCACCGGAACTATAGCTTTTGTTTTTGGAGTAATTGCTTTTTTAAGAGCCTCAATATCTATATTGAACGTATCTTTTTCAACATCAACTAAAACAGGAGTTAATTTTAATAAAGCAATAACCTCAACGGTTGCAGCAAAAGTAAAATCGGACGTAATAACTTCATCACCCTGCTGTAAACCTAATCCCATCATAGCAATTTGAAGGGCATCGGTACCATTGGCACAAGGAATTACGTGTTTTACCCCTAAATAGTTTTCAAATTCTTTTTGAAACTCATGTACTTCAGGACCGTTGATAAATGCTGAAGATTTAACAACTTCTAATATTTTTGAATCGACTTGCTCTTGTATTTTATTGTATTGACCCTTAAGGTCAACCATTTGTATTTTGTTCATGGTAAGAAATTATAATATTCTAACAAACAAAAATACAACAAATGCAACTCTCAACCAATCTATTAATCAGATAAGTGCTACAACGTTTTAATCAAATAAATCTGAAGATAAATAGCGGTCGCCCCTATCAGGAATTACCGTTACAATAAGGCCCTTTTCAAGCGTTTCAGCAAGTTTTAATGATGCCGCAACAGCCCCTCCGGCACTCATACCACAAAAAACACCTTCTTTTACAGCTAGTAGTTTTGTCATTTCACGAGCTTCTTGCTCACTTACTTCAATAATTTTATCAACTTTTTTTGGGTCAAATATTTTTGGAAGAAATGCTTTTGACCATTTTCTTATGCCGGGTATTCTGGAATTATCAGTGGGTTGCGCTCCTATAATTTGAATTTCCGATTTTTTTTCTTTTAGAAATGTTGAACACCCCATTATGGTGCCTGTGGTGCCCATAGCAGAAACAAAATGCGTAATTTCTCCATTCGTATCATTCCAAATTTCAGGTCCGGTAGTTTTATAGTGTGCCTTCCAATTATCATCATTAGAAAACTGATTGAGCATATAATATCCTTTTTCTGCAACCATTTTTTCGGCATAAGTTCTAGAGCCTTCAATACCATTTTCTGGAGCTGTTAATGTTACTTTAGCTCCATATGCCTTCATAGTTTGGATTCGTTCTTTAGTTGAATTTTCAGGCATCACCAACTCAATTTTTAATCCAAATTGTTGTGCCATCATAGCTAATGCAATTCCGGTATTCCCACTGGTAGCTTCAATTAAATAATCCCCTTTTTTTATGTCGCCTCTTTCTATAGCAGAAAAAATCATGTTATATGCAGGTCGGTCTTTTACACTACCTGCCGGATTATTTCCTTCCAACTTTAAATACAGTGAAACTTCTTTTTTTTGTAATAAGTTATACACCTTTACAAGAGGTGAATTGCCAATAAAATCAAAAACCTTCGAATCGCTCATTTTTTAACCTTTGGCTTTAACTTAGTTTCAGGAGTATGATATACAATGGAATTTTTAGGAATGGATGCTGTAATCCAAACATTACCTCCAATAGTACTATTTTCTCCAATTACGGTATCGCCACCTAAAATAGTAGCATTGGCATAAATGGTAACATTACTTTCAACAGTTGGATGTCTTTTAATATTTTTTAAATTTTTTGAAACTTGTAAGGCACCTAATGTGACACCTTGATAAATTTTTACAAAATCTTTAATCACACAGGTTTCTCCAATTACGGTTCCGGTAGCATGGTCAATAAAAAAAGATTTTCCAATAGTTGCTCCGGGATGAATATCAGTTCCGGTTTTTCCATGTGCATACTCACTCATTAATCGCGGAATAACAGGCGTATTTAATAAATACAACTCATGGCTAAACCTGTAAATTGCAATGGCAAAAAATCCCGGATATGCCAAATACACCTCTTCAATACTTTTAGAAGCCGGGTCATGGTTGTACAATTCCTGAGCATCTAAGTTCAAATTTTCTAAAATTTCCGGTAATTTTGATAAAAATAAATTCCAAATTTTATCACAACGGTTTTCTTCATTTAAACATGCCAGGGTGTAGATTTCTTGAAAATCTTCTTCCAATTTTTTTATGTTTTCAGAAACACAGGCTTTTGCATCAAACAACGTATAAAACAAATTATTTGTAAATTTTTCAGTTTTGTATTTCAAACTAAAATTAAGATGCGGCCTGCTTTTACTTAAAATTATTTTATCAATTATTTCCTGCTTTGAGCTCATATCACTACTTCGCCTTTAATCTATTAAAGTTACGTAATTTTACCATTGCTTGTATACTTCATCAAAAGGAATCCTGAAACGGCTACCATAAACTCCTTCAGGCTTTCGAATTCCGCATGAAATAACCATATTTATTTCGCTGGAACTTGGAAGATTTAGAATTTTCTTAATACGTAAGGTATCTGACCCCTCCATTGGGCAAGTATCATACCCTTCCGCAGCCATACTTAACATAAATGTTTGTGCTGCCAATCCGGCACTTTTATGAGCAACCACACGCATATCTGATTTTCTAAGCTGCCTGTAACTTGGTTTAAACAAACCTGTTATCCAAGAAGAAATATATTTAATACACCCAAATATTCCTAAAAATTCACCATAAACAAAGGGCATAATTTTAGTGTAATATGTAAATGCAAATTTTTCTCGTCTGCTATATTCACTTGTAGGCTTATCACCAAAAACTAGTTTTAAATAATTTAAATTGGCTTTAGTCCTTTTTTTCCATAAATCTTTTCTAACAACAACCACTAGCAGCTCTTTTGCGGTAACAGCCGCACTTTGTCCCATACAAGCGGTTGCAATTTTTTCACGTACTTGTTTGGAGGTAACATGGTGAAATTCCCACAATTGCATGTTACTACTGTTTGGAGCTAATGTAGCTTGCTCAATACATTTTTTTACTAGTTGAGAATTCAACTCTTTTGCTTCATCATAAACCCTTACTGATCTTCTATAGTTAAGAGCTTCTATAAAATTTTCATTTTTTTTCATTTGGCAAAGCTACAAAAAAATACACCCAACATTTTACATAAATATTGGGTGTACGTTACAATATTGTTAAAATTTAAATAATGGTTGATTGTCCTAAATCAATATTATTTTTGTTATAAAACGTATCTTCATCTTCCAAAATAAAATCTCTTAAAAAATTTCCAACATTACTTGTTGAAAAATGGTTTGTACTATTTAAATCGGGAGTAGAAATATTAAGTTCTATTGATTTTTCAACTGCCTTTTTAATGGTATCTGCCTCTTCAAACAATTGAAAGTGCTCCAACAGCATAGCTGCGGATAAAACTGCCGCTAGCGGATTTGCAATGTTTTTCCCTTTTGCCTGTGGGAATGAACCGTGAATAGGTTCAAACAAGGCGGTACTTGTTCCAACTGAAGCAGATGCCTGCAAGCCTATAGAACCAGATATAACACTTGCTTCATCCGATAAAATATCGCCAAACATGTTTTCGGTTAAAATTACGTCAAACTGCGACGGGTTTAATATAATTTGCATAGCAGCATTATCAACAAATAAAAATTCTAAGGTTACATCAGGATATTCTGTTGAAATTTCGGTAACCCTTTTCCTCCACAACCTTGAAGTTTCTAATACATTAGCTTTATCTACCAATGTTAGTTTTTTTCTTCTTCCTTGAGCAGCTTTAAATGCTAAATGCGCTATTCTATCAATTTCATCTACGGTATAAGAACATCCATCAAATGCAGTATTACCGTCTTCACTCAATTTTTTTTCACCAAAATAAATTCCCCCTGTCAATTCTCTGTAAATTACAAAATCGGTTCCCTTAATAACTTCTGCCTTTAAATTTGATTTATGTAATAGGGAATTGTAGGTTGTTAACGGCCTAATATTTGCAAACAACCCCAAACTTTTACGAAGTTTTAATAATCCCTGCTCCGGGCGAATTTTTGCGTTTGGATTGTTATCATATTTTGGATCACCAATGGCTCCAAATAAAATTGCATCGGATGTTGCGCATAATTCCAATGTATCATCGGGTAGCGGATTTCCTGTTTTATCAATTGCTATGGCACCTACATCCGCAGTTTTGTAAGTAAAGTTATGTTGAAATTTCTCGGCAATGGCATCTAAAACTTTAACTGCCTGACCAATAACTTCAGGACCAATTCCATCACCCGGTAACAAAGCTATTTTTAAATTCATAATTCTACTTTTTTGGTTTCGTAAGCTTTAATTTTATCTTTAATGCTAATCAAATAATCAATATCATCATACCCATTTTGCAAACATAATTTTTTATATGGATTAATTTCAAACCTTTCATACTGCCCTGATTCTTGCAGGGTTAAGGTTTGTTTTTCTAAATCAACTAAAATTAATGATTTTGGATTGATTTTGATAGCTTTTAATAATATTTGTAAAAAATCTTCTGAAATTTGAATAGGTAATATCCCGTTATTCAAGGCATTTCCTTTAAAAATATCAGCAAAAAAACTGGACACCACAACTTTAAAACCGTAATCTGAAATAGCCCAAGCCGCATGTTCTCTACTCGATCCACAGCCAAAATTACTTCCTGCTACCAATATTTTTCCAAAATAAGCATCGTTATTTAATATAAATTCATCGTTAACCGAACCATCTTTATGATATTTCCAATCTCTAAATAAATTTTTACCAAACCCTTCCTTATTTGTAGCTTTTAAAAACCGAGCAGGAATTATTTGATCGGTATCTATATTTTCAATTGGTAATGGTATTGCTGTTGAGCAAAGTGTAGTAAATTTTTCCAATTTAAAAAGTGTTTAAAACGTCAGTAATTTTACCCTCAATAGCTACTGAAGCTGCTATTAACGGACTTGCTAATAATGTTCTAGCCCCTTGCCCTTGCCTTCCTTCAAAATTCCGATTTGAAGTTGATACGCAATATTCTCCTTCAGGTATTTTATCATCATTCATTGCCAAACAAGCAGAACACCCCGGTTGTCGTATTTCAAAACCTGCATCTTCAAAAACATGAAGTAAGCCTTCATTTTCAATTTGTTTAGCTACTAACTGTGAGCCCGGAACAATGAGGGCGTGTACATTCTTTGCCTTTTGTTTGCCCTTGATATAATTTGCCGCCACCCTAAAATCTTCAATTCTAGAGTTGGTACAACTACCTATAAACACGTAGTTTACTTGTTTATTAATTAAGGTTTCTCCTTTTGAAAACCCCATATAGTTTAAAGATTTATTAAATGATTCGTCATCCTTATTAGGTATTAATTCATTTAATTTTATTCCCATCCCCGGGTTTGTTCCAAAAGTAATCATAGGCGCTATATCATCTGCATCAAAAAAATATTCTTTATCAAATTGCGCATCCTCATCAGTTTTCAGAGTTTTCCAATGTGTAACTTTATCTTCAAATTTTTCTCCTTCATTCACAAATTTCCTGCCTTTTAAGTATTCAAAAGTAATAGCATCCGGAGAAATCATTCCTCCTCTTGCCCCCATTTCTATACTCATATTGCAAACGGTCATTCGGCCTTCCATAGACATATTTTCAAAAACTTCTCCGGCGTATTCCACAAAATATCCGGTACTGCCATTAGTGCCTAATTTTGAGATAATATATAAAATTACATCTTTTGGCAACACTCCTTTATTTAGTTTGCCGGTAAGGGTAATTCGCATAGTTTTTGGTTTTTCAGTAATTACACACTGACTAGCAAAAACCTGTGCTACTTGACTGGTTCCAATACCAAAAGCAATGGCCCCAAAGGCACCATGGGTAGATGTATGGCTATCTCCACAAACCAGTGTCATACCCGGCTGTGTAACACCTAATTCCGGGGCGATTACATGAACAATACCATTGTATGGATGCCCTAAACCATAAAAAACAATGTCATTTTTTTTACAGTTTTCAGCCAATTGCCGTAATTGATTTCTAGATAAGGTATCTTTAACCGGTAAATGCTGATTTTTGGTTGGCGTATTATGATCGGCAGTAGCAAGAGTTTTTTCAGGTCTGAACACTTCAATTTTTCTATCTTCAAGTTCTTTAAATGCCTGCGGACTGGTAACCTCGTGAATCAAATGCTTATCAATATACAAAACTTGCGGACCGTTTTTTATTGTAGTAACCACATGGTTATCCCATACTTTATCGAAAAGTGTTTTACTCATTTTCTACAGAAAAAGTTAAATAGTTACATACGATTTTGGAATATGATTCAATTCCATTAAATGATGTAAATCGTTATCATTTATTTCCTTATGATGATCGGCAAATTGTAAAAACTGAGGATACACGTCATCCAATTCAATTTTTGTTAAATTGTAACCAATATTTTTGGCTCTGTATGCCAAGGCTGCCCTACCGCTACGTGCCGTTAACACTATTGATGATTCTGTTACCCCAACATCTTCAGGATTAATAATTTCATAGGTTTCTCTATTTTTTATAACACCATCTTGATGAATTCCTGAGCTGTGTGCAAATGCATTCTCACCAATAATAGCCTTGTTAGGTTGTACCAACATACCCATGCTTTGCTGAACTAGTTGACTAGTAGCATATAATTGTTTTGTATCAATACCAGTATCTAAATTAAGATAAGGATGTTGCTTTAAAATCATTACTACCTCTTCTAAGGCTGTGTTTCCGGCACGTTCACCTATACCGTTAATGGTACATTCAATTTGTCTGGCTCCATTTTGAACCCCGGCTATTGCATTGGCTGTAGCCAAACCTAAATCGTTATGACAATGACAAGATATGACAACTTTATCAATACCTTTTACATTTTCCTTTAAATACTTTATTTTTTCACCGTATTCATCGGGTAAACAATACCCTGTAGTATCCGGAATATTTAAAACAGTTGCACCTGCTTTTATAACGTACTCACAAACGCGTGCCAAATATTCATTATCTGTCCTGCCCGCATCTTCAGCATAAAACTCTACATCTTCAACAAAAGATTTGGCATAAGAAACAGCTTCAAATGCGCGTTGCATAATTTTTTCTTGGGTAGAATTAAATTTATATAAAATATGTGAATTGGATGTACCAATACCAGTATGAATTCTTGGTCGTTTTGCAAGTTTTAATGCATCAGCAGCAACTTCTATGTCTTTTTTATTTGCCCTTGTTAGGCCACAAACTGTTGCATTTTTAACAATTTTTGATATTTCTTCAACCGATGTAAAATCTCCCGGACTTGAAATTGGAAATCCGGCTTCAATTACATCTACACCCAAAACATCTAAACGCTGAGCAATTACCAATTTTTGTGAAGTATTTAACTTGCAACCCGGCACCTGCTCACCATCTCTTAATGTGGTGTCAAAAATTTGAACACTGTTTTTACTCATTTCTAATTTTTTTTTATCACATTTGAATGTCAAAAATAGGTGTACAAATATTTTGATTTTGTTATAATAGCGGTACAATTACTACATTCAATTCATTGTTGAGAATTATAACAATTTCATTATTAGACTGTTACAATTAAATAAATTACAATGTCTATAGAACAAAAAGACCCACTTTTTAGCTTAATAAAGTCGCTTTCAAAATCTGAAAAACGTCAATTTAAACTTTATGTTGGACGATTAGGCGGCAATACAGGCGCAAATTTTATTGCCTTGTTTAATTTATTAGACAAAGTAACTAGCTATGATGATACGCTTATTTTAAAAAAAACCGGTATAAAAAAACAACAAATCTCCAATACTAAAGCACACTTATACAAACAACTTTTGGTGAGCTTACGATTTAATCCGGTACATCAAAACGTAAGAGCTCAAATTAGAGAACAGTTTGATTTTGCTGCTATTTTATACAATAAAGGTCTTTATAATCAAAGTCTAAAAATTTTAGATAAAGCAAAAGTTTTAGCTTTAAACAATAACGAAAATAATTTGGCGTATGAAATTGTAGAATTTGAAAAAGTAATTGAATCACAATACATTACCAGAAGCATGAGTAACCGTGCCGAAGAACTTTCAAAACAAGCAAAGCAATTAAGTTTAAAAAATGTTCGCATTAGTAAACTATCAAATTTATCGTTACAACTGTACAGTTTGTTATTAAAAGAAGGATATGTAAAAAATGATGCTGATGCTAAAATTGTAAAAAATTATTTCGAAAAAAGATTGCCTAAATACAAGGTGTCAGATCTTGGGTTTAAAGAAAAATTATTTTTATACAAGGCTTATTTATGGTATAGTTTAATAATTCAAGACTTTGTATCGAGTTTTAAATTTTCTCAAAAATGGGTCGATTTATTTCAGGAACAACCCGCTATGAAAAAACAGAACCCGGTTTTCTACTTAAAAGGTATTAACTATCTGTTGGAGTCGTTATATCTTATAAAACATCGTTCTAAGTTCAACAGCATCTTACAATTATTAGAATTTGACATAAAAAATGAAAATATTGCCTTAAATGAAAACACTAAAACACTTGAGTTTTTATATTACAATCAAAATAAACTTAATCTGTTTTTTTTAGAAGGTAAATTTACGGATGGATTGCCTTACGCCACAGGATTGATTGACCAGTTAACCCTGTACAGCAACAAAATAGATGCGCACCATATTATGGTATTCTACTATAAAATAGCCTGTTTATACTTTGGGGCAGGGAAAAACGAAAATTGTATAGCTTATTTAGAGAAAATTATAAATAACAAAGAGTTAAAAATGCGTGAAGATTTGCTTTGTTTTACCCGCGTTTTAAATTTGGTAGCCCATTACGAAGCCGGTATTGATTATAATATTGAAAAACTAATTGTATCAACCTATAAGTTTTTAATTAAAATGAATGATTTACACGAAGTTCAACGAAAAATGATTACTTTCCTTAAAAATTTAAGCAATATTTATCCGCATGACCTTAAAAATGCATTTAAAAATTTATATGAAGAATTGGTACAATTCGAACATCATCCATATGAAAGAAGAGCCTTTTTATATTTAGATATCCTATCTTGGCTTGAAAGTAAGATTAAAAATACCACAGTTGAAGAAATCATTCAACAAAAAGCTGCAAAACTTTTAAAGTAATAATTTGCTTTAAAATTTTGTTATTAAAATTATTTTATAATATTTGCAACATCACAATGCGTTTAACAATTATCAATATCATTTCTATTATTATTCAGGTGATTTATTCACATACGGATTAGGAATGTTATTAAATGATATAAAAACCACAAGGCCTTCCTAATTTTTTGGAAGGCTTTTTTTTGCAACTTATCATTGTAAATTTTTAATGTTTAAATGCCTGAATATTAATAATATAACGCTCTATTTAGTGAATTGAATATTGTAAATAAAATAAATGCGAAACACATATTAAAAATGCCAGATTTAAATTTGCTGCTTATTACACAAAAAGCAATGAAATTTAATTTGTATTAAACAATAAATAATAAAAATAACGAAGTAATAAATTAAATGCAATTAAACAAATATAGTAAAAGAGTTACTCAAGATTCCACTCAGCCGGCAGCACAAGCTATGTTATATGGTGTTGGATTATCTGAAGAAGATATGAAAAAACCCCAAATTGGAATAGCCAGCACAGGGTATGACGGTAACCCATGCAATATGCACTTAAACAATATAGCTGCTAACATAAAACAAGATATTACAAAACATGGACACGTTGGATTGGTTTTTAATACCATTGGGGTAAGTGACGGTATTTCAATGGGAACTTCGGGAATGAATTACTCACTTCCTTCAAGAGATATTATTGCCGATTCTATGGAGGTTGTAATGAATGCTCAAAGCTATGATGCCCTTGTAGCTGTTGTTGGTTGTGATAAAAATATGCCCGGTGCCATAATGGCGATGCTTCGATTAAACCGTCCTTCAATTATGGTATATGGAGGCACAATAGCATCAGGAAATTACAAAGGAAGAAAACTAAATATTGTATCGGCTTTTGAGGCATTAGGTCAGAAAATAGCGGGGCAAATTTCAGAAGAAGAATATAAAGAAATTATTAAAAATGCCATTCCTGGTGCCGGTGCTTGTGGAGGCATGTACACGGCAAACACAATGGCTTCATCTATTGAAGCATTAGGATTTGCTTTGCCTTACAATTCTTCTATTCCTGCTGAAAATCCGTACAAGGAAAGTGAAAGCGAACGCATAGCAGCCGCCATGAAAAATTTATTAGAACTCGATTTAAAGCCACTTGATATTATTACAAAAAAGTCACTCGAAAATGCAGTAGCATTGGTAAATGCCTTGGGTGGATCAACCAATGCGGTGTTGCATTATTTAGCCATAGCTCATGCGGCCGGAATTGATTTTACTTTGGATGATTTTCAACGTGTTAGTGATAGAACTCCGTTAATTGCCGATTTAAAACCAAGCGGCGAATATTTAATGGAAGATGTTCATGGTGTTGGTGGAACCCCGGCAGTTATGAAATATTTATTGGAAAAGGGATTTTTACACGGAGATTGTTTAACAGTCACAGGGAAAACATTGGCTGAAAACTTAGCTGATGTAAAACCGTTAAGTTTTAAAGAAGAACAACAAGTTATTCATCCTACTGAAAAAGCATTGAAATCATCAGGTAACTTACAAATTTTGTTTGGAAACCTAGCCAAAGAAGGTGCCGTTGCTAAAATAAGTGGAAAGGAAGGAAACTTGTTTGAAGGAAAAGCTGTTGTTTTTAACAGCGAAAGCGAGGCTAATGAAGGAATAGGAAATGGAAAAGTGGAAAAAGGTGATGTTGTTGTAATTCGGTATGTTGGACCTAAAGGAGGGCCTGGTATGCCTGAAATGTTAAAACCAACTTCTATGATTATGGGTGCCGGTTTAGG
>CAYFFC010000002.1:4157-36566 GCA_964342295.1 uncultured Lutibacter sp. | reverse complement strand
AAATATGCTAATACCGTTTCTTCCGCTTCAGAAGGTTGTGTAACGGATAAATTTTAAAACTATGGAAACATTAAAAAAAGAAGTTTTAGAACGGGATACTTCAACAACTGTTAGGTTAACAGGTGCTGAGGCAGTAATTAAATGTTTATTAGAGGAAGGTGTTGATTTGGCATATGGATATCCCGGAGGCGCTATAATGCCAGTTTATGATGAGCTTTATAAATATCAAAACAGGTTACGCCATGTATTAACACGTCATGAACAAGGTGCAACCCATGCGGCACAAGGTTTTGCACGTGTAACCGGTAAACCGGGAATTGTATTTGCAACTTCAGGTCCCGGTGCAACCAATTTAGTAACGGGTATTGCCGATGCACAAATAGATTCCACACCTTTAGTATGTATTACCGGGCAGGTAGCCTCTCATTTATTAGGATCCGATGCATTTCAAGAAACTGATATTGTAGGTATTTCTACTCCTGTCACCA
The DNA here is from genome assembly GCA_964342295.1 of uncultured Lutibacter sp. Classification (GTDB taxonomy): domain Bacteria; phylum Bacteroidota; class Bacteroidia; order Flavobacteriales; family Flavobacteriaceae; genus Lutibacter. The sequence goes on along the minus strand of CAYFFC010000002.1, from coordinate 36,078 downwards.
AATGGAATTACCAAATAACAAAGGCTTCTGAGATTCCCGAAGTTTTTGCAAAAGCATTTTACATCGCAAAATCAGGTCGCCCCGGTCCAGTATTAATTGATATTACCAAAGATGCTCAATTTGAAGAATTTGATTTCAGCTATAAAAAATGCAAAAAAATTAGAAGCTATAAGGCAGTACCCGAGTTAAATATAAATAAGTTGAAGGAAGCTGCCAACTTAATTAATAATGCTAAAAAACCTTTTATCGTTTGGGGACAAGGAGTTATAATTGGTGGTGCAGAAAAAGAGTTTAAGAGTTTTATTGAAAAAACAGATATCCCTTCGGCATCAACGGCATTAGGGCTTTCAGCACTAGAAACCAAACACCCATTAAATGTAGGTATGGTAGGTATGCACGGTAATTATGCTCCAAATGTTTTAACAAACCAGTGTGATGTTTTAATTGCTATTGGGATGCGTTTTGATGACCGTGTTACCGGAAATTTAAATACCTATGCTAAGCAAGCAAAAGTGATTCATTTTGACATTGACCCTGCCGAAATTGATAAAAATGTAAAAACCGATGTAGCAGTTGTAGCCGATGTTAAAGAATCTTTAGCCAAAATATTGCCTCTTGTTAAAAAGGCTGAGCACAAACTTTGGATGCAAGAATTCCATAAATTATTAATAATTGAAAAAAATCAAGTAATTAATAATCAGCTTAACCCTTCAAAAGAAGGTTTAACCATGGGCGAAGTTTTAAAAGGTATAAATAATGAAACGCAAGGAGATGCCATAATAGTTTCAGATGTTGGGCAACACCAAATGTTTGCATGTAGATACGCCGATTTTATTAAAACTCGTAGTAGTGTAACATCAGGAGGTTTAGGTACAATGGGATTTGCATTACCGGCTTCAATAGGAGCTAAAATGGGAGCCCCAAATCGAGAGGTTATCGCAATTATAGGTGATGGCGGATATCAAATGACCTGTAATGAATTAGGAACTATTCTTCAAACAAATGTAGCTGTTAAAATAGTAGTTTTAAATAATAGTTATTTAGGAATGGTTCGCCAGTGGCAAGAACTATTTTTTGATAAACGTTATGCCTCTACAGAAATGGTTAGCCCCGATTTTGTAAAACTTGCCAATGCTTATAATATCGAAGCAGTTAGGGTCTCAAAACGTGAAAACCTGGCCAATGCAATTAAAACAATGGTTGCCTCAAAAAACGCTTATTTTTTAGAAGTTGTAATTGAGCAAGAAGATAATGTTTTTCCTATGATACCAACAGGAGCAAGTGTTTCAGATGTAAGATTAAGTTAATTATGGATACCAAACAAAAATTTACAGTATCGGTTTATACCGAAAATAATATAGGATTGTTAAACCGTCTTTCAGCTATATTTTTAAAAAGACATATCAATATTGAGAGCTTAACAGCAAGTAAATCTGAAATTGACAATGTACACCGATTTACTTTTGTTGTAATTGTGTCAGAAACTTTGATTCGAAAAGTAGTTGGACAGCTAGAAAAACAAATTGAAGTTATTGGCGCTTTTTATCATACCGAGGAAGAAATAATTTATCAGGAAACTGCCATGTTTAAATTATCGACCCGATACCTGTACGATGAAAAGATCCAGAATAAATTAAAATTACGAAGAGCACATATTGTAACAATTACAGAGCGTTATTTTGTAATTGAAACAACAGGGTTAAAAGAAGATATTGACCGGTTATACGACAAATTAAAACCTTATGGATTGTTGCAATTTGTTCGCTCAGGGCGCATTGCTATTACAAGACCCAAAATGGCAATTTCAGAATTATTACAAGAAATCAATTAGAATAAAAAGATTGAAAAAATACTAAAAATATAAAAATGAAAAATTATTTCAATACACTTCCATTACGTTTAAAGCTAAAACAATTAGGACAATGTGATTTTATGGATACATCAGAGTTTAGTGATGGTGTACAAGCTTTAAAAGGAAAAAAAATTGTAATTGTAGGATGTGGAGCCCAAGGTTTAAATCAGGGTTTAAATTTGAGAGATTCCGGCTTAGATGTTTCTTATACATTAAGAGAAGCCGCCATTAAACAAAAAAGACAATCATACATAAACGCTGTCGAAAATAAATTTAAAGTAGGCTCATATGAGGAATTAATTCCGTCAGCCGACTTGGTTATAAATTTAACGCCAGACAAACAACATACTCATGTTGTAACTGCCGTAATGCCGCTTATGAAAAAAGGGGCAACTTTATCGTATTCCCACGGTTTTAATATTGTTGAAGAAGGGATGCAAATTCGTAAGGATATAACCGTTATTATGGTAGCTCCAAAATCACCGGGTTCCGAGGTCCGAGAAGAATTCAAAAGAGGGTTTGGTGTACCAACACTTATTGCTGTACATCCTGAAAATGACCCCGAGAATAAAGGTTGGGAATATGCAAAAGCCTATGCTGCCGGTACCGGTGGGCACAAGGCAGGTGTATTGCGCTCATCATTTGTTGCAGAAGTGAAATCAGACTTAATGGGTGAACAAACTATTTTATGTGGTTTGCTTCAAACCGGCTCTATATTATCATTCGATAAAATGATTGAAAAAGGAATTGAACCTGGATACGCAGCAAAATTAATTCAGTATGGATGGGAAGTTATTACGGAAGCATTAAAACATGGTGGTATAACCAATATGATGGATCGCCTTTCAAATCCGGCAAAAATTGAAGCCTTTAAACTATCGGAAGAACTAAAACAAATTATGCGTCCATTGTTTCAAAAACATATGGATGATATTATGAGTGGTGAATTTTCTAAAACTATGATGGAAGATTGGGCAAATGACGATAAAAACCTATTACAATGGCGTGAACAAACCGGTGAAACAGCGTTTGAAAAAACTGCTGCCGGAAATGTTGAAATTACGGAACAAGAATATTTTGACAATGCTGTTTTAATGGTAGCATTTGTAAAATCGGGTGTTGAATTGGCATTTGAAACTATGACTGAAGCGGGAATTAAAGAAGAATCGGCTTATTACGAATCTTTACACGAAGCTCCATTAATTGCCAATACAATTGCACGTAAAAAATTATTTGAAATGAATCGTATTATTTCTGATACTGCTGAGTATGGTTGCTATTTATTTGACCATGCCTGTAAACCATTATTAGCCGACTTTATGAAAAAGGTTGAAACAAACATTATTGGTAAACCATATGGTGCAGGTAAAAATACAGGAGTAGACAATAAAGAACTTATAGAAATTAATGAGGCTATCCGATTTCATCCAATTGAAATTATTGGCTATGAGTTACGTGAATCAATGACAGCTATGACAAAAATTGTATAATTTATAATGTTAAATTAAATGAGAACACCTGTAAAAAATTGTCTTTCATTAGAAAAAATATACAACGCTCAGCAAAATTTAAATAGAGTTGTTGAGCATACACCTTTAGTATATATGAAGAATTTTTCTGAACGATACAAGGCTAACATATATTTTAAACGCGAAGATTTACAAGTTGTTCGTTCATATAAAATTAGAGGTGCGTTTAACAAAATACAGGGTTTATCTTCAGATGAATTAATTAACGGAATTGTTTGTGCCAGTGCCGGAAATCATGCACAGGGTGTTGCCTACGCTTGTAAAAAGTTAAAAGTAAAAGGGATTATTTTTATGCCGGTAACAACGCCACATCAAAAAATTGACCAAGTGCGAATGTTTGGAAGTGAATTTGTTGAAATAAAATTAGTGGGCGACAGTTATGACGATAGTCAGAAAGCGGCAACAGATTATTGTAGTGTAAATCAAAGTACGTTTGTACATCCATTTGATGATTTAGAAGTGATTGCCGGGCAAGGAACCGTTGGTTTAGAAATTTTAAACGATAGCACAATACCAATAGATTATTTATTGCTCCCCGTTGGTGGCGGTGGTTTGGCTTCTGGAGTGTCTAGTGTATTTAAAACCTTAAGTCCAAATACAAAAATAATTGGCGTAGAACCAAAAGGTGCGCCAAGTTTAACCACTTCGTTACAAAATGGTAAAAACACCACTTTAAATCATATTGAAAAATTTGTAGATGGTGCCGCTGTAAAACGAATGGGAGAAATCACTTTTAACTTTTGCAAAGAGTTACTCGATGATACTGATACTATTTGTGAAGGACTAATTTGCTCTACTATTTTAAAAGTTTACAATGAAAATGCTTTGGTAGTTGAGCCTGCCGGAGCGCTCTCAATTGCAGCTCTTGAAAAACACAAAGAACAAATTAAAGGTAAAACCGTTGTTTGCGTAGTGAGTGGTGGCAATAATGATATAACCCGAATGGAAGAAATGAAAGAGCGCGCTTTATTGTATGAAGGATTAAAACATTATTTTATAATAAAATTCCCCCAAAGAGCGGGAGCGTTAAAAGAATTTGTTGTTGATGTTTTAGGACCAAACGATGACATTGCTTATTTTGAATATACCAAAAAACACAACCGAGATAAAGGTCCTGCCGTAGTTGGAATTGAGTTGAACTCGAAAGATGATTTTGAGCCATTGGTTGCCAGAATGAAACAAAAAGGATTTTTAGGAGAGTACTTAAATGAAAATCCGGAGTTGTTTCAATTTTTAATTTAATAATATTAATAACCCTTTAAATAAATAGCTTAAATTTTTTATGCTTAAAATTAGATTTATCATAAAAATCAACAAATAAATGTTTTGTATTAAATATTTTATGTAATATTGCCCCAATGAAAATGCACACCTTACATACTACGTTTTATGCGCCCTTCCCCAAAAAATTGGTGCGCCGCCGTATGCGCTAATTTCTTCAGAGTAGCGTAGTAATCTATTTTTTTCATTTATTCAAACACAATTTTGCAACAATCATTTTTAATATCACTTTTTTTAATACAGTTATGTAACATATCTGTAGTTATGATTGCACGCTATTTTCCTCGTCCGCGTCCCATGTGGGCGTAACTTATTTTTGAAAACGATGCGTTCGTTTTCCTTTTCACAAAAAACATCAAAATTATTTTTTAACAGTTAAAACAAAAACAATGAAAATTGTTGTTGCCAATAAATCGCATATAAAATATGCTGATATAATTTGTAAAACAATCAAAGAGTCTGCCAGGATAAGAGGAACCGGTATTGCCGAAAGGACCATTGATTACATTGTACAAAAAATAAAAACCGGTAATGCGGTAATTGCAATTCGCAAAGGTGAATTTGTAGGTTTCTGTTATATAGAAACTTGGGACAACAAGGAATTTGTTGTGAATTCCGGACTAATTGTCCACCCTAAATTCAGACAGCAAGGACTCGCAAAAAAAATAAAGAAAAAGATCCTTCAATATTCCAAAGAAAAATATCCAAATGCCAAAATTTTTGGAATAACAACCGGTTTGGCAGTGCTAAAAATCAATTACGAATTAGGCTATCATCCGGTTACTTTTTCAGAATTGACAAATGACGAGGATTTTTGGAATGGGTGTAAAACTTGTAACAATTATGATGTTTTGCAAAGAACAAATAAAAAAATGTGTTTGTGTACAGGAATGTTGTACAACCCTAATCAAACACAAAAAAATGGCATAAAACACCCGTACAATTCTAAGGTGTTAAGCAGATTAAAAAAAATAAAACAGGCTTTATTTCTAAAAAAAAATAAAATATCATGAAAAAAGTAGTAGTAGCATATAGTGGAGGATTAGATACTTCATTTTGCGTAAAATATTTACAAAATAAACTGAATTTAGAAGTACACACACTTCTGGTAAACACCGGTGGGTTTTCGAAAAATGAATTAGCTGAAGCCTCCCAAAAAGCGAAAGAATTAGGAGCAACCACTCACGCAACTAAAAACATTTTAAAAACTTTTTATTCCAAAGCTATAAAATATATGGTATTTGGAAACGTATTGAAAAACAATACCTATCCCCTTTCTGTAAGTGCAGAACGCGTTTTTCAAGCTATTGAAGTTGTAAAATACGCAAAGAACATTGGTGCAAAATACATTGCCCATGGTAGTACCGGCGCAGGAAATGATCAGGTGCGATTTGATATGATTTTTCAATCGTTAGCCCCTGAAATTGAAATTATTACTCCAATAAGAGATTTAAAGTTATCGAGGCAAGAGGAAATTGATTATTTAAAACAAAATGGCATTGATAATTCTTGGAAAAAATCTAAATATTCTATTAATAAAGGAATTTGGGGAACAAGTATAGGCGGCGTGGAAACGTTAACGTCTCATCAAACCTTACCTGAAGAAGCATTTCCAAGTCAGCTAGAAAAAATAGAACCTACAACTATTAAACTGCATTTAAAAAAAGGAGAACTAGTTGGTTTAAATGATGAATTCGATTCGCCCATAACTAACATTTTAAAATTAGAAGAAATCGCTTCAAAATATGCCATTGGCAGAGATATTCATGTAGGAGATACTATTGTTGGTATAAAAGGTCGAGTAGGTTTTGAGGCCGCAGCTGCTATTATTACCATTAAAGCACATCATGCTTTGGAAAAACATGTCCTTTCAAAATGGCAGCAATATTGGAAAGAACAATTAGGAAATTGGTACAGCATGTTGCTTCACGAAGGTCAATATTTTGATCCGGTTATGAGAAATATTGAAGCATTTTTAACAAATTCTCAACAAACAGTTACCGGTGAAGTTAGTGTGACCTTAAAGCCTTACCATTTTAGTATTAACGGCATTGAATCTGAGCACGATTTGATGAATTCAAAATTTGGAGAATATGGTGAAACCAACAAAGCTTGGACAGCCGGTGATGCTAAAGGATTTATTAAAATTTTAGGCACAGCAAACAAAATTTATCACAGTGTAAATTCAGAATTATGATTCAAGTTGGAATAGTTGGAGGTGCCGGATATACATCCGGTGAATTGATACGATTGTTAATCAACCATTCAAAAGTTGAAATAAACTTTGTATATAGTACATCAAATGCCGGAAATTACATTTACAATGTACATCAGGATTTATTGGGAGTCCTTGACTTAAAATTCACCAATAAAGTGAATTTAACTGTTGATGTACTGTTTTTGTGTTTAGGACATGGAAATTCTAAAAAGTTTTTAGAGCAAAATGAATTTTCTAAATACACTAAAATTATTGATTTAAGCAACGATTTCAGATTACAAGAGGATGCAGTTTTTAAGCAACGAAAATTTGTATATGGATTGCCTGAATTTCAAAAAGAAAAAATTAAAGCTGCGCAACATATTGCAAATCCGGGATGTTTTGCAACCGCCATTCAACTGGCATTGTTACCATTAGCTAAAAAAGGATTGCTAACTGGTTCGGTACACATTAATGCCACTACAGGGGCTACAGGAGCGGGGGTAACACCAAGTTCAACAACTCACTTTAGTTGGCGAGCCAATAATTTTTCGGTTTATAAGGCATTCACTCATCAACATTTAGGTGAAATAAAGCAAACCGTAAAATCGCTGAATCCAAATTCTTCAAAAGAATTATTTTTCATTCCTAACAGAGGGAATTTTAGTAGAGGAATTTTTGCCTCCATCTATTTGAATTTTGATGAAAGTATAGAGAAAGCCTTTAAACTGTTTAATAATTATTATACAGATGCTGTTTTTACACATATATCTAAACAACCCATTCATTTAAAGCAAGTTGTAAATACCAACAACTGCTTTCTTTATCTGGAAAAACATAAAAACACCTTATTGATAACATCGGTAATAGATAATTTATTAAAAGGTGCTTCCGGTCAGGCAATTCAAAATATGAATTTAATATATAGTTTTCAGGAATCAGAAGGATTACAATTAAAAGCAAGTTCATTTTAAAAAAACAACAACATGAAAATAGCCATTATTGGGACAGGAAATTTAGGGTATTCCATAGCTACCGGAATATTAACTCAAAACACATTCAGGTGTAAAAGTTTGTATTTAACCAAAAGAAATACAACAACATTAAAAACTTTGGAAAAATTGCCAAATGTTAAAATAGCTACCGACAATAAAAAAGCGGTTCGTTATTCAAATGTGGTTATAATAGCGGTACAGCCAAATCAATTATTTCATGTTTTAGAAGAAATAAAAGATGTGGTAAACGAAAAAACACACACCATCATCTCGGTGGTTACCGGTAGAAAGATACATGAATTAACAACCGTTTTAGGAGCAGATTTTCCAATAATTAGAGGTATGCCGAATACGGCAATCTCCATAGGGCAATCTATGACTTGTTTAAGTGCTAATAAAAACGGTATTGCAAATATTTCAATTGCAGAAACAATATTCAATTCTTTAGGCCAAACCTTATGTATAGATGAAAAACTAATGCAATCAGCCACTGTTATTTGCGCAAGTGGTATTGCTTTTTGGATGCGATTAATACGTGCAACCGCTCAAGGCGCAGTTCAACTAGGATTTCATGCTGAGGAATCTCAAGAACTAGCAATGCAAACTTGTTTAGGTGCTGCCAGTTTACTAATACAATCGGGCAATCATCCTGAGCAAGAAATTGATAAGGTAACCACCCCTAGTGGTTGTACTATTGAGGGGTTAAATGAAATGGAGCATCAAGGTTTAAGCTCATCAATTATTAAAGGCTTGGTGACTTCATTTGAAAAAATTAATCAGATTTAAAACTAAAAGACATGAATTTATTTGATGTATATCCTTTGTACAATGTAGCGCCTGTAAAGGCCGAAGGTTGCTACGTTTGGGATGAAAATAATACAAAATATTTAGATTTTTACGGAGGTCATGGAGTTATTTCAATAGGGCACTCACATCCAAAATATGTTAAATCTATATCTCAACAATTGAGTAAAATAGGGTTTTATTCCAATTCAGTTCAAAATCCGTTGCAACAGCAATTAGCCGGAAAGTTGGGAAAACTTTCCGGATGTGAAAATTATAACTTGTTTTTGTGCAATTCTGGTGCTGAGGCTAATGAAAATGCCTTAAAATTGGCCTCATTTAAAACCGGTAAAAAGCGAATAATTGCTTTTAAAAATGCTTTTCACGGGAGGACTTCTGCTGCAGTAGCAGTTACGGATAATTCTAAAATAAAAGCACCAATAAATTTACAACAGTTAGTGACATTTTTACCATTAAATGATATTGAATTGGTAAATCAGGAATTACAAAAAGAAGATGTAGCCGCTGTTATTATTGAAGGAATTCAAGGAGTAGGTGGTTTAAATGAAGGTGCAACAGTTTTTTTTAAACAACTTGAAAGTTTATGCAATAAAAAAGGCGTACTGCTAATTTTAGATGAAATCCAGTCGGGGTATGGGAGAAGCGGACAGTTTTTTGCTTTTCAATATCACAAAATTCAGCCGGATATCATTACGGTGGCCAAAGGCATGGCAAACGGATTTCCAATGGGAGGGGTTTTAATTTCAAATAAATTTAAAGCTGAATATGGAATGCTTGGAACTACATTTGGAGGAAATCATTTAGCCTGTAGTGCAGCAATAGCAGTTTTAGAAATAATAGAACAAGAAAATTTAATTGCCCATGTAAAAATCGTTTCCAATTATTTTTTAAGAGAGGTTGAAGCAATCCCTCAAATTAAAAAAGTTAAGGGTAAAGGACTTATGCTAGGGTTAGAATTTGATTTTGATGTAAGCAATCTTAGAAAAAAACTAATTTTTGACAAACACATTTTTACCGGTGGAAGCAATAATAAAAACCTATTGAGAATTTTACCGCCACTGTCCATATCAAAAACCGAAATAACCATTTTTATAAACGCTTTAAAAGAACTTTTGAATGGATAATTTTATAAACATATCAAACCTTAATAGCCTTTCAGAAATTGTAAATGAAGCTAAAAAACTAAAAACAGACCCATTTAAATTCAAACAATTAGGCAAAAACAAAACGTTGGGAATGCTGTTTTTTAACCCGAGTTTAAGAACTCGATTAAGCACACAAAAAGCAGCGATAAATTTAGGAATGGATGTTATGGTGATGAATTTTACGAGTGATGGATGGGCCATAGAATTTGAAGATGGAAGTGTTATGAATACATCAACATCAGAACATATAAAGGAGGCTGCACAGGTTATTTCGCAGTATTGCGATGTTATTGCTATACGCTCTTTCGCAAAACTAAAAGACAGAAAACTAGATTATGAAGATAAAGTAATTCAAGGGTTTTTGAAATACGCTAACGTTCCGGTTATTAATATGGAGAGTGCCACAGCTCACCCCCTTCAAGCACTAGCAGACGCAATAACAATTAACGAGCTTAAAAAGGTATCTAAACCTAAAGTTGTATTAACCTGGGTACCTCATCCAAAAGCACTGCCTCAGGCTGTCGCCAATTCATTTGTAGAAATTATGACGTTTCAAGATGTCAATTTTATAGTTACGCATCCTGCCGGATTTGAGTTAAAACCTGAAATTACAAAAAATGCAACTCTAGAATACAATCAGGATAAGGCGTTTGAAAATGCCGATTTTATATATGCAAAAAATTGGAGTTCATACATAAATTACGGGAAAATTTCACAGGATGAAACTTGGCGAATTACTACTTCAAAAATGAAATTAACCAACAACGCAAAATTTATGCATTGTTTACCGGTTAGAAGAAATGTTGTGGTTGATGATGCAGTTTTAGACAGTGACAATTCCATTGTAATTGAACAAGCAAATAACAGAACCTGCGCAGCACAAATTGTGTTAAAAAAAATTTTAGAGAATTATGAAAAAAAGTAAATTACAAATTATAAAAATTGGAGGTGAAGTAATTAATAATGAAACCAAATTAAGTTCATTTTTAAAGGATTTCTCATCTATGAAAGGTGCCAAAATACTGGTTCATGGCGGTGGAAGAAAAACTACAGAGATGGCCGAGAAAATGGGAGTGAGATCGGAAATGGTAAATGGTAGAAGAATTACCAATCAGGCCAATTTAGATTTGGCAACAATGGTTTATGCCGGCTTGCTGAATAAACAAATAATTGCCCATTTACAAAAATTCAACTGTAATGCTCTTGGTTTGTCGGGTGCTGATGCCAATTGTATTTCCGCGGGTAAAAGACCCGTTACAAAAAACATAGATTACGGTTTTGCAGGTGATATTAATAAGGTAAACACCAATACTATAAATCTGTTTTTAAACAATAATATTACACCGGTTTTTTGTGCTATTACTCACACAAAAAATGGACAGTTATTAAATACCAATGCCGATACCGTTGCATCAGAAATTGCTGTTGCCATGAGTACTAATTACAAATCGCATTTACACTTTGTTTTTGAATACCCGGGTGTTTTATCAAATATAAAAAATACAGCATCTGTAATACCACATATCACTTTTAATGAATATGAAAAACTCATACAAAAAGGCATTATAACAGGTGGGATGTTACCAAAATTACACAATTGTTTTAACGCTTTAGAAAAAGGTGTTCAAAAAGTGAAAATTGGGAATGTAAACACCATTAATTCAAACGGCCATACAACATTAAGTCTTTAATTATGAGTTTAAATTTAACATCAAAATCTATTGGCCTGCTAAAAAAATTAATTGCAACTAAGTCCTTTTCAGGAGAAGAAAATGGTACAGCTCTGTTGATTTCTAACTGGTTAAAAAGTGAAAATATAGCATTTGAAAGAAGCAATAACAATATATGGGCAAAAAATAAATATTTCGATGCTGCAAAAAAAACAATTTTACTTAACTCGCATCATGATACGGTGTATCCAAACAAGGGTTATACGCTAGATCCCTTTAAGCCAAAAATTGAAAATGATAAATTATTTGGGTTAGGAAGTAATGATGCAGGTGCTAGCCTTGTATCTCTACTAGCAACATTCAGGCATTTTTACAGTTTTAAAAACTTAAACTACAATATTGTTTTTGTAGCTTCTGCCGAGGAAGAAAGTTCAGGAAAAAAAGGTTTAAACAGTGTGTTAAACACACTGCCCGAAATAGATTTTGCCATTGTTGGAGAGCCTACTAAAATGCAATTGGCCATTGCAGAAAAAGGATTGATTGTATTGGATTGTAAATCAAACGGTACCTCTGGGCATGCAGCACACACCAACGGAGACAATGCCATATATAACGCTTTAAAAGATATTGATTGGTTTCAACAATTTAATTTCCCAAAGGTTTCAGAAACTCTTGGTAAAGTAAAAATGACTGTTTCACAAATTTCAGCGGGTCATCAACATAATGTGGTACCGGCAAGCTGCAATTTTGTTGTTGATGTTAGGGTAAATGATATTTATACGAATCATGAGATTTTAAACATTATTAAAAGTAATGTAACATCCGAGGTAACTCCAAGATCGCTTCGATTTAATTCATCGTCCATATCAAAGAATCATCCAATTGTAAAAGCGGGCATAAAATTTGGTCGAAAAACTTATGGTTCACCAACATTGTCCGACCAAGCTGTGCTAAACTGCCCTTCACTTAAATTAGGACCCGGCGACAGTTTGCGTTCTCATACGGCTAACGAGTTTGTTTATATCCATGAAATTGAACAAGGAATTGAGTTATATATTAATATATTGAGTGAGATTTTATAATACCCTTAAATGAAGCAAAGTAGAAAGATTTCATTTAGCGTAAGAATTTATAAAGCATTTACTACTAAAAATAAAAAAATTAAATTATGAAACTATGGGATAAAGGTTTTTCAACCAGCAAAAAAATAGATGTGTTTACCGTTGGTAACGATAGAGAGTTGGATGTAATTCTTGCAAAATATGATGTAATAGGAACTATTGCACACACTGACATGTTGCATAAAATTGGATTGTTATCTTCCGAAGAAATTAAGGCATTAACTACAGCATTGAACGAAATATTAAAAACTATTGAAAAAGGTAATTTTACTATTGAAGCAGCTTTTGAAGATGTTCACTCTAAAATAGAATTTTTATTAACTGAAAAATTAGGAGCTACCGGCAAAAAAATACATACGGCACGTTCAAGAAATGATCAAATTTTAGTTGATGTTCATCTTTTTATTAAGGATGCTTTAGTTGAAATAATTGATGGAATTGATGATTTATTTGATTTGCTGATTAAATTAGCAGCACAACATAAAAATGTATTGTTACCCGGTTATACGCATTTACAAATTGCGATGCCATCCTCATTTGGGTTGTGGTTTTCTGCCTATGCTGAAACGTTGATTGATGATATTTATTTTTTAAAAGCAGCTTACAAAATTGCAAATCAAAATCCACTTGGTTCTGCGGCAGGATACGGAAGTTCTTTTCCAATAGATAGAGATTTTACTACTGAGGCATTAGGTTTTGAGACTTTAAAATTTAATTCAGTGGCTGCACAAATGGGTAGAGGAAAATTAGAAAAAGCTGTAGCTTTTGCCATAAGTTCTGTGGCTAGTACCCTCTCTAAAATGAGTATGGATATTTGTTTATATATGAGTCAGAATTTCAATTTTATTTCTTTTCCAGATGAATTAACAACAGGTTCAAGCATAATGCCTCATAAAAAAAACCCTGATGTTTTTGAGCTTATTAGGGGTAAATGCAATAAGCTACAAGCATTGCCGTACGAGTTTACCTTACTAACCAATAACTTACCAAGTGGTTATCATAGAGATTTACAGTTGCTAAAAGAAGGGTTAATTCCATCTTTTTCAACGTTAACGTCTTGTTTAGAAATGCTAACGTATTCATTAAAAAACATCCAAGTAAATACAACTATTGTTGCTGATAAAAAATACGAGTATTTATTTAGTGTTGATGAAGTTAACAAATTAGTTCAAAAGGAAATTCCCTTTAGAGACGCTTATAAAATTGTAGCTGAAAAAATTAATAAAGGCAATTTTAAACCGTCTAAAACCCTTAAACATACACATAAAGGCAGCATAGGAAATTTGTGTTTAAAAGAAATTACCGACAAGAAAAAAAACACAATTAAACTTTAAGAAAATTATTTTTTAATAAACTTGTAATAGCCTGCCATAAAGGCTCCATAAACTAATGACATAACTAGTTGAATTTTAACAAAAGAACCAAAATTTTCTCTTGAAAAATACTCTCGTTGCATTCCTGTAAAGCTACCATGTTGAAAAATAGATACCCCTATTTTAATAATTGTAATAATTACTAAAAAAATGAGCCCGAACCGAAGAAGTAATTTTACAAACGAGACATTTTTATAAGAATTCATTTACTTTAATTTTTTATTGGTGTGATGCCTGTCGTGGTCTCGCTTGGTTTTTATATTCATTTTTTTATCAAATGCTTGTTGCAAATCAATACCTGTTTGGTTTGCCAAACACAACACTACAAATACAACATCGGCAAGTTCTTCACCTAAATCTTTAGATTTATCACTTTCTTTTTCACTTTGTTCTCCATAGCGCCTTGCAATAATACGAGCTACCTCACCCACCTCTTCAGTAAGTTGAGCCATATTGGTAAGTTCATTAAAATAACGAACCCCATGTTGTTTAATCCACTTATCAACTATTAATTGTGCGTTTTTTATATCCATTGCTGATTTATTACAAAATTCAAATATAACTACTTTAATTTACTCAATTTACCTAAAATTTGAAATTGTATTTATTAAAGATTTTCAAGTTTTTAGATATTTTAAAAAATCTTCTCTTGAAATTTCCTTGGCTCCCAAACTTTCTAAATGCGGATTATAAACTTGGCAATCGATTAGCTTATAATTTTCTTTTTCAAGTTTTTGAACTAAAAATATAAAGGCAAGTTTTGAGGCATTACTTACTTTACTAAACATACTTTCTCCACAAAACACCGTACCTAAATCTATACCATACAAACCGCCAACCAATTCCTTATTACTCCATACTTCAACAGATTTTGCCCAACCAAGTTGGTGTAAATTTATATAGGCTTCTTGCATTTCATTAGTAATCCAAGTTCCCGGCTGATTAGGTCTGTTAATAGTTTTACAATAATGTATTACTTTACTAAAATTTTGATTAAAAGTAATTTCATAAGTTGTCTTGCGAATTACCTGTCGCATGCTTTTAGACACTTTTAAATCCTTAGGAAACATAACCATTCGCGGATTGGGACTGTACCAAATTATTGGCTCACCTTGATTATACCACGGAAAAATACCACTTTTATATGCTAATATTAACCGTTTTGCAGACAAGTCGCCACCTATTGCCAACAAACCATTATCATCGGCAAAATGAACAGGAGGAAAAACAAGCGCTTTAGACAGGATATACATCGGACTTTTTTACAAATATACACATACAAAAAAAGAGAAAAACTTTGTTTTCTCTTTTTAAATATTATTTTCAAAATTACCTAAAATGGTAAATCATCAGGTTCATTTTCATCAACTTCTGAAATAGTTTCCAAATTATCTAAAGGCGCCATTGGAGGTACTTCGGCTCCGGCACTTTGAACATTTTCTATTCTCCATCCTTGTATTGAATTAAAATAAACTGCTTCCCCTTGTGGATTAATCCATTCCCTTCCTGTTAAGTTAATTGATATTTTAACATCTTGTCCAACTTGATAGTTATTCAATAAATCACATTTATCTTGAACAAATTCAATTTTTAACATTTGTGGGTAGTTCTCGTTGGTGGTTAATACCATTTCTCTTTTTCTAAAGCCACTGGCTCCAAATGTTTTAGTTTCATCAATTTTTTTAATTTTTCCTGTAACTTCCATTGTATTAATTATTTCATTAAAAGCACTTTCCAAGCACTTACAACCTCATTATTTTTTAAATATTCCTTGGCAAATGTATGTTTTTTTGCAATATCAATACCTATAAATTGGGGATGTTCTTTTGCAAACTTATCAACATCAAAACTAGTGGGAATTTCTTTTACATTACCCAACATTCCTAAATCATTCCCGGTTAGCACTTTACTCTTTTTAATAATATCAGGTATTGCATCAATCCCAACACCTATTGACGATAAAGGTTTTGGAACTTCAAAAAAACCTTCTTTTGCTCTGCTATATACATTCCCTCCTGCTCTGGCAACCAAATCTAATTTAAGCTGGTTTATGTTACCATTTTCATCTACAAATTTTTCATGAATATGCAACTTAACCACTTGGCAAATAATTAAATTTCCTGCTCCCCCTTTATTTCCTAAGGCGACTATTTCATTTATTTTACATTCAAACTGAATGGGTGATTCGCCAACCCTAAACGGTGCTACTTTTTCTGAAGGTACCATGGTAAATCCTGCTTTTTCAAACTCATTTACACCTTTTGGATACTCTGTACTGGCCAAAGACATCTGCTGTACCATTCGGTAATTTACCACATTAATAACCACCTCTTTTGTTTCAATTGCATTTTCTAACGTATGTTTTGTTGTATTGTCACGTACTCTTCTAGCCGGTGAAAAAATTAAAATAGGCGGATTGGCGCTAAAAACATTAAAAAAGCTAAAGGGTGCCAAATTTGAATTTCCCTGCTTATCAACAGTACTGGCAAAGGCAATTGGCCGTGGTGCAACAGCACTTAACAAATAACTGTGTAATTTTGGAACTGATAACTCTGTTGGATTAAAACTTAGCATAAATACAATTTTAACAAATATAAAATTTTGTAACAAAACAATATCATTTTTAATAGTAAGTTATTTCAACAAATATTATATTTGAATAATGACTTCGCACAAATACACAAAATTAATTCGCTGGTCTGTAATTATAACATCATTTATAATTGTTGCCCTTATTTTGTGGAATACTTACGACTTTTTTAAGAAATTTAAAGGTGAAGAGCGCTCAAAAATGGAGATTATCGCAAAATCGTATGAACGTTTTAACAACGCCGATTTAAATGCCGATATTTCTTTAGAATATAAAATAATTAGCAGCAACAATAACATACCAATGCTAATTACTGATGAACGAGATAGCATAACCGAATGGTCTAACCTGGATTCAATTGCAACTACAAAACCCAATTACTTAAAAAAACAATTGGCTATTATGAAAGGTCAAAATGAGCCTATTGTAGTTAGTCATTTAGGTACAACCAAACAATTAATATATTACCGTGATTCTGATTTGCTAACCAAATTAAAATATTACCCTATAGCTTTAATTCTAATTTTATTTTTATTTGCAAGCGTTATATACTTATTTTTTAAATCAAATAAAATTGCCGACCAAAATAAACTATGGACAGGTATGGCAAAAGAAACTGCACATCAAATTGGCACTCCCCTTTCATCTTTATTGGGTTGGATTGAAATTTTACGTCTTGAAAATACAGATGAAAATACCGTAAATGAAATTGAAAAAGATGTAAACCGGCTTAACACCATTGCTGAACGGTTTTCAAAAATTGGATCAATTCCTATATTAAAAACTTATAATATTGTAAGCGCTACAAAAAGTGCTTTTAACTATTTAAAATCGAGAAGTTCAAAACAAGTTCATTTTAATTTTAAATCGAGCAATTCTAAAATTCATTCAAAAATAAACTTTCAATTATTTAGTTGGGTTATTGAAAATGTACTAAAAAATGCCATAGATGCTATGGATGGCAAGGGTATTATTGATTTGGAAATTTCAGAAAATGATAAAGATGCCATTATTACCATTACCGATAACGGTAAAGGAATGCCTAAAAATTTGTATAAAAAAATATTTACACCGGGTTATACCACCAAAAAAAGAGGTTGGGGCTTAGGGCTTTCATTAGCTAAACGAATTATTGAAGACTACCACAACGGTAAAATATTCGTTTCAAAATCTGAACCCGGCAAAGGCACAACATTTATAATTTTATTAAAAAAGTAAAAATTACAGGTTGGTTGCAATATCTTTAGCTAATGACTCAAACTCCGCATTGGTTAAAGAAACCTTTTTGGTAAACTGAATATCTTCCATTGCATTTAGCGGAATTAAATGAACGTGCACATGAGGCACTTCTAATCCTATTACTGCCATACCAATACGTTCACAAGTCACTGTTTTTTTAAGTGCTTTTGCAATTTTTCTTGAAAACTGCATTAATCCGTTGTACGTAGTTTCATCCAAATCAAAAAGTCTATTTACTTCTTTTTTAGGCACCACCAACGTATGTCCTGTAGCATTGGGGTTGATATCTAAAAAAGCATAAAAGTGTTTATCTTCAGCAACCTTGTAACTAGGAATTTCGCCATTAATTATTTTTGTAAAAATTGAACTCATAATAAAAAGGTGTTTATCAAAATTAACAAACCCTTTTCAATAAAAAAACTGAAAAGGGTTTGTATTAAAAATTAAAATAATTTTATCTTGAAATATCGAGGATTTCAAACTTCATAATTCCGCTTGGAACCTGGATTTCAGCTATATCTCCCACCTGCTTCCCTAATAATCCTTTACCTATTGGAGAATTTACCGATAATTTACCTTCTTTTAAATTAGTTTCAGAATCTGCCACCAATGTATAAGTAAATTGCATGTTATTTACGGTATTTTTTAGTTTAACAATAGAGTGAATTAAAATTTTAGAAGTATCGAGTAACGATTCATCAATAATTCTGGCATTAGAAACTACTTCTTTAAGTTTTGCTATTTTGAGTTCTAAAAGCGATTGCTCTTCTTTTGCGGCATGGTATTCGGCATTTTCACTTAAATCACCTTTATCTCGTGCTTCAGCAATAGCATTACTTACCCTTGGACGTTCTACATGCTCTAAATGATCTAATTCGTCCTTTAACTTCCTCATTCCCTCTTCTGTATAATACGATAATTTACTCATAACTTATTAGTTTATTAAAAACAAAAATCCCAAAACTGGTGTCCAGAATGAGATTTTGAACAAATGTACAAAATATTTGTAAATTACCGCCGTTTTTAAATCACCACAAATTTTAGTTATGAGTAGGTTTTTAATACTTCCCTTTCTATTATTACTGTTAAGTTGCGAAAAAAATGATACTATTGATTTACTTCCAAGGGTTGATGTAAATATTGTTATTGATATGAATTTACCCCAATATAATAATTTACAAATACCTAATGGATGGGTTAATACCAATGGTGGTATCAACGGAATTTTTATAATAAACAGAGGGGTTGGCAACCCTCCCTACAAGGCATTTGACAGGGCTTGCCCGGATAATAATTGTACTACTCCCATGATTTTTGATGGTAACTTTAGGTTGCAGTGTCCCTGTGACGAAAGTGAATACAGTATTCTAGATGGCGCACCGCAAACACAGGGCAGTACAAATTTTGCTCGTGAGTATAAAGTTAGCGTAAATGGTTCCGCCTTAAATATTACCAACTTTTAATTACTTTATTTAAAACCAATTATTTATTTTTGTGCGAAAGCAAAAAAAAGTGAAAAACTACTTCTCTTCCAATTTTAAATTAGGTATTCTTGGTGGTGGCCAATTGGGAAAAATGCTACTTAGCGAAACTCAAAAGTTTGATATCTACACCTGTGTTCTTGATGGGTCTGAAAATGCACCTTGTGCCAATATTTGTAACGAGTTTTTTGTGGGTGATTTATTGGATTTTGATACCGTTTACAATTTTGGAAAAAAAGTAGATATTCTTACTATTGAAATTGAACATATTAATACCGATGCTCTACTTAAATTAGAGTTAGAAGGATTAAAGGTTTATCCACAGCCAAATATTTTAAAAACAATTCAACATAAAGGAAAACAAAAGAACTTTTTTACTGAAAATAATATTCCAACGGCTCCATATCAAATTTTTAACACCAAAAATGAACTATTTAAACAACAACCGAATTTTCCCTTTGTTTGGAAATCGGCTCAATTTGGATATGATGGTATGGGTGTGAAAATTGTAAAAAATGTTACAGATTTAAATCAGCTTCCTGATACAGAATGTATCACTGAAAAACTTATCCCATTTAAAAACGAATTGGCCGTAATTGTGGCTCGAAACAGTAGTGGCGAACTTACAACTTACCCGGTAGTTGAAATGGAATTTCATCCCGAGGCTAATCAGGTTGAATATGTACTTTGCCCTGCAAGAATAAGTGAAAATGTAGCAATAAAAGCTACTGAAATTGCTTTAAAAGTAGCAAAATCATTTAGACATGTAGGTTTGTTGGCTGTTGAAATGTTTCAAACCCAAAATAATGAAATTCTAGTAAATGAAGTTGCTCCAAGAACTCATAATAGCGGACATTACAGTATAGAAGCCTCATTAACCAACCAATTTGAGCAACATTTACGTTGTATTTTAAATTTACCATTAGGCGATACTGCAAGTAAAGTTGCCGGAATTATGGTAAATTTGGTTGGAGAAGAAGGGTTTGTGGGGGATGTTATTTATGAAAACATGGAAAAAATATTAGAATTACCGGGAGTAACTCCCCATATTTATGGCAAAAAACAAACACGCCCCTATAGAAAAATGGGTCATGTAACAATTGTAAATAACGATTTGGCTACGGCCAGAAAAATTGCAGAAAAAGTAAAAAACACCATTAGAGTAATAAGTAAATAATAAGGTATGAGTAAAGTTGGTATTATTATGGGAAGTAAATCAGACCTCCCAATTATGCAAGAAGCTATTGATGTTTTGAAAAGTTTTGATATAGAGACCGAAGTTGATATTGTTTCGGCTCACAGAACGCCCGATAAATTATTTGATTATGCTAAAAATGCTCATAAAAGGGGTATCTCTGTAATTATAGCCGGAGCAGGCGGTGCAGCCCACTTACCGGGAATGGTGGCCTCAATGAGTCCATTACCTGTAATTGGAGTTCCGGTAAAATCAAGAAACTCTATTGATGGTTGGGATTCTGTATTATCAATTCTTCAAATGCCCGGAGGTGTACCTGTTGCCACTGTAGCTTTAGACGGAGCATTAAATGCAGGTATTTTAGCCGCGCAAATTATTGGTAGCTCCGATACATGTGTGCTTGACAAAATACTTCTTTATAAACAAGGTTTGCAATTAAAAGTTTCTAATGCTGCTGAAGAATTAAAAAATAAATTACAATAATATATCGTTCTTGGGTGCGGTTGTTTCGCCTTTGTGGTTTTTAAATTTAAATTTAGGAATTAACGTGTTGATATTTAAATTTTTACCCCACTTTTCAATACTTTTTAAATCCTTCTTTTTTTGTATATTGGGTTTTAAGCTCACTGCATTCATCATTCGCTGTTTTTAATTATTAAAATCACTTACAAAACGAAAAGTTTGTTATTTAAGTATGCACTTATGCAAAAAAAATTAAAATACTTTTTCAAACTTTATTTTAACTATATTTTTATAATTAAAATTAACTAATACACACCTTTTTACAATTATATTTGTTACCTAATAATGATAATAAAATGAACAATCCTCTTCTTACAAAATTCAAAACACCTTACACTACAAGTCCATTTTCAATAATAAAAAACCACCATTTTAAGCCAGCATTCGTCAAAGCAATAGCAATGGCAAAAATTGAAATTGATGCAATATGCGATAACCCGGAACAACCAACTTTTAAAAACACCATAGAGGCTTTAGAATTTAGCGGACAAATATTAGATAGAGTTTCAAGTATTTTTTTCAATTTAAATGCTGCTGAGACTAACGATGAAATTCAGCAAATAGCTCAGGAAGTTTCTCCTCTTTTATCTGAATTTTCCAATGATGTTCGCTTAAACAAAACTTTATTTGAAAGAGTTAAAAATGTATATGATAACCGCAAAAACCTTAATTTAAATGAAGAACAACTCATGTTGCTTGATAAAAAATATAAGAGTTTTGCAAGAAATGGGGCTAACCTAAACAATGCCGACAAAGAAAAACTAAGGAAAATAGACAACCAACTTTCTAAGTTAAAGTTAACATTTGGTGAGCATGTTTTGGCCGAAACGAATGCTTTTGAACTTCATATAACAAAAAAGGACCAATTAAAAGGATTGCCTGAAAGTGCTGTAGAAGCAGCAGAAATGCTTGCTAAACATAAAAACAAAAAAGGATGGATTTTCACCCTCGATTATCCAAGTTATATTCCTTTTATGACTTACACCAATAACCGCGAACTTCGAAAAAAAATGGCACTTGCCTTTGGCGCAAAGGGATTTCAAAATAACAGCAATAATAATGAACAAATAGTTGTAAAAATTGCATCGCTAAAACATAAAAGAGCAGTACTTCTTGGTTATAAATCGCATGCACATTTTGTTTTAGAAGAACGCATGGCTGAAAAACCTGAAACAGTAACAGATTTTTTAACTGATCTCCTAGCAAAAGCGAAACCAGCAGCTCTTAAAGAATTTGATAAACTTTCACAACTTGCAAAAAAAGACGGAATTAAGGAATTACAAAAATGGGACAGCGCTTATTATTCAGAAAAATTAAAACAACAACTTTTTGATTTAGACCAGGAAAAATTAAAACCTTACTTTAAACTTGAAAATGTTATTGAAGGAGTATTTAAAATTGCCCATAAATTGTACAATTTAAGTTTTGAAGAAATAAATAACATAGATACCTATCACAATGATGTTAAAACCTATAAAGTTACTGATGCAAAAAACAATTTCATAGCTATTTTATATACCGATTTTTTCCCAAGAAAAGGGAAACGAAATGGTGCCTGGATGACTTCCTTTAAAGGGCAATGGATTAAAAACAACGAAAATTCAAGACCTCACATTTCAATTGTCTGTAATTTTACAAAGCCAACCAGAACAAAACCCTCATTGTTGACTTTTAATGAAGTAACCACTTTATTTCACGAGTTTGGACATGCATTACACGGTATCTGCGCCAACACACAATATCCAAGTTTATCCGGGACAAATGTGTATTGGGACTTTGTTGAGTTACCAAGCCAAATTTTTGAGAACTGGTGTTATGAAAAAGAAGCTCTTAATTTATTTGCAAAACATTATGAAACTAACAAAAGTATTCCGGAAGAATTTATTGATAAAATAAAAAAGTCGGCAAATTTTTTGGAAGGTATGCAAACCCTCCGCCAGTTGAGCTTTGGTATGTTGGATATGAATTGGCACGCTAAAGACCCATCAAATATCTCTAATGTCAAAGCTTTTGAATTAAAGTCCTTTGAAAGTACCCAACTATACCCCGATTCACCAAAAAATTGTATGAGTACATCTTTTTCTCATATTTTCCAAGGAGGTTACTCTGCCGGATATTATTCTTATAAATGGGCCGAGGTGCTAGATGCCGATGCCTTCGCTTTGTTTTTAGAAAAAGGAATCTTTAATAAAGCTACTGCCGCGAAATTTAAAAAATACATTTTGGAAAAAGGAGGAACCCAAAAACCCATGGATTTATATGTTTTATTTAAAGGTAAAAAACCTACAAATAAAGCCCTTTTAAAACGAGCCGGTTTATTAAAATAAGCGTTTAAATCACAAATTTTACCCGTAAAAAGGCTCTAATTAGAAATTTTTAGAGCATTTTTTATATATAAAATGCACGTTTTAATAAATAAATGGTACATAAAAAACTTGCAGCTGGCTAGATAACATACTGTAAATTGCTTGTTTTTAGGTATATTTGACTTCTTTTGCATAATAAATGGTAATTTTTTTACATTTTTATTTGGAAGTTTAAAAATATTTTATACTTTAGCAGTGTAAAACAAAAGTTCTTAACTCTAAAAAAATAAAATTTTAAGCTAAAACCCACAAAATAAATTAACCCCTTAGATCTTAAAATTTATATTTGAAAAAGAGTAAAAAAATAAATTAACCTTAAACCCCTAATTTCATTAATATAGTATTTTTTAGTAAGAATGGTGATTCAGTTGTGGTTATACCCTAATACTTTTTGCTAGTTATTGATTATTGTATAATCACTTCTGAATTAACATTAACAACTTCGTTAAACCCCAAAACCCCTCAGTTATGAAAACTTTAACCCCAAAACTACTCACCCTTATTTTAGTAAGTACTTTATTGTTTTCTTGCGCCAAAGAAGATGACGGAATCTATTTTGATGCGGTGAGTGAAAATATTAACGAAGACCTTACAAAAAATGTAAACTATTCAAAAATTGAAATTGACATTTTAACAATTGTAAATTCTTATAGAGAAAGTATAGGAATTAACAAACTAACTTCATTAGATATTATATCAGGTGTAGCCGATGGTCACACAAATTACATGATTCAAGAAGGAAAAATTAGCCATGACAACTTTAGCCAGCGTGCAGAAACATTAATGTACCAAGCAAGTGCCAAATCAGTCGCCGAAAATGTTGCCTATGGCTATAATAGCGCTCAAGCCGTAGTAGATGGTTGGCTAGGAAGTGAAACTCATAGAGCATTAATTGAAAATCCAAACTTCACACATTTTGGAATATCAACTGAAGCAAATGCAGATGGTAGAAATTACTTTACCCAAATGTTTATAAAAAAATAAAACCCCACAAACCCGCAACGGTAGTATATATTAACCCTAAAATTAAAATTATGAAATCATCTCCTTTAAAACAAAACCTAAAAGAACCCCACTTAAAAGTAGTGAACAACAGTATTGGAATTAAGAGAAAGCTAAGTAAAAGCATTCACAGAATTTACATAAATACACTTGTTCCAAACTTTAGTTATAAAAATCAGAATGGTGAAACAATAAACCCAAAAAAATGTGTCCTTTTATAAGTAAAAATTGCAAGCGTCGTGAATATTAGAAACCATTCTATTATGTCCCCACAACGGTATTTCTAAAAATTAATTCAGGGCGTTTGCAATTTAAAACTAACTTTTCCGCAGCCCTCCCTCCTTAAAAAAATTGCTTCAAAAAAATGTCGTCCCCACGATTCTTAACTTTACTGGTTAAAGTTTTTTTGTTTACACCAACATTAAAACAATAACACATTTAACTTTCTTAAAAAATATTTTATACTATTTTTGCACAAACACTAATTAAAAATTTAATGAGTACATATGATGTAGCCGTAATTGGCTCAGGTCCCGGAGGATATGTTGCAGCTATTAGATGCGCACAACTAGGGCTTAAAACAGCAATTATAGAAAAATATGCCAACTTAGGAGGCACATGCTTAAATGTAGGGTGCATACCTTCCAAAGCACTGTTAGACTCTTCACATCATTATTACGATGCCCAAAAACACTTTGAAGCGCATGGTATAAAAGCGAAAGAACTATCGCTCGATTTTAAGCAAATGATTAAAAGAAAAAATGAGGTTGTAAAGCAAACATCGGGAGGCATTAACTATTTAATGGAAAAAAATAATATTGATTTATTTCATGGGATAGGAAGTTTTATAGATGCGACACATATTAACATTGAAAAAGAAAACGGCAATTCAACAAGTATAGAAGTAAAAAACACAATAATCGCTACCGGCTCAAAACCTTCAACCTTACCCTTTATTGAAATTGATAAATCACGAATTATCACTTCTACAGAAGCCTTGAGCTTAACTGAAGTTCCTAAACATCTAGTTGTAATTGGTGGTGGAGTTATTGGGTTAGAGTTAGGTTCTGTTTATAAACGATTAGGAGCACAAGTATCGGTTATAGAATACATGCCAACCATTGTTCCGGGTATGGATACCATGCTGGCCAAAGAACTTCAAAAATCACTAAAAAAACAAGGCGTAAAATTTTTTACAGGCCATAAAGTTACTTCGGTAAAAAATAACGGTAACGAAGTATTGATAAAAGCCGAAGACAAAAAAGGAAAACCGGTTGAATTTACAGGTGATTACACATTGGTTTCGGTAGGTAGAAGTCCTTTTACCAAAGGATTAGGGCTCCAAAATGTTAACGTAAAACTTTCTAATAACGGGCAAATTGAAACTAACAATCAATTACAAACTGCTACCCCAAATATTTATGCAATTGGTGATGTTGTAAAGGGTGCTATGCTGGCTCATAAAGCTGAAGAAGAAGGCACTATGGTTGCCGAAATAATTGCAGGACAAAAACCGCATATTAATTACAATTTAATTCCCGGTGTAGTTTATACCTGGCCCGAGGTTGCAGCAGTTGGCAAAACCGAAGAACAGTTAAAAAATGAAGGCATTAACTACAAAGCCGGAACTTTCGCAATGCGTGCCTTGGGTAGAGCGCGTGCAAGTATGGATTTAGACGGTCAAATTAAGGTATTAGCCCATGCTGAAACAGATGAAATATTAGGCGTACATATGATTGGGGCCAGGGCTGCCGATATGATTGCAGAAGCTGTTATTGCTATGGAATTCAGAGCCTCTTCTGAAGATATTGCACGCTCATCACATGCCCATCCAACTTTTACTGAGGCATTTAAAGAAGCTTGTTTAGCGGTTAACAACAGGGCAATTCACAACTAATATTAATTTTAGTAGTTAAAATATTAAAGAAGCATATAAAAAGTACCTTTATTTAAAGGTGCTTTTTTATTTTTGCGCCAATGCAAAGAACCACTATTCATATCAAATTAGAAAATCCTTCAAGTTTTAAAAAACAACTTTTAACTTGGGCGCAACAATTTAAGGTTGCCCTTTGGATGGATAGTAATGAATACCCACACAATTACACTTCATATGACGCCATACTAGCTGTTGATTGCTTAACCAAAATTGAAACGACCTATAAAAAAGCCTTTCAAAAATTAAAAACCTATAAAAACCAATGTAACGATTATATTTTTGGCTATTTGGGTTACGATTTAAAAAATGATGTTGAGGAATTACAATCAACTAATTTTGACGGACTTGGTTTTTCTGATATGTTTTTCTTTCAGCCAAAAAAATTATTTTTTATAAAAAACAACGAGGTTCAAATTTGTTATATAAACTCGTTGAAACATGAAGTTCAGCAAGATTTTAATATCATAACCTCGCTAAATATCCATCCAAAAAAAATCACTCATAAAATTAAAATCAAATCACGTATTTCAAAATCAGATTATTTAAACAAAATCTACAAAATTTTAAATCACATTAAACGCGGAGACATTTATGAAGCAAATTTTTGTCAAGAATTTTTTGATGATACCGCCATCATAAATCCAATCCGCACCTATTTTAACCTAAATTCTATTTCAACCCCTCCCTTTGCCTCTTTTTTAAAATTACGCGATACCTATTTAATTTCAGCCTCACCGGAACGTTTTTTAAGAAAGGAAGGTACTTCAGTAATTTCACAGCCTATAAAAGGCACCGCTAAAAGATCTAAAAACAATATAGAAGACCATTTTTTGAAAGAACAGCTTAAAAATAACCCTAAAGAGCAATCAGAAAATATTATGATAGTCGATTTGGTTAGAAATGATTTATCACGTATTGCGGTTAAAGGGTCCGTTACTGTTGATGAACTTTGCAAAATATATTCATTCAAACAAGTACACCAATTAATTTCAACGGTTTCATGTAAAGTTCAAAATAATACTGATGTTGTTGATATTTTAAAAGAGACTTTCCCCATGGGCAGTATGACCGGAGCTCCAAAAATAGCTGCTATGAAAATTATAGAAGACCTTGAAATTACAAAACGAGGCTTGTACTCTGGTGCTGTTGGTTATATTACGCCACAAAACAATTTCGATTTTAATGTGGTTATTCGAAGTATTTTATACAACAAAGCAAAAAAGTATGTGTCGTTTTCTGTGGGAAGTGCCATTACAACTCAGTCTAATCCGGAAACGGAATATGACGAATGCCTACTGAAAGCGCAAGCTATGAAAACAGTGTTATTAAATGGCAATTAAGTATATTTACTAAAGTTATGCACTTAAAATTAAAAGCACATATTGAAACAAAATTCCCCTTTTTAGAAGGTAAAAAACTACTTATAGCCATTTCCGGAGGTATAGACAGCACGGTTTTAACACATTTGATGCAAACCTTAAATTATTCAGTTTCACTAGCACATTGCAATTTTTTATTGAGAGGGAAAGAAAGCAACAAAGATGAACATTTTGTTATTAATTTAGGAAAAAAACGAAACCTAATTACACATACCACGCAATTTGAGACCAAAAAATATGCACAAAAAAAAGGTATTTCCACCCAAATGGCAGCGCGCGAATTAAGATACCAATGGTTTCAGGATTTATGCGTGAAATACGGCTATGATTACATTTTAACCGCACACCACAAAGACGATGTTTTGGAAACTTTTTTAATTAATTTAATTAGAGGAACCGGACTGAACGGGTTGACCGGAATACCTGAAATTAACAATAATATTCTTAGGCCTTTGTTACCATTTACTCGTGAAGAAATTCTAATTTTCGCCACCAAAAACAAATTGAGCTGGAGAGAGGACAAAAGCAATTCTTCAATAAAATATGTTAGAAATAAAATAAGACATAAGGTTATTCCTGTATTAAAAGAGCTCAACCCAAATTTGTTGGATACCTTTTTTAATACGCTCGAAAACTTAAATGAAACCAAACAAATTGTTGATGAAAGCATACAAAAACTTTCAAAAAAAATAATTAAACATAGAGACAATGAAATTTATTTCAATATTGCTGAAATTCAAAAACTAAGCAATCCTAAAGCATATCTTTACCATGTTTTAAACAAATACAAATTTACAGCTTGGAATGACATTATTGATTTACTCAATGCCCAAAGTGGAAAAACAGTTTTTAGCAAAACACATAAGTTAGTTAAGCACAGAGCGGGGCTTATTTTATCAAAAATCGAAGAAACTCCCCTTGAAAGCATACATATCTATAAAAACACTAAAGAAATTACAAAACCAGTAAAACTGAAATTTGAAACTATTGATATTCCTCTCGATAAAAAATATCATCAAAACAAAATAATTGAAGCATTTTTAACAACTGATACCACTAAAGTTGCTGTTGACTTTGATAAATTACAATTTCCTTTAACGTTAAGAAATTGGCAAAAAGGTGATTCTTTTTATCCGTTTGGGTTAAAAGGCAAAAAAAAGTTGAGCAAGTTTTTTAAAGATGAAAAGTTATCGGTTTTGGACAAAGAAAAAGTTTGGCTGCTTTGCTCAGGCAATCAAATTGTTTGGGTTGTTGGTATGCGTTTAGACGACCGTTTTAAAATTACAAATAAAACCTGTAAAATTCTCACTATCACACAATAACGTACTTTAAGATATTTTCACAAAAAAACGATTTCGTTATTTTACATCAAACAAAGCATGTAAATTAGTAGGTGTTTTGTAATTTTCACTTTTAAATTATGATTATGCAAAAACAACCAAAACTTACACGGTTTAATGAAAATGTATTAGCTAAATACCAAATTTACAATAGCATTTTTATGACACTTCCTTTTGATGCTATTTCAAAAACGGGCGTATTGCTACCGCTGTTTCATGAGGTGTGTAAAAATGGTTTTAATAATAAAATGAACCCTACAGAAATTGTAAACTCGTTTTTCAAAACCTATCAGGAAAATCCTTCTGAAAAAGAAAAAATTGATTTGTTGTTTCAATTTATACAATACATAGAGCGTCAGGTGGTTCTATTTGACGCAATTGAAGACGCAGCATTTCCTATTGTACATAATATGGATGGCGTTGGAACATTGAGAAATACAAAAGAAACAGCAGCTTTAGAAAATAAAATGGAAGCGCTAAAAAGCCATTTAGAACACTTTAAAGTACGGGTTGTTTTAACTGCGCATCCCACCCAATTTTACCCCGGAACGGTGTTAGGTATTATTACCGATTTAACCGAAGCAATTGAAAAGAACGAGCTACTAACTATCAACGAACTGCTTGCGCAGTTGGGAAAAACACGGTTTTTTAAGCACGAAAAACCAACTCCTTATGATGAAGCAGTTAATTTAATTTGGTATTTAGAAAATGTATTTTACCACGCTGTATCAAAAGTTTACAATTATATTCAAAGCAATATTTTTGACGGTAAACACATTGCAAATGAAATTATAAACCTTGGTTTTTGGCCGGGAGGTGACAGAGATGGAAATCCGTTTGTAACAACAGAAATTACCTTAAAAGTTGCCGAACGATTAAAACAAACCATTTTAAAAAATTACTACAGAGATATACGGATTTTAAAAAGACGTTTAACTTTTCAAGGCGTAGAAGAAATAATTTCAGTATTGGAAAAAATGTTGTTTGAAAACAGTGTGAACTCAAATGCAGACACCTTATTACCGTTACCAAAATTTATTAAAAAACTCCTTCAAATTAAAGAAATTTTAATCTCAAAACACCAATCATTATATGTTGATGAAATAAATGATTTTATAAATAAAGTACATGTATTTGGATACCACTTTGCAACATTAGATATTAGACAAGATAGTCGCGTACACCACAATGTTTTTGAAAATATTGTAATAACCTTACAGAAAAACGATACAACTATATTTCCTGAAAACTATTTAGATTTATCTGAAAGCGAACAAATCAATATCCTTTCAAAAGTTTCAGGAAATGTAAATCCGGATCAGTTTGAAGATGAAATGGTTACCAAAACATTAAGTTCAATTTATGCTTTAAAAACCATACAGCAAAAAAATGGAGAACGTGGCGCAAACCGTTATATCATCAGCAATAATCAATCGGCTATTAATGTAATGGAAACCTTTGCTATGTTTAATTTATGTGGCTTTAATCACCAATTAAGTGTTGATATTATTCCGCTTTTTGAGACTGTTGACGATTTAAATAATGCTGCCGATGTTATGGAAAAATTATACACCAACAAAGTGTATTATAACCATCTTAAAAATCGTGAATTTAAACAAACCATTATGTTAGGTTTTTCTGACGGAACCAAAGATGGTGGTTATTTAATGGCTAACTGGTCTATTTTTAAAGCCAAAGAGGCGCTTACCCAAATATCTAGAAAATACAATATAAAGGTACTATTTTTTGATGGTAGAGGCGGTCCTCCTGCCCGTGGTGGTGGAAAAACCCATCAATTTTATGCATCATTGGGTCCAACAATAGAAGATGAAGAAATTCAATTAACCGTACAAGGTCAAACTATAAGTTCTAATTTTGGCACCTTAGATGCCTCACAATACAATATTGAACAATTGTTAAGTTCAGGCATTTCAAACGAGTTGTTTAGCAATGCCAATAACATTATGACCAAAAGTGATTATGAAATTATGAACGATTTAGCTGAAACCAGCTACAGGGCTTATACAAATTTTAAAAATCATCCTAAATTTTTGGCATACCTCGAGCATATGAGTACTTTAAAATATTACGCCAAAACAAATATTGGAAGCAGGCCTTCAAAACGCTCAAAGTCTAGCAAGTTAAACTTTTCCGATTTAAGAGCCATTCCATTTGTGGGTTCTTGGAGCCAGCTTAAACAAAATGTTCCCGGATTTTTTGGAGTTGGAACCGCACTAAAAAAGTATGAGGATATGGGTAATTTTGACTTACTGAAACAATTTTACAAAAACTCCGATTTTTTTAAGGCCTTAATTGGAAACAGTATGATGTCCTTATCAAAGTCATTCTTTGAATTAACACACTATATGTCAAACGACAAGGAGTTTGGGGAATTTTGGAAGTTAATTTACGATGAATTTACAACAACTAAAAGACTCATATTAAAACTTACAGACAGCACGAAATTAATGCAAAATAACCCGGTAGGTAAAGCATCAATTGATTTACGCGAAAAAATTGTATTACCTTTACTCACCATTCAACAATATGCTTTGTTAAAAATTCAGGAATTGGAAAAAGAAAAACCCGTGAATTCAGACTTAATTAAGGTGTACGAAAAAATGGTTACCCGATCATTGTTTGGAAATATTAACGCAAGTAGAAACTCAGCTTAACTATGAATAATACTTTATTAACTGAAAAAGAATATGCTCCTTTTTACAAAGGCTACATCCACTCTTTAGGAGAGGTTGAATTAATTCCGGTATTGGAATCCTCAAAAATAGAATTATTGAAAACGTTGGAAAATATAGCTGAAGATAAATTGCTTTTTCGTTATGCTCAGGGGAAATGGACTATTAAAGAAATTTTACAACATATTATTGATGCCGAACGTATTTTAAC
>CAYFFC010000002.1:0-4057 GCA_964342295.1 uncultured Lutibacter sp. | reverse complement strand
GGTTTGTATTTATGATTTAATAAATAACGCGATTTCATAATTATAAGTTTTTTCAAATGTAAAGTTTTTTTTACATATAGACAAATTTATTTTACTTTTTTAACTTTTCACTTATAAAATACTATATTTGATAAAACTATATTACTAGACCTAATTATATGTCAAAAATTAAAAAAATAGCCTTAATACTTCTTGCTATTTTAACCTTAATATTAATAGGAGGTTGGGTGTATTACGCTAGCTTGAAACCTGTTTACGACGGTACAGTAAACTTAAAAAACAGTAAAGAAAAGACCGATGTATATTTTGATGATTATGGGGTACCTCACATTTATGCGCAAAATCAGGAAGACGCTGTAACTGCACTGGGTTATGTACATGCGCAAGATAGGTTATGGCAAATGGAATTAATGAGAAGAATAGCCCCGGGTAGGTTATCTGAACTTTTTGGTAATTCAATGTTAAAAAACGATGTGTTTTTCGCTAGTTTAGGTATTGATGAATTTTCTGAAAAATCAGTAAAAAATTTAGACAAAAAAAGTGACGTTTATAAATTGGCTACGGCATATTTAAGTGGGGTAAATCAGTTTATTGATGAAGGGCCAACCCCAATTGAATTTACGTTGGTAGGTTTAAAAAAAGAACCCTATCAACTTAAAGATATCTACAATATTTTAGGCTACATGTCTTTTAGTTTTGCTATGGCTCATAAAACAGATCCTTTGTTAAGTAGTATTAGAGAAAAACTTGGAAATAATTATATAAAAGATTTAGGTATTGATGTAAGCCCGTCATCAACACTTATTAAAAACTCAATTCAACAAAGCAATGTTTATAAATCGATTGTTGCACAAGTACATGAAGTAATGAACACTACCCCAATTTCTTCTTTTGAAGGCAGTAACAGTTGGGTAATTTCGCCTGAAAAAACAGCTACAGGAAAGGTCCTATTTGCCAATGACCCACATATTGAATTTGCCCAACCTGCGGTTTGGTATGAAGCACATATTAGTACTCCAAATTATGAAATGTACGGATATCATTTGGCCGGGATTCCTTTTCCTCTTTTAGGCCACAACAGAAATTATGCTTATGGCTTAACCATGTTTGAAAATGACGACATTGATTTTTACTTAGAAGAAAACCATCCAATAGATAGTTTAAAATATAAAACACCTATTGGCAATGAAAAATATACAATACACACCAAAAACATAAAGGTTAAGGATGAAGATGATGTGAGTATTTCTATAAAAAATTCCAGACATGGCCCTATAGTTTCAGATATAGTTGATGAAATTTCTGAAACTAACCCTGTTGCCATGTCATGGATTTACACCAAATTTAACTTTAAAATTCTTAAGGCATTACACACCATTTCAAGAGCAAAAAATATGGAAGATGTTAAAACAGGTGCTTCTTTAATCAACGCTCCCGGACTAAATGTTATGTATGGAGATGCCAAGGGAAATGTTGCCTGGTGGGCAGCCGGAAAATTATACAAACACAAACCTCACGTAAATCGTAAATTTATTTTAAATGGCACCACCGGTGAGGATGACCCTGTTGAATATTTAAATTTTAATGAAAACCCAATGGCTGAAAATCCAGCTTGGAATTATGTGTATTCAGCAAACAATCAGCCGGATTCGATTGCAGGTATGTTATATCCAGGATATTATTTACCAGAAGATAGAGCCAAACGCATTGTTCACTTACTTGAATCAAAAAATAATTGGACCAAAAGCGCTATGGCATCCATGATTAATGATAATACCTCATCTACTGCAACCGATATTATAAAAGAATTTACGAATTTAATGGATTATAATTCTTTTACTAAAAATGAACAGCGAGCTATAGATATATTGCAACTTTGGGACGGTTCATTTAATGCCGAAAATGTTGCACCTACAATTTACAATAAGTGGATTTATTTATATTTAAAACATACCTTTGAAGACGAATTAGGCACCGAAGTATTTTCGCAATTACTAAACACCCATTTAATGAAACGCGTAATCGCCAATCATATTAAAAACAACACCTCGGTTTGGTGGGACAATATACATACCACCGATAGTATTGAAACTAAAAAACACATATTATCAAAAGCTATGAAAGATGCCGTTTCTAAGCTTGAATCGCAACTTGGCCCCAATATTATTAACTGGCAATGGAGTAAAGTTCATACATTAGAACATCAACATCCATTAGGTATGGTGGCATCATTAAAATCATTTTTTAATGTAGGTCCTTTCCCTATGGGGGGAACACGAGAAGTAATTAATAACCAAAGCTTTGATTATGACACCTCAAACCATTATAAAATTAAAGCAGGGCCATCAACAAGAAGAATCATCGATTTTTCGGATATTGAAAATAGTATTAGTATATTGCCAACAGGGCAATCGGGAAATCCGTTGAGTCCTCATTATAAAGATCAAGCTGAATTATACAATCAAGGGAAATTCAGAAAAATGAAAATGAACAAAGAAGAAATTGTAAATATTTCAACAAAATTAACAATGCTACCAGTTACAAATGAAAAGTAAAAGAATAACCATTAAACAAATTGCACAAGCCCTTAATGTTTCTATATCAACAGTTTCAAAGGCTTTAAATGACAGTTATGAGATAAGTGAAGAAACAAAAAAGCGTATACAAGAATATGCAAATGCACATAATTATAAACCAAATACCCTAGCCTTAAGTCTGCAAAATAAAAGCACCAAAACCATTGGAATTTTAATACCTAGTATTTTAAATTATTTTTTCGCTCGAACACTTAGTGGAATGGAAAAAGTAGCCGCTGAAAAAGGCTATAACCTCATAACCTGTATCACAAATGAATCGTTCAAAAAAGAAGTAGATACCGTTGAAATGCTCTCTAACGGTGCTATTGATGGTTTAATAGCCTGTTTATCTGAAGAAACCCTTAAAACCAACAATGTTGAACACTTTAACAACTTATTGAAAGAAGAAACGCCTGTGGTTTTATACGATAGGGTTCATAAAGATATTCATTGTGATAAAATAGTTACCGACAATATAAAAACAGCTTACAAAGCTACGAGGTACTTAATGAAATCTGAGTGTAAAAATATTGCTTTTGTTTCTACCATAGATGGATTAAATGTTGGAAAATTTAGGGCACAAGGATATTTAAAAGCGCTCACCAAATATGGTGTTACACCAAATAACGATATAATTATACGGCTAGAAAATGTTGACAAATTAAAGGAAAAATTAAGTGAAATGCTTGACCGGCACACTGTTGATGGAATTTTTACCATAGATGAAATATCCGGTGCTGTGGCTACTCAAGTGGTACATGCAAAAGGATTAAAAATTCCGAATGATATTTCAATTATTGGTTTTACTAACGGCGTACTGGCAAAACATTGTATTCCACCTTTAACCACTGTAAATCAATTTGGGGTAAAAATGGGTGAAAGTGCAGCCAAAAGATTAATTGACAAAATTGAAAACAAAGTTGATTTTCACGATTTTAAAACTGAAATTATTCGCACCGAACTTATTGAACGTGAATCCACTAAAAATCTTTTTATCAAATTTTAACAGTAACCCAAAAAATATTTTTGTAACTTTAAATTATTCTTAAAAGTAAAAACTTATAGTTTGATTTAAATGCTACGCTATGGAATTAAAAAGATTGTTTCTTATCCTGTTTTTAATTGCAGTATCAACAAGTTATTCACAAAGTAATAATGCTAAATCTGTTCCAAGCAGTATTTATAAATTTTCAACAAATTTTGATGCCAGCTTCAGTAATTACAATTATGGACTATTAAAACACTACAATTTTGTGATGCTAAACGCATATGATATTGAAAATGGATATTTTTCAATATCATTTAAAAATATTGGCAAGAAACCTTCTACCCTAATCTTTGAATCGTATAAAGAGATTTATTTAAACTCATTTATAAAAAATAGCCGCACAAACGAATTTGACATTGTCAATAAATTTTCATTTGCCCAATAACATTATATTGTACAAATAAGCATTTTTTAAACCATTTTTTATATTTTT
>CAYFFC010000001.1:139998-180286 GCA_964342295.1 uncultured Lutibacter sp. | reverse complement strand
AGAGCATCTGACTGTTAATCAGAGGGTCCTTGGTTCGAGCCCAAGAGGAGGAGCAAAATATGAAAAAGAGTTACATTTATGTAACTCTTTTTTTATACTACTAATTGATTATTAAATTAATATTAAGGATGTAGAAACATTCTTATTGTGAAAAAGGTTAATTAAGATATTTATAATTTAATGAAACCTCAAAAAGAATGTTATATTTCTTGAAAAGAATATTTGTTCTTGTATTCTTGTGTTTGAATTTAGTAGCTTGTGAAAAAGATAATTTGTCTTTAGTTAATTTTCCGGAAGATTCTGAGGTGAACTATGATTCTATAGAATTGGAACTAATGAACTTGGTTAATATTCATAGGGCTGATTTAGGTTTGTCAAAATTAAATAGGTTGAGTTTAGTGTCAAATGAAGCTAAAATTCACACTAATTATATGGTTGATAAAGAGTTATTAAGCCATGATAATTTTGATTTACGAACAACAAATCTTATCAAAAATATTGGTGCAACAAAAGTAGGAGAAAATGTAGCCTATGGTTATCAGAATGCCGGAGAAATGTTAAAAGCTTGGTTAAATAGTCAAAAACATCGTCAGGTGATTGAAGGTGACGAATATACTAATTTTGGCATTTCGGCTAAAAAAAATTCAGCAGGACGTTATTATGTAACACAAATATTTATTCAAATTAAATAGGAGTTAGAAAACTATCCTATTTTTGTAAAATTATAAGTATTAAAGGTTTTATAATTTAAAGGCTCCATAGTTCAAGGGATAGAATAGAAGTTTCCTAAACTTTAGATCCAGGTTCGAGTCCTGGTGGAGCTACTAACACACCTGCCTTAAATTTAGGCGATACTATTATTCATTTTTGATTAGGGCGAGAAGTTTAATCAATTCGCAGAAGAAAGGAGTCTTAGTGAATCTGCTGAAATTAGTTTTTCCGCACTGTCCAAATTTCATGCATGGGCTTTCCTTTACTGTTTAAGCCTTTATGATACCAGTCGTTTTCTTTTAGAGTGTATTCAAAACTAAGTTCAATTCCGGCTTTGGTGTTATCTCTTGAAAAATATTCAATTTGCTCAGTATAGGTCCCGTTTGCGGCATTATAAGTTCCACCTCCTGAACCGAAAAAACCAAAAGTATCAGTGTTAAACGCAGTCCATTGAAAATAACCGTTTAGTAATAACTTCATTGTTTTTCTTGGGCTGTCTAAATTTCTTCTGGCTTCACCTGTATCTTTTACACGTCCTGCCATTAGCCATTTTCCGTTTAATGGCAAAACGTTTTTTGAAATGTCTTTCCAATGACTCATTTTGGTAAAGGTTTTACGTTTAAGGCTGTCATTTGCATAGTTTGAATTAAATTCAAAATCAACAATATAATCGGAATTATTTTTGGTGTAAAATCCACCGGATGTTTTTACAAATTCATTTGGAGATTTACTGTAAACTGTTTCCAAAAAATAATTATTGTCGATAAAAATACGATGATATAAAATAGTTCCTTCACCGGTTTGCGATATAAAAGAATATACAGCATTATTTTGCTGACAGATTCCTGTATAAGATCCCATTATCATGCAAATTGTGATTAATTTAAATAAAAGTTTCATTGTTAAAAGGTTAGGTTAAACAATTATAAAGGTAGTTAAAAAATTGAAAATTAACTAAATACAATAATTTTAGGTGCGTTAATTGCCTATATCCTTTTAATAGTATGTGAACTTTAATGATTAGTTTTTGTAAACTTTTATGTAATCAATTACAAATTCTTGAGGAAAAATAGTATTGTCAATTTCGGGGCCACCAAAATTACCACCAATTGCCATATTTATTAAAAAATAAAATGGTTGGTTAAAAGGCCATATTTCAACGGTTTTTTCTTTAGGGGCAAAGGAGTAAACCAATTTCTTATCTACAAAAAACTCAATTTTATGTTTAGTCCAATTTGCGGTATAAATATGAAAACCTTTTTCAATGTTTTGTAGGGTTACTTTTTTTGTATTGATAGTATTTCCAAAACTGTTTTGAGTGTGTAATGAGGTAAATATTTTGCTTGGTTCTTTACCAACATATTCTAAAATATCAATTTCACCCGATTTAGGCCAACCAACCGAATCTATATTTGAGCTTAACATCCAAAATGCCGGCCACAACCCTTTTCCTTTAGGTAATTTTGCTCTAATTTCAATTTTTCCATACTTAATTTCAACCTTGTTTTTTGTAGTAATTCTTGTTGAAGTATATACAGAATCTTTATGTTTGGCTGTAATGGTTAAAAAACCATTTTTAACGGTGTGATTAGTTTTGGTGTATAGCTGCAGCTCATTATTTCCCCAACCACAAAGGTTTGGACATCCATCTCCTAATTCAAAATTCCAGTTTCTTTCATTCAAGCGGTTTCCGTTAAAGTTTTCTTCCCAAATTAATTGTTTTTTATTTTGACAAGAAATAATTAAAAAAACTGTAAAAATTAGTGATAGATAAGTTTTCATAATTAGGGCTTATAATAAAATTCTTTTTTTAATAATTTTTTAGGGTGCCCTCCAATTTGCAATTCAAATACCCCTTCTTCAATAATCCATTTATTTTCAATGCCTATACTTGCTAAATCTATTGGTGTTAAACTAAAATTAACTGTTTTTTGTTCACCCGGTTTTAAATGAACTTTCTTAAACCTAATGAGCTTTTTAGAGTCTGGAGATACCGTAGCCACTAAATCTTTTAAAAATACTTCTACAATTTCTTTTCCATTAACATTACCTACATTTTTAACCTCAACAGAAATTTTAAAATTATTGAAAGAACCAACAAGGGTGTCTTTATTAATTTTAAGGTTAGCATATTTGAATTTAGTATAGGATAATCCGTAACCAAATTCAAACTGAGGGTAAAATCCATCGTATCCCCAATTAACATCTCTTATATCAGTTTTTTTGTGGTAATATGGTAAAAAATTACCCGAATATTTTGGATACGTATAGGGCAATTTACCACTTGGGTTAATTTTTCCAAAGAGTATATCGGCAATTGCTCTTCCTCCTTCTTGGCCCGGATAGTAGGCCATTAAAATACCATCAGCTAATGGTTCAATTTCACGTATAATTCTTGGTCTCCCTTGCACCATTACTAAGATAATTGGTTTCCCTGTTTTAGCTAATTTTTTAATTAGATGTTGTTGGATTTCCGGAAGTTCTAACTCATTGATATCGGAAGGTTTTTCAGTCGCCGGAATTTCACCAACGTTCACAATAATATAGTCTACATTTTTAGCTTTTGAGACAGCTTCTTCTGAATTTATATCTTCTAAATAATCGGTTCCTTCAACATATTCAACGTTTTCAGTTCCTATGTGAGTCTTTATTGCTTCTAAAATTGTCAATTTACCGGGGTCATTGTACTTGGTGTCTCTGCCCAAAAAGGACCTTGACCAAGCGCCATTTAAAATGTTGATTGAATTTGATGCATACCCTGTAACCAATATTTTTTTAGCAGAGGAAAGGGGTAAAACGGCATTTTTATTTTTTAATAAGGTAATAGCTTCACTTGCTGTTTGATAATTTACATTGATATGTTTTTCGCCGGCAAATTCATCATAATTTTCAGGGTTGTTATAAGGTACTTCAAAAAGGTTTAGATAAAATTTAAGTCGTAATACTCTCGTAACGGCATCGTCTATTCTACGCAAAGGAATTTCTTTGTTTTTTACTAAATCAATTATAATATCAACAATATCAGCATCATAAGGGTTCATAATAACATCTAAACCTGCGTTTACAGCCATTTTTGTAGCTTCTCTTTTATTTTTTGCCGAATTGTGTGCTTCTACCAAAAATTCGATATCACTAAAATCAGAAATAACAACTCCTTTAAAATTCAATTCGCCTTTTAAAATATCTGTAATGTAATACTTATTGATATGACCCGGAATTCCATTTACAGCATTTGAGCTTATCATTATGCTCATTGCACCTTTTAAAATTGCTTTTTCAAACGGAGGTAAAAAATAGTTTCTTAAATTATTTTCGGGAATTAAAGCATTTGCTCTGTCTTTTCCATTTTTACCGGCACCATAACCAATATAATGTTTTAAACAAACCGCAGTGCTGGTTGAATTTTGTAGCCCTTTTTCTTGTGAGCCCTCAATGTAAGCATTTGTCATTTCTGAAACCAAATAAGGGTCTTCACCAAAACTTTCTGAAATTCTTCCCCAAAGCGGATTTGCAGCTATGTCAACATTTGGATTGAAATTCCAAGGTAGTGAGGCTGCTCTAGATTCGTATGATGTAATTTCTGCATTTTTTTTAGAAAGTTCTGTATTCCAGGTAGCAGCCAATGCAATTTGATGTGGAAATAACACAGAGCCATTTACATAATTTGCACCATGAATATTATCAATGCCATATAAAACAGGAATTTTTAAGCGGGTTTTTTGAGTGGCAGCATTTTGAATTTTTTTAATTATTTGATGCCAGTTTTCTTTTGATGCAGGATATCCCGGAGTATTATGAATCGACCCAACGCCATAATCAATCACAAATTTCTTCAATTTTTCTTCATCAAAAACAGCACTGTCTCTATTATCCCAATAACCACCGGTTAAAAGTGAAGGCAAACCAATATTTAACATCTGTCCCACCTTTTCCTCTAAGGTCATTTGTTGTAACAGGTGTTTAATTTTCAGTTCAGTATCCGAATTTTCTAAAGCGCTAATATTAAGTACTTTTGTTTTAGGTTGTTCTTTTAGAGAGCAACTAAAAACAGCGAATGCAACTATTATTAAATATGTTATTTTTTTCATTTTTAACTAAAATTATTTTTTAGTTATTGAAACTATAATTTGAGAAACCTCTCCGGTTCTTTTAAAAATTTGGTTACTTGTTTTTTTATCTATATTTAAACTTTCAAAAGTTAACGTTTTTTTAGTATTTAAAACTACCTGCAAAGAGGGGTTTTCAGCCAGCTTATATACAATTGGAATTTGGCAATAAGTAAAACAAAGGGAATTTTTTTCTAATTTAATTTGTTTTACTTTTTTATTAATATCAATATAATTAAATGTTTTGGGAGTTTTTAAAAATTCTTCTTTTCTCAATAAACTTGGATTAAAGTACAACGTTCCTTCTTCAACAAAAACACCCAATTCTCCAAACCTGCTCAAAATATCTTCTTTAACTTGCCCTGTCATTCCGGGTTGTTGAGCACCTTTTCCGGCGGGAGTGTGCGAATAAGGATCTGTTGGAAAGCCCCCATATAACTTTGGTGGTTTATGAACTCCAATACCTTCATTTATTTCGTAATAATGTTCTAACAATTTACCAATAATTACTTCACTTTTATTAGTATTAATTGCATTTAAACAAACTTCTTGAACCGCCAATAATAATTTTGAAACCATGTGCCAATAAATAGATCCAAGTCCTTCGTAACCATAAAATGTTCCGGATCTACCAGTAAATGATTTGTGATTAAAAACCTCTTCAAAAATATTCAACAACAAAGAAGTATCTTTTTCAATTAAATGTTGATATTGAGCTTGAGGTAATTTGTCTAAAGCTGTTTTTAAACTATTTGCATTGTTGAAATTTCCGTTAAAATGATAATTCCCAAAACCATCATTTTCAATAATTTGTGTATTTCCATCATTTAATAGTTGTTTAATTAGTTCAGATTTTTCAATTTTTTTTGATGGAATTTTATTTTTTTCTACAAACCGTGACAGCTCTTTGTTTGGGTATAGCAAATAGCTATACTGGTCCGGTCTAAATAACGCACTATCTTTTAAGCTGTTTAGTACGTTTAAACTTTCTTTTGATGAAAGGTACCCAGAACTTAATACGGCTACTTGACCTTCTAACATTTCAGGTAAATACGAAATAGCTATTTCTTGTTCATTTTCTATATTCATTAAATTGTAGGCATGGTATAAATTATCGGTTCTTTTGTTAGCTTTAATAGAATGGTCAATAAATTGAAGAGTTACTTTGGTAAAGTTTACTAAATCGGATTTTAAAATGGTTTCTTTAGTGCTTGAAAATCCTTTTTCATAAATAGTAGTTCTATAATTGCTTCCTGCATTTCCAAGACCGTCTACTATACTTTTTCGGTTTTTATTTGATATTTTACTAGGTAATAAATGCTTGTTTTTATTTAAAGTTGACACAACTTCATTAAAAAATAATGCTAATTCTTCTGAAATCTCCACTGAATTTAATGTGGTGTTTGCAACAATTTCATTAAAAAAACTTAAAAATCGTCGTAAATAATAAAGCGTAACCATAGAAATTCCATTTCCAACCAATGCGTTATTGGCATCGTTCCATTCGGGTCTTTGTGTGTTTAACCAAATTCCTGCCTCCGGAATAAAATTTGAAACCTTTGCCAAAACAGTTGCAAGTAATTTTTCAATTAAATTTACTTTACAAATAAAGTAGTTTTGATCTCTTAGTAATGCGCCATCAGCTCCTAATTCTAATTTCTTTTGATTTATTTTTGCGTCTAATTCGGTATCAAATTCAATAGTATCTTTCGGATTTTTTAAAATGCTGTCATAACTTTTAATTTTATAAGGAACATTTGCATAAACAAAAAGTTCTTGGTTAAAATAAGAAGCCAATTTATTTGGGTAATGGTTTTCAATAAACTCTAAAAATTTTAATAAATAAATAATTTGGTGATCTCCCCAATAACCGATATACGACCAAGGATCATTAGGTTCTATAACCTCCCAATCAAAACCATCTTTGGTTATTCTGTACGGATTATAACCGTCAAATGTGGTTGCATTTAAAAATTTATGAATCATGTTTTCAATAAACTCAGGATAAGAGTGCACCAAAGCTTCCCAATTCTGAAAAATATCTCTCCAGTTTCCTTCGTAATCTAAAATTTTTGACCCATCAATTTCACTTCTGGTATTTATAGAAAATTTATTCCAAGGCCTGCTAGGGTCTCCATGCCTTCGGCTAAACTTTAGCGGTAAATATTCAAAACAAAGTCTTTTAAAGTTTTTATCTTTATCTTCAGTTGCTAATTCTTTTAAAA
Source organism: uncultured Lutibacter sp. (assembly GCA_964342295.1). Classification (GTDB taxonomy): domain Bacteria; phylum Bacteroidota; class Bacteroidia; order Flavobacteriales; family Flavobacteriaceae; genus Lutibacter. Next base: position 173,244 of record CAYFFC010000001.1, on the reverse strand, counting down.
AGTTAAGTGAAAATGTTTGGGGCAGTTGCTCTAACAGTGCTTCTTTTTTCTTTAGCACTTTTTTATTTGCTTTTGCAATGTACTTTACAAAATCCCATTTTTCAATTTGATAACTATTATCAAATACCCCCCCTCTCATAATGTTAAAAAGGGTATTTGAAAAATGACGGGTATTTTGAAGTTTATCGGCTGTTAACTGCAACCCATCTGAATTTCCTGTTAACTCAATTAAATTTTGAGTTCCGAGCTCAATATCTTTTTCAACTTCTAGGTGTAGATTGTTTTTATTTTTTATTTTTTCTGAAAGTTGTTTAATGGAAGTATGAGATTGATTTACATTTGCTATTATCATCCAGCTTTTTTCTGTTGTTGACTCCAGGCTAACATTAGAACGAACAAAATAAGCTCCTTTTTCTGCTTTTACATCAGTTTCTTGCTGTATTGCTTTTCCTTTTCTAAAATTGTCTAATTGTAAAGAAGACAGTAAATAAGATGGTTTTTCTAAACCTATTGACCAGGCTATCGTAGCTTTTAAGGCTTCACTAGGTTCAGCTTTATCGACAATTATAGCACTTAATGCATAAATTCCCAACCCAAGTTCAGTTTCTAACTCACTTTTTTTATAGGCATCAACTAAATTACTTCTAGAATTCTGTAAGTCTGCCGAAACACCGTAAGGAATTATATTTTGAATACCATCTAATACAGTTACTTGTACAGGAGTAGCGGTAGAGTTAATTAAAGTAGATTTTTTTACAAACCCAAAAGAATTACTTGAATTCCATTGATATCTAAAAGTAAGTCCTAAGTCATTATTAACTTCTTCAAAAATTATTTTATTACCATAACTATTTTTATATAAGTTTCTTTGAATAAAATAAACGCCTTCGTATTTATTTGAAAAAGGTTCCCATAGGTAAGATTTGTTATTTTTATGAACCAATAAAATGGTTTTACTTCCTGTAATTTCTGAAGTTTCAGTAATTTTATCATCTGTATAATATGGAAATAGCGCTGTGTCACAATCTTTTCTGCCAGCACTTAATCCACCATTACTTGAAATAAACATCCAATGATTTGAATCGCTAACAATACTAATAAAAAAGGGCCTCATAGTATTGCTGTTGGATATTTTATAATAATTTTCATTATCAAAACTTAGCAATTCACCTTTTGATGCAGGGGTTTCTTGAAAAGCTTTATTTTTTCCTATAAACACTGAATGTTCTTTCATTTAAATTATTTTATTTTTTGTGCAAAAAACCTCAGTAAAAAATAAATTTTAAAGAGGTTTTAATTTGTATTCTGTTACTATTTTATTTTACCTTAAAAGGAATATTTGCAGTAGCGGCATGGTTATTTCCATCACCGGCATATACAAATAAACGATAATTTCCTGTTTTAGGTGTTTTAAAAGTTAATTGCCCTTTTTGCTGGTTAATTATTTCAAAAGAAATGTTTTCAGGACGTTTTTCTTTATCACCACCATCTTGCAGGTCGGTACTTTCAGATAAAATTTCCCAGGTAAACTGAATTTCATCATTTTCAAAGTCGTTAATAATTGCTGAGGCATCAACTATTTCATCGGCTTCAAGGATAATATTTTCGTAAGCAGTTTTTCCATTTAATTGAAAAAGTTCTACTTGAGGAGTTCTATTTACAGGCCAAGAATTGTTCCAAATATAATGCATTACATCAACAGATTCGGTTTCGTTGCCATTTTCTAAAAAAATTCCATACCAAGTAGGGGTACGCTCTTGTTTTTGCCCCCATAGAAACACATACGAGCCTACGCATTGGGTAGAGTCAGATTCAATACCACTTTTATACCGTTTTAAATAGTTAGCAGCTTTTTCAGTACTGTTCTCTTCAATAGGGGCACCCCATTTTGTTGTAGGTACTTCCCAGTGTCCGGTTGCTCCCCATTCTGTTACCATATAAGCTTTTTCCCATCCATATTCTCGCACCATTTTAGGTAAGGCAGGTAAATCTCCATACATTTGAATTGATAACAAGTCAATATCTGAAGCGCGTTCTTTAATTAATGATATTTCATTTTTAGAAATTCCGGCTAAAGTTGTAGTTGTTAAATGGTTGGTGTCTATTTTATGAATCATTTTTGAAATATCATTCACAGCATTCCAAACTTTTGGATTTGTATGGCGTAAATTAAGCTCGTTTCCTATTGCCCAAATTATTAGTGCAGGATGGTCTTTAAGTTCTAAAACTTCTTTTTTAATTCTCAAAAATTGTTCTTTTACAGCAATAGAGTCGTTATAATCAAATCCGTGGCGTTCTCTGGCAACTTCAATACCCATAGTAACATAAAGATTATTTTTATAGGCCTCATCTAGTACTTCTTTTCCACTTTGTTTACCGTTATTAGTTCTCCAAGTTCTAAATGAATTTCCTTTATGTTTTGCCAATGATGTTATATTTCCAAATTCCAGTCCGGCTCCTTTAATATAAAAAGGGTTGTTATTTACAAAAAGTTGAAATTTACCATTGGTGTTTTTTAGAGTTACCTTTACAGGCTTATTATTGGGAGATTCTATATGTTTTTTAGGTGTGTTTGAAGTACATCCAAAAAACAATGAAATACCGATAATTACGGTGAATATATTTTTCATTTTTTTGTATTATTTTATTAATAAATTTTCAACTTCTTCCAGCGATTTTCCTTTGGTTTCTACAATATATTTTATTACAAATAGTAGTGATAAAACAGCCAATGCAGCATAAATGGCAAATGTTATTGTTGGGCCTAAGTTGGATAGCTCCCATGGGAAAAATTGAGTAACTGTGTAGCTTACCAATGAGTTAAAAAAGCCAACAATTGATATGGCGATACCTTTTACATTTCCCGGAAAAATTTCAGATAACATGGTCCACATTACCGGACCTAGTGAAATAGCAAAAGCGGCAACATAAATTAAAATTGCTATTAAAACAAGGGTTGCATCTATGCTTATAAAGTTTTTAATTTCATTTTGTTTAAAAGTTCTAAACTGTTTATCATTTAAAAGTGGTGCTACTTTTGAATATACTTCACCTTGCGATACGTATGAAGTACCTTTTAAATTAGATACTGCGGTTTTAATTTCGGGATTATTGATTTTTTCAATAGTAACTTCATTAAACTCATAGGTTGCATTGTTAAAAGCTACTGTAGCCATAGTTAATGCAACAGCCATAGCTGAAGTACCCATTATTAACAGTGGTTTTCGACCTAGTTTATCAATTAAATATATTGCAACAAAAGTAAAAATGAGATTTGTTAATCCAACAACAATAGCTTGTAAAAATGAAGCGTCTGTACTTCCTCCTGCTTGTTCAAAAATAGTAGGAGCATAGTAAAAAATAGCATTTATTCCTGTTATTTGTTGAAAAAAAGCCAATCCAAAAGCAATAATTACTATAGTGCGCATTTTGCTACTAAAGAAGTCTGCATAGGTGCCTTTTTCTTCTTTTTTAGATAAGCCTACTTTAATTTCTTCCAGCGTTTTATTTGCAAAATCATCACCACCAATTTTTGCCAGAATATTTTTTGCTAAACTACGTTTATTTTGTTTTTGAATTAACCACCTCGGACTTTTTGGTACTATAAACAGACCTAAAAAATATATAAAAGCAGGTATAGCTTCAACACCTAACATCCATCGCCAATTTTCTCCTTCTAAATTAATTAAAAAGTAATTTGAAAAATAAGCGATTGAAATACCTAAAACAATGTTTAATTGATTTAATGAAACTAAACTTCCTCGAAGTTTTGGAGGAGCAATTTCGGCAATATAAATAGGAGCAATTAAAATGGCACCTCCAATTCCAATACCACCAATAATTCGAGCTATTACAAAAGTAGTATAGGTAGTAGCTGTTGCCGACCATAATGCTGAAATTATAAATAAAGCAGCAGTTACAATTAGCAGTCTTTTTCGTCCAAATTTATCACTTAAGGGTCCGGCAACGATATTGCCACCCATAGCTCCAAAAATTACACAACCAACCGAAAAACCAAGTTCCCAATCCGACATTTCAAAATAGGTTCTAATTCCGTTAACAGCTCCGGATATAACAGCGCTGTCAAAACCCAGTAAAAAGCCTCCCAAGGCAACAATTAGGCTTATTGTAATTGTATATGATTTGTTCATAATTTAAAGTTGGTTGAATTTTAATAGATTATAATTGTTTGAATTGCGTGTTGAGAGATGGATAACTGAGAAGTTTTTGAATCTAAAGTTAGGGTATAATCCAACGGGTTACTACTTTGATTCATAGCTACTATAACTATACTGTTATCGGTATTTATAAATGCAGTAGTTAATAGGTTGTTTGAGCTTGAAACACTACTTACTCTTTTGGCGCCAGGTCTTATAAATTTAGAAAAGTGGCCAATATAATAATATGAATTTGTAAATAGTAGTTTACCCGTTTTTGTGTTGCCATGTACCGGTGCAAAACAAAAGTTCCCCACATGATTTGGGCCACCGTTTTCATCGAGTAAAATATTCCAATCTGTCCATGCTACTGTACCATTATTAAAGTCGTTTATCATAGATTTCCCATACCGTTCTGCTAATTTGGGATCGTTAATTCTATCAAAATCAAATTTCTCATTAGTACCTTCTGTAAAAATTAAATTTTTTGAAGGGTATGCTTCATAAACGGCGTTTACATTGTTAAACATAGGTGTTCCGTCTTTCCAATCCTCATACCAATGAAAACCAACTCCCCATACATATTTTGAAGCTTCCGGGTCATTTAATATTGTGCTGGCTCGTTGAAACAATAAATCTCGGTTATGATCCCATACAATTATTTTTTTATCACCTAAACTGTTTTTTTCTAGCGTGGGACCTAGGTAGTTTTTTAAGAAATCGCGCTCTTCTTCAGCAGAATAAATACAAGATTCCCAGCGTTGCACGGCCATAGGCTCATTTTGAATAGTCAATCCCCAAATAGGGATACCTTCTTTTTCATAAGCTTCAATAAATTTTACATAATAATTTGCCCAAGGCTGATAAAATTCCGGTTTTAGTTTACCGCCTTGCAACATATTGTTATTGGTTTTCATAAAAGCCGGTGGGCTCCAAGGACTGGTATAAGTTGTTAGCTTGCCTCCTGATGCTTTTATAGCAAGTTTAATAAATGGTATTCGATATTTTTTATCGTGATTTATATTAAAGGTTTTTAATGTTGTATCCCCTTCTTCAACATAAGTATAGCTATTACTTGAAAAATCACAACTGTGAATGGTTGTTCTAGCCAATGAATACCCAATTCCTTTTTCGGTATCGAAATAGGCCTCCATAAATCGCTCTTGATTTTCTTTCGGGAGCTTATAAAAAGTTTCTGCAGCTGCATCAGTGAGCGCTCCTCCTATACCTAAGAAGGTTTGAAATTGTTTGCTTGGGTCTACAACTATATCCGTTTCTGTTTCTAAAGGTTGCCTAAAATCATTAAAAACAAGCGTATCAGTAAGCGTCAATTTTTGATTTGAATTGTGAGCTGTGGTATAAACCTTTGTGTTTTTGATTTGAAAGTTAGTTTTTATTGTAGAAGATAACAATTGATTATTATCAATCGTTACATCACTGTGCTTACAAGCTACGCTAATAAAAAATAATAACAACCCTAAAATACTGCTTAAAGAAATTTTTATTGGAATGTACTTGAAATTCATTAAATGGTATAAATTATAAACTTGGTCAAATTTTAAAATATACCCGCACTTAATTTAAGTGCGGGTATATACAGGTTTTATTAAAACTTATTGGTAAACTCTAACGTAATCTATTTCCATTGTACTTTCTGTAAATGCTGCATCAATGCCACCTCCAAAAGTACCTCCCATGGCAACATTTAAGATGATAAACTGATTTGCATCAAATGGCCAAGTATCAGCATCTTTTGTTTCTGGATTATAGGTGTAGAATATTTCATCATCAACTAAAAAGCTGATTTCATTCTCAGACCAGTTAACAGAATACACATGAAATTCAGAACTTACATTAGCTACATTGGTTGTGTTTGTGTTTTCGGTTGCACCATAGCTTGATGGTGTATGGATAGAACCATGAATTACATTTGGATTGTTCCCTGCGTGTTCCATTATATCAATTTCACCGGTTGCAGGCCAGCCCACATTTTCAAAATTGGCTCCTAGCATCCAAATTGCCGGCCACGTTCCTCCACCTTCAGGCAGTTTGGCTCGCACATCAATTCGTCCATATTTAAAATCGAATAAACCTTGTGATTTTAATCGGGCCGATGTATACTCAGCACCATTATAGCTTTCTTTTTTAGCGGTTATTTTTAAGGTACCGCCTGATACGGTAACATTATCACTCCTATCCGTATACGTTTGCGATTCAGCATTTCCCCATCCATTATTACCGGTTCCTAAATCATAGGTCCAATTTGCAGTATTCGGTTGTCCATCAACGTCGAATTCATCTGCCCAAACTAAATTTGTATAGGTAACATCTACAGATGCTTCGTTTGATGGTGGTTCTTCGGTTGTTAATATGAAGAACCATGCCAAACCATCTGCTCCAATGGTTTTCAGCGACATTTCTGTGGCTGATCTTGATAAAATGGTATAGCTATGTGAGCCTCCAACATAGAATCCAAAGAACCCATTGTCAGTTAGTGACAGAGTTTCTTGTCCACCTGGAGCACTCAAAGCCCAACTTCCAGAATAATCGTCTAATGGATAATATTCGTATTCATTATTTCCATTTGGAGTTTGCCCCTTGTCACCGCCTAAATCTTGGCTAAGTGGATTTGCTTGACCAAAAACTGCTCCTTGAGTTAAATGTGTAAATGTACCATCGGCATTAAATACATACCTATCATCATACATTGCGGTACTCGCTTTGTCATCAGGTGCGGCCGCCCACCAAATTGGAACGGTTTCTTCTGCAGGACCAACACCCATATGACCGGCAGCTTCATTTTTAATTCGCCAAGTTTGAGTTTCATTATCGGTTAACATAGTTAGTAAATCAGCAGGTGGAGCATAAAGTGCAAGTACTTCAACCTCAATAGATTTACTCGATGAAACTCCTCCTGTACCTATTGCTACAACAGTAACGGTATATTTATGAATACCTGTAATACCGAAGTTAAACGTTATTTCTCCGGATGGAGCCATAGTTTCTTGGCCATCATAAATAAATTTATATGTAATTACATCTTGTGCTGATGCCGAAAAGGTTACCGTACCACTTCCGTCACCATAAGGATTATCAGTATCTTGTCCAATAATTTCAGCCTCTAAGCTTATATTTGTTGGGTTAATTATTGAACCAAATTCGTACGAATCTTCTTCGCAACTTGCTGTTAAAATTAGGGTTGCGAATAGCAATCCTATAAAATATTTTAGTTTTTTCATTTTTTCAATTTTAATTGGTTAGCGCAAATTCATCAAAATAGTAAACTGTATCGTCACCGGTGTTTCCAAAGTCGAAGAAAATAACTACTCTAACGTAATCTGCTACAGGAGCCCCACTAAAGTCGTAACTTAATTCTTCCCAGCTATCGGCAACGGTTGTATTCATATCTACTTCATGTGTAATACTGGCGTCACTGTTTTCGAGTTTCAGTTTAACTACAGCTCCTGCTTTTGGAGACCATGTTTTTACAGCTATTTTACTGTAATTGGTAAAATCAAGTGGCCCGGACAATTCAAAAAATGTTCCTGCCCAGGTTTCTGCTCCGGCAGATTTTGTTAATTGTGCCACATTAGCAGTAGTGTTAATACCGGTTGCATCAGGATTGCTTACAACCTGTGTGTCGGCTATATTACCAAAAACAGTAAAGGCCGGTGCAGTATCTTCAAAATTTTGAAAAGCTAAAGAGGTTGCGCCTCCTTCACTTACTAATTGAATTTCGTCGTAATAATAAATACTATTATCACCGGTATTTCCAAAGTCGAAGAAAATTACGATTCTTACATAATCTGCAACAGGAGCGTCACTAAAGTCGTAACTTAATTCTTCCCAGCTATTGGCAACTGTTGTATTCACATCAACTTCATGAGTAATGCTTGCATCACTGTTTTCAAGTTTCAGTTTAACTACAGCTCCTGCTTTTGGAGACCATGTTTTTACAGCTATTTTACTGTAATTGGTAAAATCAAGTGGCCCGGACAATTCAAAAAATGTTCCTGCCCAGGTTTCTGCTCCAGCAGATTTTGTTAATTGTGCTACATTAGCGGTAGTGTTAGCTCCTGTAGCATCAGGATTGCTAACCACCTGTGTTGCGGCAATATTTCCAAATACGGTAAAGGTAGGTGCTGTACCTTCAAAATCTTCAACCATGGCAGTTGAAATTCCGGAAGGAGTTTTATAAAAATAAATATTATCCACAAAAACGGTACCTGCAGCCCAAGGTGTCCCTACTAATTTTAATTGGAACAAATCGCCTAAAGTTAAGCCTTGATCTGTATAATCACTTAAAGGAATATCAATACTATTCCATTGATCGGCAGTTAATGGTACTGAAACTGGTCTTTCGTCCGGTCCCGGTCTAATTGCAGAAACTTCAAAATCGGTAACATCGGCTGTCCAAACATCAAAATGTAAAAATTCCATTGCAGATGCGTCAATTTCTTGTCCAAAATCAATGCCTTGATAGCTTAAGTTAATGTATTGTAGCATTGTATCACCATTAAGGTCAAACTCTGCAAAACTACTTCCTTGACCCGATTGCCCCCAATCAGGATTGTAATTAATGCCTTGAAGTGTTTCATAAGCATCGCCATAAATAGAAATAACATCAGCAGCATTTCTTAATGGAGGTGTAGGTGCTGAGGTTACGGGTTGAACTATAGCGACTGCTTCAAATTCTTGAATGAACTCTGTAGTAGCAATGGCAGCTCCTTTAGCAACAACTGTAATGGTGTAAATTCCGGGTTCTTGATAGATGTAAGATGCAGTTTCACCTATATTAGCAGAAACAGGTTCATCATTACCTTCCTCTCCAAAATATACATCGAAAGTTACGGCATAATCCGCAGTTGCTGTAACATTTACTTGTTTAGAAACAGCTTCATCATTTGTGATAACTACTTCCAGGTTTTCGGGAGCTTTAAAAGAAACTACCAATTGTTTGGTTGCTTCAGTTTTTAAGCCTGTTAATCCGTATGCTACAATTTTCACATCGTATGTTCCTTCACTATAGGTGTGAGCAATATTTTCACCTTGTTTAAGATTTACGGGCTCGGTTGAATCGTCACCAAAATAAACATCGTATTTAATAGCTCCTTCAGCATTTGGAGTTATGGTTACCAATCCGGTATTATCTTGTGTAACTCCAAAAAATGCAGAAACATTGGTTGGAGGTATTGCGGTTGAAACAAATTGAGTACTGCCAAAATCTTCCTCAGTACAGCTATAAAAAGCTGTAAAAAGAATGACAAGGCTTAAAATATATTTGAATGTTTTCATAATTTGATTTTTTAAGTTTTAGTAACCAGGATTTTGAGTTAAACCTGAAATATCTATTTCTTGCTGAGGAATTGGAAATACCTCATGTTTACCAACTGTGAAACCATTTATTTTTGAAGCAGCTTCACCTGTTCTAACCAAATCAAAGAAACGGTGACCTTCCATAGAAAGTTCAAAGTTACGCTCATCCCATATTGCCTGTGTTAAGGCATTACCGGTTAAAGTTATATCGTGGTTGATATCACCAAAGGCGCGGCGTCTAACTTGATTTAAATAATCTTGGGCTTTGCTATCACTAATACCACCACGGTTATTAGCTTCGGCGGCCATTAACAAAACATCGGCATAACGAATAGCTCTATAATTGGTTAAATAATTTAACTCGGTTTGCGCACCACTTTCTCCGGCTCTTGGTATGTATTTATTGTTAAAATATCCGGTGTGTTTATAACCTTCAGCATAGGTTGCTCCAGTATCTTCGGCAAATTTTACAATATCTAAAATTGATGCATCTCGTCGTTTATCTCCGTCTTCAAAAGAGTTGTACAATTCTGGAGTTGGCACATTAAAACTCCAACCAGAGGCATAGGTTGGACCTGAAAAAGCACGAGGACCGTTATGAATAATTCCAAAGTTACCTTCAGTACCTTGAGGAACAAATCCCCAATCCCACCATTCAGATTCATTTGAATGTTGTACTTCAAAAACAGATTCCGGACCGTTTTCACCTGACTTTAAAAACTGATCTTGATAATTAGGAACTAAACTAAATGCACCAATAACATTTTCAAGTACATTTGCAGCCTCCGTAAATTTATCTTGATATAAATATACTTTTCCAAGAAGGGCTTGAGCCGCATACTTTGTAACTCTTCCTTTTTGTGCTTGGGTTGTTGGCAATGCATTTATAGCATTTTGCAAATCGGTTTCAATTTGAGCATACACCTCATTTTTAGAAGAGCGTTGTAAAGTACCGGAATCGCTTGCAGTTAACCTGGATTCTGTAAATAAAGGCACGTCACCAAAAAACTTAACCAATTCAAAGTAATAGTAAGCTCTTAAAAAGTAAACTTCACCATACAATACAGATTTTCGGTCGAAATCTAATTTTGACTTATTTTCTTCTAAGTAATTGGCACGATTAATACCTTCATAACACCATTTCCAAATAGAGGTTAGGTTGTCATTGTTAGGATCTTGAATCATATCGTCAATTTGCTGAATACCAAGCACATCAGTTGCGCTTTCTCCACCGCTTAACGAATTATCGGAAGCAATATCTCCAATTAAAATATTTAGGTACATCCATTGCAAAGGATCGTAAGTTCCAACAACAGCAGCTTCGTAATCGTTTGCTGATTGAAAATAAACATCGGCAACAATTTCGTAATTTTCGGCAGCTTCATAATCTACATAATCTGTGCACGAAGGAGCTAAAAATAATACCGAGCTCATTAAAAGTATATATTTATAAATTTTCATAATTTTTGAATTTAAAATTTAACATTTACACCAACCGACCATATTCTTGGAATTGGGTAAGAACCTCTATCAATTCCGGTATCCAATACTCCCGATGAAATTTCAGGATCATAACCGGAGTACTTGGTAAACGTATAGGCATTTTTAATTTGAGTATATATGCGCACGTTACTAAACCCTGTAGCTTCATAAAAAGACTCTGGTAAAGTATAACCAAATTGAATGTTTTTAATTTTTACAAAAGTCCCATCTTCTACATATCGGTCTGATGGACGTCTGTTATTATTACTGTCAATAAACGTTACCCTTGGTTCGGAGTTGCTGGTTCCTTCACCGGTCCATCGGTCTAATGTTTCAGCAAAACGGTTAGTAAAGTTTAAGTTTCGTTCGTAAGCTCTAAAAATATCACCTCCAATTGAAGCATATGTAAATACGTTGAAGTCGAAATTTTTATAGTTCATAGTTAAATTCCATCCCAAGGTAAAATCGGCAAATGGATCACCAATTTTTGTACGGTCATCATCGTTAATTTCACCATCACCATTTATATCAACATATCTTATATCACCAGGTTGTGCACCAGGTTGTGTTGCGTGAGCATCAACTTCATTTTGATTTTGAAAAATTCCATCGGTTTTATATCCGTAAAAATATCCGGGAGAAAACCCTTCTTCAAAACGAGTTAAATTGGTGTACGGAATTCCATATCCCGATCCCCAAATAAATTTATCACCGTTATTAATTTGTTCAACGGTATTTTTAGAAGTAGTAAAACTAAAATTATTACTAATATTAAAGTTGTCTGAAAAACTATCGTTATAGGTTAGTGAAACATCAAAACCTGAACTTTTAGTTTTACCAATATTAGCTGAAGGATATTCAGGAGTACCTAAATAAAGGGATAGTGTAGGATTGAATAATAAATCATCAACGGTTTTTTCAAAATAATCGGCAGCAATTGAAATTTTATTGTCGAATAGTTTTAAATCGAACCCAAAGTTAGATTGTATTTGATTTTCCCAAGTAACATCATCATTAGGAATTGATTGCAGTGTAGAACCACTTATAATATTTCCGTCATAAGTGTATTTAGGAAACGTTGATATTTTAGAAAACTGAGGAGAAATGTTATCGTTACCTACTGTACCATAACTCGCTCTTAATTTTAAGAAATTAACGGCTTTTGATTTGAAAAAATCTTCGTTAGAAACCACCCATCCTAGTGATCCGGAAGGGAAAAATGCAAATTTATTATTTTTACCAAAGCTTGTAGAGCCATCTAACCTACCTGTAAATGAAATCAAGTATTTTTCTTGATAATCATAATTGATTCTTGTAAAATAAGAAAGGTTCCTTTTCACATATTGCCAAGAACTTGAAGTTTGCGATGCGGCATCACCGGTTGCAGCACTTACATCGGCATATTCCCATGAGTTAAACGGTATGTCTTGCGCATTAGCCGTTACATTTTCGCCCTGATTTTTACTAATTTGGAAACCTAATACAGTATCAAAATTATGGTCTTCATTTATTGAAAAGTTATAATTTCCATACAATTCGTAGGTATAAGTAAAGTAGTTGGTTTTAGATTCAGAAACGCGATTTCGGGTTGCAGTTTCAACACCTTCTTCATCAACGGTTATAATAGGCGATAAATCAGGGTTAGCTGTTGTACTATTGTGCCCGATTCCGTAAAAAACTAAAGGCACAAAGTTTTTACTATACACATCGGTATAAATATATCCAAGTCTGGAAGTTACTTTTAAATTATCGAGTACATCATATTGAAATTCTATTTTACCAAATAATTTGTTGGTGTTTGAATAATTATAAGTGTTATTTATTTGTGCTAATGGATTTATAATTTCTTGAGTGATTGTGTTACTTATACCATAATTACCATTTTCGTCATAAGGACTAACAGTCGGATCGAAGTTTAATGCGTTTGATAATACACTTGTTATATTATTTTCTGGCAACGCACTACTTTTAATATTTGCGTAACTTGTATTTAATAATAACTTTAATTTATCGGTAATATTAGTATTAAAATTTGCGGTTAAATTGGCCCTGTTAAAGTATGACTTATCGCCACCACCAACAACACCATCTTGTCCTAAAAATCCGGCAGATAAAAAATAAGATGTAGTTTCACTACCACCTGCAGCGGTAATATTATTAGAAATGATAGGCGCATTTACCAATACTTCATTTTGCCAATCGGTACCGGCTCCAAGACTCGCAATATCATCAAAAATCAATTCCCCTCCGGCTGCTGTACTTGCCTCGTTTAAAATTCCGGCATATTCACTTGCATTTAAAACATTAATGGTTCTAAAAACGTCTTGAACACTGTAATATGAGTCAAATGAAAAAGTGGTTTTTACATTGCGTTTTCCTGATTTTGTTTTAACTACAATAACCCCATTACCACCACTAACACCGTAAATGGCTGTCATAGCAGCATCTTTTAAAACGTTTAGCGATTCAATGTCGCCCGGATTTAAAGAGTTTAAATCATCAAGGGTTTGTTGCACACCATCAATTACAACTAATGGGTCTGTACCGGTATAAGAAGGAATACCTCTAATTAACACAGTAGGTGTTGCACCCGGAGAACCGGTTGAAACTACATTTACCCCGGCAGCCTGACCCTGTAAGGCTTCTTCAGCTCTAACAGGAGTTAATTGTTCAATGCTTTTTTTGTTTACTGTTGAAACTGAACCTGAAATGTTGCTTACTTTTTGAGTTCCGTATCCAATCACAACTACTTCATCTAAACTTTGAGCATCTTCAGTTAATTGTACCAATAATTTTGTATTATCGGAAATAGTAATTTCTTTGGTTGCGAAACCTAAGTATGAAAAAACAAGGATTTCTCCTTTTTTAACATCAGGTAATACAAAGTTACCATCAAAATCTGTTGAGGATCCTTTAGTGGTGTTTTTAATAACAATTGAAACTCCTGGCAATGGAGCTCCATTTGTATCTTGAACTGTCCCAGTTATTTCAAAAGTTTGACCATAAGAAAAAATTCCGGCAAAACTCAGAATAATTGAAAATAAATATGTCTTCATAAATAATTGAGTTAAATTTGTATAAAGCTATTGTAAAGTTTTCGTTTATTGTGTAAAAAACACCTATACAAAAAACATACAATTTAAAAATAAAAATTTCTAAGTGGTTGATATTTAATATAATTACCCTTTAAAACAAAGGAAAGTAGCTTAACATTTAATAGAGGAAAAGAAGTAATATTTAGCTAACTACAACCTTGTAGTTGAGGTAATGTTGTGGTGATTACATAATTTTAGTGAAAAACTGAAGTTAGTTAAATAGATAAAATATACGAAACCAAGCTTTTTTCATGAGGTAACTGCATTTTTTTACGTAATCGATAACGTTTAATTTCAACACTTCTAACAGAAATATTTAACAATGGTGCAATTTCTTTAGATGATAAATTTAAACGTAAATAGGCACAAAATCGCAAATCGTTTGGCGTTAAGGTTGGGTGAATATTTTTTATTTTTTTTAAAAAATCTTTATCTGCATTATTAAAAGCTTCTTCTAAAAATTCCCAATCTTTTTTGTCGTTTAGGTTTTTATCGATGGTTTTGATAACTTTTTTACAAGATTCTCCGGTTTTTGTATCAACAAGTTCTTTTTTAATGGCATTTAATATTTCATTCTTTTTAATAATACTCATTGTTGTTAAAGTAAGTTCTCTATTTTTGCTTTCAATTTCACTATTTAATTGAGCATTTTTCAATTGCATTAATTTTTGCCTATTTTCTAATTGTGAGAGTGCAAATTCACGTTGCTTTTTTTCAAGTGATTTTTGTTTTTGCCTGTTGTAATGTCTTTTATAAAAGCTATGTATTAAAAATAACAATACAATAAACATAATGACATATAAAAACAACATACTGTTTGATAAAGTAAAAGGTCTGTTAACTGTAAACGAATAAGTTGCAATGTTTGAGTTTTCATTATTTCCGGTTCTTGCTTTTACATTAAAAACATAGTTGCCATACGGAAGATTTTTAAAGGAAGCGTTAGAGGTCGATGACCAGTTTGTCCACTCATCATACAACCCTTTCAGTTGATATTTGTAGTTTACTTCAGTAAATTTATTAAACTGCGGAATATTGAAGTTAAAGTAAATATTATTTTCTTTGAATTTTAAAGCTCCAGATGCATTTAACTGCAAATTGGTTTTTTGTTTATTTAGTACACTTTTTTGGATAGAATTTATTTCAACAGTATAATCTGTTGATTTAAACTTTTTTAAATCGATAATCACATACCCGTATGACGTACCAACAAGGTATTGTTTATTTTTTAAGTGTGTTAAACTTTCGTAACCCGTAATTACTTTTCTATGTGTTTCAGGGAAAGAAATTTTAGTTATTACTGGTTTATTAGTGAAAGCTCCGGGAGAAAAATAGATGATGTTTTTTTGGGTAAATCCCCATAACGTATTGGTTTGTGGTTCTACAATTAATTTACCTGTTAAATAGGTCTCATCCGTTAAAAAATTTGTTGTAAGAGCGGTGTCTTTTATAAATTTATCTTCTTTTAAATTGTAATTAAATATGCCATCTTTTGAGGTGTAATACAACTTGTTATTGTATTTAACTACACTTGATTTTAATCCTTTAGGGACACTTTTTTCAACTTTCATTGAAGTAACTTTTTTAAGATCATCTGATAATGTTAAACTAAAAACACCCTTGTATTCATGATTTACAAAAAGTTTATTTTTTGAAACAAATTCAAAGTTTCTACTGGAAAAATCAAATCCATCAATCTTATGTTTCAATTTCCAAGTGTTTTTTGCTTTTTCTAAAACATATAGTCCATCGTAATTACCTTGTAGAAGTAGGTTTGGATTGGAATTAACTGTTGTAAGATGCCAAGTGCCCATAATGCTAGAAATAAGGGAGGCCTTGTTATTTTTAATTGTAAATGTTCCCAGGTTATGGCCACAAAAAAGTGTATTTTTTAAAACTAGTAAATTCCAAACTTGACCCTTAGTGCCTTCAATAAATTTAAAACCGTTATTTGAATCCACTTTTTTGTAAAACAGGCCTTGATTAGTGCCTAGATAAAGATTGTTATTAAATATGGCAGCTGTATAAACAGTGCCTAATTCTCCTTTAAAATCGTGGTAAACACTATACGGACTATCAAAATTAATTACACTTATCCCATTATCAAGTCCTAACCATAAATTATTATCCCTATCTACAAAAAGCGATAGCACAGTATTGTTATTCAACCCATTTTCATGGTTTATATTTTTAATTATTTTTCCATCTTCACTCAAGTGATAAATACCATTGGCAATGGTTCCAATAACTATACTATTATTTTGAAGCTGTATGCTGCTATAAATACTAATTTTTGACAACAAATTATTAGCTTCAATTTCCCATTGCACCAGCTCATTATTTTTATTGAAATAATAAAATCCCTTTTCTTGAGTTTGAAAAATTAGTTTTTCATTATGAATACTTATGCCTACGATAATATTATTTTTAAAAACAGGATGGTTTGAAACCAATTGAGGTTTTCCATTTTCAATTTTATATATACCATCGTTAATTTTTTGATAATACAAGGTATTATTAACGGTAAAAGCCTTTGGTAAATTTGTGTCAGATTCTATGGCATTAAATTTGTTGGAAACGGTATTGTATATTATTAATCGGTTTAACGACTGGAAGACCACCCAATTATCAAGGGTTAATATATTCCAAAACTGCTCATCTTCAATTAAAGGAAATGTAAGGTTTGCGCTGAGCGAAATATAACTAAGTTTTCCAAACTTATTTTTTGACCAATAACCAAATTCCATATATGACCCTGTATATATACGATTATTCACAGCCTTTACCGATCTAATAATAGTATTGTTTGTTGAAGGATATAATTGCCAGGAAGCACCATTATATTCTAATAAACCACTTGAGTTCGCTACATAAATGTGTTTTTGATTTGATTGAGAGATGGCCCAGTTTTGATTTTCGGCCTTGTATTGATTTGGTGTAAAATTCACAATTGGAGGCAGCTCTTGTGATACCAAACTAACATTAATAAAAAGGGAAATTCCCAGTAAATATTTCGTGACAATTTTCAAATTAATATGTGTAAGTATTGCTCTTACAATATTACAACTTTTTAAAAATATGAATATGAAATAATATTCATCATTCTAAAATGAAACCCTAAAAGTAAAGTTAGGTGTTGCCTCTAAGGCCAAATTATTTATGGCATCTACGCCATTATCAGTATTAACTTCGTAGTATGTATTTAATATATTTCGCGTATTTAACATATTTAATATAGATATTCCGGCAACCGCTTGTACTTTTTCGCTAAAATTAAATTCATAGGTTGAAGAAAAGTCGGCTCTTAAATAGTTTTTTAATCGGGCGCTGTTAGGACTGTTATAATTTACAACTGCTACTCCGGTGCTATCATCAACAGGATTGTTCTCATTTGGTGTGGTAAACGGCTTTCCGGTTCTCCATAAAAGACCAAGTGCAAATTTTATATTATTGTATGTGTAAGTATTTCCAATATTTAAGGTGTGCCTGATATCTAAATTATTTGGAAAAGAGGCCGGTATTAATGTATTAAAAGTGTAATTATTTTTGTTGTATGTATAACTTAACCATGAACTAAAATTATGAGATTTTTTATTAATTAAAAACTCTAGGCCGTAGACATCGTATTTACCGGATGTTTTTACAAATTGATTTTGGTTTTGAAACCCTTGATTAGATGTTGTTATACCATTAACCGCTTTATAAAAACCTTCGACATCAATAAAAAAGCTGTTCTTCTTATAATTGAAACCAACGGAAGCCTGTTTGCTCTTTACAATGGGTATAGTTTCTTTATCGGCTAGTACCCAGCGCCTTTTTTCAACACCTAAAAAATCTTCTTGTAAATCTATAATTTGAGTAGCATACTGACTTTTAAATTCACCTGCAGCTTTTATTGAAAAATTTGTGGTTAATTTATGTAGTGCCTGAAAACGGGGTTCAACAATAAAATCGCCAAATTTTTCGATATAGTTTAACCGAATTCCAGTATTAAAAAAGGTTTTATTATTTTTAGAAACATAGTTTATTTCACTAAAAACAGCGTGATTTCTAATAACATTTTTAACAGTTCTAATAAATAAAGGAATATTTACATCTTCAGCATTTGAAATACCAAGTTCGTAAAAATGATATCCGTTTAAAATTTTTAAATTTTTGTTTATTTGGTAGTTGGTACTAAATTTAAAACCGGATTCCAACACCTCATTATTTTGAAGTAATCGCTGCTCAGTTAATAAGGTGTAATTAGATGCATAAATGTTATATTTTGTATAATACGCATTAAACAGGGTATTAAATTTTTTGTTCCATTTGCTGTCTAACTGCACTCCAAAGGCTAGATTTCTTTGCTGTAAGGTGCTGGTTTTAGACTCGTTTAGTGTTTCAGTAGTAAGAGTTTCATTATAATCTAAATTGTTTTTAACATTTAAAAGGTTAACACGTAGTTTATGTTTGGTATTTAAATTGTAAAGTATTTTAAAATTATAATCATAAAAACTAAAATCCGATTCATTATCAATCTCATTGTTATCCGGATTTGTTTGTGTAGATATTTTAGAATCTTGAAAAGCTCTTTTAAAATATTGTTTAAAAGTTGGTGTATCCAATAAATCTGTTACAGATCTTCTTCCCGAAAATTGAATTGCTAAATTTTTAGAAACAGGTATTTGTCCATAGGCATCGGCACTTAATAAATTAAAGCCTGCTCCTCCAAAAGCTTCATTAGCAATTGAATTAACCGTTTGCATATTAATGGTGCCTGAAACAGCATCATTATACTGGGCACTGGTTCCATTTTTTGTTATGGTAACATTTTTAATAAGGTATGGATTAAATGCTGATATTAATCCAAAAAAATGACCCGAATGATACATTTTTATACCATCCCAAAGTAAAAGGTTCTGATCATTTGTTCCGCCTCTAATATTAATGGTTGAAATGGTTTCATTCACACTACTTATGCCGGGTATAGATTGTATTTGATGCAATACATCCGGCTCAATTAATCCGGGTAGAATTCCAAACTCTTTGGTATTAATGTTTACATCGTTATTAGTTAAAACGGTTATACCTGAGGTTAAATAATTGGTTATAATAATTTCAGTTAGCTTTTCAATTTTTTGTGTAAGTGAAATGGTTAAGCATTTTCTTTGCTTTAAAAAATCTACCGAATTTATATATATTGAAGGGTAAGTTAAGTGTGTAATTTCAATTACTTGATTTTTAGTTATTTCAGGAAGTTCGAAAAAACCATCTTTTCCGGTAACTGTACTTAAATTTGAATTTAATACAGCTATATGCGCTCCTTCAATAAATTTTTTGGTATTTATATCAATAAGGTTTCCACAAATCTTAATACCAGCATTTTTTTTATTGATTAAAATGTTTGAAGCGTTTAAAAAGATAAAATTTAAATTGGTATTGTTTTCTAAATAATGGATAACCTCAGGTAAGTTAAGGCCTTTGTTATATGTCTTAATAGTAATGTTTTTTACTATTTCATCAACAAAAGTGAAAGTAACATTATACTGTTTCTCAGCTTGTGTCAAAATAGTTATTAGTGCTCTTTTTTCTTTGGTTTGGGCTTTGGTAATAGTACTTACCAAGCCAAAAAAGCAGATTGTTAAAATAAGAGTTCTAAAAAAATTCATGTTTATTCTAAACTAACCTCAGTGTCACTTACAAAGGTATAATTTAAATTAAGAGGAATTGTAATAGCCTTTAATGCATTTTCTAAATTAGAATGCTCAAAGTTTCCGGTAAACAAGCTGTCGGAATATTTTTGATTATAGGTGATGCTTATGTTGTATTGCCTTTCCAACTCATTTATAACATACCAGTATGGCATGCTTTTAAATGAACTTATATTTTGAATCCATAAAGGAGCGGTTTCCGATACAAATTTGTTAAATTTGATTTCAGAATTTAATACTTTAAATGAACTTCCTGCCGGAATTTTTATGGTGTTGTTTTTGTAAGTAGCACTAACCAACCCCTCGTAGCAAACAACTTCAAAATAATTAGAACGGGCAATAACATTAAACTGCGTACCTAAAACGGTAACATTGCCCATAGTTGTATTCACGGTAAATTTTGCGCCTTTGGCAACTTTAAAATAAGCCTCTCCAGATAAAGAAAGATTCCTGTTCTTTTTCCAGTTTACAGGATTAAATGCAATTTTGGAGTCGGCATTTAAGTCAACGCTGGAGTTGTCTGGCAATTCAAAATTAATTTTTTCGGCAATAGTTGTGTTGTATTGTTGTGTACGGTTTTCAACAAAATAATAAGTTGCGAAAATTATTGCAAAAACTGCAGCTACTCTGTATATATATTTTGTAAAGTTGAGCTTACGAACTTTAGTTTTAGACTTACTGAGGTCTAATTTAGCTAAATTTTCATGAGCGTAAAACTCAGGAGTTTCAAAGGTGTTTGTGGTGGAAACAATTTTTTTATATGCGCGCAAATCTTCTTCGCTTATGTGTTTTTTAAGCTCAGCTTCAGAAATTTCGTTTGCAAGCCATTTGGCTAAAAAGTAATTTTCTTTCATACCTTTCATTATGTTTTATAACAGCTCATATTAAATAAACCCTACCTTATATTATATATTTTCAATTTCGCGTCTTAAATTTAGCAAGGCATTGTGTATCCTTTTTTCAACCGCTTTAACCGAGATGTTTAAAATTTCTGCAATCTCTTTGTACTTTTTACCATCAATTCTGTTCATTAAAAAGGCAGTTCGTTGTGCCTCAGTTAATTTAGAAATTGCATTTTGGAGCTTTGCTCCAAACTCTTTTTCTTCCAATAAAAATTCCGGAGATTGGTTGGTGAAATCTTTAGTTTGCTTATTTTTAAAGTTTATAACAATATTGCTTTTTGCATACTCATTTAAAAATATATTGTTTGCTATAGTGTATAAAAAAGACTTAGCCTTGCCCGGAATTACCTTTTTACAATTATTCCAAAACTTTAAAAAAGCTTCTTGAACAATGTCGTTAGCTAAATCAATATTACCACATTTATAGTAAATGTAATTGTTTAATAATTTAGACTGATTTAGAAAAAAATCACTAAAAACCTTTTCGTTACAAAAGTTACTATTCTTTTCAGTATTCATTAATATTTTTGGGGTATTGTTTTTAACACAGTGTAAATATAATTTTTTTTAACATAGAGTAGGGTAATTTTAATTACACTTGTTTAACATTAAACTTAAATAATTAATTAATAAAATAAAAAAAATGAAATCAATTTTAAGAATAACCCTTGTTAGTGTATTTTTTGTAATGTTTGCTTCTTGTGAAAAGGACAGCGACTCAAATTTTAACGATATTACCGGTACTTATCAAGGAACAATTACAACAGATGTAGCTGGAAAATCTGACACAAAATCTTCTTCAGATGTTGAAGATTCTGCAACTGCTTATGTTACAAAGGATGGAGACCAAATAAAAGTACGTATTCAAAATGAGGAAGTTGACATGTCTATTATGATGGATGTATTTAGAGATAATGATGATGTAAAAGTTTGTTTAACCGGTAACGACTTTCAAGCTATGTATGGAAGGATGCCCGGCAATAGAGGTATGAACAGTGGAATGAATGGAAATATGGATAATGCAAACGAATGGATGCAGCATTTACAAGACGAGCATGAGCAAGGCGATAAGCATTTTGGAGGTTTTGATATGGGAGAAAGTTCATTTGAATACACCTTTACATATAATGGTATGGAATATCATTTTGAAGGGTTTAAACAGTAATTCACATAAAAAATCTTACCTACTAATAAAAGAGGAAGCCTTTTCAGGCTTCCTCTTTTATCGTTTTTAATAATCTTTAAATGCTTTTTTAAAAAAATTCAGGTAGGGTTAATTTAATTTAGGTTGTTACATATATAAACCCAAATTATTTAATTATGAAAACTCTAAGTAAATTAATTCTTTTAAGTTTAAGTATAGTTGTTTTTATTTCATGTCAAAAAGAAATAAATTCCATTACCCAACCTTCTGACGAGGAGGTATTAAAAGCTAGTTCCCCTGTTGCCGAATTGGTGTCAAAAACTGTAACAAATGATGGCTCTAAAGATAATATTATAGATAAAGCCAGTTGTATTTCAGTAAATTTACCCGTTACGGTACAAGCTAATGGTATTACATTAACCATAGAAAATGAAGATGGATTAGAGCTTATCGAAGAAATTTTTGATGAATTGGATGATGATGATGATATTTTAGAAATTGTATTCCCTATTGTGGTTACTTTAAGTGATTTTACCGAAGTAACTATTAACAATTTAGAAGAACTTCAGCAATTTGCACGCGAATGTAATGGTGAAAATGAGCAAGATGATGATATTGAATGTGTAGATTTTGTTTACCCTATTACCATGTCAAAATACGATGCCGATAACCAATTGATTGAAACCGTTACAGTTGAGAGCGACAGACAATTCTACAGGTTTATGCATCACTTAGAAGATGGTCATGTGGTTGCTATTAATTTCCCTATTACTATGGAATTGTATGACGGCACACAACTAACCATTAACAATATGGAAGAGTTAAGAGAAATTATGCAAGAAGCTGAATTTATGTGTGATGAAGATGATGATTATGATTATGATGATGACGATTGTAAACATTGTACCGAAGAAGCTATTATTGAACTGCTGTTAGAATGTAATTGGAGTATCCATAAATTGGTTGTTGATGAACAAGACAACACAGAGCAATACCGTGACTTTTTGTTAAAATTCTTTGAAGATGGTACCGTTAAGGCTTTTGTAGGCAACGAGTATATTTATGGTACTTGGGAACTAACAAATGTTGAAGCAGGTGGTATGGGAGATGATTCACATAACAGTGCAGGAACCAACGTTCAAAGAGGAAAATACCTTACCATTAGTTTTGAAAATTTAACCGATTTTTCTTTCAAATGGATGGTTTATGAAAAAGATGACCACACGTTAGATTTAAGAATTGAACATAACAGATTGAAATTGGTAAAAGTTTGTGAAGATACACCAAATCAGCTTATTACTGCGCTTCAAAATATTTTAAATGAAGGCGTATGGGAAGTGGCCCTTTTTGAAAATAATGGTGTAGATGAAACTGAAAATTACAACGACTTTGGTTTTGAATTTAATGAAAACTTATTTGTTGTAGCATCAAGAGGAAATGAAACTATTGAAGGACAATGGTCTGTAGATTTTGATGATGATATAGATGCACTTAAATTAGAATTGTCTTTTGGAGCCACAGTGCCTTTTGATCAGTTAAATGAAGACTGGCAAGTGATTTCTAAAACTGATGAAAGAATTGAATTAAAATACATTGATACCGAGGCTGAGGAAGAATTAAGACTCGTATTTGAGCGAAGATAAACTCCCCACCCCCAATAAATATATGTTTTAAAGCCACTTTTACAGTGGCTTTTTTTATAAACTAACTTTCTGTGGCTTGAATTTCTTTGGCAATTCGCTCCACTTCATCCATTACCCTCAATAAATTTCCACCCCAAAGTTTTTCAATTTCTTGTTTAGTATAGCCCCTTTTTACAAGCTCTATAGTAACATTTAAAGTTTCAGAAGCGTCATCCCATCCTTCAACACCGCCACCACCATCAAAATCGGAGCTAATACCAACGTGGTTTATTCCTATTTTATTAACCATATAATCAATATGATCTACAAAATCGGCAACATTTACACGCTCAACGGTTTCACTTAGCTCTTTTAGTTTGGGTTTAGCTATTTTTCTTAATTGCATATATTTTTCAAAATAAATTTCTTGGTCGGTATTATCAAGAGTTCTTACAACATCCCAAGGCAACAATTCAAAGCTGGTTTTATGTGCAAGCTCTTCAATTACAGCCCTGCTTGCATTTGCAAAAGTTTTGTTTTTTTCCTGGTTTACATAAGCGCTAAAAGCAACAGTTTGCACAACTCCACCACTATTTTTAATCCATTGTAGTTGTTCATCATCCAAATTTCTACTGTGATTACAAAGTGCCCTTGCTGAAGAATGAGATGCTATTAATGGCGCTTTTGATAATTGATACATAGTCCGAATAGCTTCTTTTGAAGGATGTGAAACATCTATCATCATCCCCCATTTATTCATTTCATAAATTACTTTTTTACCTAATTCGCTCACTCCGTTATGAAGCCAAATACTGTCTTGTTCACCTGTATTGGAATCTGCAAGTTGACTGTGCCCGTTGTGAGATAGCGACATATACCGTGCACCTAAATTATAAAATTCTTTAACTCTTTCAGGTTTTGTTCCAATAGGATAACCGTTTTCTATACCTATCATAGCTACTTTTTTCCCTTTTTCGTGAATTTCTTTAATGTCAGCACTATTTAAAGCTAATCGTATTTCGTTTGGAGCAATTTCTTCTGTTAATTTATGAATGGCATTAAACTTATCAATTGCATTTTCATAAGCCGTTTCATAACCGTTTTCATCAAGAGATCCTTGGCCGGTATACACAATAAACCAAGAAACATCCAAGCCTCCTTTTTTCATTTTTGGTAAGTTTACCTGGTTGTCAAGCTCTTGTTTATAGTTAATGCTGTCTGTAAAGTTTTTAATATTAATATCATTATGGGTATCAATAGTAATCACTTCGTTGTGTATTTCAAGAGCTTTTTTAAGCAGTTCATTTTCAGAGAGTTGATTTGGATTTTTTTTAATTGGGCTACTGCACGCCATACTAACTAAAAAAATAAAAGATAAGTATATAGCTTTCATAAAAATTCATTTTAAGGTCGAAATATACAAAACTTTATTTCTTATACTAAAATACGAAGATACTAGGATAGGAATATCTTATTAAAAGAGCACTGTAAATGTTATATAATTTAATAATTTACTTATATTTACAACAATGTAAAATTTAATTAAATGAGATTAAATAAAATACTAAAAGTACATTTTTTTAATCTCTAATGCTAAGTTGTTATATAACAACCTGTAATTTCCACAAAGCAGTTGCAATTAATTAAAATTAAACCCTAAAGCGTTGGAAAATATAAGTGAAGTTGAAAAATTAAAATTTTCTAATCTACTTTTAAATGAAGTAAATTTAATAGTAGTTTCCAGTAACAGTGTTGGAAAAATTACTTACGTATCTCCTGCATCCGAAAAAATTATAGGCTATAAACCAGAAACACTCCATGGTGATAATTGGTGGGATTTAACCTATTTCAACAAAGAAGAAGCTCAAGAATTTAAGAAGAAAGTTTGTGAGATTGCTAAAGGAAAAACTAAACTAAGTTTAAAACCTTATGCCAGAAAAATTAAATGTAAAGACGGAAGTTTAAAATGGATTGAATGGTACGATACCGTTGGTGGAAATAATTCCTTCATTTCCGTTGGGCTCGATATTTCGTATTGGAAACGCAAAGAAGCAAAAAAAATACAATCTGATGCCATTTTAAAAAATGTAGATTCTATGGTGTTGGTTAGCAGTAAAGAAGGTAAAGTTCTTTTTGCATCGCCATCTGTTTCTAAAATGCTTGGGTTCAATTTGGATGAGGTAATGGGCAATAAATGGTGGAATGTAACCTATAGCAATCCTAGAGATGCTCAACAGGTTAAAGAAGCTATAATAAATTATGTATTTAATAATGAAAAAAGCTTTGTTGATATTTTTAAGCAAAAAATTAAAACAAAAGAAGGTAACTATAAATGGATAGAATGGCAATTATCCAAAGGTGTTGAAAATACTTATATTTCAATTGGAACAGATATAACTGAAAGAATTTTAACCGAAATTGAACTTAAAAAAGCCAAGGAAAATGCTGAGCAATCACTAAAAGTTAAAAACGAATTTTTGGCTAATATGAGTCATGAAATTCGAACCCCGTTAAATGCTGTTATTGGATTTACCGATTTGTTGTTAGAGACTAAGTTAACTAATGAACAACGAGAGCACCTGGAAACTATGAAAAATTCGGGTGAAATCTTACTTTCACTTATTAACAATGTACTTGATTTATCAAAACTCGATTCAAATAAGTTAGATTTAGAGTACAGGGCTTTTAATTTGCATAAATCCGTAAGCGATGTGATTAAATTAATGAAACTCAAAGCCCAATCAAAAAATATTTCTCTCGATTTATTTATTGAAGCCGGCACGCCAATGCAAGTTATTAGTGACTCAACCAGAATAGAACAAATTTTACTGAATTTAATAGGAAATGCAGTAAAATTTACCGACAAGGGTTCTGTGGCTGTTACTGTTAAATCGGTAGGAGATGATTCGGAAACTTCACATGTATATTTCGAAATAAAAGATACCGGTATTGGTATTGTTTCAAACAAAATAAATACGGTATTTGGTGCTTTTACGCAAGCTAAAAGCGATACTTCACGTATTTATGGTGGCACCGGTTTGGGGTTAACCATTGTTAAAAAATTGGTGAATTTATTAAAAGGTGAAATAAAAGTAGAAAGCAAATTTGGAAAAGGCAGTATTTTTAAAATGACATTGCCATTGAAAAAAGGGAAAATTGTGTCGGCCGAAGAACAAACACAACTCGATAAGGCTCCGGATTACAAGCCTTTAGGACTTAAAATACTGTTGGTTGAGGATAATAAAACAAATCAATTGCTTGCAAAAACCCGATTGGAACGTTGGAATTGTGAGGTGGACATTGCTAATAACGGAATTGAAGGAGTCAAAAAAGTACAACAAAATTTGTACGACATTATTTTAATGGACATTCAAATGCCGGTTATGGATGGCTATGAAGCTACCAAAATTATTAAAAACGACATTTCTGAAACCGCTTCTAAAATTCCAGTGGTAGCCATGACAGCCTATGCAAATAATGCCGATATAAAAAGAGCAAGAAATGCAGGTATGAACGATTATATTTTTAAACCTTTTAAACCTAACGATTTGTATAATATGCTCAACAAATACGGAGTAAACTTTAAACAAATCCGAAAAAAAGAGGAAAAGGTTAATAATGAGAGTAATTCAAATAAACAAGAGTATGTAAACTTAAAATTCATACGAGAAGAAACATTAAATGAAAGTAGTGTGCTCAAATTATTAATAGAACTTTTTATAGCTGATTTTGAAGAATTTATTGCTGTATCAGATGTTGAATTTCAAAATAAAAATTGGGCAAAATTGTATGAAATTACACACAAAATAAAACCAAGTATAAGTATGTTTGGAATTTCAAAAATGGAACCGGCAATTCATGCATTGGTTAAAAAATTTAGAGAGGAAGAAGAGCTTGACAATGTTGAAACACTTTTAAATGTTTGTAAAGAACTGTTCGAACATGTTAAAAAGGAACTGGAACTAGAACTTAAAAACTTGAGCAATGAGTAGCAAAAAATCTATAGTGTTAGCAGAGGATAATTCAACCTTGTCACTATTACTAAAATTTCGTCTTGAAAAAGAAGGATACCTTTTATACATTGCAGAAGACGGTAAAAAAGCCATTGAACTTATAGAAACCCACAATCCAAATTTAATACTAACCGATATAATGATGCCTTATGTTAGCGGCTTGGAAGTGATTAGTCATACCAGAAATAAACTAAATTTACAAACGCCTATTGTTGTTTTTTCTGCTGCAGGCCAAGAAGAAATGGTTTTAAAGGCATTCAACCTAGGGGCAAACGACTTCATGGGAAAACCCTTTAGCCCTAATGAGTTGGTGATTCGTGTTAAAAGGCTTTTGGGTTAGTATATAAATGTTGTAATTCATATTTATGGATAACTTTCAATTTTTAGTAAATTATTATAAAAACTTACCGGCTCTTATTAAGGTTGTATGGATAGCAAGCAGTGTGTTTTTTGCTGTTTTTATAGTTTTAGTTGGCTATTTAAAGTACTTGAGGTTTACATTAAGAAAAAGAGAAGCAAACGCAAAACCTCTTGAATCGTATTTTGAGCAGCAATTAATTACTTACCTGTATGCAGGAAATGATTTGGATGAAGTAAGTAGTGAACAACAAAAAATTATTGACGATTTAAAAATATACGCTGAAAAAGAGTTCAATCGAAAAATACTTATTGAAACCTTACTAAAATTAAAAAATGAAGTGTCAGGAGAAGTTGCAGAACTCATACAACAGCTTTATTATAAAACCGGACTTTTAAATTATGCTCTTAAAAAAATAAAAAACAAAAACTGGTATGTAATTGCTAAAGGCATTAGAGAACTCACACAATTTCATATAACAGAACCTCAAAAAATTATTGAAGGTCATTTAAGCCACAAACAAAGAGAGGTTAGAAAAGAGGCACAGTTATATTTTGTTAATTTATTTCATTTTAAAGGATTGGAGTTTTTAAGTGAATTAAAATCTGACCTCACAGAATGGGATCAAATTCAGTTGCTTGAAATACTACAAAAGTTTCCGGAACAGGAAATTCCAACCCTTGATGTTTGGTTGAAATCAACAAACAATTCTGTTGTATTATTCGCCCTGAAACTAGCCAAAATGTACAATCAATACAATACAAAAGAACGCTTGTTAGAATTATTAAATCATAAAAATGAGCAGGTAAAAATACAAACCATTAAAGTTATAAGCCATCTTCAAATTTTTGAAGCTAAAGAAATTTTAAAAAACACCTTTGCTTTAAGATCAGTTGATGAACAAATAGCTTTTGTAAAAATGCTTGAAGATATGTTTGAACTTGCCGATGAAGCTTTTTTGAAGAAACAGGCACTTCATCCAAATTTTGAAATAAAATTTACAGCATTAAAAATTCTTAAAATTTTAAATATCGAAACTTTCAAAAGCATTGAGGAAAGTTCAGTTGAAACTGAACACAATAGGGTAGTAAAATTTGTAGCAAACAATTAATTATGAATACCAGTACTGTACAAATAATTATAAGTATTATACATAGTTTATTTTTTATCTATGCATTTACTGCCGTGGCATCGTATATCATACTGGCAATAATTTCAACATTTGAAACTGTTGAATATACAAAAAAGAATAGTTTTGTTAATTATAAAGAAATTCTTTCATCAACTATTTCTCCATCTATTTCTATAATTGCACCGGCTTATAATGAAAGTTTAAATATTGTTGAAAATGTAAGGTCACTGTTATCAAGTCATTATGTTAATTACGATGTAATAATTGTAAATGACGGCAGTAAAGATGACAGTTTAGAGCGCCTTATTAAAGCTTATGATTTGGTTAAAGTAGAGTATTTAGTTAATGAACAACTAAAAACAAAACCTTTACGAGCCGGTATTTTTAAATCAACAAATCCCGCTTTTGAAAAATTAATGGTGGTTGACAAAGAGAATGGCGGCAAAGCCGATGCCTTAAATATGGGTTTAAACATTAGTAAAAATGATTATGTAGCCTGTATTGATGTAGATTGTTTATTGCTTGAAGATGCTTTGCAAAAAATGATAAAACCATTTATTGAAGCTACCGATGAAAAAATTATTGCAACCGGAGGTGTTATACGAATTGCGAACTCATGTAAAATAAAGGATGGTAAATTACTTGATGTTAACTTGCCAAAAAAAATGATTGAAAAAGCACAAATACTTGAATACCTTAGGTCTTTTTTGTTGGGGCGTATGGCTTGGAGCAGGTTAAACGGACTTTTGGTTATTTCTGGAGCCTTTGGATTATTCAATAAAAAAATTGCCATAAAAGTTGGAGGTTATGATACCGGAACTGTGGGTGAGGATATGGAAATAATTGTTAGAATGCGACGTTATATGGAAGAGCAAGGAGAAAAGTACCGAGTTGCCTATATCCCCGATCCACTTTGTTGGACAGAAGCTCCGGATAATTACAAAATTTTTATATCTCAAAGAAACAGGTGGACTAGAGGAACTATAGAAACCCTTAGAATGCATCGCAAAATAGGGTTTAATAGAAAATACCGTTCGCTGGGAATGTTAAGTTACCCATATTGGTTCTTTTTTGAACGGTTAGCTCCGGTAGTAGAAGTAATAGGGATATTATACTTTGTACTTTTAATGGTATTGGAACAGGTAAAATGGGATTATTCCATAGCCTTTTTTATGTTGGCTTATTTATTTACTATTGTGTTTTCAACTGTAGCAATTGCTTCTGAAGAATTAACATATCATCAGTATAAAAAGAAAGGAACAGGGTTTAGGTTGCTAGTTATAAGTCTTTTAGAGCCTTTTGTATTACACCCCTTTATCTTATATGCTGCTATTAGAGGGAACTTTGATTACTTTTTTAATAAAAAGAAAAAATGGGGTGAAATGACCCGAAAAGGATTGGTTAAGTCTGATATTTAATACCTCCAACAATTAAATATTTTAAAAAATGAACTTAAAAAGTGTTAAAATTAATTTCAAAAGTTATTTTTATCTGGCAACAGCTTTAGTTGTAGTATTTTGGTTAATCAGCCTCTTTGAAATAGGGATGCTTTATATTAAAGGGATAAGTGAAAAAGAAATAGGAATTTCTTTAGGATTAAAGTTTATAAACGATTTTTGGGCGGCTTTTTTACTCACTGTAATTGTACTTCCTTTTTATGCCTTGCTAAGTATATTACTTAAAAAAGGAGCAGGTAAAATTATTGGTAGCTTTTTTGTGATTATTGTTTTAATACAATTCTCATTGGTTAAATACAGTTTAACAACCCTGCTTAATTTAGGAGCCGATGTTTTAGGATATTCGGTAAGTGATATGTATTTAACTGTCACTTCTTCAGAAGCCATGTCTGTAACATATTTTCTCCCATTTGTAGTATTTCCTTTGTTGTTTTTCGCAATTTACTATTTAATAAATAAAAAAATTACGGCTAATCAGTTATTTGCATCTCTTGTAATTTTAACGTTGTCTTTAGGTAGTTTAAAACTCGTTCTTCAAAACACTTCGGCTCAAAACAGTCAAAATAAGTTGTATTTTTTAGCAGAGGATATTATAAGGCTTCAAAAGGAAAAAAGAAATGCCCAAAACTATGATTTTGGTAGAAGTGATTTTCCTTACCTAAAATCGTTTAACAAAACAAACGATGTTTTGAAACCTTTTTTTAATATAACAGAAGAAAAACCATCTGTTGTATTTATTATAGTTGAAGGGTTGGGTGCTGAATTTACCGGGCAAAGAAGCTACAGTGGCTTTACGCCATTTATAGATTCACTGATGACAAAATCATTAAATTGGCAAAACTTTGTAAGTAATACAGGGCGTACTTTTGGTGTATTACCATCTATATTAGGTTCTCTTCCTTTAGGAGAAAACGGATTTTTAGAGTTGGAAACCATTCCTTCACATTTAACTCTTTACAGTGTATTAAAGGCTAACGGTTATACAACTTCTTTTTATGGAGGAGACCCATCAAGTTTTGACAGGAAAATTAACTTTTTGGAGTATAACAGCGTAGATCATATTATTGATGAAGATAAATACGGTGCAGGATTTACTAAAACACAGGCCAATGATGGAGGATTTTCTTGGGGCTACCCCGATGCTGAGATATTTAGAAAATCGTTGTCAACTTTTGATGAGAAAAAACTCCCAAGATTAGATGTTATTTTGACGCTTTCAAACCATGAACCGTTTAATTTTCCAGAAAAACAACAGTATTTGCAAAAAGTTGACAGTATGTTAGTGTCAAATTTAAATTTGAAGGTTTCTGCTAATGATGTAAATACATATAAAGATATATTTGCTACTTTACTTTATACAGATACATCAATTAAAAATTTTATGAGGCAATATGCCAAAAGACCTGAATACAATAATACTATTTTTATAATTACAGGTGACCATAGATTAATTCCAATATCTCAAAAAGATAAATTGTGCCGTTTTCATGTTCCGTTTATAATTTATAGTCCGTTGTTAAAAAAAACAGCTAATTTTAAATCGGTTTCTTCACATATGGATGTTGCTCCAAGTATGCTTTCTTTTTTAATGAACAATTATAAAATTTCTAAATTAGAACAAACAGGTTGGTTGAGTAAGGGTTTGGATACGGCGAGGTTTTTCAGAAATAACCATCAAATTCCTTTAATGCGTTACAAAGGGAATATTAACGATTTTATTTATAAAGATTACTTGTTTTCTGCAGGGGAGTTGTACAAAATAAATGAAAACTTTGGGACTTATAAAGTTTTTGAAAAAGAATTGTTAAAAACCATTGCAGATTCATTACAAGCGTATAAAAAATTAAACGCTTATGTAACCCAAAAAAATAAAATTTTTCCCGATTCATTAAATATTTATGTGCAGCCGAGGTTTGAATTTACAGACCAGGAACATACAGAAATAAAAGATTTAACCAAAGGGCAAGATTTTGATCAAATTTTTGAAACAGCCAGAAACTTAGCTTTTTCTAAAAATTATACAAAAGCTACCTTGGTTTTAAACTATATTTTAAATGAAAAACCAAATCAAATTGATGCTCGAATATTAAAAGGAAGATTGTTGGCTTGGCAAGGAAAGTACAGCGAATCGGAAACCGAATTATCTAACGCCCTAAAACGAAATCCGTTTTACAGTGATGGGTATTTAGCTTTATTAGATGTGTACTGGTGGTCAGACCAAGATGAGAAATCGGTTAAAATTTACTTAAAAGCACTTGATAACGGCATTAGCAATGCCGATATTTCTTTTAAAATGGCTAAAGCCTATAAGAGATTGAATGAGAAAGAACTTTCTTTACAATTAATAGATAGTTTGTTACAGAACTACCCTGAAAATACTGAATTCTTAAACTTTAAACAAACGTTAAGCAATGAATCTTAAACCAAATTTAACTTATATAGTCCTAATCTTTTTTATATTTTCGGTTGTTGCCACGGCGCAGAAAAAAAAGTTTACCGGTGACCCCGATAGCGCTTTTGAGGCTGCTAGGCAATTAGCTTTTAACAATCAGCGAGCAAAGGCACAAGACACTCTTTTATTTATTTTAACAAAGTACCCAAACTATCATGATATCCGTTCTTTTTTGGCTAGTACTTATTCATGGGATGGTAATTACAAACAGGCTCGAAAAGAATTTGACTATGTTTTAAAACGAGATCCCGATAGAAAAACAACCTGGGAAGCAGCTATTAATAACGAACTGTGGTCTGAAAATCCTTTTACAGCTTTAGAAAAAGCCAATGAAGCATTAACCCATTTTCCAAAAAATGAAGACTTATTGTATTTAAAAGCCAAAGCTGAAGAGAATTCAAATTACCCTGAAGATGCTTTTCT
>CAYFFC010000001.1:71862-139898 GCA_964342295.1 uncultured Lutibacter sp. | reverse complement strand
TGTATTTAAAAGCCAAAGCTGAAGAGAATTCAAATTACCCTGAAGATGCTTTTCTTACAATTCAAGGAATTTTAAAATTAAACCCAACCAATAAAAAAGCACAAGAATATCAATTGGGTTTAGTAAACAGATTGAGTTATAATGAAATAGGTTTTGCTTCATCTGTAGATATATATTCCAGCGTGTTTGACCCTATGCAGTACCATACGCTACAATACAGTCGCCAAACTAAATACGGCAGCTTAATTGCAAAAATAAATTTTAACAGAAGGTTTAATGATAACGGTTTTCAATTTGAGGTTGATATGTATCCGAAAATTGTAAAAGGTTTATATGCATATGTAAACTTTGGTGTTGCCAGCACCTATTTATATCCTGATATTCGGTACGGGGCAGAGTTGTACAAATCATTGCCATATAGCTTAGAACTTTCGGCAGGATTTAGAACATTAAAATATACAACAACTACAAATATTTACACAGGTTCATTAGGCTGGTATTTTGGAAACAGTTATTTATCATTAAGAACCTATCTAACTCCAGGAGATGGAGGGTTAAGTAAGTCTGGGACTATAGAATATAGAAAATATAGAAGTGATGCTGATAATTTTTTTAGTATAGCTGTTGGAGCAGGATTTTCACCGGAAATTTATCAGTTCGATTTTGGAGGAAATGAAGAAGAAATAATCAATCTAAAATCCCAAAAATTTAATGCAGGGTATTATTTTACTTCAAAAAATAAAAAAAATTTATGGGGAACAAAATTTGGTATATCTCGTCAGGAAATAAGTTTTGATGTTGGGAATTATTTTTGGATATATTCTGTTGGAATGACTTATGATTTTAAATTCAGATAAAAATGTCGAAGGAAATTGAACGTAAATTTTTAGTCTCCGGTAATTTTAAAAAAGATGCTGTAAAACGCTACAAATTAAGTCAGGGTTTTTTAAGTACCGTTCCAGAGCGTACTGTTAGGGTGCGAGTTATAGATAACTCAGGGTTTATTACGGTGAAAGGAATAAGTAATAAGTCTGGAACAACGCGATTCGAATGGGAAAAGGAAATTTCTGTAAAAGATGCACAAAGTTTACTGCACCTATGCGAACCGACAATAATTGAAAAAACACGCTATGAAATTCCAATAGAAAATAATTTTGTTTTTGAGGTAGATGAATTTCATAATGAAAACAGTGGTTTAATTATTGCTGAAATTGAATTGCCTTCAGAAAATACTATGTTTTCTAAACCTTTGTGGTTGGGTAAAGAGGTAACCGGTGAGGTAAAATATTACAATTCAATGCTTTCAAAAAAACCATTTAGTAAGTGGTAAATATTAAGTATATTGCAAAACCGCAACAAGGATAAAGATTTAGTAACTACCAACTGATATGTTAGAATTAGCCGGAATTATAATTTTAGGGATTATTGCACAATGGTTTGCCTGGAAATTTAAACTTCCCGCTATTTTACCATTAATATTAATCGGCCTTTTTGTTGGTCCTATTTCAACATTGTATTCTGATGATGGTACCAAATGGCTGGAGCCGGTTTGGAATGGACAAGAAGGGCTTTTCCCCGGTGAACGTTTATTTAATTTTGTTTCATTGGCAATAAGTATCATTTTATTTGAAGGGGGCTTAACTTTAAAAAAAGATGAGGTTCTTAATGTTGGACCTTCCATAAT
The DNA here is from genome assembly GCA_964342295.1 of uncultured Lutibacter sp. Classification (GTDB taxonomy): domain Bacteria; phylum Bacteroidota; class Bacteroidia; order Flavobacteriales; family Flavobacteriaceae; genus Lutibacter. The sequence continues at coordinate 138,214 of CAYFFC010000001.1, read as the reverse complement.
GAAATTAATTTCGTTGGGAGCCCTCATAACTTTTGTTGGTGGAGGTATCGCAGCTCACTTTATATTTAACTTAAGTTGGGCAATATCGTTTTTGTTTTCTGCATTAATAATTGTTACCGGGCCTACGGTTATTGCACCAATTCTTAGAAATATTCCTCTTAAAAAAGACGTTTCTGCAGTATTAAAATGGGAAGGGATTTTAATTGATCCCATAGGTGCATTGGTTGCTGTATTGGTGTTTGAATTTATAAGTGTTGGAGCAGGCTATGAATATACCAAAGAAGCGCTTATTGAATTTGGAAAAATTGTAATTATTGGATTGTCTATTGGTTTTACTTCGGCTTATGCTTTGTATTACGCCATTAGAATGAATATTATACCACATTATTTATTAAATGTAATTGCATTGGCAGGCGTATTGGCAGTTTTTGTTTTGTCAGATTTATTTGCTCATGAATCGGGCTTATTGTCGGTAGTAGTTATGGGTATGGTTTTGGGGAATATGAAGGTGAAAGAATTAAAAGATATTCTTTATTTTAAAGAATCATTAAGTATTTTACTAATTTCCATACTGTTTATTTTGTTAGCGGCAAACATAAATTTAAACGATTTAATGTTGCTTTATAAATGGGAGACCATGCTGCTTTTTTCAATTGTTGTTTTTGTATTAAGACCATTATCGGTATTTACCAGTGCAGCAGGTTCCGGGCTAAAACTCAACGAAAAATTATTTATAAGCTGGGTAGGCCCACGAGGTATTGTAGCGGCAGGTATTGCCTCTTTATTTGGGCTGAAGCTTGCAATGAATGGCGAACCGGGAGCTGAATACATCACCCCCTTAGTTTTTATGATAGTTTTAGGAACTGTTTTGTTAAATGCTACAACAGCAAGAGTATTTGCTAAATTATCGGGGGTATTTTTAGAAGCATCAGACGGAATCATAATGATTGGAGCATCTAACTTTGCTCGATTGATTGCAACCTATTTAAAAAAATACAATAGGAGGGTGGTACTTATAGATAGCAATATAGAAAATGTGATGAAGGCAAAATCATTGGGATTAGAAGCTATTGAAGGTGATATTTATTCAGATGATTTATTGGAAGATATAGAGTTAAATGATATTGGTTACTTATTGGCACTTACCGGTAGCGCTTCTGTAAATGCATATGCAATCGACAAATTTTCACCAATTTTTGGAGAACAGGGTTCATTTAGACTTATTTCAACAGATGAATTAACTTCAGGAAAAATTATTCCAAAAGAAAATTTATTTACCCACAAAGATGATTTTTTGAATTTGAGTGAAATTGTTCGTGATTTTCCATTAGTAAACGAAGTTATTTTAAATTCAAAAGAGCATTTTAATCAGTTAATTAAAGAAATTTTAAAAGAACCACATACCAGTCCGTTGTTTATTAGAGATAAGCTAAATGAAATTCATATTATTTCTTCCTTAAAAAATAATTTCACTGTTGAAAACGGTGACACCCTTATGTATATTGGAAAAACCATTATTTAAAAGGTGATAGGGGGTTCAAAACCTATAAAAAATTAACTGATATTTTTGGTGATGCAACTATTGAAACAACAGTTTAACATTTGAAGCAAACAGTTTAACGGCAATTGCCAATAAAATAACACCGAAAATTTTACGGATAATATTAATTCCGTTCTCGCCTATAAGCTTTTCAATTTTAGAGGATGTTTTAAGTACAATGTACATAAAAATAATATTTATGATAATGGCTATAACAATATTTATTGTCGAAAACTCAGCCCTTAAAGCTAAAATAGAAGTCAAACTCCCCGGGCCGGCAATTAATGGAAATGCCAATGGAAATACCGAGGCTGTTATTGCATTAGTTTCATCTTCTTTGTATAGAGAGATGCCTAATATCATTTCCAAAGCTAAAAAAAACAAAATAAAAGCACCGGCAACTGCAAAAGAATGTACATCAATCCCAATTAGATTAAGAATGCTTTTCCCTAAAAATAAAAAAGCAATCATAATTACACCTGCCACAATTGATGCTTTTTCTGATTGAATATGGCCAACTTTTTTACGTAAATCAATAATAATAGGTACATTTCCAATAATGTCAATTACTGCAAACAGTACCATAGTGGCTGTAAAAATTTCTTTAAAATTGAATTCCATAATTCCATAATTTAAAAGTTGGCAAATGTAGTTTATTCTGGTAAAATATTAACAAATGTAGTGTAAAAAAATAGTTTATTTTTGCAGCATGTTTCAATTAGGTAAAACCATCGTTTCTGAAGATATTTTAGAAAAAGAATTTGTATGTAATTTAAGTGCTTGCAAAGGGAGGTGCTGTATTGATGGTGAGGCAGGAGCGCCACTTGATGAGGATGAATTAAAGCAACTTATGGATGTTTATCCAAAAGTTAAACCATATTTACGTGAAGAAGGCATAAAAGCCATTGAAAAGCAGGGGTTGTTTATTACTAATGAAGGGGAATATGAAACCCCGTTAATTGAAGGAAAAGACTGCGCATTTGTTATTTTTGATGATAATACTACCGCAAAATGTGCAATTGAAGAAGCTTTTAATAACGGTGATATTTCATGGAAAAAACCTATTTCATGTCACCTTTACCCTGTTCGAATAATGCAGTATAGTGAATTTGCAGCAGTAAATTACCATCAATGGCCTATTTGCAGTGATGCCTGTACTTTGGGGAAAGAATTACAAATACCTGTTTATAAGTTTGTAAAAGAAGCGTTAATAAGAAAATTTGGTGAAGATTGGTATAGGGAATTGGAAATGGTTGCTAAAAAACACTCTAAATAACCTTCCAAAAATTAACACTTAAAAATTCAAATTAAGAAACTCAGTAACCACAACGGTTTAACTAAAGTGTCATTTAGTATATGGTTAATAATCAGCTATATATATTTTTGAAAAATAACTTTCAATTTAAACTTAATGTTAAAAACTTAGTTATAAATGTGAATAAGTACCCCTTTTTTGGTATTGCTTTTTTTCCAATATTTGTTTCGTACTATTTTACAAACTAACTAAATCCAAAATCATAAAAAACCACCTTCATGTCTTTTATAGAGCCTATTTTACAAGATAATAAAGACCGATTTGTAATTTTTCCAATCCAGCATCACGATATTTGGGAGTGGTATAAAAAACAAGAAGCGAGTATTTGGACTGCCGAAGAAATTGATTTACACCAAGATGTTATTGACTGGGAAACTAAATTAAATGATGACGAACGGTATTTTATAAAACATATTTTGGCTTTTTTTGCTGCTTCTGACGGAATTGTTAATGAAAATTTGGCAGAGAATTTTGTGAGCGAAGTACAATATACAGAAGCTAAGTTTTTTTATGGTTTTCAAATAATGATGGAGAACATTCATTCTGAAGTTTATTCGTTATTAATTGATACTTATGTGAAAAATGAAGATGAGAAAAACACCCTTTTTAAGGCTATTGAAGTTTTTCCGGCTATTCAGCAAAAAGCCCAATGGGCACTGAAATGGATAGAAAGTCCAAGTTTTGCTGAACGATTAATTGCATTTGCGGCTGTTGAAGGTATCTTTTTTTCGGGAAGTTTCTGCTCTATTTTTTGGCTGAAAAAAAGAGGCCTTATGCCGGGTTTAACTTTTTCAAATGAGCTTATTTCAAGAGATGAAGGCCTGCATTGTGATTTTGCTGTGCATTTGCATAATAACCATATAGTAAATAAAGTTCCTAAAAATCGCATTACAGAAATAATAACCAACGCCCTGGATATTGAGCGTAAATTTATAACCGAATCACTTCCTGTAAGTTTAATAGGTATGAACGCTAAATTAATGACACAGTATTTAGAGTTTGTTACCGATAGGCTGTTAAGTGAATTTGGTTGTGAAAAAGTATATAATGTATCCAACCCTTTCGATTTTATGGATATGATTTCCTTAGAAGGAAAAACAAACTTTTTTGAAAAACGTGTATCAGAATACCAAAAAGCCGGAGTGAAAAGCGGAGGAACCGGAAGCATTAGTTTTGATGCTGATTTCTAAGTGTCTAAAAAACCTCAAATCTTAAGTAATCGCTATCGATAATTGAATTTTCAATAGCAATTGCATTGTAGTATAAAGTATTTTTTAACGTAAAATGTAGCCTATGTTTGTATTAAAAAGAGATGGAAGAAAAGAGCCCGTAATATTTGATAAAATTACAGCCCGTGTTAGAAAAATGTGTTATGGTTTAAATAATTTGGTTGACCCGGTAAAGGTTGCTATGCGAGTTATTGAAGGCTTGTATGATGGAGTATCAACTTCTGAGTTGGATAATTTAGCCGCCGAAATTGCTGCGACTATGACCGTTCAACATCCCGATTATGCGAAACTTGCAGCTCGTATTGCCGTTTCTAACTTACATAAAAATACTAAAAAAATATTTTCGGAAGTAATGACTGATTTGTACAATTATGTGAACCCTAGAACCGGAAAAAAAGCACCATTACTTTCTGATGAAACGTATAAAATAATTACAGAAAATGCCTCAAAATTAGATTCTACTATTATTTATAACCGAGATTTTGGTTACGACTATTTTGGGTTTAAAACCCTAGAACGTTCTTATCTGCTAAAAATTAATGGTGAAATTGCAGAGAGGCCTCAACATATGCTAATGCGGGTTGCAATTGGTATTCATCAAAATGATATTGATGAAGCCATTGAAACGTATGAGTTAATGTCAAAAAAGTTTTTTACACATGCCACTCCAACCTTATTTAATGCAGGTACACCAAAACCTCAAATGTCTTCCTGTTTTTTATTACAAATTCAAGATGATAGTATTGATGGAATTTATGATACGTTAAAACAAACTGCTAAAATATCACAGTCTGCCGGAGGTATTGGACTTTCAATTCACAATATTCGAGCAACCGGCTCTTACATTCGTGGTACCAATGGAACTTCAAACGGCATAGTGCCAATGCTTAAAGTTTTTAATGATACAGCGCGTTATGTAGATCAGGGTGGTGGTAAGCGCAAAGGCTCTTTTGCAATTTATATGGAGCCATGGCATGCTGATGTTTTTGATTTTTTAGATTTACGTAAAAATACCGGTAAAGAAGAAATGCGGGCTCGTGATTTATTTTACGCTATGTGGATTCCGGATTTGTTCATGAAACGTGTTGAAGAAGATGGAGAATGGACCTTAATGTGCCCAAATGAATGTCCTCATTTATTTGATACTTATGGTGACGAGTTTGAAAAACTGTATACAGGATATGAAAAGGTAGGAAAGGGTCGAAAAACCATAAAGGCTCGTATGTTGTGGGAAAAAATTTTAGAGGCACAAATTGAGACCGGTACTCCTTATATGCTGTATAAAGATGCCGCGAACAGAAAATCAAATCAAAAAAATTTAGGAACCATCCGTTCTTCAAATCTTTGTACCGAAATTATGGAATACACGGCTAAGGATGAGGTTGCGGTTTGCAATTTGGCATCTATTGCCATTCCAATGTTTATTGAAGAAGATGAAAAAGGAAATAAATTTTTCAACCACCAAAGACTCTTTGAGGTTACCAAAAAAATTACGCGAAATTTAGATACTGTAATCGATCAAAACTATTACCCGGTTAAAGAGGCCGAAAATTCGAATTTCAGACACAGGCCGGTTGGGTTGGGTATTCAAGGTTTGGCAGATGCTTTTATAATGCTTCGACTACCTTTTACTTGTGATGAGGCAAAAACTCTAAATCAAGAAATTTTTGAAACCATTTATTTTGCTGCAGTAACATCATCTATGGAAATGGCTAAGACAAAAGAGCCATATTCTAGCTTTAAAGGATCTCCAATCTCTAACGGTGAATTTCAGTTTAATTTATGGGGAGTCTCTGAAAATGATTTAAGTGGAAGGTGGAATTGGAAAAACTTGCGCAAACAAGTTATGCAGCATGGGGTTAGAAATTCTTTGTTGGTAGCCCCAATGCCAACCGCTTCAACCTCACAAATTTTAGGCAATAATGAGGCTTTTGAACCGTACACTTCAAATATTTATACGCGCCGCGTTTTAAGCGGTGAATTTATTGTAGTAAATAAACACTTGTTAGAAGATTTGGTTGAACTCAATTTATGGAATAATGATATGAAAGAAGAAATCATGCGCGCAAATGGTTCTATTCAGCACATTGATGTAATTCCACAAGAATTGAAAGATTTATACAAAACTGTTTGGGAAATGAGTATGAAAGATATTATTGATATGTCGCGTCAAAGAGGGTATTTTATAGATCAATCGCAATCGCTTAATTTATTTATGCAAGACGCCAATTATTCTAAATTAACATCAATGCATTTTTATGCTTGGAAAAGCGGATTAAAAACCGGAATGTATTATTTACGCACAAAAAGTGCTGTAAATGCTATTAAATTTACCTTAAGCAACAAGAAAAAAAATGAAGAAAAACCTTTGAGCCCCAAAGAATTGAAAGATCTTTTACTACAATCAAAAGAAAACCCGGATGATTGTTTAATGTGTGGTTCATAAAATTATAAAGAGACTAGTAAAAAGAATTTTTGTGTTTATATAAGATTTAACGTAGTAATCTAGAATCATTATTATGTTTAAATTAAAACTTTTAGTTAATTGTTTTATCTTTTCACTCGTTTATCCTAAATTATTTACCCTTTTTTTTCTTGTGAACCAATACTTCGGCATCTAAGTAAAAAATAATACTTTCAGAAATATTTTTTAATAAATCTCCTACGCGTTCAAGCTTTTTTATTACAGAAAAAAGTAATAAAGCTTGTTCGGTTATTTCAAGATTCGCCTTAATTTCATTGGCAATAATTTTTAATGCCTGCTTGTTTATTTTATTTATGGCCTTATCTTTTTTAAATACTTTTCTAGCTGCTTTTGTGTTTTCATCTTCATACGCTTCAATAACATCATTAAACATGGCGTTAACTTGAGAAAACATTTCTTTAAATTGCAGTTTATCTAGTAATACCGGGTCTAAATGATTTTCAAAATCAACTAAATAATTAGCTATATCAAAAGCCTGGTCACCAATACGCTCAACATTATAATTTATTTTTAAAATGGACATGATAAAACGTAAATCGGTTGCTACCGGATTAAATAAGGCAATAAACCTTTCACAATCGCGCTCAATTTTTAGGTCTAGGGCATTTACCCTATTTTCTTTATAAATTACTTCTTCAGCCAAATCGGTATCATTGGTTAAATAAGCTTCTTCAACTTTTTTAAGCTGTTTTTGACACAGCAACAGCATTTCAAATGCAGCCTGATTTAAGTTTTCTCTTTGATATTCTGGATTATTCATAGTAAGTAATTTTTAACCGAAACGGCCGGATATATAGTTTTCAGTTCTTTGTTTTTCAGGTTTGGTAAACAAAATCTTTGTTTTGTTGTACTCTACTAATTCTCCCATATAAAAAAATGCTGTATAGTCACTAATTCTACTGGCTTGTTGCATGTTATGAGTAACAATAATAATAGTGTATTTTCTTTTTAATTCATAGATGAGTTCTTCAATTTTTGCAGTTGAAATTGGGTCTAAGGCTGAAGTAGGTTCATCCATTAAAATAATTGATGGTTCTACAGCTAAGGTTCGAGCAATACACAAACGTTGTTGCTGTCCACCGGAAAGCGCTAAAGCCGATTTTTTAAGATTGTCTTTTACTTCTTCCCATAAATCGGCTTGTTTTAACGATTTTTCAACTCTTGTATCAATATAATTTTTGTCCTTTATTCCCTGAATTTTAAGTCCGTAAGCTACATTTTCATAAATCGATTTAGGAAATGGGTTTGGTTTTTGAAAAACCATACCAACATCTTTTCTAAGTTGCTCAACATCCATTTTCTTTTTATTGATGTTAACCCCGTCAATCTTAATTTTTCCTTCCATTTTAAAACCGTCAACATAATCATTCATCCTGTTGAACAAGCGTAAGAAAGTAGATTTTCCACACCCTGAAGGACCAATAAATGCAGTTACAGTATTTGGTTTGATATTGATACCTACACCTTTTATTGCTTCAAAATCGTTGTACCAAACATGTATATCTTTAGCCTGTAATTTAAAAGCTTCTTTTTTATCTTTCTTTGTATTCATTTCATTTATCTGTTGGATTTGTATTTCCATTTAACTCAATTTTTTCTGCCACCTGTTTCTAAAATATACAGCTATTCCATTCATTAAAAAAGTAATTAATAACAAAATTATAATGGCAGCAGCAGCGTTTTCTATAAACCCGTGTTGTGGTCTTGATATCCAATTAAATATTTGGATGGGTAATACTGAGAATTCGTCAAGTGGCGATTCCGGAGCAAAAGGAACATAGGTGAGCGCACCAATTATAATTAAAGGGGCGGTTTCGCCCACAGCTCTTGACAACGCTAAAATTACACCGGTTAAAATTCCCCCAAATGATGCCGGTAATAATTGATACCAAATAGTTTGCCATTTAGAAGCGCCAAGTGCAAAAGATGCATCTCGTAAGGTTTTTGGTACTGCTTTTAGGGCTTCTCTGGTTGCAACAATTATAATGGGCAAAATTAAAAGGGATAATGTTAAACTACCCGCCAAAACACTAGCTCCCAAATTAAGTATTCTTACAAATACCTCAAGCCCCAAAAGGCCATAAATTATTGAAGGAACTCCTGCAAGGTTTGAAATGTTAATTTCTAAAAGTGAGGCCAATTTATTTTTATTTTCGTATTCTTCCAAATAAATTCCGGCTGCAACCCCTAATGGAAATGCAATAACAGCAGTGAGCCCCAACACCCAAATACTTCCCATTAGAGCTGTCCAAATACCTGCACGTTCTGCTTTTCTTGAGGGGAGACTAGTTATAAAATTCCAATCTATTCTGGCTATTCCTTCAATCAAAATATCGCCTATAAAAACAGCTAATAATATTATGCCAACCAAGGTACAGGCAATGCCCCAAATTTTAAAAAGATGGTCTTTTAATCTATTTATTTTAATGCTATTCATAGCGTTCTTGATATTTTTTTCGAATTCTGAAGCTTATGGTATTAAGCAAAAATGTAAATGCAAATAAGGTAATACCGGCAGCAAAAATTGTTTTATACTCTAAAGAGCCATGCTCAACATCACCCAAGCTCACCTGAACTATATAGGCAGTAATGGTTTCAACCGGCACAGTTGGGTCAAGTGTTAACCTTGGCTGTTGGCCGGCCGCAATGGCTACAATCATAGTTTCACCTATAGCCCTTGAAATAGCCAATATTACTGAAACAATTATACCTGATGAAGCCGCCGGAACAATTACCCTAAAGGCTGTTTGTAGTTTTGTAGAACCCATTCCAAAAGAGGCTTCACGTAATGCGTTTGGTACTGCGTGCAATGCATCTTCACTTAAAGAGGAAACAAAAGGGATAATCATTATTCCCATTACAATTCCTGCTGAAAGCGAGTTGAAACTAGATAAATTTGGTATGAATCCTTGTAAGAAGGGTGTTACTACCGTTAGGGCAAAAAAACCATACACCACAGTTGGTACTGCAGCTAACAATTCTAATAATGGTTTTATGGTTTTTCTAAAGCTTTTTGGAGCATATTCACTTAAATAAATACTGATAGTTAACCCAATAGGTAAAGCCACAGAAATTGCTATAAATGAAATGAGCAATGTACCTGTCAACAATGGCAATATTCCAAAATGCTTTTGGGTGAATAAAGGAGTCCATTGAGTATCTGTAAAAAAGTCAATTATGGAAACTTCGCTAAAAAAACTGACAGCCTCAAACGTAAGCACAAACAGAATTCCTGCGGTAACAGCAATGGTAACCAGAGCACTTGCCAACAGGGTTTTTTCAATAAATAATTCTTTCAGTTTATTCATTTAGAACAGTTAAAATTGCCTTACTTCTTTTATGAGAACCAAGGCAATTAGTTTTTAAGATATTATTTTGTTGCTATTTGCAGCCTATTTATTGGCAGTAACAAATGCATTAAATTTCTCTTTTTGTTCAATATAATTTGCTTCCGGAAGCGGTACATACCCCACGTCTTTTGCCAAATCACCTGCTTCGCTTAAGTAAAAGTTCATAAATTCCACAACGTGTGGCATTTTAACTGATGTACTGTTAACATAGACAAATAAAGGTCTTGATAAAGGTTTATACGTTCCATTACTTACGGTTTCTAATGAAGGTTTTACAATGCCTTCTCCACCATCAACACCAACTAAACTCAACTTATCTTTATTTTCTTCGTAATAGGCAAGTCCAAAAAAGCCAAGAGCATATTTATCTCCTGCAATACCTTGTACCAATACATTATCATCTTCACTTGCTGTAAAGTCACCACGACTCGAACCGCTTTTACCAACTACGGCTTCAGTAAAATAATCAAAAGTTCCGGATGCCACTCCGGGGCCAAACAAATGAATTTCTTCATCAGGCCACTCCGGACGAATCTGATTCCATTTCATAATTACACCTTGGGCAGCAGGTTCCCAAATTTTCTTTAATTCATCAACTGTAAAATGGTCAACCCAATCATTATTTGGATTGATAAGAACAGCCAAGCCATCATAAGCTACTTCTAATTCAACATAGGTAATATTGTTTTCTTTACAAGCTGCTTTTTCTTTATCTTTTATGGGCCTTGAAGCGTTTGAAATATTTGTTTCACCCCTTGAGAATTTTTTAAACCCTCCACCTGTACCGGATACACCAACGGTTACATTAACTTTTGGCTGAACAATCCTAAATTCTTCCGCTACGGCCTCAGTAACAGGGTAAACAGTACTTGATCCGTCAATAGCTATAGTGCCTGTTAATTTAGCTTCCTTATTGGCTTTTTTTCTATCCTTGTTATTATTGCAAGCTCCTACTATAAGAACTAAAGCAATTACTAATATTTTTTTCATTTGTAATTAAAATTCAATAGTTTACTACAATGCAAATTAACAATCAATGCATTAACTATATGTTAAGGACAGGTAAAGTGTTTGTTAAATTAAAATTGATACAGTTTTTTTTAAAGAAGGAGTATGCAGTATTTTTACTTGTGGGTAATTTCAGTCTGCAATGACTAAAAATGCTGATAAAAATCACATTTTTAAAATGAAATAAATTAAATTTATTTGTATTTTTAAAATTATAAATTTAATTTTTAAAACTGTTAATATGGTAACATTAAATTAACATTAGCAGTTGTTAATAAATTTACATTTGCAATCTAAATTAAACTTTAAATAAATGGGTGATATTTACATTTTAATGCTGGTGGCGCTAGTTGCGCTTGCGGTAATTGATTTGGTAGTTGGAGTTAGTAATGATGCGGTTAATTTCTTAAACTCGGCTATTGGGTCTAAAGCTGTTTCACTTAGAACAATAATGATAGTAGCTAGCTTCGGAATTTTTTTTGGTGCTGTATTTTCAAGCGGTATGATGGAAGTTGCAAGAAAAGGTATTTTTGTGCCAAGCGAGTTTTACTTTAATGAAATTATGATTATTTTCATGGCGGTAATGATAACAGATGTTATTTTATTGGATTTGTTCAATACGCTTGGAATGCCTACATCTACAACAGTTTCTATTGTATTTGAATTATTGGGCGCAGCTGTTGCAATGGCACTAATTAAAATTAATGCAAATGCCAATCAAACATTTGCAGATTTGGGCCAGTATATTAACTCAGACAAAGCCTTGCTAATTATTTCAGGAATATTGCTTTCGGTAGTGGTAGCATTTACCATTGGTGCATTGGTGCAATACGTTTCGCGATTACTATTTTCATTCCAATATGAAAAGAGAATGAAATATTTTGGAGCAATTTTTGGAGGTGTAGCACTAACAGCAATTACCTATTTTATTTTTATGAAAGGCCTAAAAGGAACACCGTACTATGGTGAAGTAAAAGGTTTGTTGGAAGGTAATGAATTGTATATTATTGCAGGTAGTTTTGTTTTATGGACAGTTCTTTCACAATTATATATGAGTTTGTTTAAAAAGAACATTCTTGTATTGGTAATAATTATTGGAACGTTTGGCTTAGCTTTAGCCTTTGCAGGCAACGATTTGGTAAACTTTATTGGGGTGCCTATGGCTGCATTACACTCTTATGAGGCCTGGGTAGGTTCTGGTGTTGAAGCAACTGCATTTTCAATGGGAGATTTGGCAAAAAAAGTTCCTACAGAATCTGGTTTATTGTTTATAGCAGGTGCTATTATGGTGGTTACCTTGTGGTTTTCTAAAAAAGCAAGAACTGTTGCAGATACTGAAATTGGATTGGCAAGACAAGGTGAAGGTCATGAAAAATTTCAACCTAATTTTCTTTCTCGATTAATTGTGCGTACTTCGGTTAATATGAGCAATTTAATTGAATTTGTATTGCCAAACAGTATTCAGGGAAAAATAAATGCTCAATTTCAAAAACCGGTTGTTTCTTTACCTAAAGATAAATCATACGAACTTCCTGCGTTTGATATGATTAGAGCATCAGTAAACCTAATGGTTGCGGGTATTTTAATATCTATTGCAACATCATATAAATTGCCGCTTTCAACAACGTATGTTACCTTTATGGTTGCAATGGGTACCTCTTTAGCAGACCGTGCCTGGGATAGAGAAAGTGCGGTTTACAGAGTTGCCGGTGTTGTAAATGTAATTGCCGGATGGTTTTCTACGGCATTAGTTGCTTTTGTGGCAGCAGGAATTTTTGCTTATTTAATTCACCTGGGAGGTGGAATTGTTATTGCCATGTTATTGGTATTGGTAGGATTTTTATTGGTTAGAAGTTACCTTTCTCATGCTAAAAAATCCAAAGCCCAAAAGAAAAAGCGCTATATGGAGCGTGCAGAATTAATTACTATTAATGAAGTAATTAATGAAAGTTCTTCACATATTTCGGAAGTGGTTAGACGAGTAAATAAACTTTATACCAATGTGGTAAACGATTTAGCCCTGCACGACCTTAATAAACTTTCTAAAACAGAAAAACATGTTAAAAAACTAAACAAAGAAGTAAACGATCTTAAGGAAGATGTGTTTTACTTTATTAAATCGCTTGACGAAACTTCAGTGAAAGCAAGCCGTTTTTACTTAATGGTTTTGGGGTATTTGCAAGATATTACGCAATCTATAGAGTATATTGCTTCTACCAGTCATAAGCATGTATATAACAATCATAAAAATTTGAAAAAATCTCAGATAAAAGATTTAAAGTACATCAATAACAGTTTGGGTGATTTATTTGACAGAATTGAAACGGACTTTAATGAGAAATATTTTGAAAACTTGCCTTCAATATTAGATGCAAAGCAAGAGTTGTTTAATGATGTTTCAGAATCTATTGACAAGCAAATAGATCGAATTAGAACTGTTGAATCAAGCCCGAAAAACACAACATTATACTTTGGAATTTTGTTGGAAACCAAAGATTTATTAAGTGCGTTAATGAATTTACTACAGTTATATCAAGAGTTTCAAATATTAGAAAAAGAACCTGTAGCATAACTTCAAGTTTAATAACTAAAAAGCCTTCATAAAACTTTATGAAGGCTTTTTTTATTATGTTAATATATGTAAGTTTACTGGTAAATGTAATAAAGGCAATGTTTAAAAGGCTGTTTTTTATCCTTTTTTTAATAATTGTTGGGATAATTTTATATTTCAATCCAAATTTTAAAACTATTTCGGCAGGTATAGCTATTTTGCTGTTTGGGATGATTATGTTAGAAGACGGTTTTAAGGTTTTTACCAAAGGGCCGCTTCAAAATATTTTAAAAAAGGCTACAAATAAGTTATATAAAAGTATAAGTTTAGGGGCTTTTGTAACTGCTTTTATACAATCCAGCTCTTTAGTTTCTGTAATTACAATCTCATTTATAAGTGCCGGGCTCATTAGCCTTGTTGGGGGTTTAGGATTAATTTTTGGGGCTAATATTGGAACTACGGCAACCGCTTGGTTGGTAGCCGGATTTGGTCTAAAAATAAAAATTGCAATGTTAGCAATGCCTATGCTGGTTTTTGGAATTATATTTTCATTTCAAAACAGCAAATCGTTAAAGGGCTTAGGAAATATTTTAGCAGGTTTAGGCTTTTTCTTTCTTGGTATTTACTATATGAAAGAGGGTTTTGAAGTTTTTAAGCAATATGTAGATTTAACCGATTATGCCATAGGAGGATTTAAAGGTGTTATTATTTATGCCGGGCTGGGAATAATTTTAACAACCATTTTACAATCAAGTAGTGCTACACTTGCCTTAATTTTAACTGCTTTATCGGCAAACCAAATTACATATGAAAATGCACTTGCATTGGCAATTGGCGCAAATGTAGGCACAACCATAACAGCTATTTTGGGTTCATTGAGCTCAAATATTGCAGGGAAAAGATTGGCTACGGCTCATTTAATTTTTAATGTTAATACGGGTTTGCTGGCAGTATTGCTAATTTTTCCTCTAGCCAAATTTGTAAATTATTTAGCTGAAAGTGTTGGGATATCACCAAATGATTATACGTTAAAACTAGCATTGTTCCATACAATCTTTAATTGTGTAGGAGTTTTGCTAATGATTCCTTTTATGAAAAAACTTGAACAATTTTTAATTAGGGTTATAAAAGAAAGGGTTGATAAAGATATTGATGAACCTAAGTATTTGAATGTAGCCGTATTAAAATTTCCGGGTACAGTTATTTCATCACTTATAAAAGAATCGAAATACCTATTTAATAATGCAATTTTTGAAATTGTTTCGCACGGATTAAATATTCATAGGGAAGATATAAAATCTGAAAAACGAATTAAAACTATCATTAAAAGCTCGTATAAAGACCTGGATGTTGATATTGAGAATTTATACTATAAAAAAGTTAAATCCATTTATGGTGAAATACTAAAATATGCCACTACTGCGCAAAGCGACTTGAATTTAACTAAACCACAAAATAAAGCGCTTACTGATATAAAAATTGCAAACAGAAAAATGGTTGAGATTATTAAGGATGTTCGCGAATTACGCAAAAACATTTCGTTATCATTACATTTAAATAATAAATATTTATTGAAGGAATATGATAAATTTAGAAAAAAAGTAGTAAAAGTCTTAAGAGTTATTTACTTATTTAGAACCCATGAAGATAAGGAAAAATATTCGGAAACATTATTAGAGTTAAAAAAACAAGCCAAAACCAATATCCGGCAAAGCAATAAATCAATAGACAAACTTATTCGAAAAAATTTAATTTCTTCTGAAATGGCCTCCTCGCTGTTTAATGACAATGGAAATGTAAATGATATGATTAAAAAACTTATTGAAGTCGCTGAATTACTTTACAGTAGAACTGATACCTTATTTGAAAAAGACGATGTGCCATAAAAAAAGACAACTATTAAGTTGTCTTTTTTTATGATAAAATAGTAAATCTTTAGAAGTGAATATCAAATTGTAACCTGTACATAATTTGATTAGTATTATTTGCAACATCTAAAAGGCTTATATCCGACTGTAATTTTAGTTTATGCCCAACAATGTATTTTGAAACACCTAAGGTATATTGTTTTTCAGCATCTTTACCGGTAACGGATTTATCTAACTCAATATTTGTATATCGACCAGAAATTTCCCAGTTTGAAGGAAATAAATAACCCGATTGTAAATTTAACCCTTTCCCAACTTGTACTTCGTCACCTGTAAGTGAACCATCTGAGTTTTTGGCGTATGGGTCATCAGCCGTCCGGTCAGCGTATTCTGCCATTAAAGAAAACCCTTTGTACTTAAACATAGCATCTATAAACATAGTGCTAATATTTGTTTGGTAAAAACCAACATCATTAGCCATGTACGACCCTTGATTACTTCTGTTTTTAACTGCGTTATTGTTAAAGTCGTAAACTACACCAAGAGCTAACTTAGGTGTTTTTTCAAGTTTTAAATCGCCTCCGGAATAATCACCCTTACTTGTGAAATTTCCAAAAGGTAACAACTCAACTCTACCCGTATATTGATGCCCTCCTAAATTACCGGTTGTAATATTACGTCCTTCACCTTGGGAAATTGAAAAAATTTCCTTTACAACAAATTTATTAGTCAAGTTCCAATGATGTCTTAGTTGTATTCCTAAATCACGATCAATATTAAAGCGGCTGTTTAATAAGGAACGATCAACTTGCTGAAGGTTTCCGGAAGATATAACACGTTCTCTGTTACCGGGTAATTTAGTTTGACCAAACCATAATTCTAAATTTTTTGCGAAATTATATTTAATTACCGCATCTAAAATATATCTTGGGGCATTACTTGTAAACTTTGAAGCTCCGGAAATATCTCTATTAGAGAGTCCTAACTCTATCTTATATTTAAGTTTAGGCGTAAAGGCAAATCCGTCAAATTTTAAACGTGCACGTCTTACCAAAAAATTAGATTCACCGCTTTCGCCTTCTTCAAAATTTGTAACAGCTAAAAATTGCATTCGGGTTGCTATCTTCATTGTCCAAGTACTGTCTTGTCCAACAAGGTTAAAGAGTCCTTTTCCAAATTTTGGAGCATTTGTTTCTTGCGCCATAGTAACTAAAGAAAAGGCTGCTAATATTACTGTTAGGGATAATTTAAATTTCATAAAATGATTGTTAGTTTTTGTCGTTGCAAATAACCCATCTTAATGTTAAGTTAAAGTTAAGAATTTGTTACTATAAAGCTATTTATTTTAAGAAAGGCAAAAAAGTAATACAGCCTAAAATATTTAAAAGGAATATCAAAAAAAAATCTAGCTGATTTTTGTAATTTAATATTGATATTTTGTACAACCTTTATTTTTTAACGAAGAATACTTTCCAAAAAGGATTTTAAGTTTTGTGCGTTAAAAAAATATCAAGTTTAATCGTTTTTCCAATATTGAGGATTGGTAGTTTCGGTTCTTTGAAACCAATAATCTTGTGTAACTTTTCTTCCGTCAAAAGTTTTTAATTTGCGTTCAAAAATATAAATGGTTGGGTTAAAAACCATATCGGTAACACCAATGGTATATAATTGAGGTTCTTCTTCCGATTTTCTTTTTTCTTCTTGCACAATTACTTCAAAACCATTGTGTTTTAATAAGGTTTCTAAAAAGTTTTTTCTGTTTTCATCTACCTTTTTTTCAACAAAAGTTACTCTTGTATCTCCAATACTGCCAAATAAATGTTTTCCTTGTAAGCTCATAGTTTTAATTAAAAATACTGCTTAATTCATAAATATATTCATAAACCGGACTGTACAATCCTAATACTACAATACCAATAACGGTAATTAATAAGCCAACACGCATATACAGTTTATTTTTAAAAAAGGGTATAGGGGTATCGCTTTTTCTCAAAAACATAGCTCTAATAACAAGTAAATAATAGTATAATGAAATTGTAACGTTAACAACGGCGATAAAAACCAGTAAATAATATCCTTTACTTGCTGCTGCTGTGAAAAGGAAAAATTTACCAAAGAATCCAGCTACCGGAGGTATTCCTGCTAATGAGAATAAGGCTAGCATCATCACCAAACTCAAGTTTGGGTTTGTTCTATACAAACCTTCATAATCACTCATTAACTCTTTACCTGTTTTTAATGATATGGTTTGAACCACCCCAAAAGCAGCCAGGTTTGAAAAGACATAAATCATTACAAAATAAATAACGGTTGCCACTCCAAGTTGATTTCCCGTAATTAAGCCCAATAAGATAAAACCGGCTTGAGCTATAGATGAAAATGCTAAAAAACGTTTCATATTTTTTTGGCGCAAGGCAAATAAGTTGCCAATAAACATAGTAGCAATTGCCAACCCATATAGTAGGGGCTCCCAAGTAGACATTAGTGGTTTTAAAACGGTAAATAATAAGGTCATTAAAATGAAAACAGCCGCACCTTTTGAAATTACCGATAAATACGAGGCTATTCCTATAGGCGCTCCTTCATACACATCTGCTGTCCAAAAGTGGAAAGGCACTAATGAAATTTTAAAAGCCAATCCGGCAAAAAACAGTAAAAATGCTAAAATGGTTAAGTTATTTGATACAATATTAGTTGAAATAATATCAAAATAAATAGAGCCTGAAGTTGCGTATAGTAATGAAATACCAAATAACGAAACTCCGGATGCCAATGCAGCAGATAAAATTAATTTTAACCCCGACTCATTTGAAATTCGCTTAGAGGTTTCAATAGCTGCCAGTGCTGCTACAGGTAATGTAGAAAGTTCCAGACCTAAATAAAACATTAAAAAATCTCCCGATGAGATCATAAAATACATCCCTAAGAGCGAACAAAAAAGCAATATAAAAAATTCAGTACCCCTGTCTTGAGTAAATAATTTTTGTTTTATCCAATCTGCCGATTGCAATAGGATAATAAATACTCCAACATTTAATACATTCTTAAAAAAGTAAATGAAATTGTTGGTTTTAAATGTTCCTCCAAACAGATACCCTTCGGTACTCGTAAAAAACCCAAGTGTTGTATGGATTCCAAATAGTAAAATTGCAATGTGAATAATGCTTGCTTTTTTATTTTTTGAAATAAAAATTTCAGCAATAATTAAGGTTAAAATTATTAACAATAATAAAATTTCCTGCTGCATTAATAAAAAATTACTCAGGCTCATAGTATTTAATATTCTTTTTTAAGGATGAACTTCATCACGCTTTAAACAATTACACTAATAAAAGGTTGCACACTTTCTAAAATCATTTCGCTTAACCATAAAGGGGCTACTCCCATTCCAACTATTGGAATTAACAACAATAAAATTCCAAATTTTTCGAACCAAGTTACTTTTTGTAAGGTTAAAAATTGTTCGTTTTTAACAGGACCCATAAGCATTATACCTACAACTCTTAAAATATAAACCGCAGTTACAACAATGGCAGAAACCGAAATAATGGTTGCAATTCTGTAAAATAAATTATCGTGTTCAAAGGCACCTACAAAAATATTCATCTCTGCTACAAAACCGCTAAAACCGGGTAAGCCTAAAGATGCCATTCCGGCAATAACATATATTGCAGATATAAAAGGAATTACTTTTAACAGACCTCCTAATTTTGTGACATCTCTTGTATGTGTTCGCCCATAAATCATACCAATCAGTGCAAAAAACAAGGCTGTCATAAATCCGTGAGAGAGTGATTGTAAAATGGCGCCATTCCAAGCAGTTTTATTTAACATTAATAGGGCGAATAGAACCATACCTAAGTGACTAACTGAAGAGTAAGCGTTTATATATTTTAAATCGGTTTGTTTTATTGCACCAAAGGCACCATAAATAACTCCTGTTGCAGATAATATTATAAATACCCATGACCAGTCTAAAGCCCCAATAGGTAATAAATACATAGCGACCCTAAAAATTCCATAACCACCCAATTTCATAAGTACACCTGCATGTAACATGGAAACTGCTGTAGGGGCAGAAGCATGCCCATCAGGTGACCAAGTGTGAAAAGGGAATAAAGCGCCTAAAACCCCAAATCCAATAAACGTAAGAGGGAAAAATAATTTTTGAGCTTCAGCAGGAATGTTTACTTGGGCAATTTCTAAAATATTAAAAGTTAGCGCTCCTCCATCTGCATTTGAATTGAAATAAATCCCTAAAATTCCGACTAATAAAATTGCAGATGCACCCATTAACATTAGCGTTAGTTTCATTGCCGAATATTCTTTTCTTCCTGAGCCCCAAATACCAATTAAAAGATACATTGGAATAACTGCAATTTCATAAAACACAAAAAGCGTAAACAAATCAATAGAAATAAAGAACCCGTAAACGCCGGTTGCTAAAACTAATAATGAAATGAAAAACTCTTTAGGCAGATCTTTCATTTTCCATGAAATAAATACCCCTGCCAATACAACTATTGCTGTTAGTAATAGTAAGGAAACCGAAATACCATCAACACCAATACTGTAGTGAATATTAAATTGTTTAAACCAAACCACATTTTTGGTAAATAACATAATTGCGTTGTTTACTGCCCTTTCATTTAGGTAGGCAAAAACTAAATTAATGGCCATTGCAAGTTGCACCAAGCTGCCAAGCATTGATACTATACGAGCCTGTTTAAGCCCCTTGGTAAAAACCAATACTAAAATGGTTATTATAGGTACAACTACAAAAAGAGATAATATATCCATATTTCTATTTTCTAATTATTTTTATCACTACTAACTTGTCCATAAATAAATAAAAACCAATCCAATTATAACAACTCCCATTACAAATGCATAGGCATAGTCTTGTATTCTTCCGGATTGTAATCCTTTTATTTTTTCTGAGGTTACTGCTGTTTTATTACCAATGCCTTCCATAGTGCCATCAACATATTTTTTATCAAATTTTGCTATTGGAGCCGCAACTCTTTTAAATAGAATTTTTTTGGTGATGAATAGGTAAATTTCATCAAAATAAAATTTATCACTTGCCCATTTGTAAAAGATTCCAAACGCTTTAGCATAGCGATTAGATAAATTATTTTCTTTTTTATAAAAAACCCAAGCTAAGGCAATTCCAATTAGTCCTACAGCAACTGCAATAACAGCCATTGGATAGTTTAAGTGCGCTTCAAAACCGGCCTTATCTGCAGTAACAAAGTTGCTAAAAGGAATAAAACCGACAGAAATGCTTAAAAATGCTAAAACAAGCAAAGGGAAGGTCATTGAAACCGGTGATTCATGCGGAGTATGTTCGTACTTATTTTCTTTACCCCAAAATATTCCAAAGTAAATTCTGAATATATAAAAAGCTGTTAAGCCCGCTACAAATAATCCGATAACATATATAATTTTGTTATGCTCAAAAGCTGCGATTAAAATTTCATCTTTACTAAAAAAGCCTGCAAATGGGGGTACACCTGCTATAGCAATTGCAGCAATTAAAAAAGTAATATTTGTAATAGGCATGTACTTTCGTAAACCGCCCATATCTTTTAAGTAGTTGCTGTGTACTGCGTGAATTACGGAACCTGCTCCTAAAAACAATAACGCCTTAAACATAGCATGTGTAAACAAATGAAACATAGAAGCCATATAGCCAACTCCTTCGTGCCCCTCATATCCCGATACACCTAAGCCAAGCATCATATAACCAAGTTGCGACATAGTTGAAAAAGCCAACACTCGTTTTATATCGGTTTGTGTAATTGCAATTACCGCCGCAAACAATGATGAAAACGCGCCTACATAAGCTACAATATTTAAAGCAAATCCTTCTTCAACAAAATAGAACATAGGAAATAAGCGCGCCACTAAATAAACACCTGCAACAACCATAGTAGCTGCATGAATTAATGCTGAAACCGGAGTAGGCCCTTCCATAGCATCGGGCAACCAAATGTGTAAAGGGAACATAGCCGATTTACCTGCCCCACCAATAAATATTAAAATGAGTGCCCAAGTAATAGCTGATAGCCCCATAAATGATGTAGCAGCCCAATTTAAAATAGCAGAACCTTCAGGATTATTTAAAGTTTCAAAATCGTAAGTACCGGTATAATAACCAATGGTTAATATACCAATTAAAAACCCTAAATCGGCAAAACGCGTTACAATAAATGCCTTTTTTGCTGCTGCAACTGCCGATGGTTTTGTGTAATAATAACCTATAAGTAAATAGGATGAAACACCCACCAATTCCCAAAAAATATAAATTTGAAATAAATTAGTAGCCAGTACTAAACCATAGATAGAGAAAGAGAATAAAGATAAAAAGGCAAAGAATTTGGTGTAACCTTCATCACCTTTCATATAACCTCTACTGTATATGTGCACCATTAAGGATACTATAGAAACAACAATAAGCATCATCACAGATATAGGGTCAATAAGAACTCCCATATCAATTCTTAGCGTATCTGTAAAATTCATCCAAACGGTTTTATCAACAAAAGTTTGATAAATACCATTGAGTTTTTCTGAAACAAAGAAATATTGATATGCCGTTATAAATGATAATACTCCAGAAACAAGTAATCCTAAAACGCCAATGTAACCTGAGATATTCGGTTTAATTTTTTTATTAAAAATTCCGAGTACTAAAAATACCGCTAACGGAATTAATGGAATTAAAAAGATAAATTTTAGATTCATTTTTATAAATATTTAGTACTTCAATGATTCGGTTTCTTTTACTTCAACAGAGTTTAATTGCCTGTATAAATTAATAATTAATGCAACAGCCAGCGCCGTTTCGGCGGCTGCAACAGCAATTATGAAAATGGCAAAAACCACTCCTTGTAACATATCAGGATATAGGTATTTATTTATTACAACAAAGTTTATAACTGTTGCATTTAAAATAAGTTCTATTGAAATTAAAATTGAAATTAAATTTTTTCTGGTCAAAAAACCATATACACCTATAAAAAATATGATGGAGGTTAGTGTTAATAGTTCGTAGATACTTACTTCGGCTATCATTTTGTTATTTTTTTGGTGATTTTGTTAATGTTCCCTTAGCTATAATAATTGCTCCAATCATTGCTGCCAACAGCAATACACTTACAACTTCAAATGGCAAAATAAATCCGCCCTCCTTATAACTTAGCAATAAAGTTCCAATCTCACTTGTGGAGGTTGAAACAGATTTGTTAGAAACTGAAAAATTAAAAGAATGTATTGTTGTTAAAAATAATCCTAAACCTATTGCACAAGCAATTAATGCTAAAAATTGTTTTGATTTTTTGGCAATCTCTAATTTCAATTCTATATGATGTACTAATAGCACAGAGAATATTATTAATACAATAATACCACCTGCGTAAACAGTTAATTGAATGGCTGCCAAAAAGTTATAATCAATTAAAAAATAAAGCCCGGCAATACCAATTAAAGTAAATAACAAATAAATTACCGAACGTAGCATTTTTCTACTGCTTACAGAGGCAATAGCAAACACAATCATTATAAATGCTAAAATGTAAAATATAATTTTCTCCATAAGCTTATTCTTCTACACCGGGTTTTAGTTTAGATCCGGGTTTGTTTAAAACTCTTGTTAATTGTGTTCTATCGTACACAGAATTTTCAAAATTTTGAGCCCATACTATAGCATCGGTTGGGCAAGCTTCAATACACAGCCCACACATGGTACACATGCCTAAATGGTAAATATGTTTATCAATAACTTTTTTCTTTTTTCCGGTTTCAGGATCTATTATTCTGTCCCAAACAATTTCAATAGTACCATTGGGGCAAGCAATTTCACACTTTTGGCATCCGGTACAGCGGTGCTCATTATTTTCATCATGAGGCATTACAACTTCGCCTCTAAAGCGCTCAAACATTTTTAGGGTTGCCCTATTATCTGGGTATTGTTGCGTAATTGCTCCTCGTCTTGAATTTAAGAAGTATTTCCCGGTGATACTCATTCCGGTTAACAACGTTTTTATTCCTTTGTATATATCTCCAAAATAACTCATAAACTCTAAAACTGAATGGTTAAATTAAGCCAAACAATTAGCGCCATAAGCACTATGTTCAACAGGTTAAGTGGTAGCAGGTATTTCCATTCCAATGTTAATAGCTGATCTACACGTAAACGTGGGAAAGTCCATCGAAACCACATCATTAAAAACACAATGACAAAAGTTTTAGCTAAAAACCAAAAAACTCCTAACCAAGGAATGGACTCTGTTATTCCAAAAGGCGATAGCCAACCACCAAAAAATATTGTAGTTGCTATAGCTGCAATTATAAACATGTTAATAAATTCGGCCAAAAAGAAATAGGCAAATTTCATACCTGAATACTCGGTATGAAATCCTGCTCCAAGTTCTGATTCTGCTTCAACCAAATCAAAAGGTGCCCTGTTAGTTTCTGCCGTTCCGGAAATCATATAAATCATAAATGCAATTACAGCCGGTACATGGCCTTGTACTATTAGCCATCCGTTTTTTTGCACTTCAATAATTTCAGAAAGTTGTAAGGTCCCTGTTAACAATATCATGGTTAGTAAAGACAAACCAACAGAAAGTTCATAACTTATGGTTTGTACGCCACTACGCATAGCACCTATTAGGGCAAATTTGTTATTACTAGCCCAACCTCCCAATAAAATTCCAATAACACCAATTGATGAAATTGCAATTAAAAAAAAGATTCCGATATTTATGTCAAAAGCCTGTAAATTTTGGGTAAAAGGAAATACTGACAAAGCCATTAAAGATGAGACAATAACAAAATAGGGTGCTAAATTGTACAAAAATTTATCTGCTTTAACTGTTCCTGTTAATTCTTTTGAAACCAGTTTAAGTGCATCGGCCATAGTTTGAAGTAATCCTTGGAAACCAACACGATTTGGACCAATTCTTAGCTGAAACCAGGCAGCCACTCTTCTTTCAAGGAGTACTAAATAGAGCCCTAATACCGCAAATACGGCCAAATAAACCAATGCAATTAACACCATTTCAATATAACTGGTGGTACTTTCAGAAAAGAAGTTTAACAACCAATTGTGAATATTATTTGTGATACTTAAAAATGAAATCATATGTTTTATTTTATCTGTCTATATCAGGTATTACAAGATCTAAAGTTGCCATAGTAGCTACTAAATCTCCAATTTTACCACCTGCTGTAATATGATTTAACAATGACAAGTTTGAGAACCCCGGAGAACGAAACTTCAATCGATATGGGTTTTTTATTCCTGTACTAATAATAAATACGCCCAACTCTCCACGAGCAGTTTCAACTTTTTGGTAATACTCTCCTTTAGGGAGTTTAATTACTGTATTGGTTGCAGTTTTATAATCTCCGTCGGGTATATTGTCTATTAATTGTTCAATAATTGATAGCGACTCCCACATTTCTTGTATACGTACTTGATAACGCGCAAAAGTATCACCGGTAGTTTGGAGGGCTTCATTAAATTTTACATTGCTGTAAGCGCTATACGGATGATGTTTTCGTACATCACAAGAATAACCTGAGCCTCTAGCAACAGGTCCTGAAGCGCCAAATGAAATAGCATCTTCTTTTGTTAAAACACCCACACCTTTAGTTCTTTTTTGAAATATAACATTGCCGGTTAACAGCCTGTCGTATTCCGGGATTTTGGTTTTAAAGTGTTTTACAAATGCTTTGGTACGTTTCACAAAGTTAGGATGAATGTCGAACATTAATCCCCCAGGGATGTTATAATTCATCGTTAATCTGGCACCACAAGTTTCTTCAAAAATATCATTTATCATTTCACGATCTCTAAAACCGTAAAAATAGGTGGTTAGTGCACCTACATCCATTCCCATTACACCCCACCACAGGCAATGCGATGCTATTCTGGTAAGTTCACCAATAATAGTTCTAATTACTTTAACACGTTCAGGAACTTCCAGTTGCAATGCCTTTTCAACAGTAAGACAAACAGCTTCATTGTTAATATGTGAAGAAAGATAATCCATTCTGTCAGTTAAATGAACTATTTGCTGATAACTGTCGCGTTCACACATTTTTTCAATGGAGCGATGAATATAACCTAAATCGGGTTCTACTTTTTTAATAATTTCACCATCTATAGTTAGTAACAGCCTTAAAACTCCGTGTGTAGCAGGATGTTGAGGCCCCATATTGATGAAGTACTCTTCTGATTTAAAGTTATTATTTACAGAAGTTGTTTGCATAATTTTTAGTTAAATGTTTTAATAACCTCTCTATCATTTATTGGTTGTTCATTTCTATAGTTATTCAAAGGCATATTTTTCTTTAATTTTAAAACTTGATTTACCGACAGAACAATTGGATTTTTAAACACCACCCAATCTACTGTTTCACTACAAGGAGGTGTTGTTAAAGAGCCTTTATAAGAATAATAGTCATCGATATTTGCCGGAAAGATTGTTTTTAAGTCAAAAGGCTTGTCAATAGCTTTAGTTTCACCATTTTTAACAGGCAAAAACATTTCTAAAAATTCAAAGTCCTCATGTTCTTTTCCTTCTTTTCCTAGAATGCCTAATACCGTATATTCTCCTTTTTTATTGGCATGCACTAAATGAATTTCAATTGGGTATCTAATACCGTCAATTGTATGTTCTGAAGGTTCATGAAAGTGAATTTGTTTTAAATGGAAAGTTTCATTTTTAACAATAATAGAATCTCCTAATTCAAAATCAAACTGTACAGAATGCCCATTGTTTACTACATCATGAATTATTGTTTGAGTGTAACAATAAACTTTTAAGTTTAAACTGTCTTTTGAGACATACTTTGAATCTATATCAATGATATTAATAGGCGATTGTTTTTTACCGGCACAATTAGAGTGTTTTTCAATTTCTGCCCAATGTTCAGGAGAAGTTTCTCCTTCATAACTCCAATGTTTAACGGCATCATCAGCTTTATGTTGTTTAGCTATAAAGTTCTTTTCCGGAACTTTTGGTTCATTGTTTTTACATGAGATTAAACTAAAAACAAATACTATTAAAATAATGAATGTGTATTTTTTTTTCATTTTTATTTATTTAATAACCATATTGATTTCATCTTCATAATCTTTTCTTAAGGGAAATCCAGACCATTCATCTGTTAAGAAAAGGCGTTTTAAATTTGGGTGATTGTTAAACTTAATACCAAAAAAATCGTAAACTTCACGCTCATGAAATTCGGCAGTAGCCCAAATATCAGAAACAGTATCTATCGCCGGATTTTCACGGTCATTGGTTTTAACTCTAACAACAATTGAGTGTCTTAATGTTGTTGATTCTAAGTGGTAAACCACTCCTAATTCTTTACCCCAATCAACCCCGGTTAAGCAAAATAAATAATCGAAACAGGTTTCTTGCTCATTTTTGAGTTGATGCATAAAATTATGTAAATATTCAGGTTGGATTTCAACATTTAAAAATTCTGATCCTTCCGTAAAAAAGCTCAATCCCGCTTCTGAAGAGTTTGAAAACCATGAACTTATTAATTTTTGTAATGCTTCTTTTGTCATTTTATAAATTATTTACCTTCATCAAAACCTTCAACAGGATTAATTTTGTGCTTTAAACTTTCTTTTCTGATTTTATCCTGAAGCATAAGCATGCCTTCAAGCAACGCTTCTGGGCGTGGCGGGCAACCCGGTACATATACATCAACCGGAATTACATGGTCTGCGCCCTTAACT
Source organism: uncultured Lutibacter sp. (assembly GCA_964342295.1). Classification (GTDB taxonomy): domain Bacteria; phylum Bacteroidota; class Bacteroidia; order Flavobacteriales; family Flavobacteriaceae; genus Lutibacter. The sequence continues at coordinate 111,101 of CAYFFC010000001.1, read as the reverse complement.
ACAGAATAAGTATTGTAAAAAAATGGTCCACCTGAAATTGCACAAGCACCCATGGCAATCACATATTTAGGTTCTGCCATTTGGTCGTATAATCGCCTTAATACCGGTGCCATTTTGTTAACAATTGTACCGGCAATAATAATTAAATCGGCTTGTCTTGGAGAAGGTCTGGCAACTTCAAATCCAAATCGAGAATAATCATGACGTGCAGCTCCTGTTTGCATCATTTCAATTGCACAGCAACTGGTTCCAAAGTATAATGACCATAATGAATTTGATCGCCCCCAGTTTATTATTTTATCTAATGACGTAACAATTACGTTTGCTCCATTACCTGCCGGGATTACTTTTCCCGGGAAATCTTCAGGAATGGTATTATTGTTTTTTATTTCCATTGTAAAGCTCCTTTTTTCCATGCATAGGCTAAGCCTAATCCTAAAATTATAAGAAATATTAAAACCTCAAAAAATGCAATAGCTCCTATGCTTTTATAAACTACAGCCCAAGGAATTAGAAATGCCACCTCTACATCAAAAATTAAGAATAAAACGGCAAATAAATAATAACCAACTTTAAATTGAACCCAAGTGGGGCCTATGGTAACCATACCGCTTTCATAAGGTTCTCTTTTTTGAGGATTGTCGGATTTATGAGAGATGATTCCCGACAAAAAATTGGCTCCGGCAACTAGAACAATACCGGCAATTAAAAATACAATAATGGCTTCCGATCCCATATGTTAATTAAAGTTAGATTTAAAAGAATTAAACTTATTGTTTTATCATCTATATTAATATATTATTTAACTTCATAGGTTTCTCCGGAGAAAAACAAATCATCGGTTTTGGTGAATTTTGAATTGGCTTTAACTTGTTCCGTAAGTTCATTTTCGTGTTCTTCAAGTGTTACATCATCACAACTTCTAATAATACCTGTTGCCAAAGGATATTCTAATCTTACCAACATTTGATGTAAGGTTAGGTCTTTTTCCTTGGCATTATGTACTAATATATCATCTTCTGTAATACCATTTTCACCTATAGTAACAACTTCTAATTTTAGTCCATTTAAAACAAGTCCTTTATCTTTGTTTTTACCAAATATCATAGGCTTGCCGTGTTCCAAATAAATTTGTTTGTCGGCTTTAACGTTCTTGTCTGTAACATTTGTAAAGCAACCATCATTAAAAATCACACAATTTTGCAATACCTCAATTAATGATGTTCCTTTAAATTTGTGTGCTTCAACAAAAATATTCGACATATCTTTAGGGTTGTTTCCGCCAATACGTGCAAAAAAACGTGCTTGAGCCCCTAAAGCAAGCTCTCCAGGTTGAAACGGAGGTTGTGTATTTCCGTAAGGCGAAGATTTTGTTTTTTGACCAACTAGAGAAGTTGGTGAAAACTGACCCTTAGTTAATCCATAAATTTCATTATTAAATAATACAATATTCAAGTCGATATTTCTTCTCAATACATGAATAAAATGGTTACCACCAATTGCCATGGCATCACCATCACCGGTCATTACCCAAACACTAAGGTTGGGGTTTGCCAGTTTTACACCTGAAGCAATTCCGGGAGCCCTGCCATGAATACTATGCATTCCGTAAGTATTCATATAATATGGAAACCGTGAAGAACATCCAATACCTGAAATAAAAACTACATCTTCTCTTTTTACACCCATTTCGGGTAATGCCTTTTGCATTGAGCGTAAAATAACATAGTCATCACAACCAGGGCACCAACGAACTTCTTGATCGCTTGAAAAATCCTTAAACGTATATTTTTTTTCTGCAGTTGTTTCCATAATTAATTTACAAAATGTTTAAATTTTTCGATTAATTCATTATTACCAAATGGTAATCCTTGAACTTTATTAAACTGATTAAATACAATTCCATTAAAATTCATCTTCAGTACTTTTGCAAACTGTCCGCTGTTTAATTCACAAACAATAATATTCTTATACTTTTTAAATAAGTCTGCTGTATTTTTTGGAAGTGGATTTATATAGTTGAAATGCGCAAAACCAATATTTTGGTATCCTTCTTCATTCATTTGTTTCACAGCAGAATGTAAGGTACCGTATGTACCTCCCCAACCAACAACCAACAAATCGCCCTCTTGGGCAAATTCAGGAACAATTTCAGGAATGTAATTTTGAACACGCTTAATTTTTTCAGCCCTTATTTGCGTCATTTTTTCATGATTTTCCGGTACATACGAAACATTACCGGTAATACCATCTTTTTCTAAGCCTCCTACACGATGCTCCAACCCTGGTGTTCCGGGTACTGCCCAATTTCTGGCAAGAGTAGCGTTATCTCTATCATAAGGATGCCAGTTTTCTGTAGCTTCTTTTACAAAATTAGTTTTAATCTCAGGCATTTCTGAAACTGATTGGATTTTCCACGGAGCAGAACCGTTAGCAATATAACCATCTGTTAACAATATAACCGGAGTCATATGTTCTAAAGTTAGCTTGGCAGCTTCATAAGCAAAATTAAAGCAATTGGCCGGTGTACTGGCTGCAATAACAATTACCGGGCTCTCACCATTTCTTCCGTAAAGAGCTTGTAGCAAATCAGATTGTTCTGTTTTAGTAGGCAAACCGGTTGAAGGGCCACCACGTTGAACATCTACAATTACTAACGGTAACTCAATCATCATCGCCAAGCCAATGGCTTCACCTTTTAGGGCTAAGCCGGGACCTGAAGTTGTAGTAATAGCTAAATCACCGGCAAATGAAGCACCAATAGATGATGCAATACCGGCAATCTCATCTTCGGCCTGGAATGCTTTTACACCAAAGTGTTTGTGTTTAACTATTTCATGCAAGATATCTGTGGCAGGGGTAATAGGATACGAACCTAAAAACAATTCTAAGCCCGATTTTTCTGCGGCCGCTAAAAATCCCCAAGCCGTTGCGGTATTACCCATTATAATTCTGTATGTACCTGCCGGCATTTCTGCAGGTGAGATAGTATAAGAATTAGGTATTAATTCTAAAGTATTCGCAAAGTTAAAGCCGGCATTTAACACTTTTGTATTGGCTTCAACAATATGCGGTTTTGACTTAAACTTATTTTGAAAAAACTCGATGGTATGATCAGTAGATCTGTTATACATCCAATATACCATTCCTAAGGCAAACATGTTTTTACTACGAGTAATAGATTTATTGTCTAAACCTTCAACATCTTTAACAGCTAATTTTGTTAATGAAGTCATGGCAACTTCAATTACCCTGTAATTATCTAAGCTGCCATCTTCAAGCGGATTTGCGTCATACTCAGCTTTTTCAAGATTTTTCTTGGTAAAGGCATCGGTATCAACAATAATGGTATGACCCGGTTTTACGGCGTGTAAATTAGTTTTTAAACCGGCCGGATTCATTGCCACCAATAAATCTAAATTGTCTCCCGGAGTACTTATTTCAACACTTCCAATATGTACCTGAAATCCAGAAACACCGTACAAACTTCCTTGCGGTGCTCTAATTTCAGAAGGATAGTTTGGAAAAGTTGCAATGTCGTTTCCAAACATGGCCGATGTTCCGGAAAATTGTGTACCGGTAAGTTGCATACCATCTCCTGAATCACCAACAAAACGTATCACTACAGTTTCGAGCATTTCGGTATGATGAGGTGCTTTCGCTTTTGTCATAATATGCTTATTTAAAAAAAAATATTAACTTTATATTTTTTAAAATTATAGAAAATTATTGTATGCTCAAATTTTAAGTGCCAAAGATAAAATTACTTTTTATGTCAGGATATGATTTTTGTCACTTTGAGTTAAATGAATTTATATAAATTTGCGAAATAAATAAATATTAAAAATTACAAGAGATGGCTATTAAAATTACTGACGAATGCATAAATTGTGATGCATGTATTTCAGAATGTCCTAATAATGCAATTTATGAACCGGATAGCGAGTGGGCCTATTCAGAAGAAACAGCTTTAAGCGGAACTATTACGCTACCGGGAGGTGGTGAGGCTGATGCTGACGAAATGAATGAACCTATATCGGATGAATTTTACTTTATTGTAACAGATAAATGTACTGAGTGTAAAGGTTTTCATGATGAACCACAATGTGCATCTGTTTGTCCGGTTGATTGTTGTGTTCCTGATGAGGATCACGAAGAAACTGAAGAGCAATTATTGGCTAAAAAAGCTTGGTTGCATAACGAATAGTTTTAACCTGAAAATCATAAAAAAACGCCCTCGAAAATTCAAGGGCGTTTTTAATTATTATATGTAGTTTTTATAGTTGCTAATCGTTTAGTTTTAAAACAGCCATAAATGCTTGTTGCGGAATTTCAACATTTCCTACTTGACGCATTCGTTTTTTACCTTTCTTTTGCTTTTCTAGTAATTTTCTTTTTCGTGAAATATCACCTCCATAACATTTAGCGGTTACATCTTTCCGTAGGGCTTTAACGGTTTCTCTTGAAATAATTTTAGCCCCAATTGCAGCCTGAATAGGGATATCAAATTGTTGACGTGGAATTAACTGTCGTAATTTTTCACACATTTTTTTTCCTATGTTATAGGCATTATCTGCATGAATTAAGGCTGATAATGCATCAACCGATTGTCCGTTTAATAAAATATCAACACGAACCAGTTTTGATGCTTTCATTCCAATTGGGTGGTAATCAAAAGAAGCATACCCTTTTGAAACAGTTTTTAATCTATCATAAAAATCAAAAACAATTTCAGCTAATGGCATATCAAAAGTCAGTTCTACTCTTTCAGGGGTTAAGTACGTTTGATTTGTAATCTGTCCGCGTTTTTCAATACATAAACTCATTACCGGACCTACAAAATCGGCTTTGGTTATTATGGTGGCTTTTATATAAGGTTCCTCAACTCGGTTAAGTTTTGAAGGCTCGGGTAAATCGGATGGATTATTTACTAAAATTACATCATCCGGATTTTTATTTGTATAGGCATGGTATGATACGTTTGGAACGGTTGTTATAACGGTCATATCAAATTCACGCTCCAAACGTTCTTGAATAATTTCTAAGTGCAGCATTCCAAGAAATCCACATCGAAAACCAAAACCTAAAGCAGCGGAACTTTCTGGAATAAACACCAAAGAAGCATCGTTTAACTGTAATTTTTCCATGGAAGCTCTCAGCTCTTCATAATCTTCAGTGTCAACAGGGTAGATACCCGCAAAAACCATTGGCTTTACATCTTCAAACCCATCAATACGATTTTGTGTTGGATTTTGAGCATCTGTAATGGTATCTCCCACCTTTACTTCACTAGCCGTTTTAATTCCTGTAATTAAATAACCCACGTCACCTGCCTTAATGCTTTGTTTAGGAACCTGACTTAATTTTAAAGTGCCCACCTCATCAGCAAAGTACTCATTGCCGGTAGCCATAAATTTAATGCGCTGCCCTTTTTTAATTTCACCGTTTAATACTCTAAAATAAGTTTCAACACCGCGATAGGAGTTATAAACCGAGTCGAAAATAAGTGCCTGTAAAGGCTCTTTTATATTACCTTTAGGAGCCGGTACGCGCTCAATAATAGCCTTTAAAATATTAACAACACCAAAACCTGTTTTTCCGCTTGCATGTATAACTTCATCAGCACGGCATCCCAATAAATCTACAATATCATCGGTAACTTCTTCGGGGTTTGAACTTGGCAAATCTACTTTATTTAAAACCGGAATAATTTCCAAATCGTTTTCCAGAGCCAAATACAAGTTGGAAATTGTTTGAGCCTGAATACTTTGGGCAGCATCAACAATTAGCAAGGCTCCTTCACAAGCTGCAATTGAGCGTGAAACTTCATACGAAAAATCGACATGACCCGGTGTATCAATTAAATTTAGCACATAGGTTTCACCTTCATATTCATATTCCATTTGAATGGCATGGCTTTTTATAGTAATGCCACGCTCACGTTCTAGATCCATATTGTCCAATAACTGGTCTTGTTTTTCACGGGCAGTAACAGATCCTGTAAAATCCAACAACCTATCGGCAAGTGTACTTTTACCGTGATCTATATGTGCTATGATGCAAAAATTTCTAATATTTTTCATACTTCGTTACCCTGTCTTCTGTAATGCCGCAAATATAACTAATTATTTTCACCAAAAATGAAATTTAGTTTCACATGTTAACGGTTTGGTAAGTAACTTTTAAAAGAGAGATTAAATTAAAAACTGCTTAGGTGTTAAATTAACTCCTAAGCAGTTTTTTTGCGCTTTTGATTATTAAAAATTATTAATCAAAAAACGTTACTTTGCCAGTATGCACATCATAAGTTGCCCCTACAATTTCAATTTCTTCGTTTTTCTCCATTTCTGCAAGAATCGGACTTTCTTCTCTTATCTTTTCAATAGATAAATTAACATTTATTGCACCAACTTCTTCAATTTGCTCATTAGTTAATGCGGTATCATCTTTTTTTATTGAATTAACGGCCGGTTTTATTTTTTCAAGTAACGGTGTAATATTTCCCAGCTCAACGCCTTGACAAGCCGATGTAACTGCGCCACATTTTGTATGACCCATTACCACTACTATTTTTGATCCTGCTACTTTACAGGCGTATTCCATAGAACCTAAAATATCTTCGTTTACAATATTACCGGCAACACGCACGCTAAAAATATCACCAATACCTTGGTCAAAAACAATTTCAGCGGGTACCCTTGAATCTATGCAGCTTAATATAACCGCAAAAGGGTATTGGCCTTTACTGGTTTCAAAAACTTGGTCTTTCAGATTTCTTTGCGCCTTTAAGTTTTCAACAAATCGATTATTTCCTTGAACCAAAATATCATGTGCTAATTTTGGAGTCAAATTTTCTTGAGTTTCTTTAGTTTGTGTTCTCATATAATATTTTTTAGTTATGATTTTGTTTTATCCAGGCTACACACTCTTCAAAAGTGTCAAATATTTGGTCTTCAGGAACTAAATCAGGAATAATATCAATTCGTTCCATTAAGTATCTAGGTTGTTCTAATAGTTCTACAAACAATACTGTTATATCATGCGCTTGTAATTCTTGCAGAACGTCTTCCATGGCATATAAACCTGATTGATCCATATATTCAGTTCTTCCTAAACGAATAATTACTTTTGAAGCTGTTTTAGGAATTTGTTGAGACAATTGTTGGAACTCACTTGTAGAACCAAAGAATAAAGGTCCTTTTATATGCTTAATAAATACTTCTTTTTTATACTCTTCAGGGAAGCCTATTTCATCTTTCCAAGCTTCTTCTTTCAAAGTTTTTACATCAGAACGTTTTGCTGTTAAGTCTCCTATTTTCTTCATAAACATTAATGAAGCAATTACCAATCCAATACCTACAGCGTACACTAAATTCCAGAAAGTTGATAAACCTAATACAGTAAGCATAATTAATACCTCCATACTGAATTTTATTGGACCAATTTTTACATCTTTAGGTAAATATGGTATTGCTTTCAATCCTTTATAATCCATTACCCCAATACCTACTGTAATTAAAATACCTGCTAAAACAGCTGCCGGAATTTTAGATGCTAAAGGTGCCAAGGCTAATAAAATAATGAATAATAAAACACCGGCAACCATACCAGATAATCGAGTTTTACCACCGGAATTAATATTTACAACAGTACGGATTGTTGCTCCGGCACCTGGAATTCCTCCAAATAGTGATGCAATACTATTACCAATACCTTGTCCAATTAATTCCTTATTTGGTTTATGTTTTGTTTTGGTCATATTATCGGCAACCACACTTGTTAATAACGAATCAATTGCTCCTAATAAAGCTAATGTCAAAGCTGTAAATATGAACGGAGTTAAACCTCCAAGGCTAAAGTCTGTAAATATTCCACTTTGAAACTCAGGTAACCCTTGTGGAATTTCAGGAATTGGTCTATAATCCAAACCAGCCAACATTGCAATGGCAGACATTGCCACAAGTGCAACCAAAGTACTTGGTATTTTTGTTGTAATTCGTTTAAAGCCATAAATAATGAAGATAGTTCCTAAAGCTAATATAAGCTCTAACCAATTGATGTTTTGAAGAGCTCTTGGTAATACCTTTATTGCTCCTAAAACTCCTGAAGCTTCTTTACCTGCTAATGTTTTAGACTCGTTTAAAATATCATCAGAAGTTACTTTTTCAGCTCTATTAATTGTTTCTTTAAAATCCTCTAAAACTAAAACACCTTCTCCGGCTTCTTCTTTCAATATATTTTCAAGAATTAATTCTTCTGCTTGAGGTTTAAATTGAGAAACAAATTCAACGTCTTCTTTTGGATAATAACCTATTGATGGTAAAATTTGGGTCACTAAAATAATAACTCCAATTGCGGTCATAAACCCGGAAACCACAGGATAAGGAATGTATCGGATGTATTTTCCAAGCCCAATAACCCCTAAGCCAATTTGCATTAAGCCTGCCAATAGAAAAACCATTAAAATAATTGGTAACGCTTTGGTTACATCTCCATCGTTTGTTGCAATAATTCCTGCAATTACAACCATACTTACTGCTGTCATTGGAGCAGTTGGCCCCGAGATTTGCGTATTAGTTCCTCCAAATAATGCAGCGAAAAAACTAATAAAAATTGCACCATAAAGTCCGGCACTTGGGCCTAATCCAGAGCTAACCCCAAATGCTAATGCTAAAGGAAGCGCTACAATACCTGCGGTTATTCCTCCAAATAAATCACCTCGAAAGTGTTTAAAGTCAAATAAATTTTTCATTTTTTTTAGTTAGAAATTATTTAATAAAATTTAATGCCATTTCAGTATAAAACTGTTCTATGGTATTTTTTTCTTTAGTTATATCGGTTAATGAGGGTAAATGTTCAGCAAAATATTTTTGATGATGTGTTCCTTCAATAATTGTTGAAACCAACATATGGGGGTATTTAAAATCTGGTTTCAATTCCAAAAAAATATCACTTACTCTTTGAACTACTCTTTTGTATGCTTTAAAATACCCTTTCTTATTTTCTTCATCTACATTTTTTGTGTGGTACGATTTTATAGATTCTGAAATTATAATATTACTCAAAAGGGTTTCATTAATGTAAGGTATAGAAGTGGACTCCATTACCGGTTGTGTTAAAATACTGATGGTCTTTACAAGTCTTTCTTTAGCCGAGTTAATATTTGTTGTTGCAAAAACTATTTGATAATCGGCCCAAGACCAATACCAGCTTGTTAAATAAACAAGTAACATGTGTTTATTTTTAAAATACCTGTAAATAGAACTTTCCGGTGAATTAATAGCTTTCCCTAATTTTTTAAATGTAAAAGCTTCAAATCCAATTTCATTAATTAATTCAATACTTTTTGATAAGATTTTTTGTCCCAACTCTGAGGAAACAGGATTTTTTGAAAATAATTCTTGATTTAAATCAAAATTTATGCTTAAATTATTCATAAAGTACTAAGTATTTATTGTAAATATAGCAGTATTACTAGTTAAAATGAAATTATTACAACTATTAATTTAATTAACCCATATAAAAAGAGATGATTAATAGTTGTAATAAAACTAATTTAGTTTTTTTGAAGGTTACTTTTCTTTAATTGAGATATCAGATACTAAGCAAATTAGTTGCTTTTATTTTATATTTCAAATAGGTTTGTGGCCAAAGCATATGGATATTTAAATTTTAGTTAATCCCTGAAAGGACTTTTGAAAATTGCGTTTTCTTTATGTATAGTAACAAAGGAGTGCATTTTATGTTTAACTTCGAGTCAATTACATTCATGGTGCTCATTTTCAAAACACTTATTTAGAAGCTACTTTTGAATTTTTTTCTTTCATTACGATCTTAAAGTAAATGCCTTAAAATTGAAATTTTCAATACTTATTATACTATGTTTTGTCATTTTTCTTCAAAGTTTTCAGCTTTGAGATTCATTAAAATATAAGCCTTTATTTTATGATATTTTTATACTCATTTCAAAGCCCTTTTAAAATGTGTTTTCTATTTTGTTCATTTTAATAAGTGATTCAAATTTAACACGCATAATTGAAAGCTTAACACTTTTTTATAATAGTAATACTATTATTGTAAATAAGTATTATTATATTTGCCATCGATAAAATCAAAAATGAAATGAAAAAAAGAGGAATTTCTTTAGTTTTCTCAACACTTTTTTTCCTATTTATAGGCTTACCAACTATTCTTACAATGGTTGATAATACTATTGATATTTCATTAATTATGTCAACACCTGATGATGAAGAAAGTGAAAAAAATTTAGAATTTAAAGTCATATTTCCTCAGATGAAATCTAATAATTCAGGTACCTTTTTATCATGCTTGAAAACTAATTTGCTGTATTTCAGTAAAAAATATGGTAAACCGTATTTAGATATTATTTCTCCCCCGCCCGATTACTACACTTTATAAATCGGTTAAATATCTCAATTAGAAACAATCATTAAAATTTAGTTTTAAGTAACTAAAAGCAAAATTATTTATAATATGTTTAAAAGTATTAAAAGTGACTTACCAGCAAGTATAGTCGTATTTTTTGTTGCATTACCATTATGTTTAGGTATTGCATTAGCAAGTGGGGCACCTCTTTTTTCGGGTTTAATTGCCGGAATTGTAGGAGGTATAATAGTAGGAGGATTAAGTGGTTCTAAAATTGGAGTGAGTGGCCCTGCTGCAGGTTTAGCTGCAATTGTATTAACAGCAATAGGAACTTTAGGGAGTTATGAAAATTTCTTAGTAGCTGTAGTTTTAGGAGGGGTTATTCAATTAATTTTTGGATTATTAAGAGCAGGGATTATCGGATATTATTTTCCTTCTTCTGTAATTAAAGGAATGTTAACAGGTATAGGAATTATTATTATTCTGAAGCAGATACCGCATTTTTTTGGTTATGATGCCGATCCAGAAGGTGATTTTGCCTTTTTTCAGGTTGATGGAGGGAATACATTTTCGGAGATTTTTATGGCGTTAAATAACATTAGTTTAGGGTCTACTGCAATTGGATTAATAGCTTTAGGAATATTATTACTTTGGAGTAATGTTTTATCTAAAAAAGGGAAAATATTTCAATTAATTCAAGGGCCATTAGTAGCAGTTGTAGCAGGTATTATTTACTTTGTTGTAACAAGTTCTAATTCAAAGTTTGGTATAAGTACATCACATTTAGTTAGTGTTCCTATTCCAGACAATTTGGATTCATTTTTAGGGCAATTTAGTTTTCCGAACTTTGCAGCAATAACAAATCCAGATGTTTGGGTTATAGCATTTACTATAGCATTGGTTGCTAGTTTAGAAACTTTATTATGTGTAGAGGCTACAGATAAGTTGGATCCGCATAAAAATGTTACCCCAACTAATAGAGAATTACTAGCACAAGGTGGTGGAAATATTATTTCTGGATTAATTGGAGGTTTACCAATAACACAGGTAATTGTAAGAAGTTCAGCTAACATTCAATCTGGAGGTAGAAGTAAAATGTCGGCAATTATTCATGGTTTCTTATTGTTAATTTCTGTAATACTTATTCCACGTTTATTAAATATGATTCCGCTTTCTGTATTAGCAGCAATCCTTTTTATTGTAGGTTACAAATTAGCTAAGCCTGCATTGTTTAAAAAAATGTACAAATTAGGGTGGAAACAATCTGTACCGTTTTTTGCCACTGTATTTGGTATTGTTTTTACAGATTTATTGGTTGGAATTGGATTAGGGTTATTAGTTGGTATTATTGTTATTTTATTAAAAAGTTACCAAAATTCTCATTTTTTACATATTGAAGATAAGAGCAACGGAAAGCACAAAATTAAAATGGAGTTAGCTGAAGAAGTTACATTTTTTAATAAAGGAGCTATCTTAAAAGAATTAGATAACCTGCCAATAGATACTTATCTAGAGTTTGATGTTACTAAAACAAGATACTTGGATTATGATATTATTGAAATTTTAGAGGATTTTGCGTTTAAAGCCAAAGAAAGAAATATCGATATCAAGTTAATTTCAAAAAGAGGTGTTGTAGAAAATCCACCAAGTTTTATTGAGTTTTTCCAATTAAGGCCCAAGTCTAATATAAGTTTAAGTTAGTAAGTAATGAGAAATGATAAATATAAAATACTCGTACTTTTAGACTTAAAGAAAACAGCAAATTCTACATTAAAAAATAGTGTGAGTTTAGCCCAGATGATTGGTGCAAAAATAACATTATTTCATGTTAAAGAATATTTAGATATTGTAGATAGAGATAATCAATTATCTACAATGCGAACTTTAAATGAAGAGCATAAGAAAACTAAAAAGAAAATAAATGACATTATTAACAGCTTTTCAAAAGAATACGATGTAAAAATTAATGGTAATTATGCATTTGGAAAAGTGAAAGAAGAAATTCAAAAACAAATAGAAATTTACAATCCAGATATTATTGTTTTAGGTCATCGTGAATCAGCTCCTTTTAAACTAATTGGAGATAGCATTACACGCTTTATACTAAAAAAGTTTAATGGAGTTGTAATGATTTCTTCAAATGAAAACGCATTGGTACCAAATGAAAAAATGTCTTTAGGGGTGTTAAATGGTTCTAATAAAATTATGAAAACTGAGCTTTCTAATGATTTATTGCCACATACAAAAGCGCCGTTAAAATCTTTTAGAATTCTTAATAGTCAAAACTCAATCACAAACACATCAAAATTAAACGAAGAAAAAATGGTAGAGTATGTATTTGAGCAAAATGCGAATGTTATGACAACACTTTCTTCGTATTTACAAAAAAACAACATTAATTTATTATGTGTAGATAGAGATAAAAATGACACAAATAACACTATAAATGCTAAGACATCATTAAAAGAAGTCGTAAGCAAGTTAAACGTTTCGTTATTATTTTCTGAAGCATAATCTATTTTTAATAAAACAAAACAAATATGAAAGCACATACAAAAGAAACACAAGCAACAATGACTCCTGAAAAGTCATTACAATTTTTAAAAGAAGGAAACTTACGATTTCAAAAAAATTTAAAAGCAAATAGAAATTTAATAGAACAAGTAGGCGATACTAGCTCAGGTCAATACCCGTTTGCAGTTATTTTAAGTTGTATAGATTCTCGTGTACCAGCTGAATTAGTTTTTGATCAAGGAATTGGAGATCTTTTTAGTGTTAGAGTAGCGGGAAATGTAGTAAATGAAGATGTATTAGGTTCAATGGAATATGCATGTAAAGTAGCCGGATCCAAGATACTTGTAGTTTTAGGACACACAAAATGTGGTGCAGTTACAGCAGCATGTAAAGATGTTGAGTTAGGAAACATCACAACTTTATTAGATAAAATTAAACCAGCTGTAAGTGAAATTCGAAAAGATGGATCTGAAATGACAGATGGACAAATTGAAGAAGTTACATTAAAAAATATTGCTCATTCAATAGAAAGAATAAAAGAAGAAAGTCCAATTTTAAATGAAATGGAAAAGAATGGCGAAATAAAAATTGTTGGAGCTAATTATAATGTTGCAACAGGAGCAGTGTCATTTATTTAATGATTAAATATAGAATATAAAAAAATAAACTTAATAGATATTAATCTCTGTTAAGTTTATTTTTTATCAACCCATACGATATTTAACTTGATTTTTCAATGTGAAATTTGTGGTAAAGGATAATTAAAAAATTGCGTAATTTTGCAGCTTAAAATTTAGATTTGGTAAAAATAGGAGACATAGAGTTAAATGATTTTCCGTTGTTGTAAGCACCAATGGAAGATGTGAGTGATCCACCGTTTAGAGCATTATGCAAAGAACAAGGTGCTGATGTGGTGTTTACTGAATTTATTTCTTCGGAAGGGTTGATACGTGATGCTGCAAAAAGTAGAAAAAAGCTTGATATTTACGAAAAAGAACGTCCGGTAGGGATTCAAATTTTTGGAGCAAATCTAGAATCAATGTTAAGAACCGTTGAAATAGTTGAGCAATCAAAACCAGATATTATTGATATTAATTTTGGTTGCCCGGTAAAAAAAGTGGTAAGCAAAGGAGCTGGAGCTGGAATTTTGAAGGATATTGATTTAATGGTGAGTTTAACCGATGCTATGGTAAAACATACCAATTTACCAATAACGGTAAAAACCAGGTTGGGTTGGGATCACGATTCAATAAAAATAGTGGAAGTAGCTGAACGTTTACAAGATGTTGGTTGTAAGGCCATTTCAATTCACGGGCGTACACGCGCTCAAATGTATAAAGGCGAAGCAGATTGGGCTCCAATTGCTGAAGTTAAGAATAACCAAAGAATGCACATTCCAGTTTTTGGAAATGGCGATGTAAACTCTCCGGAAAAGGCCGTTGAAATGCGTGATAACTTTGGACTGGATGGCGCAATGATTGGAAGAGCAAGTATTGGTAATCCTTGGTTTTTTAGACAAGTAAAACACTTTTTTAATACAGGAGAACATTTACCTGAAATTACAATTGCCGATAGAGTGGCAATGGCCAAACGCCATTTACAAATGGAAATAGCTTGGAAAGAAAGTGAAATTGTTGGGGTTATGGAAACTCGCAGACATTATACCAATTACTTTAAAGGAATACCTCATTTTAAAGAATATCGTTTAAAAATGGTGACTTCAGATTCTGCGCAAGATGTTTACAATGTTTTTGATGAAGTTTTGCAGAAGTTTTCGTAATTAGTTTTAAAGTTTAATTTAGGCGTCCGTAATTTGTTTAAAATTGTGGCAATCTGTGACTTGATACAGAGATAGCTAGATAGATTCTTCGACTTTTAGATTTGTTGCGTTATGTTATTGAAAATTGCGAATAATTATGCTACTAACTTTTTTGAAATTCTACTGCTTGCAATTTTTGAAGCTAAAAAGCCAAGCACAAGTATTGTTGACGTTACAACAGCAATATTATAAAAAGTAAATTCAACAGGGTAAGCTAAATGAGGTGTAATCATAAATAATTGATATTTTTTTTGAGCCAACACCAAGATTATCCCTATTGATAGTCCAATAAACATTCCAAAAAAGGTAAGTAAAAAGCCTTGTAATTACAAGGCTTTTAAAATGTTGAATTAATTTTTTATTAAAAAATTGAATAGTTTTAATCGTGATTTGGAAATACAATCCCAGCATCTTTTCTAACCCAATCTAAAATTTTCATTAATTCTAAACTTGTTGAAAATGGTAAAACCGGACTTTCAATAAGTTTTTTATCTAAGCATTCCATAACATGTATAGCTTCAAATTTGTATCCTAAATGAGTGCCGTTTTCAAAATGAATCTCTTTAGTTTTTCCTTCTTTAAGTAACAAAATTGGATCTTTTGAAAACCTACCGTATTTTATAATTCCATTTTCAAAACACAATTCAGATTCGTTTTTGTATTCCGAATCAAAACTTGAAGTTAACACAGCTGAAGCTCCATTTTTATATCCAAACAACATTGAAATACTTTCTTCTGAACCGGTTGGACTAAAATGTGGAATGGTTTTTATTTCATCAGGAGAACCTAAAAACATGAGCGCTGTAAATATGGAATAAATACCAATGTCTAATAACGATCCACCTCCTAAATCAACATTATACAATCTGTTTTTTGGATTGTATTCACCATTAAACATAAAATCTGACTTTACAAATTTGAGTTTACCTAAGTCTTCCGAAGCAATTATTTCTTTAACTTTTAAATATTTTGGTCTAAAAATTACCCAAAAAGCTTCCATTAAAAATGTATTGTTCTTTTTTGAACAAGCAATCATTTGCTCAACTTCATTAGTGTTAATTGCAAATGCTTTTTCACACAAAACCGCTTTTTTATGATTTAAGCAAAGAATAGAATGTTCTTTATGAAAATTGTGTGGTGTTGCAACATAAACAATAGCTACATTATCATCATTTACCATTTCTTGGTAAGAGCCGTAGGCTTTTTCAAAACCAAAATTATTGGCAAAATTTTTAGCATTTTCAAAACTTCTAGACGAAGCAGCATATAAATTAGCATTTGGAAGTTCCTTTAATTCTGTCGCAAATTTTTGAGCAATGTTACCACATCCCAAAATAGCCCAATTGTATTTTTTTGTCATCTTTTATTTTTTATTCTACCCAATCAGCAATAAATAAATTGGTGTCGTGCGTACCATTATTGTTTCTATTTGAAGAAAAAACTAATTTTTTTCCATCGTAAGAAAACATTGGGAACGCATCAAAAACACTATCATACGTAATTTGTTCTAAACCTGTACCGTCTAAATTAATCATAAATAAATTGAAACTACTTTTTGATTTATGATTTGATGAAAATATCACTTTTTTTCCTGAAGGGTGAAAAAACGGGGCCCAGTTTGCACTGCCTAAATCGGTAATTTTTTTAAGTTCGGTACCATCAACATTACAAACATACAGTTCCATATTTGTAGGTTGTACCAATCCTTTTTCTAAAAGTGCTTTGTACTCTTCAATTTCAACTGGTGTTTTTGGCCTGGAAGAGCGAAAAATTAACTTTTCACCATCGGGTGAAAAAAAGGCGCCACCATCATAACCCAACTCGTTGGTTATTTGTTTAACATCACTTCCATCAATATTCATAGTAAATAACTCCAAGTCTCCTGTGCGGGTTGAAGTAAATACAATTTTATCACCTTTTGGGGATACCGTTGGTTCGGCATCGTAACCACTTTCAAATGTGAGTTGTTTTAACTGATTTCCATGAATATCGGCTACAAAAATATCGTAACCCTCATAAACAGGCCAAATGTATTTATTACCATAATCCTCTTTTTTTGGTACCGGCGGACAATCTTTGGCAGCCAAATGCGTAGATGAATACACTATGGTGGAATCGCCCGGTAAAAAATAACTGCATGTGGTTCTTCCAAATCCGGTACTAATTTTTTGAGGAATTTGCGTACTGTCTAATGGTATTTGGGCATCTGTTACAAAAATTTGATCGCAATTCAATCCCCATTTTTTATTGTTTGATTGAAACACTAGTTTTTTTCCATCGTTACTCCAATAGGCTTCAGCATTATCTCCGCCAAATGTAAGTTGTTTGATGTTTTTTAAATGTTTTTCTTGTGGGTAGTGCACAATATTTGCTATTGCTGTTGCACCGGATTCCCCATCGTGTTTAAAGACGTTTTTACAACTTACAATTAATAAACAAAGCGAAAGAATAATTAATAGGTTTTTCATGCGTTTCATTTTAAGAATTTCAAATGTACAATTTTATAAAAGAAAATAGAAATCATAAAAATTGATTAATTTTGCCCACTAATTTTTTTGATTTGGTTAAAATAGGAGACATAGTATTACCAAAATTTCCGTTGTTGTTGGCACCAATGGAAGATGTGAGCGACCCGCCTTTTAGAGCATTGTGCAAAGAGCAGGGGGCAGATGTTGTTTATACCGAATTTATTTCTTCTGAAGGGCTTATAAGAGACGCTGCAAAGAGTGTTAAAAAACTTGATATTTACGAAAAAGAACGCCCGGTTGGCATACAGATTTTTGGCGCCAATTTAGAGTCGATGCTAAAAACGGTAGAAATTGTAGAAAAGTCTGAACCTGATATTATTGATATTAATTTTGGATGCCCGGTAAAAAAAGTAGTTAGTAAAGGTGCCGGTGCCGGGATTTTGAAAGATATCGACTTAATGGTAAAACTAACGGATGCTATGGTAAAACACACCAAATTACCAGTTACGGTTAAAACGCGTCTTGGTTGGGATCACGACTCTATTAAAATTGTTGAAGTTGCCGAACGCCTGCAAGATGTTGGCTGTAAAGCAATTTC
This sequence comes from uncultured Lutibacter sp., assembly GCA_964342295.1. Lineage (GTDB taxonomy): Bacteria > Bacteroidota > Bacteroidia > Flavobacteriales > Flavobacteriaceae > Lutibacter. The sequence continues at coordinate 93,316 of CAYFFC010000001.1, read as the reverse complement.
TATCCACGGAAGAACACGTACGCAAATGTATAAAGGAGAGGCCGATTGGAAACCTATTGCCGAGGTTAAAAATAACCAACGTATGCATATTCCCGTATTTGGAAATGGCGATGTAAACACACCTGAACGAGCTGTTGAAATGCGCGATACTTACGGACTTGACGGAGCAATGATTGGACGTGCAAGTATTGGAAATCCGTGGTTTTTTAAACAAGTGAAATATTTTTTTGAAACCGGTACACACTTACCTGAAATTACTATTCCACAGCGTGTTGAAATGGCAAAACGCCACTTACAAATGGAAATTGACTGGAAAGAAAGTGAAATAGTTGGTGTTATGGAAACCAGACGCCACTATACCAATTACTTTAAGGGAATTCCGCATTTTAAGGAATACCGGTTAAAAATGGTAACATCTGATTCAGCAGCAGAAGTATATGATGTTTTTGATGAAGTGTTGCAGAAATTTTCATAAATTTCTGAGGTGAAAAAATACATACTCATTTCTATTTTTGCATTTTTTTTGGCGTCATGTACGCGCACATCAAATTCTCAAAATAAATTAGAACTGATAAACTCATTTATGCTTGCCATTCCTGAGCCATCCGGAATTACACACCACAATGATAATTTATATATAGTAAGCGATGCCAATGGTACAATTTTTAAAACCGATTTGAAAGGTGCAATTATTGAAAAAATAAAAACACCCTTTAAAGATATTGAAGGAATTGCCATTGAAGAAGAAACTGGAAGTATATGGATTGTAAATGAGCAAAACAGAAAATTACTTAGGGTAAACAACAAAGGAAACGCTGTAAAAAAAATTGATGTAAAAGGCAAACAACAACATAAAAACAGCGGTTTGGAAGGAGTGTGTTTTGTTCGTGAAAATCATACATTTTATATAATAAATGAAAAGAAGCCTAAACAACTGTTGTTGTTAGATGTAAAGGGTAGATTAATACAAAAAATAAAAATTGGTTTTGCAAAAGATATTTCAGGTATAAGTTTTGACGAAGTTTCAAAAACATTGTGGGTGGTTAGTGATGAATCGCAACAAGTTTACCAAACTACCTTAAAAGGAGCATTGCTAAAATTGTACAACATTCCGGTTAAAAAAGCTGAAGGGGTAACAGTTTATAAAAATTCTATTTACGTTGTAAGTGATTCAGAAAACACCTTGTACTTGTTTAAAAAACCACACTTACGCAATTAGTTTTTCTGAAATTCTGCTACTCGCTATTTTAGAAGCAAAATACCCTAATGTTAACAAGGTAACTACCACTGCAAACACATTAAAATAGGTAAATTCAACCGGGTAAGCCAAATGTGGTGTTATCATAAAAAACGAAAACTTTTTTTGTAACAGCACAATAAAAATTCCTAAAAAAAGACCAATAAAAAGGCCGGCAGAGGTAAGTAAAAATCCCTGTAATATAAAAATACGTTTAATATCTTTTATGGTGGCTCCTAAGTTGTACAAGGTTTTTAAATTGTCTCTTTTATCTATAATCATCATTATTATAGCCCCAATAACATTAAACAAGGCAATAATTACAATTAATGTAAAAATTAGGTATGAGGCCAAATTTTCAGTATTTAACATTTTGTAAAAAACCGCATTTTGTTGTTCTCTTGATTTTACCGAAAAATTGTTACCAAGGCTTAAGGTTAAATTATCAATAACAGTTTGGCTTTTTGATAAAGAATCTATTTTAATTTCAATGGCAGATATTTGATTTGGTTTGTAGTTTAAAAGTTGCTGTGCAAGTTCTAAACTTATAAAGGTATATTTTTTATCAATTTCTTCTGTTAAGGCAAAAATACCAATAGGCTGCGTATTAATTTTACTAAAAGCATTTTTTGGATTGGTAATGTAACCTTTTCCGGGTTTTGGAACATAAATTTTTAAGGGTTCAACAAATTCAAAAACTCCAACCGATAAAATTTCTGAAATTCCGTTTCCAACAACAGCCCCCAGTGGAATATTTTTATCTAGCCAGGTACCGGCATAAACTGTTGTATCAAGGCTGTTAACGTTTACGAAATTAGAGTCAACACCTTTAATATAGGCAATATGAGTTTTTTGATTAAAATCAAAAAAGGCGCGTTCTTCAATTATTTTGCTGTAAGAAATAATGCCTTCTACTTGTTCAATTTGCTGTTGAATTTCTTCAGAAAATAAAAAAGACTTTCCCTTAACGGCAGTTATTTTTATATCGGGGTCTGCAGTGTTTAAAAACCCGATACTAAAAGCTCGTAAACCGGTAAAGCCCGATAGCACTATAAACAAAGCCATTGAGCCAATAATTACTCCGGCAGCAGCAATTAATGTTATAATATTTATAGTATTGTTGCTACTTTTAGAAAAAAGGTAACGCTTAGCTATGTATGCAGAAATATTCAAGTTATCTTTTTTGACGTTTGTCTAAAATATCGGGATTTTTAATCGGATTTTCTTTTTCTCCTTTTAATGCACTTTCAATATCTTCAATATAATCCAAACTGTCATCAATATAAAATGAAAGGTCAGGCATTCTTCGCAACTGTTCTCGTGTACGTTTTGCCAATTCATGTCTAATAGATGCTGTATTTGATTTTATACCTTCAATTAAAATGTTTCGTTTAAGCTGCGGAAAAATGCTTAAATAAACTTTAGCCTGCGACAAATCGGTTGTTACATGAACTTTTGTAACAGAAATAATAACGCCTTTCATTCCATCTTTAGCCGCATGTTGTAATATTTCTGCCAGGTCTTTTTGTAAAACTCCGGCTATTTTTCTTTGTCTGTTCGTTTCCATAGTGCAAAAATAGCATATAAATATTCAACTTATAAAGTTTCATTAAATTGTTCAAAAAATAAATTGTATTAGTTGTTTTTTTAAAATATGACATTTTGCAGATATTGAACCTTTTTTATTGATTATTTTTGATATTTAATTTTTGATATTTTATAAAATGAATAAGATAGAACATATAGGGATTGCAGTAAAAGATTTGGATAAATCAAATGAGTTGTTTGCAAAATTATTTGGCAAACCACATTATAAAATAGAAGCAGTAGAAAGTGAAGGTGTAAAAACATCGTTTTTTGAAGCCGGACCAAATAAAATAGAACTTTTGGAAGGTACTGATGAAAATAGTCCAATATCTAAATTTATTGCAAAAAAAGGCGAAGGCATACACCATATAGCCTTTGCTGTTGATGATATTTTAAGTGAAGTTGATAGATTAAAAAATGAAGGGTTTATTGTTTTAAACGAAACACCTAAAAAAGGAGCTGATAATAAACTGGTTGTATTTTTACATCCAAAATCAACCAATGGAGTATTAATTGAGTTGTGTCAGGACGCAGGTTAGTTTATTATTTTAAAACAACTGTTGTACCGTTTTATAAGGTTCTTAACTAAATAGCTTTCAATTCGTTTACAAACTTAAGCAAGTCATCTATCTCAACATGGCTCATCATAATTACCTTGTACCATTGGTTATTGCCATCATGAGTTTCGGGAACCAGTCCGTATTTTTGGGATAAGTTTTTAGGAACATACTGCGATTTAATGGTTACAATATTCATAAACGGATCTCTAAAATATTCAATATTTAAATCGTTCAGTTGTTTGCAAAACCATTCGGTACGCAACAAAAGGGTGTTTATTTTTTCAAACCAGCCGTAGTAACCATAGCTAAATAAAATCATCCAAACTGCAATGGCGTTTGCTCCTGACCGGCTACCAACCATTGTTAAATCCATGCCATCAACATATTGTGCTTCTTTGGTAAGTACATTTTCAATAAGTCCTTTTCTGCATAAAAACACACCGGTTCCGTAAGGAGCTTGGAGCATTTTATGAGCATCAATAGTAATAGAGGAAACATGTGAGTTTTCAAAATTTATGGTAGATTTTTTATTACTGATAGGGTAAATAAATCCGCCAAATGCACCATCTATGTGAATTTTAAATTCAACTTGGTGTTTTTGTAAAACCGATGCGTAAACATCCGGGTTGTCAACAGAACCAAACATGGTAGTAGCCATATTACTAATTACCATAAAATATTTTTTCCCTTCGGAAACAAGTTTTTGAACAATAGCATCCAATTCTTCAACTATAATATCTCTTGAATTAAAATCGACCGGAATGCTAACATTTTCGACACTTAACAAGTTAGCTCCTTTGTAAACAGAATAATGGGTGTCTTCAGATGAAAGAATAACCATTTCATTTAAAGAAGCATTGAACTGTTTTTTAAAAAAATTTCGGTAAATCCACAGCGCCTGTATGTTGGCTTCGGTTCCACCTGTTGCAATATAACCGTCGTATTCAGTTTCATTAGCTTTAAAAATATCGACAGCCAATACTTTTATTACTTCTTTTTCCAATTCTTGAGAGCCCTTAAAGGCTTCTTCCGATTTTCCCAGTGTATGACAACCAATATTGTTTGGGTTTGCAATAAACGATTTTAATAAAGGGGAATCATTTAAAAAAGCGCCACTGGTATTAAATACATTTTCATCGAGTTTTGAAACCGGATATCCTAAATACTTACTTTTTTGAAAATCTATTGTTGATTCCAAGGCATCATCAATTTTTTGTATAAGCTTTTCTTTTGAATATTTTTTCCAGTACTTCATTGGTATAATTTTAAATGAAAGTTGTCGTTTTAAAATTTTGGCAAAAGTAAGGTTTTATTGTTAATTAATTTTAACCTTTAAATAATTAACAAAATTTACAAACCAAAAAAAATACTATTTTTAGATTTTAAATAAAAAGCATTCATTGGAGCTACAGATTCAAATAAAAACATTGCCCATAAAACCGGGAGTTTACCAATACTACGATAAAGATAACAAGCTGCTGTATGTTGGGAAAGCCAAAAACCTTAAAAAAAGGGTAGCTTCCTATTTTACTAAAAACCACGATAGTGGCAAAACCAAAGTATTGGTAAAAAAAATTGCGAACATAAAGCATATTGTTGTTGATACCGAAACCGATGCATTATTGCTTGAAAATAACCTGATTAAAAAATACCAACCACGATACAATGTTATGCTGAAAGATGACAAAACATACCCGTGGATTTGTATTAAGAAGGAGCGGTTTCCTAGAGTTTTTTTAACTAGAAATGTGATAAAAGACGGATCGGAATATTTTGGTCCTTATACCTCAGTTAGAACTGCAAAAGCGTTGTTAGATTTAATAAAGGAATTATACCAATTACGGTCATGTAATTACGATTTAAGCAAAAAAAACATCGAGCAAAAAAAATACAAGGTATGCTTAGATTACCATATCGGGAACTGCCAAGGGCCTTGTGAAAATTTACAAACCGAAGCGAGTTACATTTTAAATATTAGCGCCATAAAAAACATTATTAAAGGAAACTTTAAAGCATCATTAAAAACATTTACAAATTTAATGATGCAGTTTGCTGCTAAAATGGAGTTTGAAGAAGCGCAAAAAGTAAAGGAAAAAATTGACTTGCTGTCAAATTACCAAGCGAAATCCACCGTGGTGAGTCCATCAATTACCAACCTTGATGTGTTTTCAATTGTTTCTGATGAAAGTTACAGTTATATCAATTTTTTTAAAATTGTAAATGGAGCTATCATTCAATCACATACCACTGAAATTAAAAAGAAATTAAACGAAAGCGATAAAGAATTACTGGAACTGGCAATTGTAGAAATACGTCGCCGGTTCAACTCACAATCCAAAGAAATTTATGTGCCTTTTAACGTTGATTTGGGTGAAAATATTAAGGTTACCATTCCTAAATTGGGCGACAAAAAACGTATAGTTGATTTAAGTATCAGAAATGCAAAATACTATCGGCAAGAACGATTTAAGCAACTTAAAATGGTTGACCCTGATAAGCATGTAAAACGTATTATGGTGCAAATGCAAAAGGACTTAAGGTTACAAGCAGAACCTAGGCATATAGAGTGTTTTGATAATTCAAACATACAGGGTACTAATCCGGTTGCGGCCTGTGTAGTTTTTAAAAATGGCAAACCCAGCAAAAAAGAATACAGGCATTTTAATATAAAAACCGTTACCGGTCCAGATGATTTTGCTTCTATGGAGGAGGTGGTTTTTAGGCGTTATAAGCGGTTGTTGGATGAAGACAAAAGTTTACCCCAACTTATTGTAATTGATGGAGGAAAAGGTCAGCTTTCATCGGCTGTAAAAAGTTTGGATGTTTTAGGTTTACGCAATAAAATTGCCATTATTGGTATTGCAAAACGACTGGAAGAAATTTATTATCCGAACGATTCCATACCGCTTTACTTAGATAAAAAATCGGAAACCTTAAAAATTATTCAATACTTGCGGAATGAAGCCCATCGATTTGGAATTACACATCATAGAAATAAAAGAAGCAAAAGTGCCATTACTAACGAATTGGAACAAATTTCTGGGATAGGCGAACAAACTGTTGTATCTTTATTAAAGCATTTTAAATCGGCAAAACGTGTTGCGCAGGCATCGCTTGAGCAAATAACAGCTGTTATTGGAAAAAGCAAGGCATTAAAGATTTATAATTATTATCAGCAACAAAAATCTGAATGAAAAAAATTGTAGTACATATTTGTTTGTTTTTAACTGTTTTTGCTTTTTCTCAAACAAGTCAAGACACTATTGATGTAAAAGTAGGTTTGGTTTTAAGTGGAGGCGGAGCTAAAGGTTTAGCGCATGTGGCTGTTTTAAAAGTATTGGAAGAAGTAGGTGTTAGGGTTGATTATATTGGTGGTACCAGTATGGGGGCAATAATTGGTGCTATGTACGCATCAGGTTACAATGCACATCAAATAGACTCTATAGTACATTCCATTAAATTTGATAAAGTTTTAACTGATGTACTTCCGCGTAATGCGAAACCGTTTTATGAGAAAGAGAGTGGTGAAATATATGCTGTTACGTTACCTATAAAAAATAAAAAAGTTGGAATTCCCATTGCCCTTGCCGAAGGTCAAAATGTACTTAATTTATTAACCAAATTAACGCAACACGTAAACAATATAAACGATTTTAGTAAGCTTCCCATTCCCTTTATTTGTATTGCAACCAATTTAGAAACAGGCAGGCAAGAAGTTCTAAAATCAGGTTTTTTACCCGAAGCAGTTAAAGCAAGTGGTTCATTTCCAACATTATTGGCTCCGGTTGAAATTAATGGCAAACTTTTAACCGATGGCGGAATTGTAAATAATTTTCCGGTAAATGAAGTTAAAAAAATGGGGGCAGATATTGTAATAGGAGTAGATATGCAAAGCGGATTGGATTCAAAAGAAGAAATGGATTCGGCCTTGGATATATTGAATCAAATTGTTGGTTTTCAAATGTATAAAACGCTTGATGCTAAATATGAAAATTCTGATGTATTAATTCAACCAAATATGAGAGAATACAACGTAATTTCATTTGATAAAATTGATGAAATTATGAAAGAAGGTGATATTGCAGCACGAAAACAGTACCAAAAGTTAGAGGCTATTGCAAATTGCCAAAAGAAAAATACCAAACCAAAAGTAGATTTATCATACGTGCAAAAATTTCATATTAAAAGAATTGAAATTGAGGGTAACAAACACTACACCAGAGCTTATATTTTAGGAAAATTAAATTTAAAAAGGAAAGACACAACCAGCTACCAACGGTTGGTTCAAAGTGTAAACAATTTGTCGGCAACCGGTAATTTTGATATTGTTCAATACAAAATTGAAAATGAAGATAATGGCAGTGTAATTAAATTTAAGGTGAAGGAACATAGAGTGCCGAATTTTTTGAAATTAGCAGTGCATTATGACGACTTGTATAAAACAGGAATTTTGGTAAACGCAACCGCTAAACATGTTTTATTTAACAATGATGTACTCTCTGCCGATTTAATTTTAGGTGACAACGTAAGGTATAATTTTAATTATTTTATTGATAATGGATTTTACTGGAGTTTTGGTGTAAAATCGAGGTACAACACGTTTAATGCAGAGGTAAATTTTGATGAAGCCAACGTGAATAAAATTAATTTGGAGTATGAAGATTTAACTAATCAAATCTATTTTCAAACAGTATTTAACCACAAGTTTGCAGTAGGAATGGGAGCCGAGTTTAAGCGGATAAAGGCATTTACTGAAACCATTTCAACGGTTGAAAATAATAATGAATTTCAACAAAATAGCGGTCGTTTATACTTTGACCGTTCAAATTATTTCAACCTAATTTCATATATCAAATTAGATACCTACGACAAAAAGTATTTTCAAAAAAAAGGAGCTTATTTAAATATGGATTATCGATGGTATATGGCTTCTTCTAATTTTAATAAGAATTTTGTTCCCTTTTCACAATTAAAGGGTAAAGCCGGTTTGGCTCATACATTTTTTGATAAAGCAACGTTTCATTTCATATCAGAAGCCGGAATTACCTTAGGAGAAAATGAAAACAGGGTATTAAATTATAATGTTGGTGGATATGGCGAAAATTTTATAAACACATTTGTACCAATGTATGGTTATGATTACGGTAGCTTAAGCTCAACTTCGTTTTTAAGGTCGGCACTTACGTTTAGGTACGAGCTTTTTAAAAAGAATTTTCTTATGGTAACAGCTAATTATAGCAGGGTTGAAAAAGATTTGTTTAATGAAGGGAAAATTTTTGAAAATACCCGGTCAGGGTATATGGTAGGGTATGGTTTGGATACGTTTTTAGGACCTGTTGAAATTAATTATACCTGGTCTCCCGACCATAACGAGAATTATTGGTATTTTAATGTAGGTTTTTGGTTTTAAAAAAAAGTCCTGCACACTTTGGCAGGACTTTTTTATTTGATATTGTGAGTTGCCTTACTTAATAATTTCACCTTTTGCGTTGGTAAAATTAAATTGTAAATATTGGTAAGCATCTCTAGGTAAAATTTTAATCCACTTTTTGTATTTGGCAAACCATTTTTGCTGTAAAGAAGGGATGCCTTGTTTTAAGTATGCTGCAATAAAAGGATGTGTATTTAACACAATTTTTTTATGCTTTTTTGTAATTAGTTTGCTCAACTCAGTTTCAATTTTTTCAATTAAAACTATTGGAGCTTCAACCTCTCCGGATCCACTTGGATTAGGCTCTTGGGTTTTTATAACCAATTCCGGACGTACTCTTTGCCTGGTAATTTGAACCAATCCAAATTTACTTGGAGGCAAAATTTTGTGTTTTGTTTTATCAAATGCCATTTCGGTTCTTAAATGATCATAGAGCTTTTGTCTGTGCTCTGCCGAGTGCATATCAATAAAATCTACCACAATAATACCGCCCATATCACGTAATTGTAATTGCCTTGCAATTTCAGATGCAGCAATTAAGTTTACTTCCAATGCAGTATCTGCTTGTGATGCAGCTTTGTTAGATCGGTTTCCGCTGTTTACATCAATTACGTGCAATGCTTCAGTATGTTCAATTACCAAATAAGCTCCTTTACTCATAGAAACAGTTTTGCCAAATGATGTTTTAATTTGACGTTCTATTCCAAATTTTTCAAAAATCGGAACTTTAGATTTGTATAATTTTACAATAGATTCTTTTTTAGGAGCAATTTCTTGCAAATACTCCTTAATTTCTAAAAACAAGGTTTCGTCATTGGTTACAATGCTTGTAAAAGAGTCGTTAAACAAATCTCTTAAAATAGAAGAAGCTCTGTTTAATTCACTCAGTACCTTAATTGGGGTTTGTTGTGCTTTTACAGTTTTAATTTTTTTGCACATAGCAACCCACCGTTCTAATGAATTATGGAGGTCTCTGTCTAAATCAGCAACTTTTTTATTTGAAGCTACCGTTCTAATAATTACTCCAAAGCCTTTAGGCTTGATACTTTTTACCAAGCGTTTAAGTCTGTCCTTTTCTTTTGGATCATTTATTTTTTGAGAAACCGAGACCCTGTCTGAAAAAGGAACCAGTACCAAATACCTGCCGGCGATAGAAATTTCTGAACTCATACGCGGCCCTTTGGTAGAAATAGGTTCTTTAACAATTTGAACCAATAAATTTTGGCCTGTTTTCAAAACATTAACAATACTGCCATTTTTGTCAATATCGTTTTCTAATTTAAAGTTTTTTAAAGTGTAATCTTTAATTTTACCTGTGCTTATACCTTTTATAAATTTATTTAAAGATAACAGTTGTGCACCTAAATCATGATAGTGTAAAAAACCATCTTTTTCATAACCAACATTTACAAAGGAAGCATTTAAGCCGGAAAGCACTTTGCCTATTTTAGCTAAAAAAATATCTCCAACAGAGAATTTGTTCCCGTTTGTTTCTTTGTTTAGTGCGTTTAACTTGCCATCTTTTAATAAGGCAAAATCAATATCAGAGTTCTGTGATCTAATAATTAATTCTGTTTTCACTCTGATTTGGTTTTATGTTCATGTAAAAAATATGAACTATTTATAATTAGTTTTACAGGATTTTTATCCAAACAATATTTGCGTTGTACAAATATCTATTTCAATGAACTTTTAATAACAAAGAAAAAGTAAGCCGGGCTTACTTTTTCTTTTTATGTCTGTTTGCTCTCGCTCTTTTTTTACGTTTATGCGTAGAGATTTTTGCTCTTTTTCTCTTTTTACCACTTGGCATAATAAAATGTTATTTTGTATTAATAATTTGTTTTTAGCTTACGCTTCAACAGCTACTTTGTTCTTAACACCTTCAACAAATACCTTTGCAGGTTTAAACGCAGGAATGTTGTGTGCAGGTATTTTAATTGTAGTGTTTTTAGAAATGTTTCTACCTGTTTTTTCAGCTCTGGTTTTAATTATAAAACTTCCAAAACCTCTTAGGTAAACGTTATCACCTCTTTCTAAAGAATCTTTTACTTCTTCCATAAACGCTTCAACAGTTGCTAAAACATCTGCTTTTTCTATCCCAGATTTTTCTGAAATATTCGATACGATTTCTGCTTTCGTCATTTTAATTATATTATATATGTTATTCTAAAATTAAGAGGGCAAATATAGGATATATTAATCAAATTCAAAAAGTTAATTCACTAAAATTTAATCAATTAAAACATGTATTATTGCATTTTATCAAGAATAGGATGAATTTTTCTAACCAATTAACAATGTGGTATTTAGCTAATAAAAGAGATTTGCCTTGGCGCAAAACCAATAATCCATATAAGATTTGGTTGTCCGAAATTATTTTGCAACAAACTAGAGTCAATCAGGGAATAGCTTATTATCACAGGTTTATTGAAACATTTCCAACGGTTTTTCATTTGGCCAAAGCTAGTGAAGAAAACGTTTTAAAATTATGGCAGGGCTTGGGATATTATTCCCGGGCACGAAATTTATTGTATTCGGCTAAAATTATTGTAGATGAGTATAAGGGTAAATTTCCAAATTCGCACAACCAATTATTAAAATTAAAAGGGGTAGGTGATTACACAGCTTCTGCAATTGCATCTATTTGTTTTAACGAGTCTGCAGCTGTTGTTGATGGAAACGTTTACAGGGTGTTAGCACGTTATTTTGGAATTTATACACCTATCAATTCAAGTAAAGGAGTTAAAGAATTTAAGCAATTGGCTCAAAAGCTTATTAATAATAAATCACCCGGTATTCATAATCAAGCCGTAATGGAATTTGGTGCACAGTTGTGTAAACCACAAAATCCACTTTGTTTGAAATGCCCCCTATGTGATTCCTGCGTAGCATTGTCAACAAAAAAAGTAGCTCAATTGCCGGTTAAAGAAAAAAAAGTAAAATTAAGAAGAAGATATTTTAATTACATTGTTGTAAAATCACAAAACAACCAAACAATATTGCAAAAACGCGATGCGGGAATTTGGATTAACTTGTACGAATTTCCGCTAATTGAAACCGAGTTTGAAATAGATGAAAAAGATTTAATAAATCATTCAAAATTTAAAAACTTGTTTGCAGGTAAACGAGTAGAAATTACGCTGTTCAACAATATAATAAAAGCTCATAAATTGTCACACCAACATATTTACGCAAAATTTTGGATAGCTGAAGTAACATCTGAAGAAAACTTTAAAATTAATTGGAGCGAGGTTGAAAAATATCCGGTGCCGGTTTTAATTCACAATTTTTTAAAAGCGTTTAAAACCAACTGAAATTTTTAGTACTTTTGATTTAATAAATAATTTGAATTATGGCTGGAACAATTAATAAAGTAATACTTATAGGGCATTTGGGCGATGAGGTTAAAATGCATTATTTTGAAGGGGGAAACTCAATAGGGCGTTTTCCGTTAGCCACAAATGAAACATATACCAACAAACAAACAGGTGAGAAAGTTACCACAACAGAGTGGCATAATATTGTTGTGAGAAATAAACTGGCAGAAATTTGCGAAAAATATTTAAGTAAAGGTGATAAAGTATATTGTGAAGGACGCATTAAAACACGTCAATGGGAAGGTGAAGATGGAACAAAAAGATATACAACAGAAATTCACGTAGTTGACATGACCTTTTTAACTACCAAAAGCGAATTAAATCCATCTGCACAAAAAAGTGCTGATGTAAAGCCGGTTCAGCAAACTAAGCAAGAAACTTCAATTAATGAAGTTGAAGATGATGATTTACCGTTCTAAGTTTAACGTAATAATATTTAATTGGATCCTGAACCCACGTTATTATTAATTTTTTTAACTCAAAGTTTTAGCTCTTGGCTAATTACAGCAATAGTAACACTTTTTTTATTACTTATACTATCTGCTCTTATTTCTGGTGCAGAAGTTGCTTTTTTCTCTTTATCGCAAACTGATTTAAATAAAGCTGAAGAATCACAATCAAACCATCAACAAATAGTTGTTAAACTGCTTCAGAATCCTAAAAAATTACTGGCAACTATATTTATTTCAAACAATTTTATAAATATTTTAATTGTATTGCTGTTTGCCTTTATTGGCGAAGTAATTTTTAAGAATATTACACCCAATATTTTAAAATTTTTAATTGAATTAGTACTCGTTACGTTTCTAATTTTCTTGTTTGGGGAGGTGTTACCAAAACTCTATGCATCAAGAAATGCTTTAAAGTTTGCTGCTTTTATGGCTTTTCCTTTAAAAATTATAAGTAGCCTTCTTACGGTAATAAGTGTTCCATTAATGAGTTTTACTGTAATTGAAAGCAAATTAGGTAAGAAAAAATCAAATATTTCGGTAGAAAAATTATCTCAGGCATTGGAAATTACATCTAATGAGACAACCACAAAAGACGAACAAAAAATACTAGAGGGCATTGTAAGTTTTAGCAATACAGAAACCAGTCAAATTATGACACCACGTATTGATATTTTTGCACTGTCAAAAAACGAAACCTGCCAAAATGTAGTATCTCAAATTGTAGAGAAAGGATATTCCAGAATTCCGGTTTATGATGAAAACATTGATAATATAGTGGGAGTTTTATACGCTAAAGATTTATTAATTCATTTAAATAAAAAAGAATTTGAATGGCAAAAACTTATTAGGGAACCTTATTTTGTTCCGGAAAATAAAAAATTAGACGTTTTACTTAAAGAATTTCAGGAAAAGAAAAACCATTTGGCAATTGTTGTTGATGAATATGGTGGTACGAGCGGTATTGTTACTTTAGAGGATGTAATTGAAGAAATTGTTGGTGATATTAGCGATGAGTTTGATGATGATGAAATTACCTATTCTAAACTCGATGTTGATAATTTTTTGTTTGAAGGGAAAACCAATTTAAAAGATTTTTATAAAATTTTAGATATTGAAAATAATACCCATTTTGAAGAAAAAAAAGGTGAATCAGAAACTATAGCCGGCTTTATTCTTGAAATTTATGGGGAATTTCCTAAAAAGAATGACAAAATTAAGTTTAAGAATTACGTTTTTAAAATTGAGTCTGTCGATAAAAAACGTATCAAACAAATTAAGGTAACTATAAAAAAGGATAAAAAATAGTTAATGAAAAATATAGTTTTATTAATAGTTTTAGGTATCGTGGTATATGCTTGCGGGGGAGATACATTGCCCAAACCAAAGCCTTATTTAAAATTAAGTTACGCAAACCCTTCTTACACACAAATTGAAACTAATTGCCCATATAATTTTGAAATTTCAGACTTGGCTCATTTCAATAAAAAAAACAATTGCTGGGCAAGTATAGATTACCCAAAATTAAATGCTAGGGTTCATATTACGTATAGGCTTGTAAATAACAACTTAAACGAGATTTTAAAAGAGGTGGAAAAACTTACATTTGAGCATACTGTAAAAGCCGATGTTATTAATGCAGTTCCTTTTGAAAATTCTGAAAAAAAAGTGTACGCCAAACTCTTTAATATTGAGGGGAATGTGGCATCCAATGTTCAGTTTAGAATAACTGACAGTTTAAATCACGTATTAGCAGGAGCTTTGTATTTTAATGTAAAACCAAATTACGATTCCATAGTGCCGGCAATACACTATATTGAAAGGGATATTGTACATTTGGTTGAAACTTTTGAATGGAAGAATTAAATGAAAAATAACAAATATAAATACACAAAAACTATTAGAATTTGGTTGTTGATTGGGTTAATTATGTTGGTGGGGCAGGTAATACTTGGAGGCATAACCAGATTAACGGGTTCTGGATTGTCAATTACACGTTGGGATATAATTACCGGGGTTATACCACCCTTAAATGTAAATCAGTGGCAGGAAGCTTTTGAACTGTATAAACAAACCCCTCAATATCATAAAATAAATTCGAGCTTCACACTTTCTGATTTTAAATTCATATACTTTTGGGAGTACTTTCATAGGTTATGGGTACGTTCTTTAGGTATTATTTTTTTAATTCCGTTTATAATTTTTGTCCTTAAAAAGAAAATCGATTTTTACATAGTAAAACGACTTGCAGTGGTGATTTTTTTAACAATTTTAACGGCATCGGCAGGGTGGATTATGGTAAAAAGTGGTTTGGTAAACAGGCCATGGGTAAATGCATACAAGCTTACTATTCATTTTATTTTGGCACTATTGGTTGTGGCGGCTATGGTTAAAACCATTGCAGATGTGTATTTGTATCAAAGTAATACAAAAATAAAAAGTCGAATAATTGTAAAACTTGTAATTGGGATAACGTTTCTTCAAATGATTTTTGCCGGATTAATGGCTGGTATGAGAGCCGGTTTATATTATCCGTCTTGGCCCGATATGAATGGGGAAATGATTCCGACGGTGTTATTAATTTCAGAAAATTACAGATGGGAAAATTTAATTAATTACGATAGCTACTTATTTGCCCCGGCATTGGTACAATTTATCCATAGAATGTTAGCATATATATTAGTCCTTTTAACTATTTATATGTTTTTTAGAATAAGAAAAGATATTTCAGATTTATCAAAAAAATGGTTGAATGGTGCACTTTGGCTGGTAATTTTTCAGTTAGCTTTGGGAGTGTTAACTGTTTTAAATGTAGCGGGGAAAATTCCGTTAGTTCTTGGAGTGGGGCACCAATTAGTTGGTTTGTTATACTTTATGAGCTTACTTTTTTTACTATTTGCTTTACGTCGACCTAGTGCATAAAAAAACGGACAATAGTTTTCGCGCAGTTTTTTCAAACTCTTTCCTTATTTTTAACTATCCATAGAATTACCGTTTAAAAACATTCGGTTTAAAAAAATATGTTTATCTCATTAAGTTTTAAATGAGTTAATTCTTTTTATACGATGTTAAAAACAATCAATCAATAATAATTAAAATTATTAAGCAAGTTGAGTTTTGGTTTTCATAATTAAATGGACATCATTAAGTTTAGCCTTGATATTTATCATAAAGATTACTCCTGGTCTTTCCTAAATTTGATTAAAATATTCATTCTGAAATTTAAAACATATAATTTTTAATTTAAAATAATTGAAATGGGTGATACAATTGGAATTTTATATGCAACTGTTGATGGGCAAACACTTAAAATTTGTAACGAAATAAAAGAAGTGCTAACTAGCAGTAACCATAAAGTTGAATTATTTGCTGTTGAAAAATTTAGTGGTAATATATCAAAATTTGATAAAATTATTTTAGCCTCTAGTGTAAGGTACGGTTTGCACCAAGAAAAATTAATAGCATATATAGAAAAAAATAAAGATGAATTAAATAAGGTAAAAACTGCTTTTTTTTCGGTTAATTTAGTGGCAAGAAAACCCGAAAAAAACACCCCAACAACAAATCCATATGTAATAAAATTTTTCAAAAATATTGATTGGAAACCGAATGTTGTTGAAGTTTTTGCAGGGAAACTAGATTATAAAAAATATCCTTTTTTTGATAGGATTATGATACAATTTATAATGTGGATGACCAAGGGACCTACTAATTCAAACGCTAAAATTGAATACACAAATTGGCAGAAAGTAAAAGAATTTGGAGAAGTTTTAGGAAGACTCTAAACAATTTGATACTCACATAAATTGCATTTTCAATTTGCTATTAGTTTTCTTAAAGGCATTAGTTCTTATACAAGCTTTTCTTAAAATAATAGTATATTTTATGGATGAAAAATGGTTTTTTGTTTAAAAAATCAACTCATCACAATTAAAATAGTAAGTTAAGTTCAGAAAATATTATTTATCCCCTGGATTTTATTCAAATTAAATCCATATCAAAATTCAAATCCTTCTTATTTGTCAAAATAATACGTAGATACATCCGGTTTAAACGCACGCTTAAACCAAAGCGGTCTGCGTTCGCCATTAGGCCCCGGAGCGGGACGAGCCATAGCAAGCCACTCTTTATAAACCTCATGAGACTTATTGGTGTCGACAAAAATATCACCGTATTTTTCATTTTCATTTGGCTTTTCAATTCTCACACGCTGATGCCAGCAGTGCATTCCGCTAATTGGGTCAGGATGTACGGCATGGGTAATATTTTGATGTACACCACCATCTTTCCAAAAAATACGTTTTGAATCTTTATCGCCCGATTCAAAAGGCTTAATTCCGGCTACGGTATTCATTTTCCAACCACCTTTTCCATTACTTTCAATATTAACTGTATTGGTAGCCCATCTGTTTCCAATTTTATCCTGTGGTCTGCGCCAACGACCAATATGGTGTGAACAGGCTACAACTCCGGGTTTCATACTTTGTGTAACCCAAACTTTATCTATAAAATAACCTATATCGGTATTCATTTTAACCAAATCACCAGTTTTAAATCCCCATTTTGCCGCATCATCAGGGTGCATCCAAATAGGGTTTCTATTTGAAATTTCAACCAACCATTTAGCATTTCCTGACCGTGAATGAATTAAGGTAGGTAACCTGAATGTTGGAACCAATACATATTCTCCTTTTGATTTATCAAGTTTTTCTTGATGAATATGACTTTTTATATAAGTTGGAATTGCATATTCAGGCCATTTCCAATCAACCATGGTTTGTGAATAAAACTCGTTTTTTCTGGATGGTGTAGGAAAACCAATGCAAGCCTTTCCTTCAATCATTACCCCAATAGCTTTACCGTTTTTGTAAATAACATCTGTTTCGTCGTCAACCTCAGAACCTTCTAGTTGTTCTTTTGTTAGTTTAGTTTCATTTTTCTTGTACCCATGCTTTTCTACTTCAAAAGCCCCATATTTTTGCATGTACTGTAACTCGGTCAATCCTTCTTTTTTAGCAGCTTCAGGAAGTCCTTTAACTCTTTCAAAAATATATTGATAATATTCATCAATGGTAATTTTCTCTCCTGGTCTGTAAGGCGATTCAAAATGTTTACGGATGCCCATACTTCCATCAGGGTCAATTCTCCAACTGAGTTCAATCCAAAATTCATCTTCTTCCCAAACTTCACCCGGATTGGCTTCATAAGTTAAATTTACCGGTTTTCCATTTCTGCGTGCCGCTTCTCGCAAAACAGGTTGGCGAAATGCCACCCAGGTACCACTGTGCGTTGCATAACTATTTAAATCATGACGCTCAGATGCCAATCCCATTGGCAGTACAAAATCGGCATAAAAAGCTGTTTCGTTCCATGTAGGAGTTAAAGCAGTATGTAATCCAAATTTTGTTTCATCGCTAAACATTTCCATCCAAGTAAATCCATCAGGGTAGGTCCATACCGGGTTAAATACCCTTGAAAAATACACATCCATTTTTCCACGGCCTTCCTTGAGCATGTGAGGCAATAACTGACTCATTTCAAAAAATGCCAACGGATATTCATTAGGAAAATGCAATTCGTTCCACTTCTTTTGAGGTTTTGGTGGATTTGGAACTTGAGGTTTAAATTTATTCCAAGAATTAGGCGAAGTGCCTCCTTTGGCACCTACAGCTCCTGTTAAAACCGTTAAAAAATGTAAACAACGTGCAACTGCCCATCCACCAAGATTGGAAGCTCCTGCAGCCCGCCAATTGTGCGAAGCAAAACGTTCACCGGCTTCTCCTATTTTTCGGGCAATTTCAATAATAGTAGCGGCTTTTACGCCAGATTCTTTTTCAGCAAATTCAGGTGTAAATCCCTTATACTCCTCAATCATAGCTGCTATGTAATTACTGAATGTTACCTTTTTATCACTATGTTTAGCTTTTAAATATTGTTGCCAGTTTGTCCAATTTTTTAAGTACTTTTTATTGTATAAGCCCTCTTTTAGAATGATGAGCGCCATTGCTAGCAATACTGCAGCTTCAGTACCGGGGTAAGTTGGTAACCAATAATCGGACATAGAAGCTGTGTTAGATAAGCGCGGGTCCATAGTTGCCAATTTGGCTCCTTTCATTTTACCTTCAATAATTCGCTGCGCATGGGGATTAAAATAATGTCCCGATTCAAGATGAGCTGAAACCAATAATATAAATTTAGCCTCAGAATGATCTGGTGAAGGGCGGTCGTAGCCATACCATAAATTATACCCAAAACGGGCACCTGATGAGCAAATATTTGTATGCGAATTATGGCCATCAATTCCCCAAGCAGGCAAAACCCAATTCATAAAACCTTCGTGTCCCGGACGGCCAACATGATACGCAATTTCATTGTGCCTGTCTTCTTTAATAGCCTTTCTAATTCGTGCTGCAATAGTGTCTAAAGCCTCATCCCAAGTAACACGTTCCCATTCACCTTCTCCGCGTTTACCCTTTCTTTTTAAAGGAAATAAAATACGATCAGGGTCTGTAATTTGATTGATTGTTGCAGGGCCTTTTGCACAATTTCTTCCCCTACTACCAGGGTGATACGGATTCCCTTCAAACTTTTTAACTTCCTGAGTTTCTTTATCAATAAATGCTGTTAAACCACAGGCACTTTCACAATTAAAGCACGTTGTTGGAACAATTTGATAGGTTTTTTTCTCTTTTTTTGGCCAAACCTTCGGATTGTATTCAACCCAATTATCCCATTTTTCAGGTGGAGGGAAATTTTCATACATTTTAGCGACTTCTTCATCAGAAAAATGACGCATATCTTTATCAAATTTTTGATACCCTTCTTTATGCAAATTTGGTATAAGGCCAATTTTTTCAGCTAAATTTTCTATAAATGATGGTTTTTTATATCCCATGATGATTTAATTTAATAATTGTTGAATTGCGAAATGCTAGTTCTATAGTTTTTCAACGTTATCCTTTATTTTTTTAACAACTACTTATGCAAGCGGTACGCGCTGTGGCGCTTCTACCCATATTTTTTCGGTGGTTATAATTCCTAACAAAACAAATACTCCTGAAACAACTGCTATCCAACCTGAGTTAATTGTAAATAACAATATCAGTGGAAGCACATTTCCTATTAAAACAGTTCCAAACCAAAATAAGGTTGCATATTTTCCTTTTACAATCATGTTAACCACCTTTTTAGCAGCAGTTGTTGGGTGTGTAATTGACAGTTCAGTCAGTAGTGTAACCACATTAATTATTATTGCAGTAATAATGGTATTTGAAATTAGTGTAATCCAATTTTCGGTTCCAAAAAAAGGTGATACAACTATAAATATCGCCGCTCCTGCCATAACGCTATGTACTAACATATGCATTGGTAGTGACGGGCTTTGCCAAAAATCGCGCCCTTTGGCTTGTGCAAATAAAAATGCAGTATAAATTGCCAGCAATACTGCAAAAATAGCGGTAAACCACAGTAACGGCATTTCAGGAATGTTTAGGTTAAATATGGTATTTGCTCCCCAAACAGTTACCAATAAACCAAATATTGAAATGGTATAACCCCCTTTAACCAACCATGAATTCCATTGAGGACGCAGTAATACATTTAAAAATCTGTCCGGCCTGTCTAAATCCATTACTAAAAATAATCCCGTTAATGCCAAAAATGACAATGAGATACCTGCAGCCCATAACTTTGCCATATTAGATACTTCATACCCTAAAACAATGGCTAAAAATGTAATTAAGAAAGCCCCAGCAGCTATAGCCTTTGTAAATACATAGGCAGAAACTTCCCAGCCCCATAAAATTCCTTTATCAGGTGTATCATACACCCTGCGGGCTTTACCGGTTAGCACATCAATATAGTTTGGATTTTCAGTTTCTTTTTTCTGATAAGCTGCTTGCAATTCGTTATCTATGGTCAACTGAAGCAAATCAACATCATCATTAGTGTGTAGCATTTTTTCAGCTGCTTTTGCATAATGACCTACACCTCGAGCTTGAGAATTCCATAAACTTGGACCGGATTTGTCTGTAGCTTCTGGATTCAATGAGGCTTCATCGGCATCAATGTAGAATAAATTTGGGTTTGTTCCTTTTTCCGGTTTTCGAACTTTCACAGCCTGTCGTGCCAGTAACTGAGAAATTTCAGTGCTTGGATTATGCATATCTCCGGCAATAATGGCATGTTCCGGGCAAATAGTAACGCAAGCAGGTTCACGACCAACATCAACTCTATGTGCGCAATAATTACATTTTGCAGCTGTATTGTTATCAGGGTCAATATACAAAGCATCGTAAGGGCAAGCTTGCATACATGATTTACAACCGATGCATCGGTTATTATCAAAATCTACAATTCCGTCTTCACGCGTATATAAAGCTTCAACCGGACAAATTTCTACACACGGTGCATCTGTACAATGATTACAGCGCATTACAGAAAAAATCCGTCTTGTATTAGGAAACTCACCTTTTTCAACTTGCTTCACATACGTTCTGTTTACTCCAACAGCTACATCATGTTCTGATTTACAAGCTGTTGTACAAGCATGACAACCTATGCATTTTCGATTGTCAATTATAAAACCGTATTTCATTTTTTATAAAGTAATTTTGGATTGTAACAAATTTAGGTATTGGCAATATATGTTTTGTAACCTATATCACATTTTATTTTATTTAGAATGATTATAAATAAAATAGTAATTCTATTAATTTAAAATGAAGTATTTTTGCCTAAAAATAATGGTTAACTTATGAAAATTGAGGTTTTATTTTTTGGTATAACCAGTGATATTACAGGTGTAGATG
>CAYFFC010000001.1:66444-71762 GCA_964342295.1 uncultured Lutibacter sp. | reverse complement strand
ATGAAAATTGAGGTTTTATTTTTTGGTATAACCAGTGATATTACAGGTGTAGATGTGACTTTTGTTGAAATTGAATCAAGAAGTTGTGTCCAAGACTTAAAAAAGCAGTTAATAGCAAGCTATCCCAATTTAAAACATATAAATGAATTTGCTATTGCGGTAAATGAAACTTATGCAGAGGATGAATTGCTCTTGACTGAAAATGATGTAGTTGCTGTGATACCACCGGTAAGTGGGGGATAATAAAATTATATTTTAGTATTTACTATGAAAAAATCATCTATACATATTACTTCAGAAAAATTACAGGTACAGGACTGTTGCAATTTTGTGCAAGACGAAACTTGTGGTGGAATAGCCTTGTTTGTAGGAACGGTTAGAAATTCAACACAAGACAAACAAGTATTACGATTGGATTTTAGCACCTACGAAACTATGGCACTGAAAGAAATGCAAAAAATTGCAGATGCTGCCTTGTCAGAATATTCTATTCATAAAATTGCCATACACCATGCTATTGGGGAACTTGAAATTGGGGAAATTCCTGTGATTATTGCTGTTTCATCTGCACATAGAGATGCTGCGTTTGATGCTTGTGAATTTGCCATTGATACCTTAAAAAAAACGGTGCCAATTTGGAAAAAAGAACATTTTAAAGATGGACAGGTTTGGGTAAATGCACATCCATAATTATTATTCAATAAATTTTTCTATCCCTCCACTTAAACTAAAGACCTGTAATGCTGGATATTTTTTCTTAATTTTTTCTGTTACACTGTAACTTGAAATCCCTTTTTGGCAAACAATAACATATTTCTTATTAAAATCGGGTTTAAAATTCTCTACATTAAAAAGTTGTACCGGAATTTTATGGTGTACTTTAAACGGTATTTTTGTGTTTAATTTTTTAATAACACTTATAACTACAATATTTTTATCGATCAACCTGCTTTTTAAGGATGCGGATGAAATCAACCATTCCGGATTTTGCGTTTGGCAAGAAGCATCTATATAGGACGATTTATTAAAAACCTCTGATATATTTACGGCAGTATTTTTCTTTAAATTAATTTTTAGCTGTGAGTTTTTCAAAGAATTGTAAATCATAAGTTTATTAGTTAGTAAATCTCCGGTATTGGTAATAAGTTTAACCACTTCATTTACTTGAAGCAAGGCTATTATTCCAACAATTGGGTTCATTGTGCCGGCTTCTTCGCAATTTGGCACGTCTTGTGCAATTTTAGGAAAAGCATCTCTTAAATTACAAGAATATTCACCTGTATTATCTTTTACATTAAAGGTGGCAACATAACCATCAAATTTATATAACGAGCCATAAACCAAAGGTTTCTTAGCCAGTACACAGGCATCATTAATTAAGTACTTTACTTGTAAATTATCAGTACCGTCAACTACCACATCAAATTTTGCAATTAGCTCTAAAATAGATGATTTATCAATAGCTTTATTTGTGTAGGTCACTTTTGTAAACGGCGCTCTTAGTTTAATTTCATTTGCCAGTATTTGCACTTTTGGTTTTTCAACATCATCTGTTTTGTAAAACACCTGTCTGTGTAAATTAGTTATGGATACGGTATCAAAATCGACCAAATGAATATTTCCAACACCACTTGTTGCCAGATAAATTGCAATAGGACTTCCTAACCCGCCACAGCCAATTACAAGTACTGTTGCGTTTTGCAATAACTCTTGTCCTTTTTCTCCAACTTCTGGAAGTGTTGTTTGTCTTTTAAAATAAGATTCTTTTGTGAATTTCATAACACCAAGATTTTTCCCTCATTATTTAAATAAAACTCACCATTTGAAATTGTATAATATTTTTTAAGGTTTTTTAAGCGATTTAAATATTGCATATCACCAAAGCCATAAACAGTTTTAAGTTGTTGCCAATGTAACAGCTTTTCAATTATTTTTTCCTCATTTGTATGAGACTCGTCTATAATTTCCAAAATCTTTAGCTCAATTTCATTCAATCCTTGTGTAATTTGAGCCCCTTTTAAATGTTGGTTAATTGCAGTTTGAAGGTATTTAAATTTTGAACTCTTTCCAAAATCAAATTTTTTTAGTTTAACCTCATTATTTTCAACAAACACATCCCAACATTCTTTTGCATACAGTAAATTATTTCGTGTAAGTTTTTCGGCATTTTTATAAAGTTCCCCATATTCCGAAAACGAATAGTCTGATAAACTTACAAAGCTTTTACTACCCTTTCTTTTACCCACGCAAACCAACCTGTATTTTAAATCTTTTCTGTAAAAGTTCAATAACATTGTGCAAGTTGCCAATAAATTTATTTGACAAAAAAGATCATATTCAAACCACAAAACAATTTCGGCATTTTTTGGCAACTCCTCTAATTTTATAATTTCTTTAATAGTAGTGTCAAAATATTGCAATTTATCAATCCCATATGCTTCGTTCATATATTTATATCGCAATTTCCAAAATTCATCACTAGCAAAATTTTTATGTAATGGTCCTTCGCAAAAAATTTCTCTCCATACAACAATATCACCTTTTAGGAAAGATTTAGACAGTATTGATGCTGTACTATCCCCATTTACTATATGTACCCTTTTAGCCATTTATTTCTTTTTGAGCATTTTTAAACTCATTTGGAGTATTTATATTTCTAATAAAATAATCTTCAACCTCAACAATTTCAACATCTGAATTAATTAAAACTTTTCTTGGACAGGAGTATCCCTGCGCCAAATAATTTAACAATAAAGTATAACTTTTAGGTTCCCATATGGTAATTAAAGGTTCAGGAAATTCTTGACCTTTGCCTTTTAGGGTGGTAGCTATTTTAGATGGATTTCTTTTTTCCAGCAATAATTTTATTAAATTACTGTTAACAAAAGGTAAATCTGTAGCCAATACCAACCAGGCTGTATTAGGATTGTGTTGAAAAGCCGAACAAATTGCTCCAAATGGGCCCAAACCTAAAAAAGTATCGGTAATTTTATTTTCTAAGCTAACATCTTGCTCACCTCTAACCGATAAATATGTTTTTAATTGATGTTTCTCCAATAATTCAATGGCATACAAACGTTGCTCTTTTCCATAAAAATTCAGTTTTCCTTTATCAGTTCCCATTCGAACGCTTTTTCCTCCAGCCAATACCAGTCCGTTAATAGGTGCAATTTTTTCCTTAATCAAATTTTCAATATGATTTGCAATTTTATCAACCTCATCAATTTGATAACATTGTAAATTTTTAATTTGAGGATTCTTTATGGTTAAAAAATCAAAGTATTTTGAATCATCCTTTAATTTAATAACAAACTGAATGTTGCTTAATTGCTGTAATCTTTTTAAAACCGATGCCTCTTTTTCGTTATCTAATATTAAAATTTGTTTAGCCCCTAAGTAATGATTTCCATTGATAAATACATAATCAAATTGTGAAAATTGTATTCGCTGATTGAATTTATTTATCTCTTTTTTTATTGAAATAGTTACATTTCCACTGTGATGAAATGTGAAGTTTTGAACAGGAGCAGGTGTAGTGTCTTTACTGTGCGAAGCGTCAAAATAAGCTAGATTATATGTGCTCAGTTTTTCTGACACTTTATGAACTAAGTTAGAAATAACACTGCATTTTGTTCCAATAATTGCTATTTCGTTAGGAGCAAAATTATCGTTATCTCTTAAGCAAAGTTTTGCGTGCTTTTGATGTTTACTCATTTTTAATATCACTTTTCCCTCCCGTTTTTTCGAGAAGTTTCACTTCTTTTATAATCATATTTTGCGATACCGCCTTACACATATCATACACGGTAAGTGCTGCAGTACTCGCACCGGTTAAGGCTTCCATTTCAACTCCCGTTTTACCTTCAATAGCAACATAACATAAAATTTCTATATGTGCGGAATCAGTTATTTCAATACCAATATCGACACCACTAATTAGCAATGGATGACACATAGGTATTAATTCGGATGTTTTTTTAACTGCCTGTATTCCAGCAATTATGGCTGTTTGAAATACGGGTCCTTTTTTGGTGGTTAATTCGTTATTTTCAAACAACCCAATAATATCGGTTCCTAAAAAAATGGTTGCTTTTGCTTTTGCAGTACGTTTGGTAACTTTTTTATCACCAACATTCACCATTTTAGGATGGTTTTTTTTATTTATATGAGAAAAATTATTCACTCCGTTAAGTTTTTAATTTTTAGTGCTTGGATTTTAATTAAATTATTTTGAAATGTTTTAACTATTGAGGTTAACAATCTAAATTAATAACTCCGATACGAAAGTATCGGAAAAACTTCTCCTTTGGTAAAATTACTCCTATCGGCCGGTAATTCCAAAAAAGCATCAGCTTCCACTAAATTTGCTAAATCTCCTGAGCCTTTTCCTGCAACAGGTGTTGCAATTAAATTGCCATTTTCATTTGAGATTTTTACTTGTAAAAAATATGTGAGTTCAGGTTTAAAATAAAAATCTTCTGACAGTGCAGCCATTTTCCTATTTTCAAAATTCATTCCAACAGATTTACAATACCACGGATAAAAATACTTTAAACAATTAACAAACGTTGAAACCGGATTCCCCGGAAAAGCAAATACCACGTTGTTACTGTTTCTTTTATTACTGTTTGAATCCGTTTCCTTTATACCAAACCAAAAAGGTTTACCCGGTCGTTGTTTTACTTTGTGAAACAACTTTTTAACGCCTAAGCTATCCAAAACTTCAGGAATAAAATCATATTTTCCCTTTGAAACGGCACCGCTAAAAAGTAATACATCGTAATGTTGCAAATAAGATGCAATTTTTGTTTTTAGATGTGATTTATCATCAATTATATGGGCGGTATCAGCTTTTATGTGCAATTTTTCCAATAATGAAACTAGGGTAAATACATTACTTCTCCGAATTTGATGCTCCTCAGGAGTTTTTAACACCTCAACCAATTCGCTTCCGGTAGAAATAATCATCACTTTTGGCTGTTTTGCAACCAATACTTCCGATTTTCCTACGGTGGCTAACACCCCTATTTCTGCAGGAGAAATACAAGTATTTTTTGATATTAATACTTCTCCTTGCTTTCTATCTAATCCTTTTAAGTGAACATTTTGGAATTTTTTTACAATGGTTGAATTTACTATCGCAAAACCATCTTTTATAGATAACATTTCATAAGGAATAACTGCATCTGTATTTTTTGGCAATACTGCCCCGGTCATCGCTTCTAAACAGTTCGCTTTATTATTTAAGGAGCTTTGTGGGCTTCCGGCGGCTTGAACACCCTCAATTTTAAACGTTTGTTGCCCGGAATTAAAAGTAT
>CAYFFC010000001.1:57405-66344 GCA_964342295.1 uncultured Lutibacter sp. | reverse complement strand
CCGGCGGCTTGAACACCCTCAATTTTAAACGTTTGTTGCCCGGAATTAAAAGTATCAGTCAAAATTGCAATTCCGTCCATACTTACCCTATTAAAAGGAGGGAAATCTCTATCGGCGACAATATCTTCTTTTAAAATTCTTCCAAGACTGTTTATAAAATCAATTTTTTCAACTCCAAAATCTTGTGCCTGATTTACTATTTTATCTAATGCGTTAGCTACAGTAGTTAATTCCATTTATTTATTAAAAAACCCACAGTTGCAGGTTACTAGTTTTATAATAATATTTAATTTTATTACCCTCCGATGGTTGACATGCTTTCTCCAACATTGGTATTTCTATTTGCTTCGGCTATAAATCCGTTTGCGGGTTTTTGATGAACAGTTGAAATAAACAATTGCTTTAAATCGGTATCACTGGCTCCATTTCTTATAAAATCTCTGACATTAAAAACACCTCCATCAAACAAACAGTTTTTAAACAACCCTGTTGCGGTAATTCTAATTCTATTACAATCGTTACAAATGGTTCTGGTAAAAGCCGGGATGATTCCGAATGTACCTTTATAATTAGGAATTTTATAGTTTACGGAAGTAGATGATTTTTTTGAAATTACAGGCTCAACAGCATCGTAATAATTTTTAATAAAATCATATATTTTTTGTTGGTTCCAATCTTCATCCATTTTTCGCTGTCCACTACCATTAAAAGGCATTTCTTCTATAAACCGAACCGCTATGGCTTTGTTTTTAGACAGTTCTACAAAGTCAATTATTTCATCGGTATTAAAACCCGATTGTACAACTACATTTAACTTTAACCGTAATTGACTTTTTTCAAGTTTTTGGAAGGTATCAAACACATTTTCAAAAACATCTCTTCTGGTAATTTTTTTAAATTTTTCTTTTTGTAAGCTATCTATACTAAGATTTATTGAGTTTATATTTAATGCTTCAAGTTTACTAATATGATTTGCAATTAACGCACCATTAGTAGTAATATTTATTTCTTGAAGGTTTTTGTTAAATGAGAGTGATTCTAAAAAGTTCACAAAATTTTTACGCACAAAAGGTTCACCGCCGGTGAGACGTACTTTATTTACACCTAACTCAGACAGTACGCGAGTTATACGGTACATTTCTTTATAGGAAAGTAAATCTTTGCGATTGACAATATCAATTCCTTTGGCAGGCATACAATATTGACATCGTAAATTACATCTATCCGTTACCGCCAATCTTAAATAGCTAATTTTACGCCCAAATTTATCAATAAGCTCCATTAGTTTAAAATTATTCTATTTCTGCCCAAAGATACAATATCTTCTTTTTCTAATTTCTTAAGAGTACGTGAAATAGCTTCTCTACTAACCTTTAAATCTCTGGCGATATCAAAATGCTTCCTGTTAATTATATTGTTTTTGTTAACTACACCTGTGTATTCGAGGTATTTAATTAACCTATGTTCTAAACTTGTAAATGCAATATCGTTTATTTTTTCGATTAAAAATGAAGTTTGTTTGCAGTTTAGCGAAAAATAATACGACCTCCAAGAAGGATATTTTTCAAACCAAGATTCCACAACTTTTACCGGAACTGCAATATAAGATACTTCTGTTTGAGCTTTAAGTCTTATTTCACTTTTTTTATTTTCCATAGCATAGGTAACTGCTATGGCACTGGTTTGTTGGGTTGTTAAATAATTTAAAAAAATACCATTCCCTTTTCCATCCCTACGCATCACCTTAACAATTCCTGAAGCTACAAATGGGATAAATTTTATACTTCTTCTTATTTCAAGAAGCATTTCATCGGGTTCAACATTTTTTAGAATTCCGTAGTGACATAGTTCTTTCATTAGTTTTGATTCAAAAACATCGGAAAAAACAGTATATACTACATCATCTATTTTCATTTATTTACATTTAATGTGGCAATCTACTTTTAAATAAGCCGTAACAAAATGCGCCAAGAGTAGCACCAATAATTACAATTACAATAGAGGCTACTCCTTTACCAATTAAAACAAACATAGGCCCGGGACATGCTCCTGCCAACGCCCAACCTAATCCAAAAAGGGTGCCACCTAATAAATTTCTATATAACCCCTTTTTTTTAGGTTCAATATGTATATCCTGTCCTTCAAAGGTTTTTACCATATTTTTTCTAAAGAAAAACATGCTTATCATTCCTAATATCACTGCAGACCCTATAATTCCATACATATGAAATGATTGAAATTTAAACATTTCATAAATTCTGTACCAGGAGATAATTTCGGCTTTACTCATTACTATTCCAAATAGTACACCTACCAAAAAAAACTTTAAAAACTTCATAACCTTAGAATATTAAAGGTAAAATTAACCAGGTCATTACTAAACCACCAATAAAAAAACCTATTACCGAAATGAGCGAAGGAAGCTCCAAATTACTCAGGCCAACTATGGCATGACCAGAGGTGCATCCACCCGCCCAGCGCGCTCCAAAACCTACCATAAATCCTGCAACAATTAAAATAATAAAACCCTTAAAAGTAAGCATGGTTTCAATACTAAAAATTTCATCGGGTAAATAGGTAGCACCGGCATTTTCAATACCAATTGCGGCCAAATCTTGAACGGTTTGTGGATTTAAGGCAACCGCATCACTTGGTGAGAGCCAATATGAAGCTATAAATCCGCCTGCTATAGCACCTGCTATAAAAATTAAGTTCCATACATTTTCTTTCCAGTCTATTTTAAAATAGTCAGCAAATTTTCCGGCTCCGCCTATAGAACAAAAAGTTTCTAAGTTTGAGGAAACTCCAAATCGCTCTCCAAAGTAAAAGAGCAAAAACATGACAACCGCAATTACAGGACCGGCAACATACCAAGCCCAAGGTTGAGTGATAAATTCCATAATTAATTTTATTAGTTAGTAATATCAAAAATATGGTTTACAAAAGTGTGCTTTGTAACCAATGTTACATAATTAAAATTCCAGAATTTCGATTTTATTTCTGTGCAATTTAATTTTACCTTCATTTTCAAGTTGTTTTAACAATCTTGAAATAACCACACGTGAGGTGTGCAGGTCATACGCAATGTCTTGATGCGTTGTATTTAATGTAGTATCGCGCATTATTTGTGCTTTATCTGTTAAATACTTATACAAACGCTCATCCATTTTCATAAAAGCCAGCGTATCTATGGTTTCCATCATTTCATTTAAACGAATATTATAACTGTCAATTACAAAATTCCGCCACGATTTATATTTTATAAGCCATTCGTCTAATTTTTCTATCGGTAAAAAAACAATTTCAGAATCTTTCTCTGCAATAGCTCTGATACCACATCTTTTACTAGATAATGCACTTCCAAAAGAACTGGCGCAAGTATCTCCCCGCTCTAAAAAATACAATAAAATTTCTTCACCATGTTTATCTTCCCTAACAATTTTTATGGCTCCTTCTAATACCAAAGGTACCCCTTTCATTTGGTCTCCAATATCAACCAAGAGTTCATTTTCACGCAACTTTTTATATATACCTACCTTTTCTATTTCATCAAGTAATTCATCTTCAAAAACATACGAATAAAAACTATCTAATTTTTCTCTCATCTTTAAAATAATTTATAATTTTATTAGTAGCTCCTTTTTTTAGAACTACATAATCAAGTGCTAATTTACCTTTTTGTTTTCTCAATGTTTCCTGTTGAAAAAACTTCATTAAATTTACGGATAATTTTTCAGAATTATTAACAGAAATACAGGCTTTTAAAGCTACCAAATCTTTTACCTCTTTAAATTTACTAAATCTTGGGCCTATTAAAATTGGAATACCAAAAGTTGCAGGTTCTAAAACGTTATGCACACCACTTTTTGTAAATCCACCTCCAACATAAGCAATAGTAGCATAGCTGTAAATTTTAGTGAGCAAACCAATAGTATCTACAATAAAAACAGAGGCTTTTTTTAGTTTTTGAGTGTCATAGGTATTATTTAAACATTCCTCCGAAAATACTATTGTTGGTTTATTTATTGCTTTTTTAAGAGCTTCTATTTCATTTTTATGAATATTATGTGGGGCTATTATAAACCTTTGGTTTGACGCAGCGTGGTTATTAATATAATCAACAAGAAGTAATTCATCATCTTTCCAAGTACTGCCCGCAACCAATAACATTTGGTTGTTTTTAAAGGCTTCAACAAAAGGCAACGTGTTATTTTGACCGGTAATTTCATAAACTCTGTCAAACCGGGTATCTCCACTTACAGTAACATTATTTAAATGAATACTGTTTAAAAGATTTTTTGATTGAATATCCTGAACAAAAAAATGATGAAATGTTTTTAATGCGTTTCGCATCCAGCTGCCATACCATTTAAAAAATACTTGATTTTTTCTAAATATTCCTGAAATTAAAATGGTGCTTATTTGTTGTTTTTTTAGCTGCCTCAAATAATTTGGCCAAAACTCATATTTAACGAAAATAGCAGCTTCCGGATGTACCCATTTTAAAAATTTTGTAACATTTTTGTTGGAATCTAACGGCAAATAACAAACTACATCGGCTAGTTCATAATTTTTTCTGACCTCGAAGCCTGAGGGTGAAAAAAAGGTAAGGACAATTTTTTTAGCCGGATATTCTTTTTTTAATTGTTCTAAAACAGGTCTGCCTTGCTCAAATTCGCCTAAAGAAGCGCAGTGCATCCATATTACAACATCTTCCTTTTTTATTTTATTTCTTATGGTTTTAAAAGTAGTTTTTCTACCGGCAACAAAACTTTTCAGTTTTGGGTTAAAAAGGGCTACAACTTTTAATAATAAAGATGTAATTACAATAATACTGTTGTAAATGAATTGCATAGTTGCAAAGGTACAAAATAGCCATAAAAAAACTCCCTAACTTTCGCAAGGGAGTTTACTAGTTTAAAATTATTTTTATTAAGCTTCAAAAGGCTCAATAGAAACATAAGATTTATTATCTTTTCTTTTTTGGAACTGTACCACACCATCAACTTTTGCATGTAAGGTATGATCTTTTCCCATATACACATTATCACCTGGGCGGTGTTGCGTTCCTCTTTGGCGAACAATAATATTACCTGCTACAGCAGCCTGACCACCAAATATTTTTACTCCAAGTCGTTTCGATTCTGATTCTCTTCCGTTCTTCGAACTACCTACTCCTTTTTTATGTGCCATGATACTATGGTTTTAAAATTGTTTTTCTTATTTACTTAACACCTCAATTAATTCGGCCTTTTTTAACGAAGTATATCCGGAAATACCTCTTTCTTTAGCCAACGCTTTTAATTCGGCCACTGTTTTAGAACTTAAGTCTTCAACAGGTGCTGCTTCTTCGACAACCTCTTTTACCAATGCTTTTGGTGCAGATTTAGGCGTAGCTTTTTTAGCTGCCACTTTTTTCTTGGCACCACTTGCTTTAATTCCGTCAATTTGAATCTCGGTAAATGCTTGCCTGTGACCATTTTTAACTCTGTATCCTTTTCTTCTTTTCTTTTTGAAAACGATAACCTTATCACCTTTTAAGTGACCTAAAATTTTAGCCGTTACTTCGGCTCCTTCTATAGCTGGGGCGCCAACGGTTACTGCACCATCATTTTCTAAAAGAAGAACCTTATCAAAAGAAACTTTTGCTCCTTCTTCTTCTTGCAAACGATGCACATAAACCTTTTGGTCTTTTGCTACTTTAAACTGCTGCCCTGCTATCTCTACAATTGCGTACATAAGTTTTGTTTTATTCGCTTAATTAATTTAATAAATGCCTTTTATATAGGCGGGTGCAAATATAGTATTTTTTTTGTTCTTAGCAAAGGCTATAGTTGTATATTAAATTACTTATTTCAAGAGAATTGTAGTTGCTAAAAAAAAATGGTTAAAAATAAACTTTACCCTTTCAAATAACTAAAAGATTAGTACATTTGAACAACATAATTTGCTATGAGAAAATAAAAAGCTCCACTGACTAATTTTTTCCATGTCATCATAATTATGTAACATAAATACCAGACTTGCGTCTTGTTGAATAACATT
Source organism: uncultured Lutibacter sp. (assembly GCA_964342295.1). Classification (GTDB taxonomy): domain Bacteria; phylum Bacteroidota; class Bacteroidia; order Flavobacteriales; family Flavobacteriaceae; genus Lutibacter. The sequence goes on along the minus strand of CAYFFC010000001.1, from coordinate 60,299 downwards.
TAATAACAATTAAACCTTTTAAACACTATGAAAAATTATTTTTTTAGCTTTTTAATACTGCTTTTTAGTGCAAGTTTGTTTGCGCAACAAGTTGCCTTTGAAGAGTACAAACTTAAAAATGGATTGCACGTAATTTTACATCGGGACAATTCGGCACCGGTTGTAGCAACCACAATAACATACCATGTGGGTTCTAAAGATGAAGACCCATCAAGAACCGGGATGGCTCATTTTTTTGAGCATCTTTTATTTGAAGGGTCAAAAAATATTAAGCGTGGCGAATATTCTAAAATAATAACCGCAAATGGAGGAAGGGATAACGCTACTACAAATCAGGATAGAACCTACTACTATGAGTTTTTCCCTTCGAATAATTTAGAACTGGGTTTATGGTTGGAATCTGAAAGATTATTACATCCTGTAATTGATCAAAAAGGTGTAGATGTGCAAAACGAAGCTGTAAAAGAAGAAAAAAGGCTTCGCATGGATAATGCTCCTTACGGTCGTTGGAGTACGGCAATTTTTAAAAATTTATTTAAAAAGCATCCATATCAATGGACACCTATAGGTTCTATGGATCATTTAGATGCCGCCACTTTAGAAGATTTCTTGGCTTTTAACAAAAAATACTATGTGCCTAATAATGCTACACTTGTAATTGCAGGCGATTTTGAAAGTGCCAATGCTAAGAAACTGATAAAAGATTATTTTGAAACCATTCCGAAAGGAGCTGAAATTCATAGAGTAAAAATTGAAGAAGAGCCTATAACAGAAGAAATTAGAGTTGTTGAGTACGACCCAAATATTCAAATTCCTGCGGTTTTTACTGCTTATAGAACCCCATCAATGAAAACGAGAGATGCAAGGGTGCTGGATATGATTTCAAGTATTTTAAGCAGTGGTAAGAGTTCTAGATTGTACAAAAAACTGGTTGATGATAAAAAGAAATCATTACAAGTTGCCGCTTTTAATTACTCGCTTGAAGACTATGGGGCTTACATCATTTTATCGTTGCCTTTAGGCGAAACTTCTTTGAACGATTTGGTTAATGAAATGGATGAAGAAGTTGTGAAGCTGCAAACTGAACTTATTTCTGAAAGAGAATACCAAAAACTACAAAATAAGTTTGAGAATCAATTTGTAAATTCCAACGCAAGTGTAGAAGGAATTGCGGGCTCATTGGCAAATTACCATGTATTATACGGAGATGCCAATTTAATTAATACTGAAATTGAAATTTACAGATCCATAACCCGTGAAGAAATTAGAGAGGTTGCAAAAAAATACCTCAACAAAAATCAACGATTGGTACTGGAATACCTTCCTAAAAAAGATAAATAATCATTGCTAAAAGAAAACATAATGAAAACTAAAATAATTTCTTTCATAATAGTATTAATGTCACTCACCACAGTGGCACAAATAGACAGGTCGGTTCAACCAAAACCCGGTCCGGCGCCTAAAATAAATTTAGGAACACCCAAAACCTTTAATTTAAAGAACGGTTTACAAGTATTAATTGTTGAAAATCATAAACTCCCAAGAGTATCAGCTACCTTAAGTATTGATAACAAACCAAGATCTTATGGAAATAAAAAAGGTGCTGAAGAATTGCTGGGAGGCATGCTGGGAACAGGTACCGAAACCATTTCAAAAGCTAAATTTGATGAAGAAGTGGACTACTTAGGAGCTACCATTTCTTTTTGGGACGAAGGTGCCAGTGCAAGATCACTTTCAAGATATTTTCCAAAAGTGCTTAATTTAATGGCTGATGCTGTTATAAACCCTGTGTTTAATCAAGATGAGTTTGATAAACAAATGAAACAAAATCTTGATGCTATCAAAGTTTCAGCAAAAAGCGTTCAGGCAATTGCCCGAAGAGTAGAAAGTGCCTTAACCTATGGTAAAGAGCATCCCTTTGGCGAGTTTACTACAGAAGAAACTTTGAAAAACGTTACCATTTCTGATGTGGAAAACTTGTATAAAACTTATTTTAAACCTAATAATGCCTATTTGGTTGTAATTGGTGATGTTGATTATAAAAGTGTTAAAAAGCAAATTACAAAAGCTTTTAGCAAGTGGGAAAAAGGTGATTTTTCAGAAAATAATTTACCAGAAGTTAAAAATGTAGCAACCACAGAAATAGACTTTATAAATATGCCTAATGCTGTGCAATCTGAAGTTACAGTTATGAATTCTGTGAATTTAAAAATGACTGATGAAGACTACTTTGCAGCATTACTAGCTAACCAAATATTAGGTGGCGGCGCTACAGAACGTTTATTTATGAATTTGCGTGAAGATAAAGGCTTTACCTATGGTGCTTATTCAAGAATTAGGCCGAGCAGGTATGTTTCAAGCTTCAAGGCAACTTCAGCGGTTAGAAATACTGTTACAGATAGTGCAACAGTTGAAATTATGAATGAAATTAACCGTATAAGGAATGAAAAAGTAAGTACGGAAGAATTAAAAAATGCTAAAGCAAAATATATAGGTAGTTTTGTAATGGCAGTTGAAAAACCTGAAACAGTTGCACGTTATGCTTTAAATATTAAAACCAACAAGTTACCCGATGATTTTTACCAAAATTACCTGACCAATATTAATTTGGTAACTGTTGACGATATTCAAAAAGCTGCTCAAAAATATTTTAAAGCAACTAATGTAAGAATAGTTATTACAGGAAAAGCTATTGATGTGCTTCCGGCTCTTACAAAATTACCGTACAAAATTAATTACTATGACAGCGAAGGTAATGCAACCGAAAAACCTGAATTAACAAAGCCTGTGCCAAGCGGAGTTACAAAACAAACGGTTATTGAAAATTATTTCAATGCTATTGGTGGTGCAGAAAAAGTGCAAGAGTTAAAAACTACTTATGTATCATATGAAGC
>CAYFFC010000001.1:0-57305 GCA_964342295.1 uncultured Lutibacter sp. | reverse complement strand
TTGGTGGTGCAGAAAAAGTGCAAGAGTTAAAAACTACTTATGTATCATATGAAGCCTCAGCTATGGGTAATACTATAATGAGTGTTGAAAAAAGGACCGCCTCTAAATACGCCACTGAAGTAAGTATGGGTGGAAATGTAATGAGTAAAATTGTAATGACCAAAGACGGAGTGTTTATGAATAAACACCCAATGCCGGAAATGATTGCAAAAGAAATGACCTTTGTATTAGGTACTTTTCCTGAAATGGGAATTTTATCTAATGAAACCTCTAGCTTAACAGGCATAGAAAATATTAGTGGTAAAGATGCCTATGTAATTACAACTAAGGGTGAAATTGTTACAAGTACTGCTTTTTACGATGTTGAAACCGGTTTAAAAATAAAAGAAGCTCAAGTAATCTCTATGGGAGGTAAAACCCAAAACCAAGAAACTACTTTTGGGGAGTATAAAGAATTTAATGGATTTAAATTTCCGATTACTAAATCGGGTTCATTGGGACCACAACAAGTGGAATTTAAATTAATTGACGTAAAAATTAATGAAGGAGTAACAGAAAGTGATTTTGAATAAATTTAATTACAGCACATAAAAAAAAGCCGCCTATTATTAATTGGCGGCTTTTTTATTTTGTTTTATTTGCCAAATATACTCCTAGTAAAATTATAGTACCGGCAAAAAATTGTAAGAAAGAAATGCGTTCGCCATCCAAAACACCAAAAGTAATAGCCACAATAGGTATTAAATAAGTAACAGAGGAAGAGAATATTGGTGATGATAATTGCACCAACCGGTTAAACATAATTTTTGCCAATCCGGTACCAATAACCGATAAAATTGTTATATAAATTAATGCTGTAATACTAGTTTCATTCACCTCAAAAGTGGTAAAAAAATTAGTTGAAAACAATACAATAAAGGTTGGTATAATTAATAAAACAAAACTCCCTACGGTTATACTCAAGGCATCTAAATCGTGTAAATATTTTTTTAAAATATTTACATTTAAAGCATACCCTATAGATGCCAGTAACACAAAACCAGCGTAAAAATAATTTTGATTAGGGTTTACCTCAGCACCTTTTAAAATTAAAATAACCGTACCTATTAATCCAATAAATACTCCAAAAGCCTGCCTTTTCCTAAATCCGAATCCAAAGAGTAAAGCTCCAAAAATTAAAGTATTTAAGGGGGTTAAAGAATTTAAAATGGAAGCAATAGAGCTGTCAATTTTATCAATTGCATAGGCAAACAAAAATGCTGGGAAAAATGTTCCTAAAAACGAGTTTAAGATTAAATAATACCAATGTCGACGTTTTATATGTAATATCCTCTTAAAACCAATTAGCAATAAAAAGGCAGTTGTAATTAAAATTCTAAGTGCACCAACCTGTATTGGCGACAAACCAATTAAGGCTTTTTTTATGAGAATAAATGAGCTTCCCCAAATTACAGAAAGCGTTACTAAATAGAGCCAGCTTAGTTGTTTGTTATCCATTTTAAAATAAAATGCAAAAATGGCATAAATAATCGGTTTTTATATGATTTGTTCTTAAATTAGTATGTTTTTAACCTCTTCAGCTGAAAATGAGAATTATAGTTTTTAGAACAAAAAAAAAGAAAATCTAAATTTCGAGTTTTTATCTAACAATTAAATGTTAATTCAGGCAATTAATTGGTTTAAATTAAACTTATTAACTTATAGAATGAAATGTTAAATCAGAAAGTTAATTCTTACACTCAATTTTTTTTCTTGTAAATTGCGAAAATTTTCAACCCCAATAATATTTTTATGAAAAAAGTTGATAAGTATTTTATAACAGTAGTAGTTTGCTTTTTGATACTATCAGTACTAGTATTGTATTTTTTTGGTGCTTTTGATTATTATTTTAGTCAAGAGAGTGAGAAATTTTGGCATAACTTGCATAGTAAATTTAATCCTTCCGGTATTATTGGATTATGGTTTGGGGTACTTGGTTCAATTTTACTTTTTGCAGGCGTAGTACTTTATTCAATTAGAAAGCGTTTTAAAAGATTTAAAAAATACGGTGCAATGAAGCATTGGTTAAATATGCATCTTATTTGTTGTACCTTAGGTCCAATTTTAATAGTGTACCATACCTCTTTTAAGTTTGGGGGATTAGTTTCTATTAGTTTTTGGAGTATGGTTTTTGTTTTTATAAGCGGCGTATTTGGAAAGTTTATTTATACGCAGATTCCACGTTCTATTAAAGGAGAACTATTATCATTTGATGAAATTGAAAAAATAAATAGAGAGCTCACTGAAAAATTGCTAAACGAGTATAAATTTAATAACAAGGTGCTTAAAGATTTAGAGAAGCTGTCATCTCCTGATATTTATAAGAAAAAGTCACTTTCTCGGGCAATTTTAATACTTTTTCAAAATATATTTATGTACAGGCGAAAGATGTATTTATTAAAAAAAGAAGTTAGGACAATTGATGATTCCGTTAATAGAATTGAACTTTTAAGATTAGCGAAATCAAAAATTATTTTCTCAAGAAAAATAGGTTTGCTTAGCATCAGCCAAAGAATCTTAAAAAAATGGAGACAGGCTCACATTAATTTTACCATAATAATGTTTGTTATTTTAGTAATTCATATTTTTATAACTTTGCTTTATGGTTATAATCTTACACTAATTTAAATTGTAGTTTTTCTTGAATATTAATAAATGATGTTTTCGAGCATACTATCAAAAATAAAGAAAAATAAAAAGGGAATCGCTTATATAATATTTGGGTTGATTCTTGTTTCAATTTACACATATGAATCTGTTATACAAGGACTTAATAAAAGAGAAGATGGTTGGCATGGTAAAGATCATGCTCGGTCAGAGTTTATCAAAAATTCAAGATGGCCTTCTAAAGCAAATTTAAAACACAAAATATGGTTAGGTTTTGAAGAATTAAAAAAGAATTATTTAGAAAGGCCTTCTGACACAGTAGCCATGAAAAAGTATGCAGATTTTCTATTTGAATCACATCGAGGAGAATATGCAATCCCTATTTATGAAGATATATTGGAAATTAATCCGTTGCGTAAAGATATTTCATTAAGGTTGTTTAAGCTCTACGACAACTTTTATATGCATGATAAATTGATCAATCGTTTTTTTTATAATGATAGCTTACTTCAAGACCTACGTGAGTATTCAAAAAATCCCGTAGCAATTGACTCTATAACTTTAAAACTGAGATATATCATATCACAAAGAGAGTAATTGGTCTTATTTTTTTGTATCTTTGCATACTAAATATTCAGGAATATTATTAATTTAAAAATGTAGTATTGAAAACTCCAAACAGGGAATATTTTCTGATTTCTTGCAAAACAATATTACTTATTGCCATTGCCTTTTTTGCCAATTTTAATCAAATATTCGGACAAATATCGCCTGGAGAATTGTCTAAACCGCATTCAATTTTTGAAGGTGTTGTTTATTGTTCAAAATGCCATTTTATAGGTGAAGAAGCTAATAACTCGAAATGTTTAGAATGTCATATAGAGATTGAATCTCTTATAGAACAAAAAAGAGGTTACCACGCGAGCTCTGAAGTTGACAAAAAAGATTGTTGGGAATGCCATAATGAACATCACGGAAGAGATTTTGAATTAATTAAATTTGATAAAGATAAATTTGATCACGATTTAACAAAATTTAAGCTGAAAGGAGAACATGAAGAACTTGACTGTATTGAATGTCATAATTTAAGCAATCAATTAAAACAATCACATAAAAAAATAAATTCCTTTTCTTCTGAAGAAATTATTGACACAAAAGAAAACCTTGAAAAAAACTTGGAGCAATGTAAAGAATGCCATCTTTTTTCATCAGAAATTCAGATTCCTGAAAAAGTAGAAGATGTTGGGTACATAGGACTCAACAACCAGTGCGCATCTTGTCATGAAGACTATCACCAGGGAACATTAGGGGTTGATTGTAAATCTTGTCATAATGAGGAATCATTTAGGCCGGCTAAATTATTTAAACATGAAGAAACAAATTTTGAATTAACAGGTTCACATGTTGACATAGAATGTACAGAATGTCATAAAAAGGAAACTAAAAATAATCGTGAATTTCAAAAATTTACGGATATGAAATTCAATACTTGTGTTGAATGCCATGAAGATATTCATGTGCAAAAGTTTGGTGTAAAATGTGAAGAATGTCATACTACAAAAAGTTTTAGAGAAGTTAATTTGAAAACTTTTAACCATACCGAAACTAATTTTAGATTACAAGGTAAACATGAAGAGTTGGAATGTAAAAAATGCCATAAACAACGAATTAGTGTTCTAAAACCAAGTGCAGAAAAGTGTAGTAACTGTCATGAATCTACCCATATTACAAAAGATAATGTTCAAAAAGACTGTGCTGAATGTCATACTACTAGTACATTTTCACCTTCTGAATTTACAATTGATGACCACAATAAATTAGATTTTAAATTAAAACACAGCCATTTAGCAGTTTCCTGCGATGAATGCCATTTAAAAGATGAAAAATGGAACTTCACTATTGAATATGAAAATTGTATAAATTGTCATGAAAATAGTCATGAAACAGAGATGCCCGAAGAATATTATAATCCTGGAGGTTGTTATAATTGTCATAATCAAAGAGCTTGGAGCAGTGTAAGGTTTAATCACGATAAAACAAAATTTGAGCTTAAAGGAAAACACACCGAGTTAGAGTGCCGATCGTGTCATGTTGAAACTATAGGAAATGAAAGAATATCTAAATTTGCGTCTAAAGACAGGGAGTGTATTAATTGCCATGAAGATAACCATCAAAACCAATTTGAAGAAAATGGTGTTACCAAATGTGATAATTGCCATATTCAAGGATCTTGGGAACCAGACTTATTTGACCATCAAAAAACGGACTTTAAATTAGAAGGAAAACATACAGATTTAGAATGTAATAAATGTCATCTTTTAATTAAGAAAAATAATGTAACTTTTCGAAAATTTAAGTATAAAGGAGGAATCAAATGTATAAATTGCCATTCATAATTATCTTATTTTACTGTGTGAATTTGTTTGCACAGAACCCCCATGGAGAAAGTTTAAAAATTGACTGTGTAAATTGCCATGCTCCAGAGGTTTGGAATGAGATTTTACCTAAGTTAGATTTTAATCATCAGGCTGAGTCAGGATTTGAATTAGATGGACAACATGAACAACTTAAGTGTACAAATTGTCATATAGATTTAGAGTTTTCAAAAAGTTCTGATAAATGTGATACTTGCCATTTAGATTTGCATGAAACTACGGTAGGAAATGATTGTGCAAGGTGTCACAATTCGCAAAGTTGGTTGGTTAATAATATATACGAAATTCACCAATACACCAGATTTCCTTTAAATGGACCACATCAAACAGCAAGTTGCATTAATTGCCACACAGGTATGTCAAACTTGTCATTTCCCCCGGTTTCGGTAAATTGTATAGATTGTCATAGAGAAAATTACCAATCCGAGCAATGGCATGTTACCTCTAATATTTCAATCGATTGCCAAGAGTGTCATTTAGAAAATAATTGGTATCAAGCACAATTTAATCATGATGTAACGTCCTTTACCTTAACACCGTCGCATGTTCCATTACCTTGTACCGATTGTCATTTAGATCAAACAAATTATAAAGAATATTCATGTATTTCCTGCCATACACATAATAAACAAATTACGGATGAACAGCATATTAGAGTGCATCATTACAAATATGTTTCATCAGCTTGTAGAATGTGTCACCCGGCACATGAAAATCATCATGGCAAATATTAAGAAAAATATCAAGTTAAAAATGAATTAGCAAGCTATAAATTATTTCAACTTTTCTGAACTAAGAATATGTCGAATTTACCTAATAAATATTTAAGCGTTTTAACATTATTAATGGCTATTTTAATTTCAAACAGCCTTGGTGCCCAAGAAAATATTTTGGTAAAAGTTAGTTATAAATCATCAAAATTAATATATCTCAGAAATACTCAAAACTATAAGTTTATTAAAGGTGATACATTATTTGTTAAGATTGATAAAGTTACTAAACCGGCATTAATAGTTGAACACGTTTCACATAGTTCAATAGCTGCTGCTCCTTTAATTGAGAATATAAATGTAGGCGATGTTTTTTTTAAAATTCAAAAAGAGAGTTTAAGGTCGCATAAACCAAAAAAAACCATTGACAACTTAAGTAAAGAAAACATATATTTTAAAGACAGTTTACCTAAACCTAAATTTAAAGAATACGCAAAAAAGAAAAAGAAAATTTCGGGTAGGGCAGCAATTCAGTCGTATAGTAATTTTAGTAATTCTAATCAAGGAAGTTCCGATCAGGCTTGGCGCGCATTACTTTCAATAAATACAAATGAAATATCAGAAAAACTTTCATTTAGTACCTATTCTGTTTTAACAAAAAACTCTTCTAACCCCTACTACAACGATCAAATTAGAATTTATGATATGGCTTTAAGCTATAAATTCAATGATTCAACAAAGATTACTTTTGGCCGAAGTATAAACAATCAACTAACTAATTTAAATGCCATTGATGGAATACAATTTGATGCGAAACGGAAATCCTATTTATTTGGTTTTTTTGCAGGTTCAAGACCAGATTATAACAATTATGGCTTTAATGCAAATTTGTTAAGTTTTGGAGGATATGTAAGTAGGATAGACAATTTTAAAAATAGTAGAATAGAAAATTCCATAGCAATTATTGAACAAGAAAATAATTTTAAAACGGATAGAAGATTTATTTACTATCAAAATGAATATTCCAATTACAAATATAATATTAGATTCATTTTATCAACCGAGTGGGATTTGTACCAAAGAATAGATAACGTATCACAAGATGCTTTTAATTTTTCTAACTTATACTTTAATTTGTCTTATGACCCTTTCAATTGGTTGTCTACTTCGTTGTATTATGATTCCAGAAAGCAAATAATACTTTATGAAACCTATGAAAATTTAGAAGATATACTACTCAACAATTTTGCCAGACAAACACTGAACTGGAGTGTATATGCTAAACCAAGTAAATATTTATCGTTAAATATAAGAACCGGTGTAGGTTTTCAAAATAGAGATATTGAAAAATCTGAAAATTTTCTGGGCAGTATTTCTTATTCAAAAATACCTTTTATAAATGCAGGAGCAGTTTTAAATTATTCAAAATATAAAAGCAGTTTTTCAGATGGAAATGTTATAGGAATGAAAATAAATAAGTATATTCCTAGTAAGCAAATCAGTTTTTCATCTGGTTATAGAATTGCAGAATATAATTATATAAATTCAAATTCTATCAGACAGGATATTCTCTCAGCCGACTTTTATTATTCTTTATCTAATTCCTATATTTTAACTTTAAGCTATGAGGGTATATTTGAGGCGGAAAGAAAATTTACACGTTTGTTATTTGAACTTTCTTATAGGTTTTAATTGTTTTGAAAACCTATCTTTTAAAGGTTTTAACGAATTTTATGGTTACCCTATTATATTTTCTTAATTATAGAGTATTGAGTGCAAATTCAACCTCAAAAAAAGAACTCAACTTTAACTTAACTAGAAAGTAAAACCATTTTTTTACTTACACATTATTAGAGATAGGGTATGAAAAACATTGCGATACTAACCCCAAACTGTAACACCGTCCAGTAAATATTTTACAATTTACCGGACAGTGTTTGCATATTTTACTGTGTAGTTTCCAATATTGGATTTCTATCGTACCTTAATTTTTTATGACATCCCTTACAGGAACCACCATTTTCATCTTCTTCAAACTCCAATGGCATATTCCATTTTCCAAATTTTCTAGTTTTAGAAATTAATTTTGTATTGTTTGCAGCATGAGAATCGTGACAATTTGTGCAGGTTCTACCTTTATCTTTATTTATATGAAGATAGTGTAAATTAACATCCCCATTTCTAAATTCAGTCATTGTAGTCGTTTTTTCAAGGTTGAGCAAGTCTGTATCGTGACAATTAAAGCAAAGCGCATAATTCTCTTCAATTCCTTTTGCGTAATTTGCTGTTGGATATGTTTCTTTTAATAATTGTACGTTCTTTTTTGAAAAGTGAGCATTATGACATGAAGTACAACGTTTTTTAAGTGCTTTGTGCAGGTGGCTGCTTTCATCTAACTGTTTCTCAATATTGGCAATTATTCTATCTTCAAACTCTATTTCTTCATTGTGGCAATTTAAACATAATTGCTTGCTTTTATCGGTTAATAACCTTTTTTGGGTAGAGGCATGTGGTGTATGACAAAGTGAGCAGGATTCCTCATTTTCAAAAGATGGATTGTGAACGCTCATAGCCACTGGTCTATCTTTTTCAAACTCTTCATGGCATGAATAACAAAGTTCAGGTGAATTGGCAACTACAAGGTTTTTATTATCAGAACTATGTACCTCGTGGCACTCTGCACATTCTCCCTTTTTTACAGGTTTGTGAACGTATTTTTTCTTAAATTGAACCGGAGCATCTTCATGGCAAGTGTAACATAGGTTTGCACCTTCATCATAAAGTTTAAATCCTACAACACCTTCCAGTGGGTGTTCTTTTCCATTGGATTCATGACAACTAACACATTCATTAGTGGCCCCATGAACAACATCTTTTTCAACAGTTTCTTCATGACATTCAACACAGGTTTTTTCTTCGGTATTCACCTTAACCTGTCCAAAAGTGTTTGCTTGTGTTAAAAAAAATAAAATAGCTAACATTGTATAACACCAAGTTTTGTTATTGTTAGAAAGTCGTATTCTTTTTGTTGTTTTCATTTTAACTAATTTTGTTTATAAATATGATATTTTAAAATCTACGTGATAATCTAATTGTAAACCTTTTAAAGTCTAAATTTTCATTAAATAATTCACTGTTATATAAATCGATTCCTGCTTTGAGGAATAACTGTCTATACCTGGTTGTTAATTCCAGCCTGGCGGTTATTAAATCTAAATCAATACCTTCACCTTCTTGTTTAATATAACTGCTTTGCAGGTTAAGTTTTGTAATTGAATTAAAGTTATAAGAAAGGTTACTTGAGATATTGTAATATTTTTGTGTTACACCTTCATCAACTATCATAAGATAATCGCGGATGTCTCCATTCAAGGTATAATATAGGTTTTTTTTGAGTTCACCTTGTACAATCAGATAATACCTCATAAGCCTGTAAGGAATTAAAGTACTCTTATAATCGTCATATTCTATACCGCCACTAAAAGCGTTCATATTAAAACGACTTCCAATTAGATTTTGATTGTAGTAGTCTAATGTAAATAGTTCTTCATTTACGGGGTCTATATAATCTTGTTTTGCTTTTTTATAAAATAGTTCAATTTTATTATTGAAAAAAGCAAGATTTACAAAAAAGGAGTTTACAACAGCATCGTATTTATACGATTGTGGCTGGGTTGATATATAGTCAATATAAACATTTTCTGCGTTGGCAATTTGACCACCGGGGACACGTTGAATTTCAAGAAGCTCATTTCGCTCAATTAAAATATAATCGATATTAAGTTGATAGGTAATGGTCCCGGTAATATCATTAACAACAACAGATGCTGTATTGACATTTTGATTAGTTAGCAATACTATTTGTCCATCTTCCAATTTGTAACGTTCTCTTTGAATAAATATAGTTGCGTCATCACTTATTCTTTCCTGACTATAACTACTTAGTAAGTACGATATTGTTAACTTTCCATCATAAGGAATTTTTTTATCATACCTTAAATCAAGTCCTTTTCTGGTAATGTTTTCCTGATACCTTACATCATTAATATTGTTAGATTCAAAATACACATTTGTTCTTAAACTTTTATATAATTGATGTGACAACGTACCTCTAATATCTTGTTGTTTTAAATCTGTTATATCACCTTTAATGTCAAAATAGTTATAATTCCCATTTAGATTAAAATTTTGAGGCAACTTAAAAAATATACTTTCCAGCACCTCAAACCTTTTGTAATTATAATCTCCTGACTGATCTTCATCAGCTATTCGAGAGACAAATCCGTAATTTTTTTTGGGGTCTAAATAAAAATTATTACTCAAAGACCATCTGATTATTTTGTTATCTACAATGTTACCATTAGGATTTTGCGGTGTAATTAAAAATTTATCATTATAAAGGTAGTCACTATTAGAATATACAAACTGATTCCAATCATTTTTTCCGATAGATGTACTTGTTTTTATTTCAAAATTACTGGTTTCTGTAATGTAGCTCCTATCTGTTTGTAATTCTAGTTGTTCTCCCTTTCCTGTGTTATAAGATACTGTAATTGGCAAATATTTATTTGTAAATGATACGATGCCTCCAAAATTTTCAAAATTGGTTTTAAGGTTTGTTAAGTTTTCACGATTGTTATAACTTTCATTCAGGTTAGCAAATACACTAAAATTTAAATCGTTGTTTTTAAATAGGTAAGCTCTTGCATCTACTTTTTTTAAGGTATTTATTTCGTTTCTATCCGGAGTAACAACCGATAGCAATTGACCGGTTTCAGGGCTGTATCCAGCATCTAAATCTAAAGTTAAAAAATTGGGGTGATAAAAATAGCTTTTAGTATTTAAAAGTAATTCTCCAGACAAAAATGAGCTTTTTAAACGCTCGTAATAGTCGTTTCTGACAGTTTTTTGATCCCAATAATAATTACTTACGTTAACTTCTCCATTAAGTGATAAAAGTTTCCAAAATGTAGTTTCTGAGGATGAATTTTGAGAATAACTAACTGTTGAAAATAATAAAAATATATATAATAAACTTCGTTTTTTCATTAGTTATTGCTTATTATTAATAAGAAAATTATTGTCTCTTCCTCCATGGGTATTGTGACACTCAATACACCCCTTTTTATCAATATCTTTGTGCGCTTTATCTTTAAAAATCGTGGCCATACCATGACAACTTAAACATAAGTCTTGTTCTGAACTTGTTAACAGATTTTTTAATTCAGATTTATGAGGGTTATGGCATGCAAGGCAATTTCCCGAGGCAACAGGTCCATGTAAAACTTCGAATGATTTTTCAAAATCATCATGGCATTCATTACAAAGTTTTAAAGTTTCAACTTTGAGTTTACCCATCCTATTCTTATCATGGCAACTCATACATTCTTTATCCTTGTATGGCTCGTGTAAATAATAATTATTTCTTGATGAGGGTGTTATATTGTTTCCAAGGGGTGTATTAAGTTTTTGTAAGCTGTCATTTACTTGAGTAATTTGAATTTTATGTGGAGAAGGAACACCATCAAATATAAAAGACCTTACTCCATAACCTATTTCCGGAGAACATCTCCAAAACAGTGATATAGCTATAATAAATAAAAGATAATTGATATATCTGTTCATACCTATATTCATATATTATTATCTAAAATGTTCTATAAAAGTTTTATTAAAGTATAGCTGTATATTCATAAACTAATTAACTTTTTTTCAATTTTTTGTGGTTTTATTATTAGAAATTTTAGATTCAACATTATTACTTGTAGGTTTTATACGCCCATAAATACTTATTTTATCGGGGCCATATTGGTTTGCAACAAAAATTAAATATTCCAAATCAAATTTGGGATCTACGTATTTTTTAAAATACTTTAAATTGTCATAATCTATCATCACTTTGGTAGGCAGCCACATATCTCCATGGTTTTTATAATGCCCGCCAAAAAACAGTAATAATTTACCTTCTTTATTAAAAATTTGAATGTTTTCAAAACTTGCATCAACTACATAAATATTTTCTTCTTTATCAACAGCAATACCTTTTGGACGAACCAATTCGCCAATATTTTTTCCATATTTACTAATTGAGTTAATATATTCTCCATTAATAGTAAATACTTTAATGTTTCCGGCTCCCATATCACTAACATAAACTTTATCATTAGAGAGTGTTATATTAGCCGGTTTATATAAAAAATCTTTATTTCCGCTGTTGGATTTTGGAAAATAGTATTCAAATTTATACGTGTTTTTATTGTAAACATTAATTCTATTATTTCCTGAATCGGCAACGAATATTTTGTTTTTAGTTACAAATACATCAGAGGGTTTTTTATTCTCTTTTTTACCAAATGAAGAAATATATTTACCAGCACCATCAAAAACAAAAATTTTCTGCAATGCGATATCTGCAATATAAAGTTGGTCATTTTCATCTACATAACTATTCAATGGTAATTTTAATTGATATTGGCCTTCAGGAACAAAATATTTAAATTCATTTGTTTCAAAATCAATAATTTCAATTCCACCACCTAAAGACACATCGGATATGTATAATTTACCATTTCTAATAAAAACCCCATAAGGTTTATAGATAGGTAAAACAGGGGCTTCTCCTAAAACAGATTTTGCAAATACCGATTGCTTTTTAGTAACGTCTAAAGATGAACTAATGCTTGTTAAATACTGAATTTTTGCTGCGTCAGGAGGAGCGGGGTAAATAATTTTTTCTGTTGGTATCGTTTTGCTAATACGTGGAGAACACGAAATAAATGCGTAAAAAATTGCGAAGATTATAAGTAGATTGGTATTAATTTTAAAATTCATTTTTTTAAAAAGTGTTAAAACTTAGCGCAATAAATTTAAGTGGTGAAGGTATTTAAAATTGGACTAATTTGCTATGACTAAAGTCATCTTTCATAAACAAGTTAGTAGCGAACAGATATTTAATTTTATGTATTTATTGTATTAATTAGGGGGCAATTGCCCCCTTTAAAATCTAAGTTACTAAGTTGTCATTATTTGTTATGACATGTTAGGCAAAGTGCACTGCCGGCATTGGATTTTACCAGTAAGGAATTAACACCTGCAGAGTTATGAACATCATGACAAGAAGAACATTGCATTTTGTCTGCAAGTAATAAATCCTGTCTAATAGTTCCACCACTTGGAAGCCCGGAACTCGCCGAATTAGGATCGAATAATCCTCCGTCATTTGTCGCTAATGATGTATCATATACAAATGAAATAGGATGATCATTACTTAAATCACTTCCTAGATTGTGATTTCCACTTATAAAATTTGTTCCTGTAGTTTGCCCCCCAAAATTATCCAAAGCCACAGTACCATCATGACAACTCAAACATAACTTAGATGAACCATCCGGTTGGTTTGCAGTTGCTGTAAACGAAGGAGAAACAGAACTGTTATAAACTGTAAATGTTGTTACTGTTACTTCATGGTTCCACAATGGAGCCTCTGAAATGGTTACAGCATTGTGCGGAGTATGACATACTTCACAGATTGAATTACCACTATTCCAAGTTTCGGTTGAAAAATCATGAGCAGAACCTGCTATATTTTGGGCAAAACCTGTGAAGCTGATAAAACTTGTTACAATTAGGGTTGTTAATATTTTAGTTAATTTCATTTTAAATTTTTTAAGTGATACAGAACTTTCCAATTAAGATAAATTTCAGTTCAAATTTACAACTGAAAACAGTTTAAAACGCTGATATTTATCATAAAAGCCAATCAAAAAATCGTATTAATCATTATTTTCGACTTAATAATTCAAAAAATAATGTCTATAGTGATTGTTGTTAACTGATTAATTATGATTGTTTTAAATATCTTAAATTGATTTTTTTGTTTTTTTGAGGCCTTATCTACACTTACAAAAAGTGGGCATCAGCATTAAAAAAATAATAGAATTTAAAACTTTAATATGTAATTATTTAATACAGAAAAATTATTAGTTTTTAACTAAACATTTTGTTATTATGGTTTAATAAGATAGAGGATCATGATCTTCACCGTGACAAGTTAAATAACAACGTCCTCTTTTATCACCGGTATCAATAAATTCCAGCCTTCCGCTACTCGATGGAGTTACAACATCAGTTCTAAAGTTAATAAGATTAGAATTATTGGTGCTATTTCCTTGAGAACTGCTTATTCCATGAGGGTCATGGCAAACACTACACGGCGTATCTTCCCAAACAACATGTGTTCTATGCTCTCTAAATGTTCTCCACCAAGGCTGTCCAAAAACAAAATTATTTCTATTATGGCAACTATAGCATAATGCATAGGCTTGTGCAGATTCATTAGTGTAGTCTGCAGTTTCGTATTGTAACTTAAGTATTTGAGGGTATATTGAACCATGTGGTCCGGCAGGTCCATTTGGATTGTCACTAGCATGGCAACTTGCACAGTATAATACCGTATTTGAAGCATTGGGAGCAATAAGGCCATCAATATCTGTTCTATTTCTTGCACCTGCAATTGGATGAAAAGAAGGGTTAGATGTGGCAAACTCTAATCGTACATTGTTTTGATTAATTATTCTAGGTAAAGCTGGTGAGGGAGCCCAAGCATTTCCGGCATGACATTTGTAACATATTTCATAGGCATTTGTAACGGGACTAACAGGGTTGCCGTCTTGGTTTATACCATCAACCCCTCTACCAAATCCATTTACTAATGGAGCATTAGCAGCTTCATTGGTTGACGAATGCGGATTATGGCAATCCTGACATTCAACATGTTTGTTTATAACAGAAGTCTGTTCCGCAGGGTCATGGATTCCCGAATAAAAATACACATCATGATTATAGGTCTTAACAAGTTCAGCTTGCACGTTTTTACCGGCAACGTTACCGTTGTGGCAGTCTAGGCAATTATTTTCTTCAATTACATCTTTTAATAATCTTATTCTACCACTGGCATTATGTGTATCATGGCAATTTGCACAGCCATTTTGCGCAACGGTAGCATATGCCGGATCAACATGTTCCCAAGGATTAGTTCCTGAACCATTCCAAGTTTTAGTTGAGGTATTGTGAGAACTTTGTGTCCAATAAGTTTTATCATGGCACATAAAACATAAATCAGAAAATTCATTTGAGGCTCTAAGAAATTTTGGATAAACTTCATTATGAGGTTCATGGCATGAAGAGCATTGTACTTTTGAGTTAATGTCTAATTCAACGGTTGACAAGGGAAGTGGTTTTAATTCGCCATCTGAAGAAACCAATGAAGAGTTATATGTGAATGAAATAGGGTGATCATTTGATAAATCCGTGGTTAAATTTCCTTTTGTTGTCATTGTTCCAGACATGTTTATTTCAGTTTCCCTACTTGTTACTTTTCCTAAAGCTATAGTACCATCATGACATGATAAACACAAAATGGAGCTTCCGTCGGGCTGCCCGGGAACAGCTTCTAGAGTAGAACTATTATATAAGGTATAGGTGTTCCCTGAAATATCTTTATTCCATAATGGCGCTCTTGGGCTGCTATCATGTGGGGTGTGACAAAAAATACAAACTTCGGATTCGATGGTTGCTTTAACAGTTCCCGGTCCGCTCGCAGATAAATTATGTTTAGTAGTTACTATTGATTGTGAACTTACTAAAATAGGAACACACAAGAAAACTATTACTAATATATTTGGGATATTTTTCATTTTTAATTCTTAATAAGTTGAAATAGCTGTACTCTAGCGTTATAACTATCTGCTATATAAATATAATTTTCATCATCAATATAAATACCTGAAGGCATCCAAAATTGTTCTTTATTTCTTCCTTGCTTTCCGAACTGATACAAGAAATTTCCGGAAATATCAAAAACCTGAACTGTATGAAATAATGCATCTGTAATATAAATATTTCCAAAAGAATCTGTAGCAATGCCTTTTGGTCTGGCAAAATAACCGGTTGCATTTCCAATTTCTCCAAATACTGAGATTACCTCTCCTTTTTTATTGAAAACCTGAACTCTAAAGTTCATGGCATCAATTACATAGGCATTTCCAAGTTTGTCAATCCAAATTGAAGTTGGAAAATTAAATTCACCCTTTCCGGCACCTCTATTTCCAATGGTTTTAATTAATTTACCGTCTTTGTTTAATATTGAAATTTGATGAGCTGCTGTTTCAACAACCCATATCTCATTTGATATTGACGAATAAGCAATACCCGTAGGTTGATTTAATGAGATACTATCATTTAGTACTGTTAATTTTTTTTGTTCTTCGTTTAATTTGTAAATTTTATTTAAACGAGAATCTGTAAACAAAATCTCATTAGTTGAGAATAAACAAAAATTGACTAAAGAGTTGAAATTAATTTTTGATTTTTTAAGCGTTTTAAATGTTCTTAGGCTGTTATTGTTAATGTCTACATTAAAAATTGTGCCGGCTCCTTGATCTAATAGTAGAAACGAATTAGGATTAGTAACAATAATATCAGTAGGTTTTGTAATTTTAGGACTATATTTTTTTCCAAAAATCAACTTAGCAAGCCACCCTTTATTCGAATTTTTTTTTGGTTTTTTAAGTAATGGAAATTGATTTACCCATTGAACGCTAAAACGCTCAATTGTTTGGTAATTATTTAATTTTTTTTGTGCTTTGATGCCTGTGAAAAAAAACATAAATAACGTGCCTAATAATATGGTGTAAATTCTTGCACTTATGTTCATAAAATACTATTTATCACAAATCTCAAAATTGAAATGTAAAATTATAGATTCTAATTTAAAATATAATTGACATTTGTCATAGTTGGAATCTATAAGTAAATATGTTGAGCCGAATAGAGTGCCTTTTAAAGATGAGTTAAGTTTTTTAAGGTTCTTGCGTATTATTTTTCTTTCATTAGGGTTAGGAAAGATATTAAGGCAATCTAAAAAGGGAATTGTATGAAATAATTAAATTATTTTGTGATTTACCCTGTATTTTTAGAGGTATTAAATAACTGTTAAAAAGAAGCTAATTTGATTTGCATAGTTCAAACTAAATTTTTTAGGTTATTCATTCTATGATATGTTCCAAAATACTACAAGTGGATTAATTAAGCACCCGTTGATTATGGTAATTACAGCCCGTAATTAAAGTGTAATCAACTATTTCATTAAAAAGTTTATATTTCTTTTTAATCCATTAAATTTAGTTCTTTTTACAGCCGATTTTTTAAATATTTTTTTAAAAACATCTTCAGTAATTTCTTGCCAGTCTTGTTTTGTCATCTCCAATAAATTAGGATGAGGGTTTAATTTTTCTTCAGAATGAGGGGTTGAAAACCGATTCCAAGGACAAACATCTTGGCAAATGTCACAACCAAAAATCCAATTGTCAAACTTTCCTCTTACAAAAGCCGGTATTTCATTTTTTAACTCAATCGTAAAATATGATATGCATTTACTACCATCAATAGTGTTGTTTGGTAAAATTGCTTTGGTCGGGCAGGCATCAATGCACTTTGTGCAACTGCCACAATGGTTCGTCTTATATGGAGTATCATACACAAGTTCTGCATCAATAATTAATTCAGCCAAAAAAAAGTATGATCCTTTGCTTTTTTGAAGTAATAATGAGTTTTTTCCTCGCCACCCTAGTCCGCTAATTTCAGCCCAAGATCGTTCCATTACCGGGGCAGAATCAACAAAAGCTCTACCATGAACTTCCCCAATAGTATCTTGTATAAAACAAAGCAGTGTTTTTAATTTTGATTTTAAAATATAATGATAATCTTCTCCATAAGCATATTTAGCAATTTTATAAGTTGACTCATCTTGATGTTTGGTTGGAAAATAATTAAAAGACAAACTAATTACCGATTTAGCTCCGTCAACTAGCAACCTGGGATCTAACCTTTTATCAAAATAGTTTTCCATATACTGCATTTTACCATGAAAGCCATTTTTAAGCCATTGCTCCAAACGAGTAGCTTCTTCATTCAAAAACCGAGCTTTTGAAATACCACAATTTTCAAAACCCAAACGTTTGGCTTCATTTTTAAGTAATAATGTGTTTTTTTCAAGGGTGTTCATATTTTTTAAAGTGAAAAAACGTAATATAATTAGATTTTATGATAAGTTTGCTGATATATATTGTGCTATTTTAAAATTACAATTTCCCAATCTTACATTTAGGTTTTATTACGAAGTTCAAATCATAATGGTCTTATATATTATGCGAAAGTATAATAACAAATGACATGAACCAACCCCTAAAATTTTAAAGAGAAAAATTTTTATTAGCTCTTAAAAGGGATTTTATTAATTTATTATTAAACTTCTTAATAATATATTTAACAATATTAAAGCATTACCAATTATTAATTAATAAAAGGAGTAAGTACATGAGTATGAAACTGAGAAATTTTAACAAATATGAATTTGTAAAATTCTAACGCCAATTCAAGGAAAACCATATCTTTGTTAGTCCATTTTAAATAAAATTTCAATGAATAAGTCAAATAAAAGAAGGGAGGCATTATTATACCATGCCAAACCTGTCCCGGGTAAAATTAAGGTAGTTCCAACCAAAAAATATGCTACCCAGCGCGATTTATCACTAGCCTATTCACCGGGAGTTGCAGAGCCTTGTTTAGAAATTGAAAAAAATACAGACAACGTTTATAAATATACCTCAAAAGGTAATTTAGTAGCAGTTATTTCAAATGGTACTGCAGTTCTTGGTCTTGGTGATATTGGACCGGAAGCATCTAAACCCGTTATGGAAGGGAAAGGACTACTGTTTAAAATTTTTGCCGATATAGATGTTTTTGATATTGAAGTTGATACCAAAGATGTTGATAAGTTTATTGAAACTGTAAAAAATATTGCTCCTACTTTTGGAGGTATTAACTTAGAAGACATTAAAGCTCCGGAAGCATTTGAAATTGAAACAAGGTTAAAAAAAGAACTAGATATTCCGGTAATGCATGACGATCAGCACGGAACAGCAATAATTTCTGCTGCAGCATTAAAAAACGCTATTGAAATTACGGGTAAAGATATTTCTAAAGTAAAAATTGTAGTTAATGGTGCCGGAGCCGCAGCTATTTCCTGTACAAAACTTTACTTGGCATTGGGAGCTAAAAAAGAGAATGTTGTAATGTGCGATAGCAAAGGTGTAATTAGAAAAGATGCCAAAAATTTATCAGCTCAAAAAGCTGAATTTGCTACGGATAAAGATGTTTTTACTTTAGAAGAAGCTATGGTAAATTCAGATGTATTTATCGGTTTGTCTGTTGGAAATGTGGTTTCACCAAAAATGTTACTGAGCATGGCTAAAAATCCAATAGTTTTTGCAATGGCAAATCCCACTCCTGAAATAGCCTATAATACAGCAATAGAAACCAGAGATGATGTAATAATGGCAACCGGGCGTTCTGATCATCCTAACCAAGTAAATAATGTTCTTGGATTTCCTTTTATATTTAGGGGTGCACTAGATGTTAGGGCTACAAAAATTAATGAAGCCATGAAAATGGCTGCTGTTCATTCCCTAGCCGATTTAGCTAAAGAATCGGTTCCGGAACAGGTAAATATTACATACGGAGAAACAAATATTCAGTTTGGAAAGGATTATATAATTCCAAAACCATTTGATTATAGACTTATAACTGAAGTACCTCCGGCAGTTGCAAAAGCAGCTATGGAATCAGGCGTTGCTAAGGAGCCAATTACCAACTGGGAAGCATATAAAGAACAGTTAGCCGAAAGACTGGGAACCGGTAGTAAACTTATGCGTATGCTTATGACACGCGCAAAGTCCAATCCAAAATCCATTATTTTTGCTGAAGCTGATCATTTAGATGTTTTAAAAGCTGCACAAATAATTCATGATGATGGCATTGGAAAACCAATATTATTAGGTAACAAAGAGATTATTCATGAACTAATGGATGAAATAAATTTTGAGGCCGATGTTCCTATTATCGACCCAAAATCGGATGAAGAGAAGGAGCGAAGAAATAAGTTTGCAAAGGTATATTGGGAAAAACGACAACGGAACGGAATTACCTTATTAGATGCCCAAAAATGGATGCGCGAACGCAATTATTTTGCCGCAATGATGGTAAATGAAGGAGAAGCAGATGCATTAGTTACAGGGTACTCTAGAAGTTACCCAACAGTTGTAAAACCAATGATTGAGCTTATAGGTAAACAAAAAGGGGTAAAAAGAATAGCGGCCACAAATATTATGCTAACGCAAAAAGGCCCTATATTTTTCTCTGACACAGCAATAAACATCAACCCATCAGCTGAAGAGCTTGCAAATATTAGTTTAATGACTTCTGTAGCGATGAAAATGTTTGGTTTTGACCCAAATTTGGCTATGTTATCATTTTCTAACTTTGGGTCCAGTAAAACGGATTCATCGGAAAAAGTGGCACAAGCCATAGAGATTATGCATAAAAAACATCCGCAGGTTTGTATTGATGGTGAGCTACAGGCCGATTTTGCCTTAAATGCTAAAATGTTAAAAGAAAAATTTCCATTTTCAAAACTTATTGGTAAAAAAGTAAACGGACTCATTTTTCCAAATTTAGATGCTGCAAATATCAGTTATAAATTAATGAAAGAATTCAATCAAATTGAATCTATTGGGCCAATAATCATGGGGTTAAAAAAGCCGGTTCATATTATTCAATTAGGCGCTAGTGTTGATGAAATTGTTAATATAGCCAGTGTGGCAATTGTGCATGCTCAAGAATTAAAAAATAAATAATAAATCACTACATTTACTCGGTTAGAGAAACGCAGTAACATGATAACGCATATTAACGGTAAACTAGTTGAGAAAAATCCAACATTTGTAGTTATTGAAACCCGGGGTATAGGCTATTTACTCCATATTTCACTCAACACATTTTCGCAAATTCCCGATAAAGAATCTGTATTTTTGTACACCCATTTATCTGTAAAAGAAGATTCTCATACACTTTATGGATTTATAAGCAAAATTGAACGTGAAATTTTTAGACTTTTAATTTCAGTATCAGGTGTTGGACCAAGTACTGCACGTACTATGCTTTCATCTATGACTACTGATGAGATTCAACATGCAATAGCATCGGGTAATGTTGGGATTATCCAATCTGTAAAAGGGATAGGCGCAAAAACAGCCCAAAGAGTGCTTGTTGATTTAAAAGATAAAATCACAAAAACCTATGCAATTGATGAAGTTTCGACTTCCTTAAACAATACTAACAAAAATGAAGCGTTATCAGCTTTAGAAGTCTTAGGATTTGCTAAAAAACAATCTGAAAAAGTTATTGATAAAATTTTATTGGAAGACAGCTCGTTTAGTGTTGAAATGCTGATAAAAAAAGCGCTTAAAAATTTGTAAGATTTGAATAACAACCAAACTATATTTAAACTTTTTATTCTTTCTTTTTTGTTTTTAGGGTTTTCAAAGGGACTTTTTGCTCAAATTCCTTTACCACCCCAAAAGACAGACACGCTTCAAACAGTATCAAAATCAGATACCTTAACTCTAAAATATCCTTTTAAAAGCGATAAAGAAGGAGGGTTATTTTTATCTAACCCTTCTGAAACTCAAATTATATATGATACCGATTTGAAACGGTATATGGTAGTTGAAAAAATTGGCGATTACTTTATAAAAAGACCAATTTATATGTCGCAAGAAGAGTTTAAAAAGTTCAAGCTTAAAAAAGACATGCTTGAATATTATAAAGAAAAACTTAGTGCTACAAACAGTAAAAGGCAGGGAAGCGCCGCGGCACAAAAAAATCTATTGCCAACCTATTATGTAAATTCAGATTTTTTTCAATCGGTTTTTGGAGGAAATACCATTGAAGTGAATCCGCAAGGTACCGTACTTGTTAAAATGGGAATGTTGTATCAAAATGTGGACAATCCACAATTGTCCGAAAGAAACAGAAGCAGCTTTACTTTTGATTTTGACCAGGAAATTAGTGCAAGTATATTGGCAAAAGTGGGTACAAAACTTAGAGTAAGTGCGCAATACGATACACAATCGACCTTTAATTTTCAGAATCAGATTAAATTAGAGTACACTCCAACCGAGGATGATATTATTCAAAAAATTGAAGTGGGTAATGTGAGTATGCCCTTAAAAAATTCATTAATAATTGGTGCTCAAGATTTGTTTGGTGTAAAAACACAACTCCAGTTTGGAAAAACCACCGTAACAGGTGTATTTGCCGAACAAAAATCAGAAACACGGTCGGTTGCAGCTCAAGGAGGCTCAACCATACAGGAGTTTGAATTGCAAACCACCGATTATGATACAAATCGGCACTTTTTTATATCGCAATACTTTAGAGATGCCTATAACACCGCATTGAAAGAATATCCGTTAATAAATAGCCCTATTCAAATATCTAGAATAGAAGTTTGGGTAACCAATAGAAGTGCGGCAACAGATGATATTCGAAATATTGTTGCATTGGCTGATATTGGAGAGGGTGACCCTACCAATATTGGTCCGGCAAATGTTACGGCCGTTCCGGGAGCTTTATATCCCGATAATGAAGCAAATGATTTGGCTTCAATTTTAACAATAACAAATCCGGTAAGAAACATTTCAACTGTAGGCAATGCACTAAACACTTTTTCAATGCAACAAGGTCGCGATTATTCTGTACTTGAAAATGCTATAAAATTAAGACCGGATGAATTTACCTTACATCCTCAATTAGGGTATATTTCATTAAACAGAAGATTGGCTGATAATGATGTTTTAGCAGTTGCATACGAATATACAGTTAGTGGCGACCCCAATGTGTATAAGGTTGGTGAATTTATGACGGATGGAGTGGTTTCACCCGATAATATAGTGGTGAAATTATTGCGTAGTGAAATTATAAGTACCGATATTCCGTTGTGGGATTTGATGATGAAGAATGTGTATTCATTGCAAACATTCAGAATGAACCCCGATGGTTTCCGACTGGAATTATTATATCGGGATGATGCAACCGGAGTACCAATAAATGCGCTACAAAATGCGCAAACACCTGGAGTGTCCGATAAAATATTGCTTAACTTTTTTGATATAGACAGGTTAGACCAGAACCAATTTTATACACCTGAAGGTGATGGCTTTTTTGATTATGTTGAAGGTGCCACGGTAAATTCTGAAAAAGGATTTGTTATTTTCCCTACAGTTGAACCTTTTGGTGAAGATTTACAACCAAAATTAACCGATCCGGCAGATGCTACATATGTTTTTACTGAATTGTACGAAAATACCCAGTCTGAATCAAGAAATAACTATCAGCAAAAAGACAAATATGTAATAAAGGGCTATTACAAATCTGAAAGCGCAAACGGAATTCCGTTGGGAGCGTTTAACGTGCCTCAAGGCTCGGTAAGGGTAACAACCGGAGGAAGAGAGTTAGTGGAAGGTGTTGATTATGTGGTTGATTACCAGATGGGACGGGTACAAATAGTTAACCCAAGTTTAGAAGCTTCCAATGCCCCAATAGAGGTTTCGGTTGAAAATAATGCTACTTTTAATTTGCAAACCAAACGTTTTTTTGGTGTTGATATAGAACACAGGTTTTCTGATAAATTTATTGCGGGTGCAACCATTTTAAACTTAAATGAAAGACCCATTACACAAAAAGCTTTATTTAATCAAGAGCCTTTTAATAATACTATTTTTGGGTTAAATGCTAGTTATGGAAGCGAAGTTCCTAAACTTACTAAATGGGTAAATAAATTGCCGAATATTGATACTGATGTTGCTTCAAATATTTCAATTAGAGGCGATTTTGCTTATCTAAAGCCGGGTACCCCAAAACGAATCGATTTAAAGGGTGAAGCCACCTCGTATGTTGATGATTTTGAAGGGTCTCAAATACCGTTAGATGTTAAATCGCCGCAACAATGGTATTTAGCAAGTACACCTCAGTATCAAACACAGTTTGATTTTGGAGGTAACGCCAATGATTTATCCTATGGTTATAAACGGGGTAAACTAGCATGGTACGTTATAGACCAGTTATTTTATGGGGGTAGCACGGTAAAGCCAAGTAATATTGATAATGTTGAACTTTCTAGGGCTGAGGTTAGAAGAGTCCGATATGAAGAATTATTCCCGGAACAAGATTTAGACATTATCCAATCTACCATAGTTAGAACCTTAGATTTAGCGTATTTTCCAAGTGAAAGAGGAAGTTACAATTATGCAACAGCAAACATAGATGCAACCGGAAAATTCACAAACCCCGAAGAAAATTGGGCGGGTATAACTCGTGCTCTTACCACCACCGATTTTGAGCAGGCAAATGTTGAGTACATTCAGTTTTGGCTTATGGATCCCTACGATCATTACTCCATAACCAATGAAGAAGGGTTACCGTTGGGAGTTAGCCCCGAAGACCCTTCAAATCAAGTAGGAGAATTGTATTTTAATTTGGGTAATATATCTGAAGATATTTTGAAGGATGGACGAAAAATGTATGAAAACGGTTTGCCGGCTAATGATTTAAGTACTGCTAATACTTCGCCAACAATTTGGGGTAAAATTCCTACTAATCAGTCGTTATTATATGCATTTAGCGATGATGATAATGAACGATTAAATCAAGATGTTGGATTAGATGGGTTAAATGATGATGAAGAAATACAATTATTTGGAACTGCTTTTGGCCCCGACCCCTCAAACGATAACTTTATGTATTACAGAAGCACTCCTTACGACAATGTCGAGGCTTCTTTAATTACCAGATATAAAAATTACAACAATACACAGGGCAATTCACCAACAAATAACTTATCTACAGAAAGCTATCCAACACAAGGCACTACCTATCCTGATGTTGAAGATATTGATAAAGATCAAACTATGAATGCTGTTGAGAGCTACTATCAGTACAAAGTTTCTCTAAATAAAAACGATTTGGTAGTGGGTCAAAATAATATTGTTGATGAAAAGATAGTTAAAGTACAATTAGAAGACGGTACCGAAAAAGATTTTAGGTGGCTTCAATTCAGAATTCAAGTAAATACCCCGGATGAGGTAATAAATGATATGACAGGGTATAACTCCATTCGTTTTTTACGAATGTTTTTAACAAAATTTAAAATGCCGGTTGTACTGCGGTTTGGTGAATTACAATTGGTACGTGGCGAATGGAGGAGGTTCACTAAAACCTTGGATGATGCCATTACACCACCTCAAAATTTAACAAATGCCGAATTGCAAAATTTTGAAGTAGGTGTTGTTAATATTCAAGAAAATGAAGATAGAAATCCTATTCCGTATGTATTACCTCCGGGAATTGAACGTGAAGTGCTTAGAGGTACAACAACTATTCAACAACAAAATGAACAAGCACTTTCATTAAAAGTCACCGATTTAGAACCTGATGAAACACGGGCAATTTTTAAAAATGTGAGTGTTGATTTAAGAATGTATAAACGGCTAAAATTATTTTTACATGCCGAAGGCGTTCAAACAAAACCTCAAGTTCAAAATAACGAAATGAAGGCCATTGTTAGAATTGGAAGCGATTTAGATGATAACTACTATCAGCTGGAAAAACTATTGACAATTTCCGATTTTAGTGCTTCAACAGCTGTTGAAATTTGGCCTGAAGAAAATAATTTAGATGTATTGCTTGATTATTTAGGAAAATTAAAATTACAACGTTTTGAAGCCGGGGTTGCACCTAATATTGTCTATCCGGCTGAAGGTGATGCATTTCCAATAGCCGATTTAGAAGGCTATGAAATAAGGGTGAAAGGAAACCCTAATTTAGCAAATATTAGAACCATTATGCTGGGGGTAAAAAATGTTTCAACCTCTAATCAAAGTGCGGAAATTTGGTTTAATGAAATGCGTGTTGCTGAATTTGATAACAAAGCAGGTTGGGCTGCTGTGGTAAGTGCCGATGCTAATTTTGCAGATTTTGCAGATGTTGCTGTTACCGGCCGAATGGAAACTAAAGGATTTGGCGGTATAGAGCAACGTGTAAATGAAAGGAGTCAAGAAGATACCAAAATTTACGATGTTGTAACAAATGTAAATGTTGGAAAATTACTTCCTAAAAAATGGGGAGTGCAACTACCGTTTAATTACAGTATTTCTGAACAATTTATTGACCCAAAATACGACCCGCAATACCAAGACGTACTATTTAAAGATGCTAAAAACATAAACCCAAATAGCGATAAGGCCAGAGATTATACAAAACGAAAAAGTATCAGCCTTATTAATGTGCGTAAAGATTACAACCCGCAAAAAACAAAAAAACAACGCTTTTATAATGTTGAAAATTTATCGGTTTCTTATGCCTACAATGAAACCTATAGAAGAGATTATAATGTAGAAAAATTTATTGATCAAAACGTACGAGCTTCGGCAAATTACAATTACAATTTTGAACCAAAAAGTATTGAACCTTTTAAAAACTGGAATATTTTTAATAGCAGATACTTAAAATTTTTAAAAGATTTTAATGTAAACCTAATGCCTTCAAGTATATCAATAAACTCAAATATTATTAGAAGTTATAACGAACAGTTATCGCGAAGTTTAATTGAAGGATTGCCACAGCTACCTACATTAATACAACGCAACTTTATGTTCGATTGGGATTATACCATTGGGTATAACATAACAAAATCATTACAGGTTAATTTTAGAGCAACCAATAATTTTGTGTACGATGATTTCAATCCTTCTGATGATATTCAATTATTTGATAACTTTTTCACAGTGGGAAGACCCGACAGATACCACCAATCTTTAAATGCAACATACAAATTTCCACTAAATAAGTTACCGTACCTAGATTTTATAAATGCAGATTATACCTATACAGCCGACTTTGATTGGCAAGCGGCATCCCAGTCGTATGTTGATAAAATTGGAAATGTTATTCAAAATGCAAATACCCATACTTTTGGTGCTGATATACGTTTTGATAAATTTTATAAAAACATAGGACTCGATAAATTGTTGACAAAAAAATCTAAAACATCAAAAACAAATGCAAAGGCGCCTGCTGTAAAAAGAAGAAGTTCTTCAAAGAAAAACATAGGAAACCAAATTGGTGAAGGATTGTATTCATTGTTAACATCGGTTAAAAATGCAAGAGTAAACTATTCTGAAAATAATGGGACTTATTTACCCGGATATTTGCCAAAAGTTGGATTTTTAGGTAGAGATAATTACAGTGGTGCCCTAGCACCAACCTTAGGGTTTGTTTTCGGAAGCCAAATAGATATTCGTCAAAAGGCCATTGAAAACGGATGGTTATTGTCACGTGGTGTAAATGACCCTTATTATAATAATACCTACTCAAGAACTCATCTAAATAAATTAGATGCCACTATTACGGTTGAGCCTTTTAGAGATTTTGATATTGAATTTATAGGAAATAAAACATATACCAAAAGCTCATCCCAACAATTAGATGTGGTTGATAATGTTTTAAATACAAGTGCTCCGGTAACGGATTATGGAAACTTTAGTATTAGTTCTAATATGATTAAAACTTCATTTAAAAATACCAATGTTAATTTTCAAAAGTTTAAAGAAAACAGAGCAATAATTGCACAACGCTTAGCCCAAAACACCGGTGAGTCTATAATTGGATTTGGAGAAACCAGTCAGCAAGTTATGCTACCTGCATTTTTAGCAGCTTATTCCGGTCAAAATGCATCAAATGTTAGTTTAAATGCTTTCAGAGACATTCCAATTCCCGGTTGGAACGTTACTTATAGAGGGCTTATGAAATTTAAATGGTTTAAAAAACGCTTTAGAAGTTTTTCAATAAGCCATAACTACAATTCACTGTATTCTATAACAAGTTTTACTAATAATTTGGATTATGACCCCCAAAACCCGTATGGTGAAACCGATATTGTGGGTAATTATTTTAACAAAACCCTTTTTACAAATGTAAATTTACTTGAAGAGTTTTCTCCATTAATAAAAGTTGATATGAAATTAAAAAATTCCGTATCTTTCGCCTGTCGAATTAATAAAGATAGAGGGCTCACTTTAAACTTTAATAACAATACAATTACGCAAATAAATGGTATTGAATACATTGTTGGTTTAGGATATAGAATAAAGGATTTGGCAATGAATTTTAGATTTGGAGGCGAAGTAACCAAAGTGAAAGGAGATTTAAATATTAGAGCCGATTTATCTTTAAGAGATGATAAAACAATATTGAGGGCAATAGATGATGAAAATGACCAAGTTACCGGAGGCCAAAGACTTTTGTCTTTAAAACTTTTTGCCGATTATTCCATCAATAAAAATTTAACAGCTTCGTTTTATTTCGACCAAAGTTCTTCTAAATATGCAATTTCAACCACTTACCCACGTCAATCAATTAGTTCAGGGTTAAGTGTTAGATATATATTAGGTAATTAATTAACATTATAATACATTAAAAAATGAATATTCCTTCAGATTTAAAATACACTAAAGACCACGAATGGGTTAAAATAGAAGGTGAAACTGCTACAATTGGAATTACTGATTTTGCTCAGGGCGAATTGGGTGATATTGTTTACGTTGATGTAGATTCAGTTGATGAAACTATAGCTAAAGATGAAGTATTTGGCTCTGTCGAAGCTGTAAAAACAGTTTCAGATTTGTTTATGCCATTATCTGGCGAAGTTACAGCGTTTAATGAAGTATTAGAAGATGAACCTGAAAAAGTAAATGCCGATCCGTATGGAGATGGTTGGATGATAAAAATTGCAATAAATGATATGAGCGAGGTTGATGGGTTACTATCTTCAGAAAACTATAAAGAACTTATTGGGGCCTAAAAAACTAAAGGTTCTTGCAATACTATGTACGTTGGCTGTTACAGTTGGTAGTTTAATTTCTATTCAGGGAAAAATTAAAACTACTTTTTTACACCTCGATAAATTTGTACATTTTTTAGCCTACGGTATACTTTGTTTGCTTTGGTTAAAAGTTTTTGTAACAAATAGTAAAAAAATAAAATTGATAATTATAGTAGCCGGGTTAGTTTTGGCTTATGGCATAATTATTGAGGCTTTGCAAGGTGTAACAACAAGCTACCGTCAGTTCTCTATTTTAGATATTATTGCTAACTTTTTAGGGATACTTGTTGCTGTTGGTGTATTTTTGGCGCTTTATTTAAAAAAAAGAGTGAATTAAAAAATATACTTGCAAAAGTTACATTAAAATTATTAAATTAGCACACTATAAAATTTTTTACAGATGCAGATTAAAAAAAATCCAAAAGCAAACCTGGAAAACTACAGTAAGTTGTTTATGCAGTTAGGTTTGGTGTTAGCGCTATTTATAGTTTATTTAGCGATTGAGAAAAAAACGTATGATAGAGTAATTGATGACCTTGGACCTGTAGTTTTAAACATTGAAGATGAAGAACAAACAGTAGAAATAGAGCAAGTTAAACCGCCTGAACCAAAAACGCCACCACCACCAACTCCCGATAAAATTGAAGTAGTTGAGGATGAAGAAGAAGTTGAAGAAACTGTAATCGAATCAACAGAAACTGATGAAGATGAAGCAATTGAAATTGAAGAAATAGTTGATGTTGAAGAAGAAGAAGATGTGATGGAAGATGTGCCGTTTGCTATTATTGAAGACGTGCCGGTTTACCCTGGATGTAAAGGATCAAAAGAAAAGTTAAAAGCCTGCTTACAAGAGAAAATTACAAAACACGTGAATCGTAAATTTAATTCGGATTTGGCCTCTGATTTAGGCTTGTCTCCTGGCGTAAAACGTATTTTTGTAATGTTTAAAATTGATAAAACTGGTAATATTACCGATGTAATGGCACGTGCTCCTCATAAACGTTTACAGGAAGAAGCTATTAGAGTAGTAAAGCTATTACCAAAAATGACACCGGGTAAACAACGTGGAAGACCTGTTGGTGTAAAATATAGTTTACCAATTGCATTTAGAGTAGAATAAAAAAAATTACAATAAAAAACGAAAAAAACTCAACCTGAAAAGGTTGAGTTTTTTTCGTTTACACACTTTAATTAAAGTTTAATATATTGAAACATATAAGGTTAACAAAAAATAATCTAAAATTTAAATTGCTTCTCAATATATTTTTTTGTAAATTTAATACGATAGTAATCTTTCAAGATGTTTGTAATTGCATCTTGTTGCAATCAACTTCTTGTATTATATAGTTTTCTGCATAAGGCAGTTTCATAAAAGCACTCTTGTTCAACTTAAACAAGAAAACCATGCAAGTTAAAAAATACCCTTACGCCAAACTCGAAAATTATAGTAAAATACTTATTCAATTAGGATTGGTATTGGCACTCTTTATAGTGTACGAATTTTTTAAAATGAAGTCTTATCCAAGACAAGTTGAAAATTTAACCGGAGCTATAAAAGCAGTTGATAATTCGGAAGAAACCGTTGTAATTAAAACTCCTGAGCCTGAGGTGCAACCTGCTGCAAAAGCAATTATTCCCGAAAAAATATTAAAAGTACATGACGAAATCGAAGTGCCTGAAACCATTATTGAAAGCACTGAAACAGATGAGTCTGAAGCAATTGAAATTAATGTAGACGAACAATTGGTAGCCGTTGAAGAAGAAGAAACCATTGTTGAAGATGTACCATTTGTTGTTATAGAAGAAGTCCCGGTGTACCCCGGATGTAGAGGAAATAACAAGGAATTGCGTGATTGTTTTTCTAAAAATATCACCAAGTTTGTATCAAAAAAATTTAATACAGAGTTAGCATCTGATTTAGGTTTAGCTCAAGGAAGTGTGCAACGTATTTATGTTATGTTTAAAATTGACTCTAAAGGAAATATAGCTGATATTAGAGCAAGAGCACCTCACAAAAAGCTAAAATCTGAGGCGATTAGAGTTATTAATTTATTGCCTAAAATGACTCCCGGAAGGCAGCGTGGCAAGCCGGTAGGCGTAAGCTACAGTTTGCCCATTGTCTTTAAAGTTGAGTAACTCATGTATTAAGGTTTTTAAAAATGCTAAATACAAGGTTATCTAAAATTATTGAAATATAATTTGTAATTTTGAAGCCTTAATTAAAATAAATGTTTCCAGATTTAAATAATTTACCCGTGTATGACACTACGGGCGTGAAAGAAAGAGTGGCAAAATTTTGTTCGCGCAGCATTAAAAAATCTTCAAAAGTTAAAGGGTTAAAGCTCGCGTTGAGTATGGTTGATTTAACTACTTTAGAAGGGAAAGATACCAAGGGAAAAGTTCAGCAATTATGCTATAAGGCGATGCATCCTCATGATACTTTAAAAAATATCCCTACTGTAGCTGCTATATGTGTTTACCCAACCTATGTGGGTGTAGCAAAAAAAGCACTGGAAGGAAGTGATATTCAGGTAGCATCGGTTGCTACAGCCTTTCCAAGCGGGCAATCAGAGTTGCAAGTAAAATTAGACGATACTAAATTTGCCGTTGAACAAGGTGCCGACGAAATAGATATGGTAATATCAAGAGGCGAATTTTTAATGGGTAATTACCAGTATATATATGATGAAATTGCAGCAGTTAAAGAAGCTTGTGGGAAAGCACATTTAAAGGTTATTCTTGAAACAGGAGAATTAGATACCTTAAATAATGTACGTAAGGCTAGTGAAATTGCAATGTACGCGGGTGCCGATTTTATAAAAACATCTACCGGTAAAATACAACCTGCGGCAACCCTACCTGTAACTTATGTAATGCTTGATGCCATCAAAGACTTTTACTTGAAAACCGGAAAAATGATAGGTATGAAACCGGCAGGCGGAATTTCAACCTCAAAAATAGCGTTACAATATTTAGTTATGCTAAATGAAGTGTTAGGCGAAAAATGGATGAATAAGGAATATTTCCGATTTGGAGCAAGTAGCCTCGCAAATGATATATTAATGCAATTGGTTAAGGCCGAGACAGGTTTATACCAATCTGCAAATTACTTTTCAAAAGATTAATTATGCACAAAAACGTAAGTGAAAACATGTTTAAAGCATCTTGGACCTATGATGAGGCTCCTGAAAGTACTGACCATGTTGTTATAAAAAAACAGTACGATTTATATATTGATGGAAAGTTTACAAAACCCATTAACGGAAACTATTTTATTACAGAAAACCCATCAACTAATAAAGTTATTGCCAAAGTTGCCGAAGCGAGTAATGAAGATGTTGATATTGCGGTAAAATCAGCTCGCAAAGCATTCAAAAGTTGGTCAAAATTATCGGGTAAAGAACGCGGAAAATACATATTTAGAATAGCACGTTTAATTCAGGAAAGGGCAAGAGAATTTGCTGTGATTGAAACATTGGATGGAGGTAAACCTATCAAAGAATCTAGAGATGTTGATGTTCCATTAGCGGCAAATCACTTTTTTTATTATGCTGGTTGGGCAGATAAATTGGAATATGCATTTCCAAATAGAAAACCAAAACCACTTGGAGTTACGGGGCAAATTATACCATGGAATTTCCCATTGTTAATGGCGGCATGGAAAATTGCACCTGCATTGGCTACTGGGAATACTGTAGTTTTAAAACCCGCAGAAACGACACCGCTTACAGCACTTAAGTTAGCAGAAATTATTCAAGATAGTGGTTTGCCTAAAGGTGTTGTTAATATTGTAACAGGTGCAGGTGAAACCGGAGCGGCAATTGTAAACCACCCTGATGTTGATAAAATAGCTTTCACCGGTTCAACGGTAGTGGGTAAATACATTCAAAAAGCCATTTCAGGCACACAAAAAAAGTTAACTTTAGAGTTAGGAGGAAAAGGGGCTAATATCATTTTTGAAGATGCTGCAATAGATCAGGCAGTAGAAGGGATTATTAATGCTATATTTTTTAATCAAGGTCACGTTTGTTGTGCAGGTTCTCGACTTTTTGTTCAGGAGTCAGTTGCAGAAACTGTAATTGAAAAATTAAAGCGTAGAATGGAAACTTTAATTGTTGGAAATCCTTTGGATAAAAACACCGACATTGGCGCAATTAATTCCAAAAAACAATTAAAAACCATTGAAAGTTATATCAAAATTGGATTGAATGAAGGCGGAGATATTTATCAGCCTAAATGTAATTTACCTAAAAAGGGGAATTGGTGTGTACCAACGCTGTTTTTAAATGTATCACAATCGCACAGAATTGTTCAGGAAGAAATTTTTGGCCCGGTTTTAGCCATTCAAACTTTTAGAACAATTGATGAAGTAATTGATAAAGCAAATAATACTCCTTACGGTTTATCGGCAGGTGTATGGACACAAACCGGTTCAAAAATATTTAATTTAACTCAAAAATTGAATGCCGGGGTAGTTTGGGCAAATACGTATAATAAATTTGATGCCACATCGCCATTTGGTGGTTATAAAGAGAGCGGAATGGGTAGAGAAGGTGGTTTACACGGATTAAAATCATACCTTAGGTTTGAATAATTTTTACAATTCAAGAAAATGAGCAGATTAGATATACAAAAAACATATAAATTATATATTGGTGGAAAGTTTCCCAGAACGGAATCTGGAAGATATTTTGCCGTAAAAAACAAGTCGGGTAAATTAGTGGCCAATATGTGTTTAGCTTCTCGAAAAGATTTTAGAAATGCAGTCGTTGTTGCTAGAAAGGCGCAAAGTTCTTGGGCAAATGCCTCAGCATTAAATAAAGGACAAGTATTATACAGGATAGCTGAAATGCTTGAAGGAAGAAAAGAACAATTTATTTCTGAATTAAAAGCACAAGGTTTAGAACAAAATGAAGCTGAAACCGAAGTTAATGCCTCTATTGATAGGTTGGTGTATTATGCCGGATGGAGCGATAAGTACCAGCAATTTTTTAGTGCTGTAAATCCGGTTGCCAGTTCTCATTTTAATTTTAGCTGTATGGAGCCCGTTGGTGTAGTAGCTGTTTTAGCGCATGAAAATCAAAGTTTATTAGGGCTTGTATCTGTTATTGCTCCTGCCATTGTAGGTGGAAATACGGTAATAGTATTGGCTTCAGAAACCAAACCATTATGTGCCATTTCGTTTGCTGAAGTTTTGAATTCATCTGATGTTCCGGCAGGAGTAGTTAATATTTTAACAGGAAAAAGAGAAGAGTTATTGGGGCAAATGGCTTCTCATATGGATGTTAACGCAATAGTATATTGTGGCGATAACATCGATGAAATTAAATTGGTTACAGAATTGGCAAGCAACAATGTTAAACGTTCAATAATTTATAAAAAGCATAATTGGAATAATGAAAGTTGCGAATCGCCTTATTTTATTGAAAAAACGTTAGAGGTAAAAACTACTTGGCATCCTACCGAAATTTAGTTATATTTAAATCGCAAAGCTAAATACATTAGCTCATGTTAATTTTGAACAACTAATTGGTAATGTCAAAAAACTACTTCGCACATGAAACGGCAGTTATAGACGAAAACTGTAACATTGGTGAAGGAACAAAAATATGGCACTTTAGTCATATTATGCCTGCTGCTACTATTGGTAAAAACTGTAATTTAGGTCAAAATGTAGTCATTTCTCCAAATGTAATTTTAGGAAACAATGTTAAAATTCAAAATAACGTTTCGGTTTATACCGGTGTTATTTGTGAAGATGACGTTTTTTTAGGACCTTCTATGGTTTTCACCAATATTATAAATCCCAGAAGTGCTATTGTTAGAAGAAATGAATACATTTCAACATTGGTAAAAAAAGGAGCGAGTATTGGAGCCAATGCTACGGTAATTTGCGGAAATGAAATAGGTGAATACGCCTTAATTGGCGCAGGAGCGGTAGTAACAAAACCAGTGAAACCTTACGCTCTAGTGGTAGGAAACCCTTCGAAGCAAATTGGCTGGGTGAGTGCATATGGACATCGGTTGGAATTTGATAAAAATGGCAAAGCCACTTGTAAAGAAAGTGGGGAGTTATATCAATTACAAAATAATAATGTTATAAAAGTTAAGCACTAATTTTATATGAAAAAACCTGCCTTAAGCCTTCTTTTAGTACTGGTTTCAATTGTATTTCAAGCTCAAACAGAAAAATTTCCTGTTTTTTCGGAATGCCAGAATACCGATATAGTACAACTTGCAGACTGTTTTAAACAAACCGTAAAAGAACGCGTTGTTGCCAATTTTAAAGTGCCGAAGGGGGTTGTTGAAGAAAACTTTTACGGAACAGTTAACATTGTTTTTTTAGTAGATACACAAGGTAGTTTCAAAGTGTTGTATGTTAATACACCTTATAAAGCACTGAAAACTGAAGCAATTCGGGTTTTTAATACTTTTCCTCAAATTAGGGCAGCTTCATTCAATAATCATTCGGTTGAAATGCAATTTGTGTTTCCATTAAAAATTCCATTATCAGAAAATACAAATGAGGAGATAACAACTCAACTTCCCAAACAGGTATTACTTTCAAATACTAAAAAAGTGCAACCCACATTAAATTCAAGTATCCATAAAAAAACGCTTTTTCCAGAGCATAAAAGTGCGCTAAACATACCCTTTACACATGTTGATTACAGTATGTATGAGTATTATTTAAATACAGTTGAAAATACACACACCGCATCCAAACCTTTTGTGTATAGTGAAGTTGGTAAATATATGGACTTAGATGCTCAAAAAAACAGACTTATAAAACCCAAAAAAACCTGGTTCGGGAAAAAGTTATTGAACGAGCATATGGGGTATGTAAACGGAAAAAATTATTGGATTACCATGAACCCTGTTGTTGATTTACAATTGGGGAGAGACAGCGAAGGTGTTAACACCTTCAACAATACTAGGGCTGTGCAAATAAATGGTGGATTGGGTAAAAAGTTTAATTTTTCAACAAGTTTTTATGAAAGCCAAGGGAGATTTGCAAATTATGTAAATACCTATGCCGAATCTTTAAAACCTGCCGGTGGAAATCCCGCTGTAATTCCGGGAAGGGGTATTGCAAAAGCTTTTAAAACTGATGCTTATGATTATCCTGTGGCCGAAGCATATATAACCTACACACCAAATACAACCTTTAATTTTCAGTTTGGTCATGGTAAAAACTTTATAGGTGATGGTTACCGATCGTTGTTTTTATCTGATGTAACAGCACCATATCCATATTTTAAGATAAACACCACATTTTGGAAATTGAAATATACAAATTTATGGATGTGGATGCAGGACGTTAGACCCGAACTTACTGTTGATGGTGCTTACCGTCAAAAATTTATGGCCATTCATTATTTGAGTTTGAACGTTACCAAAAAATTAAATATCGGTTTGTTTGAAAGTGTTATTTGGGATGATGCTAATAATAGAGGTTTTGATGTGAATTATGTAAATCCGCTTATATTTTATACAGCTATAGAATTTTCTTCGGGTTCGCGTGCAGGAAATTCGTTATTAGGATTAAGCGCTAAATACAAACACAAAAATTCAGCTTTTTACGGACAAATGTTGGTTGATGAATTTCGGGTTTCGGAAATTTCAGCCGGTAATGGTTGGTGGGGCAATAAAATGGGTTTTCAAGTAGGAGCTAAATTTTTTGACGCCTTTAAAGTTAAAAACTTATACCTTCAAGCAGAATTGAACACCGTTAGACCTTATACCTATTCTCATGACGAGTTAAATTATAACTATGGTAATACCAACCAACCATTAGCTCATTTATGGGGTGCTAATTTCAGAGAGGTTATTGGAATTATTCGATATACTAAAAACAGATGGTTTACCTATGCAAAAATGGTATATGGTAAAAAAGGTTTTGATTTTAATAACGGGTCAGATAACTTTAGTTATGGAGGCGATGTTTTTGCCGATAATGATAATAGGGCATCAGATTACAACAACACCATTGGGCAAGGAAATAAGGCAACTATTTTTATTGGAGATATGCAAGTAGGTTATTTGGTTAATCCGGCAACAAACCTAAAATTGTTTTGTGGCGTTAATTACCGAAAATTTAACCCTGTAAGTCCAACAGCAGGGTTTGAAAAATCGAATTCAACTTGGATTTCAATAGGTTTAAAAACAGATGTATTTAATTGGTATTTCGATTTTTAATCGGTATCCGGATCATCCAACTCATGGAGTTCATCGAGTTGTTTTAACAAATCAAATGTTTTTTTAGCTTCTTCTTCATCAATGGTTGAAAT
The DNA here is from genome assembly GCA_964342295.1 of uncultured Lutibacter sp. Lineage (GTDB taxonomy): Bacteria > Bacteroidota > Bacteroidia > Flavobacteriales > Flavobacteriaceae > Lutibacter. The sequence continues at coordinate 20,386 of CAYFFC010000001.1, read as the reverse complement.
AGCCGCACCTACATGAACCAATACATAATCGCCAACATTGGCTTCGGGTACCAAGGTTAAACTCACTTCTTTTACAATACCGTCAAAAGAGACTTTTCCAACTCTAAAAGTAGGGTCTAACTCATTAGTGATTTCTATTAATTTTCCTGGAATTGACAAACACATAACTACAATTATTTACATTCCTTTTTTAACCAATTATACCAATTTTGCATACCTTTTCCGGTGGTTGCAGAAACTTCAAAAAACTTCAAATTCGGATTTACCTGCAAGGCGTAGCTTTTTAATTTTTCAACATCAATAGTTACGTAAGGCAGTAGGTCTATTTTATTAATAATACAAATATCTGCCGTATAAAACATATCTGGATATTTAATGGGTTTATCCTCGCCTTCGGTGGTACTTATAATAACTACCCTTTTGCTTTCACCTAAATCAAACATAGAAGGACAAACTAAGTTTCCTACATTTTCAATCATTAAAATCGAATTGTTTTGAATTTCCAACTGTTTAACAGCGTTATATACCACATCACTTTCTAAATGACATCCCTTTCCTGTATTAATTTGAATCACCGGAATATGTAAGGCGTCAATTCTATCAGCATCATTTAAAGTTTGTTGGTCTCCTTCAATTACATAAAAAGGAATTTCGTCCTTTAATTCTGATAAAGTGCGTTCTAAAATTGAAGTTTTACCCGAACCCGGAGAACTTACCAAATTTAGGGCGAAAATATTTTTGGCTTCAAAATAACCCCTGTTTCGAGCTGCATTAATTTGGTTGTTTTGTAGAATATCTTGTTCAATTTCAACAATTTTATGATGACTTTCATGACTATGGTTATGATGATGGTTATGGCCATGGTTATGTTCATGCGAATGGTTATGGTGATGCGCATGATGATGTTCATGATGTTGCCCTCCCGGTTTTGTTATTATAGGTCCGTTATTTTCTGAACCACATCCACAAGTTCCACACATAATATAAAGTTATATAAGTTCTAATCGTGTTACTTTTAATTCTTTTCCTTTTAAAACGCCTTTTAAATTGCTGTTGCATTTAGGGCAGGAATCATAAATATTTTTCATAGGATATAGGGTATTGCAATCTGCACATTTACCTTCTCCTTTAATAATGTTAATTTGCCTTTCTGCTTGTTCCAAAACACTACCTTCAACTGCTGAGTCCCATACAAATTCGAGTGAACTAATTTCAACACCCGATAAAACACCAATTTCAAGCTCAATTTTAGTTACTTTGTTTGCCTCCGCCTTACGAGTTTCGTCTTCAGCTATTTTTACAATGCCCATGGCAATAGACAATTCATGCATTTTAAAAAAAAATTGATTATCAAAACTACAAATATTCTGAGAATAAACCTACTTGAACATGCCAACACTTTTGTAGTTAGTATTCTTTTCCTTAATAATATAAATGATTTGGGTTATTTTAAACAGTTCTAAATTAAGAATATACAGTAAATTCTATTAAAATTTATTGTAAATTTAGTACTTTCTAAAAAACATTATAAATTATATAATGAATAAAAGGTCTTTTTAAATAAAAATTAGTTACGTATGGCTACTTCAAAAAACAAACGTAAAACCTATTATGAAAGCATTATAGCGCACGGTTATTCTCGAAGAGATTTTATGAAATTCTCTACGTACATGGCTGCATTTATGGGTTTGGAATCATCCATGGTTGGGCAAATTGCCAAATCGTTGGAAAACACACCACGGGTACCAATTATTTGGGAACATTACCAAGAATGTACCTGCTGTAGTGAGTCATTTATACGGTCAGATCATCCTATCGTGGCCGATATTGTATTAGATCGTGTTTCTTTAGATTACACCTTAACGCTTATGGGGGCTTCAGGTCACCAGGCTGAAAAATCAAAACACGACACCATGAAAAAGTACAAGGGCGAATATATTTTATGTGTTGAAGGAGCTGTGCCTTTGGGGGAAGATGGTTATTATTGTTGCATTGCCGGAAAAACCGCAAAAGAACAATTAATGGAAGCCGCTGAAGGCGCCAAAGCAATAATTGCATGGGGTAGCTGTGCTTCCAACGGTTGTGTTCAGGCGGCCAAACCTAACCCAACAAAAGCAACACCAATTCATAAAATAATTAAAAATAAACCTATTATTAAAGTACCAGGCTGTCCGCCAATTGGTGAGGTTATGGCAGGGGTTATTATGCATGTGGTGGCATTTGGACGATTGCCTGAATTAGATAGATTGGGCAGACCAAAAGCATTTTATGCAAAACGTGTACACGACAGTTGTTACCGACGCCCATATTATGATGCAGGATTATTTGCCGAAACATTTGACGACCAAAATGCCAAAAACGGATATTGCTTATATAAAGTTGGGTGTAAAGGGCCAACTACTTACAATGCATGTGGAAGTATAAAGTGGAACAATGGAGTTAGTTACCCTATCCAGTCTGGACATGGCTGTTTTGGTTGTAGTGAGGAGGACTTTTGGGATAATGACCCAATTTACAAACGCATTACAAAAGTACCTGGATTTGCCGAAGAAAAAAGTGCCGACAGCATTGGTAAAGTCGCTGCCGGTGTACTAGCAGGTGGAATTGCTGCTCATGCAATTGGAGCAAATATTTCAAAAAGAAAAGAACTTGCAGATCGTGTTAAACGAGGTATTTCTAACGAACAAAATATAGATTCTTAAAACATTAAATTATGTCAAATCGAATAGTAGTTGACCCTGTAACTCGCATTGAGGGTCATTTAAGAATAGAAGCAGAAATTAAAGACGGTAAAATAGTTGACGCTTACAGCTCGGGAACCATGGTTAGAGGTATCGAGAAAATTGTTCAAGGTCGTGACCCAAGAGATGTTTGGGCATTTGTGCAACGTTCATGCGGTGTGTGTACAACTGTACATGCATTGGCATCAGTTAGAACCGTTGAAGACGCCTTGGGAATTGTAATTCCTCCAAATGCTGAAATGGTGAGAAACATTATGGAAGGGGCTTTATATATGCATGACCATACGGTACATTTTTACCACTTACATGCCTTAGATTGGGTTGATGTTGTGAACGCACTCAAAGCCGATCCTAAAAAAACTTCAGAAATTGCGCAGAGTATTTCAAATTGGCCAAAAAGTTCACCGGGATATTTTTCTGATGTTCAAAAGCGCATTCAAAAGTTTGTTGAAAGTGGGCAGTTAGGAATTTTTGCCAATGGTTATTGGGGACATCCTCAAATGAAATTGCCTGCAGAGGTCAATTTATTAGGTGTGGCGCATTATTTAGAAGCCCTTGAATGGCAAAAAGAAATGGTGAAAGTGCATACCATTTTTGGCGGTAAAAATCCGCATCCGAATTATTTGGTTGGTGGAATGGCCTGTGCCATTAATACCGAAAACCCGGGAGGCTTAACCGCTGAAAGATTAGCCTATGTTGGTAAATTACTTGAACAAGGAAAACAGTTTATAGAGCAGGTTTATATTCCTGATTTGTTAGCCATAGCCTCATTTTATAAAGATTGGGGAGCCATTGGAAAAGGCTTTGGTAATTATATGAGTTATGGTGATTTCCCTACCAATGGATATGCCGATATTTCTAATTTTAAATTCCCACAAGGAGTTATTTTAAACAGAGATTTATCAAAAGTTCATGATGTTGACCATAGAAGCAGTGACCAAATTGAAGAGTTTGTAAACAATTCTTGGTACTCTTATAAAGAAGGAGATGATAAGGGTAAACACCCTTGGGATGGTGAAACAACTATTAACTATACCGGTCCTAAAGAAGCTTATGATTATTTGGATGTGAATGAAAAATACAGTTTTGTTAAAACACCACGATGGAAAGGAATGCCAATGGAAGTAGGACCTTTAGCAAGATTACTTGTTGGATATGGTCGTGGTCATAAAGAAATTCAAGATGCTGTTAATGGTGCATTGGCGCATTTAAATGTTCCTGTTGATGCATTGTTCTCAACTTTAGGTAGAACCGCAGCAAGAGGAATTGAAACCAAATTGGTAGCCGGTTGGACCTTAGAATTTTTTGACACCTTAATGAATAATATTAAAAATGGTGATGAACGGATGGCTAATACAGAATTGTGGGATCCTTCTACTTGGCCAACTGAAGCCAAAGGTGTTGGATTTACCGAAGCTCCAAGAGGTGCGCTGGCACATTGGATTACCATAAAGGATAAAAAAACAGCAAATTATCAACAAGTGGTTCCAAGTACTTGGAATGCTTCTCCGCGTGATCCAAAAGGACAGCGTTCGGCATACGAATCTACCTTAATTGGTACACCTGTCGCTGATCCTGAATTGCCACTTGAAATTATTAGAACAATTCATTCATTCGATCCTTGTTTGGCTTGTGCTGTGCATTTATATGATGAACATGGAAATCACATTTCCAAGGTTCAAAATATTGCTACTTGTGAAAGTTAAATAGCTTATTATGAAAACAAAGAATTTTAAACGGATTTATGTTTGGGAATTACCGGTGCGAATATTTCACTGGATTAATGTACTTACAGTATTCGTTTTAACCGTAACCGGATTTATAATTGCCAATCCACCGGCCTTATTATCAAGTGCAGAGGCAACGAATTTACATTCGTTTGGAATAGTAAGGTTTATACATTTTGCTGCAGGTTATATTTTCTTTTTTAATATGATATTGCGGTTGTATTGGTCGTTGGTAGGAAATCAGTTTGCAAGCTGGCGTGCGTTTTGGCCTTTCAGCAAAAAAACTTGGAATAACTTTTGGCATGTGTTAAAAATTGATGTGTTACTTTTAAATGAAGAAAAACGCGATTTAAAAAATATAAGTATTGGTCATAACAGCGTAGCAACATTGTCTTATATTGCCTTGTTTTTATTAGCCTTAATTATGGTTTTTACCGGCTTTGCTTTGTATGCAGACATGTCAGATTGGTGGTTGCCAAAATTATTTAGTTGGGTAATTCCGCTATTTGGTGGCGATTTTATGGTGCGTACCATTCACCATATATCTATGTGGGGCTTTATTTTATTTACTATAATACATGTGTATTTGGTATTTTATCATGATTGGTTGGAAGGTAGAGGAGAAGTTTCTTCCATGTTTGGTGGTTATAAATTTGTGCGCGAAAAACGTTTAAAAAAAGTAATGGAAACCGATACTTCTACATCAAATAAATAATAATTTAAAATTAGTATTCAAAAAAAGTAAGTCTGTTAGGTCACCGTATTTACGGACTTACTTTTTGTTTTTTTATTATGAGTATAAAAGAAAGAACACCGGTTGCTATTAGTAGCGATTCATTTTATTTTGAAAAAGATAAATCCAACAACATTTTAATTTTAGGAGTTGGCAATTACCTTATGGGAGATGAAGGTGTAGGGGTACATTTAATACAAAAAATGTCAAAATTAAAATTACCAGACTATATTGATATTTTAGATGGTGGTACCGGAGGCTTATTATTGTTAAGTTGTTTTGAGGTGTACCCAACGGTTATTTTTGTTGATGCAACTATGGATGGCAAACCTGAAGGAACAATTTCATTAATACGACCAAAATTTGCATCCGATTTTCCTTCGGCGTTAAGCGTACATGATGTTGGCTTAAAAGATATGATTGAAACGGTGTATTTAATGGATAAGGTGCCTGATATTCATTTGTTTACGGTTTCTATTGAAAAAATGAATCCAATGACCGTTGAATTGAGTCCTGCAGTTGAAAATGCAATTCCAAAACTTGTTAAAAATATACTTGACCTTTGCCAAGAATTACACTTGAAAAAAGTGTAAATTTACGTATTTTCTAGTGAGGAGTAAGCATGTTGAAAACCTTTAAAATTTTAATTTCAGGTCAGGTGCAAGGCGTTGGTTTTAGGCCCTTTGTTTATACGCTTGCTCAAAAACATGAGTTAAAAGGAACGGTTTCAAATAATGAAGAGGGTGTTATAATTTATATCAGTGGAAATACTTCAGCAATACAAAAATTTTACAAACAACTCATTCAAAACCCTCCTCCCGTTTCTAATATTCAAAGCAGTGTTATTTTAGAAACTAAAGCTGAGGTTTTTAATAACTTTAAAATTGTTCCTTCTAATAAAAAAGGAAGTTTAAACTTGCCTTTAACTCCCGATTTTGCAATTTGTGAAGTCTGTAAAACCGAAATAAAAGACTCCAATAACAGACGCCATAACTACCCGTTTACAACCTGTGTTAATTGCGGTCCGCGTTGGGCAATAACCCAAACTTTTCCGTTTGAGAGGGCGCATACTACCATACATAATTTTCCAATGTGTACAACTTGCGAAGAAGAATATACAAACCCTTCAAACCGTAGGTTTCATTCGCAAACCAACACCTGTAATACCTGTGGAATAGCGTTGTTTTTAGTAAATGATAACGGTGAAAAGTTGGTAATTAAAAAAAATAATCTATTTAAAAAGGTTTCAGAGTTTTTAAAACAAGGCAAGTGTATTGCAATTAAAAATACAAGCGGTTATTTGTTGTGTTGTAATGCCGAAGATAGTGCAGCAGTTAAAAGATTGCGAATTAATAAAAACAGGCCACACAAACCCTTCGCAGTATTGTATCCATCATTGCCTTTTTTACAAAACGAAATTGAACTTAGCAAACACCAAATTCAGTCACTGCAATCAACACAAAGTCCAATAAATATTGTTTCTCTAAACAATTATAAAGGTAAAATTGCATTGCAAGATGTTGCTCCAGGTTTAAATCAACTTGGGGTTATGCTTCCGTATTCCGGCATATTGCAATTGCTGGTAAACGAACTCAATTTTCCTATTGTAGCAACAAGCGGGAATTTACACGGTTCGCCAATAATAAGTAAAAATGAAGATGCCATTGAGAAACTAAAGTACGTAGCCGATTATTTTTTACAACACAATTTAAAAATTACGCATCCACAAGACGATTCCGTAGTTAAATTCAGTAACAAGTTTCAACAGCAAGTGTTGTTTAGACGTTCAAGAGGTTTTGCTCCAAATTATTTTAATGCACCTATTAAAACTCCTCAAAAAATATTGGCCTTGGGCGCTCATTTAAAAAGTTGTATCGCTTTTTACCCAAATCAATATTTGTACCTCAGTCAATATTTAGGCAATTTGGATAATTATGATGTATACAATAGGTTTGTAGCTACTACCCAGGGGTTTTTAACTATTTTTGAGCAGCAACCCAATGTAATTTTAATAGATAAACATAAAGGATACCATAGCACAGCTTATGGAAAAGAGTTGCACGTTAAATTTAAAAATGAGCTTGTTGAAATTCAACATCACAAAGCCCACTTTGCAGCAATTTTGGGTGAGTTTAATTTGTTTAACAAAAAGGTATTGGGTGTTGTTTTTGACGGAACCGGTTATGGTGATGATGGCGCAATTTGGGGAGGTGAGTTTTTTAATTATGAAAAGAACACCATTACAAGAATTAACCATCTCAGTTATTTTAATTGGTTGTTATCCGATAAAATGTCGAAAGAACCTCGTTTGTCGCTTTTATCATTCATAAATGATGATATGTTACCCGCAGTAGCTGATAAATTTACAGAAAGTGAGTTAAAAACATACCTAACTTTAAAAAGAACCAATTTGTTAAAAACATCTTCAATGGGCAGGTTGTTTGATGCCGTTGCATCTCTTTTAAACATAACAGATATAAATACTTACGAAGGCGAAGCCGCTATTTTATTAGAAAATAAAATAAGCACCTACAATTTAAAAACCTGTGTAAGTTATGTGTCAAATGACAATTTTGACGGACAACTGATAATTTCGGGTGTTTATAACGACGTATTAAAAGGAATGGAAACAGTGCAAATAGTACAAAACTTTTTGTTTACCATAGCATCATTTATTATAAAAATGGCAGCTGATAAAAATTACAAATGTGTGGCTTTTAGCGGTGGTGTATTTCAAAATACGACCTTAGTGGATATTTTGTTGGAATTAGCACCAAAAGAATTAAAATTGTATTTTCACAAAGCATTATCACCTAATGATGAAAACATTTCATTTGGCCAACTCATGTATTATTTACATATAAAAAAAGAATAAAATGAAGTATTTAGAGGAATACCGAAACTTTGACGCAACAAAAAAGTATCTTGATGAGATTCATAAAATTACCACACATCAGTGGAATATTATGGAAATTTGCGGCGGACAAACACACAGTTTGGTAAAAAACGGAATTTTAGAATTGTTACCTGAAAAAGTTAGAATGATTCACGGTCCCGGTTGCCCCGTTTGTGTAACCCCGTTAAATTTAATTGATAAAGCTATTGAATTGCTTGAAAATGGTGTCATTGTTTGCTCGTTTGGAGATATGATTCGGGTTCCGGGAAGTAAAAAAAGTTTATTGGAGGCTAAGGCTGATGGAGGCGATTTACGTGTTTTATATTCACCTATAGAAGCAGTAACCATAGCTAAAGAAAACCCCGATAAGGAAGTGGTGTTTTTTGCAGTAGGCTTTGAAACCACAGCCCCGGCAAATGCCTTATCAGTATTGCATGCAGAAAAAGAAGGACTTAACAATTATGCAATTTTAGCATCGCATGTACTGGTGCCACCGGCTATGGAAGCTATTTTAGCCGATGAATTTTGCAGCATAGATGCCTTTTTAGCTGCCGGTCATGTTTGTGCTATTATGGGTATTCAAGAGTACTATCCGTTGGTTGAAAAGTACAAAGTACCCATAGTTGTAACAGGTTTTGAACCGTTAGATTTGGTACAGGGTATTTATATGGCGGTGAGGCAGTTGGAAGAGGGAAGATGTACTCTTGAAAACCAGTATTCCAGAGCGGTAAAAGAACACGGAAATAAATCGGCAAAAGCAGTGATTCAAAAAGTATTTGAAGTTGGAGCAAGAGAGTGGCGCGGCATTGGGGAAATTCCAAACAGCGGTTATGTAATAACACCTGCCTATAAAAAGTATGATGCAGAAGCTAAATACAAAATCAGCAATATTAAAGTCCCTGAAAACGCCGATTGTATTGCGGGGCAAATATTAAAGGGAATTAAAAAACCAAACGAATGCAGTCAGTTTGGTAAGGTTTGCAAACCTTCCAATCCTTTAGGGGCACCAATGGTATCATCAGAGGGCGCTTGTGCAGCTTATTATCATTTTTCAAACACAGTAAATAACTAACTTATGAACATTGAAGATTTAGGATTTGAAACTATAAATTTGGGACACGGAAGTGGGGGCGAACTGACCAGGAATTTATTAGATAAAATTGTTTTTAAAACATTTAGCAACCCCTATTTAGACCAAAAACACGATGGCGCCTTAGTAGAAATAAATAGTAAAATTGCCATTTCTACCGATAGTTTTGTAATTACCCCCATTTTTTTTAAAGGAGGGAATATTGGTGAATTAGCAGTACACGGAACGGTAAATGATGTGGCTATGTGTGGCGCAATTCCCAAGTATTTATCATTGGCTTTTATTGTTGAAGAAGGATTAAAAGTTGAAGATTTTATAAAAGTTGTTACTTCGGTTAAAAAAGCCGCTGACGAAAGTGGTGTGCTTATTATAACCGGAGATACGAAAGTGGTTGAAAAAGGAAAAGGCGATAAAATATTTATCAATACTACCGGTTTTGGACAAGTGCATCCAAAGGCAAATATATCGGTACATAACATTAAAGAAGGTGATAAAATTTTAGTAAACGGATGTATTGCCCAACATGGAATGGCTATTATGAGTGAACGAGAAGGGCTGCAATTTGAGTCGAATATTGAAAGTGATACCACCAATTTAAATTTTTTGGTATCGGAATTGTTAGATCGATTTGGTACTAAAATTAAATTATTTAGAGACCCAACGCGTGGAGGATTGGGTACCGTTTTGCATGAAATAGCCAATGATATTGGCTTAGGAGTTGATTTACTTGAGGCGGCACTACCGCTTGAAAAACAAGTAGCGGCCGCTTGTGAAATGTTGGGCTTAGATCCGTTGTATGTTGCCAATGAAGGTGTGTTTTTAGTAGTTGTTGATGCAAGTATAGAAGCAGAGGTATTGCAAGTAATGCGCAACCATAAAAAAGGGAAAAATGCTGCTTTGGTAGGTGAAATAACCAATGAACATCCTAATAAAGTAGTGATGGAAAGTGGTATTGGCGGTAAGCGCATTGTAAGTCCGCTGGTTGGTGAACAACTTCCAAGAATTTGCTAACAAAACAGCAAAAAATTAATTGTGTAAACTTTAGTAGTGTAAGTACATTACAATTTAATTGGAAACCACCCAGTAAATTCCTACAATGAAAGCAAATAAGCCACCGGCTAATTGAATTCCTTTAAAAAACACCTCGTTATGGTCTTGTTTAGAGAATGCGGTAATTGAACCAATTACAAAAGCAAAACTAATCATAGCCAACAGTGTTCCAATTACAAAACCAAGGATATATTTTACCGAGTTTACTGTTGCATTGAAACCAAACACAGGTAAAAACAGTAAAAAATGTGCAATACCGGCAAATCCGTGAATTACCCCAACGGCAAGTGATGCTACCGTGCTTTGTTTTACCTGTTGATGTTCATGATTGTGTTTTTGTTCGGTATTGTGAATATGAGCGTGTTTGTGAATAAGCGGATGATGTTCACTGTGCACATGAGTGTGTTTGTGCTGCTGTTCCTTTTTAAAAATTCTGATAAAAATCCATATCCCTAAGGCAATTAAAATAAAACCTACAAATTGTTCGCTGTGCGCTGATATTTTTTCAACCGGAATAAGTTCTTTAAAAAGTAAAAACAATACGCCAATTAGTAGCATACCCAATACATGCCCAACACCCCAAAACAACCCAACTTTCCAAGCTTTCTTTTTACTTTCAATAGCAAAAGGTGTTACTGCTGCCAAATGATCGGGCCCTGAAATTACGTGCAATGCTGCTGCCAAAATGCCTGCAAATAAAGGAAAGGTAAGTTCCATAATGTGATGGTTATAAACTATAAATATACTATTTTATTTGGGGTTTTAAGTAAAATTTTAAACAAAGGAGTTGAATTTAGTTTGATTTTTTTTGTTTTAATAAGTAGGTATTTGAGAAGCTATTTAAAGATAAAAAGAAAACTACCAATTTAATAAAATGGCCGTTTTAAATGTTTTAGTTCACATGTTTGTTGTTTTATTCAAAGGCTTATAAAGCATTTAAGCAAAAAAATGCCCCGAATTGGAAGTCGAGGCTGCTTAAATGTTTTCACAACGGAATAATCCTTATTGTGAATTGTTTTCAGATTTGTAAAACAAATATACAATTAAAAAACTTAAATAAAAAGTGATGTATGTTAGGTTTTTAGAAAAAATAAATTAGTACTTTTAAAATTCTGCTTTGAAAAAATTAAAATTGAATATGAACAAAACAAAAGCGCAACCTTAATTTTTTCTTTTAAGGTATGCGCTTTTTTATTTAAATAAAATTATATGAAAACAATACTAGGATTAGATTTAGGAACTAACTCAATAGGGTGGGCGTTGGTAAATGAAGCCGAAAAAGAAAACGAACAATCGAGAATTACAAAATTAGGTGTTAGAGTTATTCAATATGACTCTTTTAATAAAGTTGATAAATCGGGTAAAGTTTCGGAATCAAAAAATCCTACCGAGGATTTTGCTTCAGGAAAAGGGTTATCTCCTAATGCAAAAAGAACCAAGCAGAGAGGTGCAAGAAGAAATCTCCAACGCTTTAAATTGCGCAGAAAAAATTTAATTGAAATTCTTAAAAAACATAATATTATATCAGATATAACTCTTTTAACTGAAAATGGTAAAAATACAACACATCAAACTTTGGAATTAAGAGCAAAAGCTGCCATTGAAAAAATTAAGTTGGAAGATTTTGCAAAAGTTCTATTAACAATTAACAAAAAACGAGGTTATAAAAGTAGTAGAAAAACTATAAATGAAGAAGAAGGTGTAGCTGTTGACGGGATGTCTGTTGCAAAAGAATTATATGAGAATAATTTAACTCCCGGACAGTATGTTTTTAAGTTATTAAAAGAAGAAAAGAAATACATTCCTGAGTTTTATCGTTCAGATTTACAAAGTGAATTTGATAGGGTTTGGGATTATCAGAAGCAATTCTATCCTCATATATTAGATGATGAATTATCTGAATCTCTAAAGGGACAAGGTCAACAAAATTCTAGAAAACGGTTTTTAGCAATTAAAGGAATTTATACTGCCGATAATAAAGGTAAAAGAGACGCTGTTAAATTACAACACTATGAATGGAGAGCGAATGCAATTTCAAATCAATTGACAGTAGAAGAAGTTGCCTATGTTTTAGTTGAAATAAATAATAACCTTAATAATTCAAGTGGTTATTTAGGTGCCATAAGTGACAGAAGTAAAAAACTATATTTTGACAAAGTTACAGTAGGACAATATCTATACAATCAAATTAAGAAAAACCCTCATACATCATTAAAAAATCAGGTATTCTATCGTCAAGATTATTTGGATGAATTTGAACAAATTTGGGAAACACAAGCCAAATACCATTCAGTTTTAACCAAAAAATTAAAAGAAGATGTTAGAGATTTAATTATTTTTTATCAACGTAGGTTAAAATCACAAAAACATCTAATATCAAATTGCCAATTTGAAAAATATCATAAAGCAATTCCAAAATCTTCACCATTGTTTCAAGAATTTAAGATTTGGCAAAACTTGAATAATCTAGAATTCAAAAATAATATTACAAAAGAAGTTATAGAAGTTTCCAAGTTAGATGAAGATATTAGACAAGCTTTATTTGAGGAACTAAATCTAAGGGGAGATCTAAAACCTAAAGATTTACTTTTTGAATTAAAAAAATATATTGAGTTAGGTAAATTGACAGAATGGAAAAGCAAATATGAAAAAATAGAAGGCAATAGAACCAATCAAGCATTATATGCAATATATCAAAATATTGCAGAGACAGAAGGATATGGATTCGATTGGTCCAAAAAAACAGCTATTAAAATTAAAGAAGAGCTAAAAGCGATTTTCCCTGAAATTGGCATAAAACCAGAAATTTTGGACTTTGACACCAATAAAGAAGGTTCAGTATTTGATTTACAAGACAGTTATCAATTATGGCATTTACTATATTCTGCCGAAGATGACCATAAAATAAGTGAAGAAGATAAATTGATATATGGAAACTCAAACGTAGCTTTAAAAAAGAAACTACATACCAAATATGGTTTTAAACCAGAATATGCTAAATGGTTGGCAAATATTAAACTGCAGCAAGATTACGGGAGTTTATCATCACGAGCCATTCGTAAAATTTTACCTTATTTACAAAATGGTAATGAGTTTTCAGAGGCTTGTGCAATGGCAGGTTATAACCATTCAAATAGCTTCACAAAAGAAGAATTAGCGAATAGAGTTTTAAAAGATAAACTGGAATTATTACCTAAAAATAGTTTAAGAAATCCTGTTGTTGAAAAGATTCTAAATCAAATGGTAAACCTAATTAATCAAGTAATTATAACATATGGAAAACCAGATGAAGTAAGAATTGAATTAGCACGTGAGTTAAAAAAATCTGCTTCAGAAAGAAAGGAAACATCACAGTTTATTTCTAAACGAACACGAGAAAATGATGATGTTAGAAAATTAATCACCAAAGAATTTGGCATTCCGAACCCAACAAAAAATGATGTTGTAAGATATAAATTATGGCAAGAATTAGCACCATTAGGTTATAAAACTGTATTTACAGGTAAAGAAATATCTCCACATCAACTATTTTCAAAAGAAATAGATATTGAACATATCATTCCAAAAGCAATGTTATTTGATGATTCTTTTTCAAACAAGACGCTGGCTTTCAAGAAAATCAACTTACAGAAAAGCGATAGAACAGCAATTGATTTCATAGAAAATGATTTTAATAATGATTTAGAAAATTATAAAGATAGGGTTGAAACACTTTATAAAAATGGGCAAGGAACTATTAGTAAAGGTAAATACAAAAAGTTGTTAATGAGTCAACAGAATTTACCTGATGGATTTATTGAACGTGATTTAAGAAACTCTCAATACATAGCAAAAAAAGCAAAAGCAATGTTGTTTGAAGTTTTTGAGAATGTAGTTTCAACAACAGGAAGTATTACAGATAAATTGCGAGAAGATTGGGATTTAATAAATGTAATGAAAGAATTAAATTTACCAAAATACAGAGCGTTAGGTTTAACCGAAATTCAAGAACGAAAGGATAATAAAAAAGTTGAAGTTATTAAAGATTGGACCAAACGTAATGACCACCGCCATCATGCGATGGATGCTTTAACGGTTGCTTTTACAACACATAATCATATTCAATATTTAAATAATTTAAGTGCAAGAAAAGATGAAAAACATCAAAAGCATGCTAATATCATTGGCATCGAAAAATTAATAACTTTTAAAAATGAAGATGGAAAGAAAAAGTTTGTCGCTCCACTTAAAAACTTCCGTTCAGAAGCAAAAAAGCATATTGAGTCTATATTAATTTCATTTAAAGCCAAAAATAAAGTAGTTACTAAAAATACAAATAAAATTAAGCTTACAGGAAAGGATAATTACTACTCCAAAACGCAATTAACACCAAGAGGACAGCTACATAAAGAAACAGTTTATGGTAAATCTAAACAGCCTGTGGATAAGCCAATTAAGATTAGTAAGCGTATCACTTTAGAACAAATAAACAACATTATCAATCCTCAAATAAAAAAAATTGTTTTAGAACACCTTACAAAGTTTGATAATAATATAGCAAATGCTTTTGATACCAAAACGCTTAAAAAACAGCCATTACTTTTTAATAAAGAACCTTTAAAAGAAGTTCATTGCTACGAAGAAATTTTCACTATAAGAAAGGAAATAAATCCTGATAATTTTAAAAACGAAAAAAGTTTAGAAAAAGTAATTGATAGGAAAATTAAGACAATTCTTGTAAATCGTTTAAAGGAAAGTGTTAACAACACAAAAGAGGCTTTTTCTAATTTAGATAAAAATCCTATTTGGCTAAATAAAGAAAAAGGTATATCTATTAAACGAGTAACCATTAGAGGTGTAAGTAATGTAGAAGCTTTACATGAAAAAAAAGACCATAATGGTAATTTGGTTTTAGATAAAATAGGAAACCCGATTCAAACCGATTTTGTAAGCACAGGAAACAACCATCATGTTGCTATTTACAAAGATGAAGAAGGAAAAATTCAGGATAGAGTTATATCGTTTTATGAAGCAGTGCAACGAGTTAATTCAGGGTTGCCAATAATAGATAAAGAGTATAACAATCATTTAGGTTGGCAATTTCTATTTACAATGAAGCAAAATGAGTTGTTTGTTTTTCCTTCAGATGATTTCAATCCAAATGGAATGGATTTAATTGACAAAAAGAATTCTATAAGAATAAGTAAACATTTATTTAGAGTTCAAAAGTTTTCCAAAGTTGAATATGGAAATTCAGCTGTTAGAGATTATGTTTTCAGACATCATTTAGAAACGCAAATAAATGATGAAAAAGAGTTAAGAGATACAACTTACAAGGTTTTTAAAAGTATTTCTGAATTTGAAAATATAATTAAAGTTAGAACTAATCATTTAGGGCATATAGTTCAGGTAGGTGAATATTAAATTAAAATTAACACCTTCTAGGTTTTTGAAACCTAGAAGGTGTGGAAAGTTATTAATTTAATAATTAAATCAGCTTATAAAAATACATATATGAAACTTGAGCCGCTTGAACCTTCTTTTTACTACCATTACTATAATAGAGGGAATAACAAAGAAAATTTATTTATTGAAGCAGCTAATTATATGCATTTTTTACAGTTGCTTAAAAAATACATAGTTCCAATTGCGGAAATATACAGCTATTGTTTACTTCCAAATCATTTTCATTTGGTTTTTAAAATTAAAGGCGTAGATGAGCTTCCTACTAACATTAAAATACACCAACCATTTTCAAATTTATTTAATGCTTACAGTAAAGCTTTTAACAAAAAATATCATAGAACAGGCAGTTTATTTCAAAAACATCCAAAACGTATAAAAATATCCAATGAAACCTATTTAAAACAATTGATTATTTACGTTCATACAAACCCAAATCATCATGCAATAGGAGATTATTTAACATATAAATATTCATCATACCAAGCAATTTTATCTGAGAGAAACACGTCATTAAATCGAGAAGAGGTTTTAACACTTTTTGATGACAAGGAAAATTTCAGAAGTGTTCATAATTCAAAAAAAATAAATATTGAGTTGAAAGAAGCGTTATTATTGGACGATGAAATATAATAATACCTCCTAGGTCTTTAAAAACCTAGGAGGTATAGTAAATATAACTGTTATGATAAAACGAACCCTTTTTTTTAGCAACCCGGCGTATTTAAGTACAAAAAACGAGCAGCTGGTTATTAACTTTCCTGAAGAAGGCAAAACCGCTAAATCAGTACCCATAGAAGATGTGGGTATGTTGGTGTTAGAAAACCAACAAATAACCGTAACCAATGGCTTATTGTCAAAATTAATTAAAAACAAGGCGGCCATTGTAAGTTGTGATGCTTTCCATTTGCCGGTAAGTTTGCTACAGCCTTTGGTTGGCCACAGTGAGCAGGCAGAGCGATTTAAAATTCAATTAGATGCCAGTACCCCTTTGAAAAAAAATTTATGGCAGCAAACGGTTGGTGCTAAAATTACTAACCAAGCTGCGCATTTAGATTTGTTAAATATACCTACACGTAAAATGTATAAATGGGTTAACGAAGTGAAAAGCGGTGATGCCGAAAACCATGAAAGCAAGGCGGCTGTGTATTATTGGCAGCAGTTATTTGACATTCCAAATTTTACCCGGTATCAACATGGCCCACCGCCAAACAATTTGTTAAATTACGGCTACGCTATTTTAAGAGGGATAACTGCAAGAGCACTTGTAGGGTCAGGATTGTTACCCAGTGTGGGCATCTTTCATCATAACAAATACAATGCCTATTGTTTGGCAGATGACATTATGGAGCCTTATCGCATATTTGTTGATGTGTTAGTAAAAGAAATTGTTTCAAAAGGTGATGCTTTTGATGAGTTGACCACAGCTTTAAAATTGCAATTGTTAAAAATTCCTGTTATGGATGTGGTTATTGAAAATAAAAAGAGCCCGTTAATGGTAGCTTTAAGTAGAACCACCAATAGTTTGTACGAATGTTTTGCAGGAAGAAGCAGAAAAATTTTATATCCTGGTTTAAATTAAATCAGTCAGTTTGAGTATCATACCTATTTAAGGTTTGATGGTTTGAAAACTATTACGCTATGGAACATTTTTCACGATTAAATCAATACCGAGTTATGTGGGTACTTGTATTTTTTGACTTACCAACAGAAACCAAAAAAGAACGTCGGGCAGCTGCATTATTTAGAAAGCAGTTGTTAAAAGACGGGTTTACCATGTTTCAGTTTTCAATTTATATGCGGCATTGTCCAAGTCGTGAAAATGCTGAGGTGCACACAAAACGTGTGAAGTTGCATTTGCCTAAACTTGGAAAAGTAGGGATATTACAAATTACCGATAAACAGTTTGGTATGATGGAATTGTTCTTTGCTCAAAAACCAACGGAATTAGAACAACCCACCCAGCAATTAGAACTATTTTAAGAAAGTCTAATAAAAAATTTTACAATCAGGATTAAAATTTTGCCAAAGTTGTAGTACAATCCAAATTCGAAGCAGCTATTTTTAAAATTCTAAATAAACACTTAACTCGCAGAGTATCAAGAATATAAATCTTGATACCCTGCGATTGCTAAGTAAAAATACAAATCTGAAAGCAATTCACAACTATCACCAACTTTAACTTTTGGCAGTACGTCCTGCGATTGCTAAGTAAAAATACAAATCTGAAAGCAATTCACAACGTATAACTAATAGACTTATAACCTTTTTCACCTGCGATTGCTAAGTAAAAATACAAATCTGAAAGCAATTCACAACTAGAGCGTGAGAATAATTTATACAGCGGATCCTGCGATTGCTAAGTAAAAATACAAATCTGAAAGCAATTCACAACTTATAGCTAAAATTGTTTTGTGTTTGTTAGCCTGCGATTGCTAAGTAAAAATACAAATCTGAAAGCAATTCACAACATATCATTAATGTTTAAATCTTTATGTGAGCCTGCGATTGCTAAGTAAAAATACAAATCTGAAAGCAATTCACAACAATTAGTTTAAATTTAAGCGACGCTGTTGACCTGCGATTGCTAAGTAAAAATACAAATCTGAAAGCAATTCACAACTGGTTAACCCTGTAGATTTAGAACATTTAGCCTGCGATTGCTAAGTAAAAATACAAATCTGAAAGCAATTCACAACTCATCCGTAAAACCACTATATAAATTATTCCCTGCGATT
Organism: uncultured Lutibacter sp.; assembly: GCA_964342295.1. Taxonomy (GTDB): domain Bacteria; phylum Bacteroidota; class Bacteroidia; order Flavobacteriales; family Flavobacteriaceae; genus Lutibacter. The sequence continues at coordinate 1,969 of CAYFFC010000001.1, read as the reverse complement.
GCTAAGTAAAAATACAAATCTGAAAGCAATTCACAACATTGGTAAATAATTCTGAGCGATTAAATTTCCTGCGATTGCTAAGTAAAAATACAAATCTGAAAGCAATTCACAACTGATGGCACGTTTAAATCTAGCATATTTGACCTGCGATTGCTAAGTAAAAATACAAATCTGAAAGCAATTCACAACTGTTTTACCGTTACCACTAAATCCATAAATCCTGCGATTGCTAAGTAAAAATACAAATCTGAAAGCAATTCACAACCTTCAAGAAACTTTAAACAATTCCTTTGGCCTGCGATTGCTAAGTAAAAATACAATTACTCACACAATATTATTTTAATACATAGGAGTTCGTGAATGCTTCGCATTTCTGAAAGCCTGCGAAACCGTTAAGGAGTGAAAAACTTGATGATTGATGTGTTTTGATAAAGTACTGAATTATAAAATGTAAGCAACAAAGCGGTTCAACGAAGGCACTGAGTTAATGCTAAGTAAAAATACAATTACTCACGCAAAATTATTTCAATAAATAGGAGTTCGTGAATGCTTCGCATTTCTGAAAGCCTACGAAACCGTTAAGGAGTGAAAAACTTGATAAATGATGTCTTTTGGAAAAGTACTAAAATAGTAAAATGGAGTCAACCTAGCGGTTCAACGAAGGCACTGAGTTAATGCTAAGTAAAAATACAATTACTCACACAATATTATTTTAATACATAGGAGTTCGTGAATGCTTCGCATTTCTGAAAGCCTGCGAAACCGTTAAGGAGTGAAAAATTTGATAATTGATGTCTTTTGAAAAGTACTTACATAGTAAAATGTAGTCAACCTAGCGGTTCAACGAAGGCACTGAGCTAATGCTAAGTAAAAATACAATTACTCACACATTATTATTTCAATAAATAGGAGTTCGTGAATGCTTCGCATTTCTGAAAGCCTGCGAAACCGTTAATGATAGGAAAACTTGATTATTGATGTCTTTTGAAAAAGTACTGAAATAGTGAAATTTAATCAACATAGCGGTTCAACGAAAGAACTGAGTTAATGCTAAGTAAAAATACAAATACTCACGCATTATTATTTCAATAAATAGGAGTTCGTGAATGCTTCGTATTTCTGAAAGCCTGCAAAATCGTTAAGGAGCAAAACATTTGATAATTGATAAATTTTGAGATATTCTTTAATCTTTTCATCGTCATTTTTAGCACTAGTCAGTAATGCAAACATCCTGTTTCTAATATCATCTTCTTTAGAACAGTAGAAATCGCTATGTATCTTTGTAGTTAATTCTTCTCTTAGATTCATGTAAAAACAATCAAATTTTTAAGTATAACAGTTGCATTTCACTATTTTTGTAAATAGATTATTACTATTAAGTGAGGTTTGGCCGGCTCTGGCAAGGTGATGAGGGCTAAACCGTTCGAATAAGTAGAGATATAGTTTTAATTAACCTTGCATTAAACCTTGGGTTTTTGCTCAAGGTTTATTTTTTTGAGAATAAAATATATACGTAAGCCATAGCAAATAGATTAAAACTAAAAAACCTTCAAAATCAAAGATTTAGAAGGTTTTTAGTACAGAAGGCGTTCCGATAACTATCGGAACCGATAGCTATCGGAATGAACCCGCTATTTGTATTTTGATATTAATTTTTGTGATAATTCAGGGTACTTATGAAGATTTTTAATAAATGATTTACTTTTCATTTTTTTAATATGCATTTCAATGCCCCTGGCTTGCTTGTAAGAAAGGTTATCAATACAGAAAAACAGCACCCAATCATCAGCTTTAGCAGTGTAACTATTGGAGAATGCTTTAAAATGATGTTTCGTTAAGCGATCTTTAAGATCTAGACAACTACCGGTATAATAATTATTTAATTTTTTTGAGAATAAAATATATACATAAGCCATAGCAAAATTTTAAAACTAAAAAACCTTCAAAATCAAAAATTAAGAAGGTTTTT